>JAZKHM010000203.1:0-2785 GCA_040385405.1 Bacteroidota bacterium | reverse complement strand
CTTAATCGCTTTCTTACTCTTACCTTCATGAACGAAGTACTTTTTCAGTGGTCTCGAATATTCAGGGGACTTTTTTATGTTATAGTTCTTTGATGGTAATGTTTCTGAAATAGGCCTTATTACCGTGGTCCTGTAATGCAATTCTGCCTTTTTTTGCGGAACCGTAATCAGGATAATCCTTCCATTTGCCAGTATTTTTCTCATTTTCCCATTTGGCATCCCATGCAGTGAATTCAACGATTTTGTCTCCATTAAGCCAGTGTTCAACATGGCCTTTATCAAATACAATCTTACTGGAATTCCATTGCCCAACCGGGTTTAATTTTTTCTTGTCGCTTGGAGGGTTCATTGCATAATCGCCACCCGTAAGTTGCCAGGATTCAAGTTTTACTGGGTAACTGATATCATCAACCAGTTGATATTCCGGGCCGGTTTCCCAGGGCGCTTTATATTTAGCGTCTTCAACCACGTGGTACATAACTCCGCTGTTTCCACCCTTATCAATTTTCCATTCCCAGCTAAGTTCAAAATTTTCATATTCCTTGTCGGATACAATATCACCCCCCGTGTCACCTTCTGCAGCCCCCAAACAAACCATTGCACCATCTATGATAGTCCAGTTTTCTATTTCTCCCGGCTTGTTAAAAGCATGCCAGCCGGCAAGACTCTTGCCATCAAATAAACTTTCGCTTGTTCCCATTATTGAAGTATCACTTTTTATTAACCCTTATTAGTCTTTCCATAGTCCCGTTCATTGTTGGTTCAAGAAATAACGAACACGTCGCCAGTATTAAACTACCAGTAAAAGGAAACTTGTCTCTATTTTTTCTTAACTGCCTGCATTTTTTCAGGGTTCCATAGCATTGCGGTGTCATTATTATAACTGTCGTTACACAATAACGCCGGAGCGGCAGCACGATAACCAAAAATCGCATCTTCGGCTACCTTTCCATTGTTGCGAATGGCGTTAATGAAATTTGCCATATGATCGTATGGACCGCCCTTATATCCTTTTTCTGCTGAAAATGTAAATTCTTCAGGAGGGAGAATCCGCTTGCGCCCATCGATTGGTGTACCTGCTTTTTTCATTTGTTCGATAAAAAAAGGATCTTCGGAAACTACAGGCTTATTGCGTTTAAGTGTAACGCTGTCCCAGCCAATATCCATCGAGCCTTCGCTGCCAACCAGCTTTAGAAAGGTGCTTCCACTCGTACCATCGATAAAATTACATCTTAAGGAAAGATTAAACGCCGGGTGTGCCTGTACCTGTTCAGGGTAGTCGAAAATACCAAGCATTACGTCTGGTACTTCGCGCCCATCCTTCCAGTAGCGCAGGCCTCCGGAAGCGTAAATTTTTTCAGGTCCGAATGAATCTGTTATAAAATGAAGGCTTGAAAAAAGATGAACGAACAGATCGCCTGCCATTCCAGTGCCGTAATCACGGTAGTTTCTCCATCTGAAGAACCGGGTAGCATCGAATGGTCTTTTTGTAGTATTTGAAACAAAGGTTTCCCAATCAACAGTTTCCGGAGATGCATCTGCAGGTATGGGATATTGCCAGGCACCTGTGGGAGAATTTCTTGCCCAGAATCCCTCCGCGAAATTCAGCTGGCCAATCGCACCATCTTTCAGCAGCTCTTTAGCTTTTTCATTCCCCAGTGATGAAACTCCCTGGCTTCCAACCTGGAATATTTTCCCCGTCTCTTTTTGTGCTTTTATTACGGCAGGTCCTTCTGTGATGTCATGCACCATGGGCTTTTCGCAGTAAACATGTTTTCCTGCACGCATCGCGTCAATGGATATTTGTTGGTGCCAGTGATCAGGTGTTCCTACAATTACGGCGTCAACATCCGGGCGACTTAAAATCTCTTTGTAAATCCGTGTAGTATAAATATCCTGTCCCCAACGTTTTTTAGCATTATCCAGCCGTCCCTGATATAGATCGCATACAGCCACTAATTTTACACCAGGTACTTGCAAGGCGACTATTGTATCTTGTGTGCCCATACCACCTGCACCTATCAAGGCAATATTTACATTATCATTGGGTCCCGAGAATTGTCTTTTATGAATTTTAAATTCAACAGACTTAGATTCATTTTCGCTTGCAAATACACCGGAACCAGCGGCAACGGCAGCGGTAGTCACACCAAGTGCCTTAAGAAAGCCTCTTCTCGAGGATTCTGATTTATTCTTCATATTTAGATATATGATTTACTTATAGGAATTGAGTTAATCTTATGGAAGTTCTGATATACGGATTTTTTTCCATCGAACTTTAATTCCACCTCCGTCATGAATCTGAAGAGCAATAGAGCCCTGGCCTGCGCCAATCTTTGAGTCTTTAAGAGTGACCATCTGTTTGCCATTCAACCAGGTGGTTACTTCATCGCCAATTACGCTAATCTTTCCTTTATTCCATCCGTCCGGATTTAATGCTTTTTCCGCTTCAGGTGTTGGTTTTATCAGCCAGCCTCGTCCGTAAGATTCATAGATGCCACCGGTACTGCTTCCTGGAGGGGCGACTTCAACCTGCCATCCACTAATCTTGGTCCCGTCAATGGTTGAACGGATGAAAACACCGCTATTGCCATTCGCTTCAAGCTTGAATTGATATTCTAGTATGAAATTTTTGTAAGTTTTCTCAGTTGAAAGATAACCATACTTTTTTTCGGGTCCGCTTTCACAAACCAGGGTACCATCTTCAACATACCACTTTTCAGTACCGTGGATTTTCCATCCGCTGAGATCCTTACCATTAAAGAGTTTTTTAAATCCTTGTGCA
>JAZKHM010000202.1:0-3858 GCA_040385405.1 Bacteroidota bacterium | reverse complement strand
GATTTTCCATCCGCTGAGATCCTTACCATTAAAGAGTTTTTTAAATCCTTGTGCACTAGCACCGGTTGAAATAAAAATGCAAGAAAAAATAATTAATAAATACTTCATCATATTTTTTTGATTAAGGACTAAATATAGTTTTTAAAAAACGGTTTTTAAATTCATATTATAGAAATTACAAATTAAAAAAGAATGTTTTTATTCACTCTCAACCTTATATAAAGCGAAATTTTGAAGTTCTCTGGCGGCTTCCAATGGAATATAGGGCGCTGTGACAGTGCCGCCAGCCGTGTGTAGGATCAGATCGGCAAGAAATTTTCGCTGTTGGTAAAGGCTTTGGGAGATTTTCACCGATTGTATGTTTTCCCATTTTAATATGACAGTATGATTTCCAAAAACACCCGATTTAATATTTATAACACTACTTGTCCACGAAAAGAGGAATTTCCTCCTGTATAACCAAAAGTAGAGAAAGGTATAAAGTGGCAACAACGCCAGCAGAACTGCTTTTTCGTCAGCAAGAAAAAAAAGTGGCCAGAAGAGTACTACTGAAGGTAGTATACCGAAGAAAAGGGTATTTCTTGATAAATATGATTGATGGACTTTTAAATTGCCTGGAAATATTTCCGGAATGTCAGACGTGTAACTACTCGCAAGTCTTTGTAGAACCAATTCTGAAGTGACTGGAATTCTTATTTTCAGATTGCTTTTTATCTCTATACCGCCGATCGAATGAAATTCGAATAGATACATGGACATTTTTTTTCGCAACCAATTTGTCTTCCATGACACGTATTGCACTTTATTAAATGGAACAAATTTCTGTGAACTGTTGATCAGGCCTTTGCTGATGTTGAAGCCCTTTTCTGTTTTTGTTATCCGGAAATTTATATATGCTAGTATCGTCCGAAATAAAGAAACTATAACGGACAGTAAAATTATAGCAAATATTCCCATTATGATAAACATGATACCGCTTTCAATGATACGATTTGTCGAAACTTCCACCAGATTGTCGCTGTATTCTTTAAGAATATCTTTGATGTTATTAAAAAAAGACAAAAATACTCCTATCAAAATCAAGAGTGTTTCAAAATGGTTTGCGGTTAAACCCAGCTTGAGCAAATCCTTAAAGTTTAAGTCGGAAATCAAAAGATCCTTATTTGGACTCACTTTTTTATTTGTGCTTTTATTAAGCACGAAAGACATTAATTTTTCTGCCTCATGAGTTTTCAACTGAAGTTTTACTTCCGCTTCTTCAGATCCCGGGCTATCAAAAGCCAACTCCGAAATATTCAGGATCTTTTGAATCCAGTTTTGATTGATATGAACAGCCTGAATCTTCTGAAGGGGCAGGGCAATCTGTTTGCGGGAAAAAACGCCGCTTTTTACCTGTATTTCCTCATCTGTGATCCTGAACCTGAAAAAACGATAATTGATCAGGGCTGTTATAAATGCGATAATCGGGAAAAGTATAAAAATGATTTCTCCTGCAGTACCCCTTTCCCCATCTGATCTTACTAGTACTATAAGAATAAGGGGCCAGAGTGATTTAATTAGCTGAAAAATGGTCTTAAAGAGGATTTGCCAAACTGCCGTTAAAGGCTGACGACTGAATTCACCCCAAACACCCGAATTCATTCTTGCTGATTTTTCCGACTGATTAACTCCCTCAGGTTATCGGCATCTTCAGTTCTGAGTCCGGGGATTACAATGTCTGAATTATTTGCCCCGGCTGTAAAAATTCTAAGCTTACTTATGCCGAGATTCCTTTCAAAAACTCCGGCATCCACAGAGCAATGTTGGATACGATTGAAGGGGCAAACATGCAGACTTTTTCGCAGCCAGCCAGTCTGATAAAGGATGTCATGTTCCCTGATCGCATAGGCTTTATTCTTAAAAGCGAGGTATGTCAGCCTGAAGTTTAGAGTGCAAATAACGGCAAAAACAAAAAGCGTAATTCCTGCCATCATCCAACTGTGAAATTCTTTGTATATAATCATGACAACCAGGGTGATCAGAAAAAAGATACACCAATAGGCTACCTGCCTGTAGCTCACAACTGTATAATAGCGCTCATCGACCGGTACAAGCGTGCTTTCTTCAGCTTTGGGAAGGTCTGTAATATCTATTTCGGGATTTGAAAACTGCATTACATATTCCTCCGATACTGCCCGCCTACTTCATAGAGTGAATGAGAAATCTCGCCAAGGCTGCAATATTTACATACTTCCATTAGACTTTCGAAGATGTTTTCACCCGCAAGGGCTTTCTCCTGCAGATTCTTCAATAGCTGAACCGAGCGATCCGCATTGCGCTTTTGGAAAGCTTCCAGTGCTTCAATTTGAAACTGCTTTTCATCTTCAGTTGCTCTTATTACTTCGGAAGGGATGATTGTAGGTGAACCATTCTTATTAAGAAAAGTATTTACACCAACTATCGGAAATTCTCCCGAGTGTTTCAGAGTCTCATAGTATAATGATTCTTCCTGGATCTTACTTCGCTGATACATCGTTTCCATCGCACCTAAAACTCCTCCACGGTCATTAATGCGCTTGAATTCTTCCAATACCGCTTTTTCGACCAGTTCCGTGAGCTCTTCAATAATAAACGAGCCCTGCAGAGGATTCTCGTTTTTGGCTAATCCTAATTCCCTGTTTATGATCAGTTGGATTGCCATTGCCCGTCTTACAGATTCTTCTGTCGGAGTAGTTATCGCTTCATCATAGGCATTGGTATGCAAAGAATTACAATTATCATAGATCGCGTAAAGCGCCTGAAGGGTAGTTCTGATATCATTAAAGTCAATCTCCTGTGCATGTAAAGATCGTCCGGAAGTTTGAATATGATATTTAAGCTTTTGAGATCTATCGTTTCCGTTGTATTTATATTTTATCGCTTTTGCCCAGATTAATCTCGCTACGCGGCCGATCACTGAGTATTCGGGATCCAATCCGTTCGAAAAGAAGAACGAGAGGTTCGGTGCAAAATCATCGATATGCATTCCCCGGCTAAGATAATATTCGACAAATGTGAAGCCGTTACTCAGGGTAAATGCCAATTGGGAAATAGGATTTGCTCCGGCTTCGGCAATGTGATATCCGGAAATCGAAACCGAATAGAAATTTCTGATCTGGTTGTCTATAAAATATTTCTGAATATCACCCATCATGCGCAGGGCGAACTCTGTAGAAAATATACACGTGTTCTGAGCCTGATCTTCCTTTAGAATGTCGGCCTGAACAGTACCGCGCACACTCGACATCGCGTAGGCTTTAATTTTGTCGTAAATGTCCTTAGGAAGTACCTGATCACCGGTAACTCCGAGTAACATCAAGCCTAAACCATCGTTTCCAGGCGGCAGCCCACCCTGATAGGCGGGTCTGCTGATCCCCTTTGACCGATAGATTTCTTCGATTTTTTTATTTACTTCTGCTTCAAGCTTATTTTTCTGTATATACCTCTCACACTGCTGGTCAATAGCTGCGTTCATAAAGAATCCAAGCAGCATAGGAGCCGGTCCATTGATAGTCATCGACACGGAAGTTGAAGCATGACAAAGATCAAAGCCTGAATATAGTTTTTTGGCATCGTCCAGTGTGGCAATGCTTACACCTGAATTACCGATTTTTCCGTAAATGTCAGGCCTTACATGCGGATCCTCGCCATAAAGTGTAACAGAGTCGAATGCTGTAGACAAGCGATGGGCGGGCTGACCTAATGATACGTAATGAAAGCGTTTATTTGTCCTTTCTGGTCCGCCTTCACCAGCGAACATCCTTGTGGGATCTTCACCCTCCCGTTTTAAGGGGAATACTCCAGCAGCAAAAGGAAATTCGCCCGGAACATTTTCTGTTA
>JAZKHM010000201.1:0-32949 GCA_040385405.1 Bacteroidota bacterium | reverse complement strand
GCATACTTCCTAATACGGAAGTAATGTTGAAAAATACCGCAGGCTATCAACATTATAAGAGGCAGTCCGAAGTTAATCGCCTGCCAAAAAGTTTTTTCGGTTTTTATTTTTGCTTTATCCAGAAGGCGCAGTTTGATCTCTTTATTCCTTAATTCAATTATCCCTGAATCATCCATCAGGTAATCTGCCGCGTTAAGAAGAAAGCTCTTGTTAGCATACTGCTCCTGGGTATACCGGTCAAATCCGAGTGGATAATGTGAGCCATCAGAAGCATTAATCTGATTCTTGAAAATATCACCATCGGCTATAAGTATCATTTTCCCGGGCTTGCTTCTTTCAGGCAGGACTGAAGGAGGCGTGATTCCCGCCGGCACCGGCCTGTTTCTGAAAACAGAAGGAAACTCCCCCTCCAGCAGCACGCCTGCGACTTTAACCGCGCCTTGAAATAATTTTGGATCCGGCTCCTGTTCTACCATTTGAAGTGAAAGCAAAGTAGGGACATCTATCTTCCGGTTATACGGAGAAGATGATAAAATTACTTCGCCTGTGACCCCTTCAACCTTAATAAGGTCTATTGTTGAGGAAAACTCGGAACGTATTCCGTCCAGGTTTTTCACAAGCGGATGGGTTGAAACTGGAATAAAAACCGGGTAGAACAGCCAGGGAAGTAGCTGAATCTGTGGTTGACCGGCTACTGCGCCAGTATTTATTGGTATACGTGCGCTGTTCAGATCTGCAATGAGGTCGTAATTCACTCTCGCGCCATAACGGAACAGCATATCATCCAGATTTAGTCTCTTTGCGAATGCTAGCTGTTCACCAGCACCACGAAGGCTATCAAGTTCGGCACTCACCTGATCAATGGACCAAATGATACGTCCGCCCCTCATCACAAAGTAATCGATCTTATACTTCTCGCTCTCCGTAAATTCCTTTTCGGGTTTTGCGATAACAATCATTTTTAACTTATCGAGGCCATCAAAGGTAATTGTACCAAGATCGACTCGCCCAACTTCTGACCAGTCTGCCAGCGAATTCATAGCGTCGTTCAGCTGTAAATCCGTTAGCTCCCCGTGTCCTTCGGTAAATCCTATTCGATGCCGCCCGCCTGCAGTGGCCCGCTTTATTGCACTTGAAAAAGCATATTCGAGGTTCTGGATGGAGTTATTTAATACTTCCTGTGGATCGACTCCGCTCTGCGTCTGCAATAATCTAACCGGGATCTGAACACCCTTATAAGTGATTAGTGCGGCAGGGAAAATAATTTTTTGAGAATTGCCACTCTCGGTTGTGACACTTAAATTGGTTGGCTCAATGCCTTTTTCCATAAGTGTCTGATAGTTTTCCTGCTGTGTTTGTTCATCTCCAGCCATAGGATTCACAAAGTCGAAATCCAGCTTATTATTAGAATATGCTTCAAAATCACTTAGCACATCAAATGTCGAACTTTTTAAACGCTTAAAACCAGCCGGAAAATCCTCACCCTCCAGATAAACAGTCACCTGAATTCTCTCATCGAGATTGCTAAGTATGTTTTTAGTTATCGGTGAAAGTGTATACCTCTTTTCGCTGGTGAAATCAAAGCGCGTAAAAAACTGAGACGAAAGAATATTGATGGCGAGAATTCCTGCCAGGAATAATAATAGATATATCAAGTCCTTCTTAAGCTCGCCTACCATTTCCGCGCCCCCAATATTGTTTTGGTTAACAAGAGAAATAACATGCAAAAGCTCAGAAAGTAAATCAAATCTCGTGTATCCAGCACACCCCTGCTAATAGACTGATAATGTTGATTTATGCCAAGCCCGGTTAAAAATCCGCTAATATCTTGCAGAGAGATAAGCTGGCTGAACGAATCAAATCCGCTGAAAAACAGGAAACATAAAAATACCGCAATCGTAAAGGCAATTACCTGGTTCTTCCCAAGCGAGGAAGCGAAAAGGCCCAAACTGACAAACGCAGATCCTAATAAGAACAAACCAATATAAGATCCGATTACGGCTCCTGAATCTATGTTTCCTTTTACAACACCCAATTGATATACAGAGATATAATAAATTACCGTTGGAATAAGGGTAAGGACAACTATAAGTATAGCAGCAAGGAATTTTCCGACAACAATGTCCCAATCTGTGACCGGCCTTGTCGCCAAAAGCTCAAATGTCCCGTCCTTTCTCTCTTCGGCCAGGGAACGCATAGTTATCGCCGGAATAAGAAACATGAAAATAAAAGGAGTTATATTGAAAAAACTGTCTAATCCGGCGTAGCCATATTCAAGAATGCTGGATTCGGGAAAAACCCAGAGAAAAAGACCTGTAACAATCAGAAAAGCTGCTATAGTGATATACGCCACCAATGAGCTGAAAAAACCAGATATCTCTTTAAATAATATTGCCCGCACTTAATTATCTCTAAATTTTTATCTGCTGGCCAAAGGCCTGCCATTTGTTAATCCAATAAATATCTCTTCTAAACTTTTTCCCGGATATTGATCTTTCAACTCTTCAATTCTTTTGTCGGCAACTATACTTCCCATATTAATGATGATCACCCGATCGCAAACCGCTTCGACCTCCTGCATAATATGTGTGGAAATTATTACCGTTTTAGTCTTCCCCAAATTACGGATTAAACTCCTGATACCTACAACCTGATTAGGATCGAGTCCCGATGTGGGTTCATCCAAAATCAAAACCTTAGGATCTGGTAAAATAGCCTGTGCCAGACCTACGCGCTGCCGGTAGCCTTTGGATAATGTCCCGATCTTTTTGAATTGTTCCTCACCAAGGCCGGTGAGTTCGATAACCTCTTCGATCCGGTGGTTCTTATTTGGTATCTTATGAACATCACAAATAAAATTAAGTGCTTCCTTGACGTACATTTCCGAATAAAGTGGATTGTGCTCCGGAAGGTATCCAATGCTCTTCTTTACATCATGAAGATCTTCGTTTATATCGAAACCACAGACCAATGCTTTGCCCGAGGTTTGAGGGATAAAGCCGGTTAGGATTTTCATGGTAGTCGACTTCCCTGCCCCGTTAGGTCCCAAAAAACCAAGAACCTCCCCGGCAGCTGCTTCAAATGAAATCTCATTTACAGCCCTTTGCTGCCCGTAATCTTTACTGAGATTAGATACTGAGATGCTCATGGTCCAAAGTTAATTATAGATGTGAGATATGAGATATGAGATGTGAGAATTTTAAAGTCAAGAATGATTCCTTTATTCTACGTAACATCAACCCCCGTTTCTCGCTCAAGATTCTCACATCTCATCTCTCACATCTCATATCTCACATCTCACATCTCATATCTCATATCTCACATCACATTACTATCTTTGTCCCGTTATGAGCAAAAACAACGACGAACTTTTTAAAAATGTCATATCTCACGCAAAGGAGTATGGTTTTGTATTCCCTTCCAGTGAAATTTACGATGGCTTAAGTGCTGTTTATGATTACGGGCAACTCGGAGCTGAACTAAAGAACAACATCAAAATTTATTGGTGGAAAAGTATGGTTCAGTTAAACGAAAATATTGTAGGGATTGATTCAGCGATTTTCATGCATCCGAAAATCTGGAAAGCAAGCGGCCACGTCGACGGATTTGCGGACCCAATGATCGACAATAAAGATTCAAAGAAGCGTTATCGTGCGGATAATTTAATAGAAGATAAGATTGCCCGTTATGAGAAAGACGGCAAAACTGAAAAAGCGAACAAGCTGCAGTCAGATATGGATACAGCTTTATCAGCGGATAATCTTTCTGCGTTAAAGGCACTTATTGAAGAGCATGAGATTGTATGCCCGGTTTCAGGTACACGGAACTGGACCGATGTGCGACAATTCAACTTGATGTTTTCCACACAAATGGGCGCTATGGCCGAAGATTCGGATCAGGTTTACCTTAGACCTGAAACAGCGCAGGGGATTTTCGTGAATTTTTTAAACGTCCAGAAATCTGGCAGAATGCGAATTCCGTTTGGAATTGCGCAAATAGGGAAAGCCTTTAGAAATGAGGTTATCGCCCGTCAGTTCATCATGCGTATGCGGGAGTTTGAACAAATGGAAATGCAGTTTTTTGTCAAGCCGGGTACAGAAATGGAATGGTATCAGCACTGGAAAAAGGCCAGGTTAGAGTGGCATCTGGCAGTTGGTACGCCTTCGGAAAAATACCGCTTCCATGACCATGTTAAACTTGCACATTATGCGAACGCCGCTGTTGATATTGAATTTGAATTCCCCTTTGGTTTCAAAGAGGTCGAGGGCATACACAGCCGTACCGATTTCGACCTGAGCCAGCACGAGAAATTCTCCGGTAAAAAACTCCAGTATTTCGACACTATAGAAAATAAGAATTATGTTCCATATGTTATCGAAACTTCAATAGGCCTGGATCGCATGTTTTTATTAACACTGTGTAACGCATATGAAGAACAGGATCTGAGTACTGACGAGAAACAGGATTCACGGACAGTTTTGCATTTACACCCCTGTCTGGCGCCGATAAAAGCTGCTATTCTACCCCTTACAAAGAAAGATGGCCTCCCGGAAAAAGCACGCGAGATAATGGACAGCTTAAAATTAGACTTCAATCTGCAATATGATGAAAAAGACTCCATCGGTAAACGCTATCGCCGTCAGGATGCAATCGGCACTCCCTTTTGTATCACCATCGACCATCAAACCCTTCAGGACGGTTCGGTCACAATCCGCCACCGTGATAATATGGAACAAGAGCGAGTCGGGGCTGGGGAGCTTGATCGAATTATCGGCAAGCTTGTTAGCTGGAAAAACTTGCTGAAATAGGCTAATAAATCTATCTGAAAATGCCACTCATCAGTTGTGGCATTTTTTGTTTATAGTGAATACGTGCTGGTTCATATATCCTTATCTTAATTAAAACATTCTTATTCTTTGAATGTAATAGTACATGAACAGGGATATAAAATTCCTAATCAGGCTCCAATCTTCTTAAATCAGGCCCGATCGGTTTTAGAAAAATAAATGTGAGATGAAGATAGCAATCACTGGTGCAAATGGGTTTGTTGGAGCGGCACTGTGCCGGTATTTTTATAAGAAGGGACATGAGATTCTTGCGATCGGTAACCAGGAATATCCCAATCATAATCTCCTGAAAATTGCAAGGTACATTTCTGCTGATATAACTAACGCCATAGAAGATATTGATGCCGATGTCTGTATTCATGCAGCCGCATTATCATCTGATACCGATACTTACAAAAATCTTATTTTAAGTAATGTAGAAGGCACGCTTAACGTGGTAGAAGCGGCAAAAAACTGTCGCTTATTTATTCATATCTCATCATCTTCAGTTTACCAGTTTAATACTCAACCTGTAACAGAAGACCAGGCCTGTATTCAATCCAACCTTAGTGATTACGGTGAAACCAAGCTTCTTGCTGAGGACATCGTGGAGCTGGATATTCCTTCCCATCAGAAACGACTTATCCTGCGTCCACGAGCCATTTATGGCGTTGGTGACCGAGTTCTCTTACCCCGCCTGCTCAGCCTTGTCAAGGGTAAATTTCTCTTATGCCCGTTCAAGAAGAACATACTGAGTTCGCTTACTCACGTCGATAACGTCGGGTATGCAATTGAACTGTATATGGAACAAGCGGACCAACCGCAACTCCAAATATTCAATATTACGGATGAAAAACCATACTTCATACGTGAGCTTGCTCTCGAATGTACTTCGGCAGTTGAAAAGAGGCGCTTGGTTCCCCTTTTTTTACCGCATTCTCTGATGAAGCTGTTTCTTTTTCTAAATAAACGAACGGGAATTAGTGATTCAATCAGCAAGCCGGTGCTCAGATCCATTGCTAGTAACTCTGTCCTGGATATCTCCAGGATAAAAGAAGAATTGAAATACCGGCCTTCAAAAAACTTCCACAATTCATGTAATGATATTGCCGGGTGGGTAAACAGTTTCGGAAGCTCAGCCCATTACCTAAAACATCTCTCCGATGCTCCCTGGAGTATAAACGCCTAGTTTTAGTTTATACTTTTCCGTGACAATTACCAGACCTTAAAAGTGTATATTTGTGTGTACTAAAACACTAAGCTATAAGTAAATACATACTCTTACTCATTACAATATTTGATAAGCCATTTCGTTTACTTAACAAAAACTGAGGAAAATTTATGAAGAAATACACCCTTTGGGCGATTGGATCACTCCTGCTCATTAGTACACTACCGACCATTAGCTGGGTTTCCGCAAAAAAATCACACCTGCAATTTTTCGACTCACCCGCAGAGCCGGTAGCTGCAGAAATTGTCAGCAGCGCTTCAAATACTGAATTGTTCGATCAGTATTTAGATTCAACTTATCACAAAGCCGATCTTGCGGCAAGCGGATTAGATGTTGAAGTATTCAGAAAAGCACTGATAGGCTATTATAACCTGAAAAAAACTAATCTGGTTTCCCCGGAACGCCAGATCATTACCATCATAGACTTTAATCGTAAAAGCACGCAGAAGAGACTTTGGATAGTCGATCTTTCAAGCAACAAACTATTGTTCAATACGCTTGTTGCGCACGGTCAGGGAAGTGGGGGCGATATGGCAACGAATTTCTCAAATACTGAAAATTCACATCAGAGCAGTCTTGGTTTCTACATTACCAGTGACACATACTTCGGAAAACATGGATATTCCATGAAATTAGAAGGGATGGACAAAGGTTTCAACACAAACGCAAGAGACCGTGCGGTCGTAGTCCATGGAGCTAAATATGTAAGCCAGTCGTTTATAAATCAAACTGGACGCTTAGGCAGAAGCCATGGCTGTCCTGCCCTTCCTGTTGAACTGACAAACACGATCATTAACACGATTAAGGGTCAAACCTGTTTATTTATTAACGGACCCGCTGAAAATTATACTTCAAACTATCTTGATCAGGAAGTGGCGGTTTCAAATTTCATTAACTCGGGAAATACATTACAAGCCAGCATCTGACGGTAAAGAAATTATAGTTTAAAAGGGATATCTGGTAATTCAGATCTCCCTTTTTCTTTTTATATCTTTGCATGGTTCTATGCAAAAAATTGAGAAATTCCTGATCCGGTATCCTGAAAAGGCGTTTTTTCTTTTGCTTCTGCTCGCCCTTCCCGCTTTTTTTATTAATCTGGGTCTTCTGCCGCTGTTTGCTGACGAGCCAACTCGTGCAAGCGTTGCCCTGGAAATGATCCTTTCAGGAAACTACGCTGTACCCACCATTGGAGATGAGTTTTATTACAACAAACCGCCCCTTTATAACTGGCTGCTGGCAGGAGTTTATCAATTCACCGGAAGCTACACAGAATTTGTGACCCGCCTGCCTGCGATCATTCCGATGTTCCTGTTTGCCGTAACTATCTATTACTCGGTCAAACATTTCATTAACGATAAACGGATCGCCCTCGTCAGCGGATTTCTTTTCCTTGTCAACGGAAGGATGCTCATATACGATTCCATGCTGGGCCATATCGACATCTTTTATTCCTTGCTTACATTCGCTTCGTTCATGCTGATTTTCTACTTTTTTCAAAAGGAGAAATGGTTCTGGCTTTTCTTTACCTCGTACGTTATTACTGCGCTGACTTTTCTAAGTAAAGGCCTTCCTTCGGTAGTTTTTCAGGGATTCACATTATTTGCCCTGCTTGTCTATACCAGAAATCTCAAAAAGCTACTAAGCTGGCAGCATATCCTTAGCGGGATTGTCTGCCTTCTGATTATAAGTTCATATTTCTATAATTATTACCAGTACAATCCTAACCTGGGAGGATACCTAAGTACAATATGGGATCAAAGCAGTAAAAGAACGGCTACAGAGTTTGGTTTAGCTGCTACGATGTTCCACATGTTCTCATTTCCTTTTGAACATTTGGGCCATTTATTTCCCGCAAGTTTGCTTTTACTGTTCTGCTTTCATAAAGATTTTATTCCCGGAATTAAGCGCAGTCCATTTCTTAAATATTTGGTAATTGTCTTTCTGGCAAATATCTGGGTTTACTGGCTATCTCCTCAAACCCGGCCCAGGTATCTATTAATGCTTTACCCATTGATTTTCATCGTCTGGAGTCATGCCTATTATACCTATAAAGACAGACTACCCATAGCAAGCAAAGTTTTTGAAGGTATAATGATGGTTTTGGCACTTCTAGTAAGCCTTGCCATTCCTGCAGCATTATTTACCGATCTTTCTTTATATGTTAAATATCTGGAAATAAAAGTTTTCATAATCTTTGGTATTTGCTCCATCTTTGCCTTGCTTATATATCGTTTAAAATCTCAAAAACTTTTAGCTTTTATCGGTTTACTTTTAACTGTGAGACTTGCTTTCAGTCTATTTGTACTGCCGCATCGGGCCTATCATAAAGTGGAGAACAAGTACAAGGCGGCAGCAATAGAAATGGGTAATATCAGCAAAGGCAAGGAATTTTTCTTTTATCAGTACCATCCGGGCGAAGCGGACATACCGTTCCATGATCGACTGATTTTTTATATTGAGCGCACCCGCATGCAGAAGGTGAAATTTAGTGAGGATAATACGAAGCCAGGTTATTATTTTACCTTTGACAGGGATTTGAACCAACCGGACGCCCTTTTAATTAAGAAATATCAGAACTTAAAACTTTACCAGATAAGATGAGAGAACTCTCGGTTGTGATCACCGTTTTGAATGAGCGTGATAATATTGAACCTCTTTTGGCGGAGATCAGGGATGCTCTGATTAATATCGACTACGAAGTGATCTTTGTGGACGATGGTTCATCGGACGGTACTCAAAGGAAGATTCGCGAGAATGGCGACGAGCGAAACAGTCTTGTAGAACTTCGTAAAAACTACGGCCAAAGTACGGCAATGACTGCCGGAATCGACCATGCCAGTGGAAAATACATTGCTTTAATAGACGGAGATCTCCAAAACGACCCCTCCGATATCCCTTTTATGCTTCAAAAGTTGAAGGATGAAGATTGGGATGTAGTAGCTGGTAACAGGGTCAAACGGCAGGACGGAATGTTTTTAAGAAAGGTACCATCAAAAATCGCGAATGCTATTATCCGGAGAATGACGGGGGTTTATATTAAAGATTATGGGTGCACACTAAAAATATTCAAACGGGAAATTGCCGAAGATCTTGGTATCTACGGTGAACTCCACAGATTTATCCCGGTATTAGCAAAACTTCAGGGTGCAAGCATCACTCAGGTTGACGTAAAACATCACGCCCGTATTCACGGAACGTCGAAATATGGTTTGGGCCGGACCTTCAAAGTAATGGCCGACCTGATTACAATGGTGTTTTTCAGAAAATACATTCAGAAACCTATGCATTTGTTCGGAACCTTAGGATTTATTTCATTGGGTCTTGGTCTTCTGATAAACGTTTACCTGCTTATACTTAAAATTATGGGCCAGGACATTTGGGGTAAACCTATACTGATCCTTGGTCTTATTTTTTTAATTGCAGGAATACAATTAATAACTTTTGGAATATTAGCTGAAATCAATGTTAGGACGTATTTCGAAGGGACTAACAGAAAAACTTACCAGGTTAGACGCATCTTTAATGGACAAAACGAAAAGCTGGAAAATAGTTAAGCTTCTGTTAAAACTTTCAATTACAGGATTATCATTGTATCTGGTATCCAGGAAAGTTGAGGTAAAGGACCTAAAGGATGCATTCAGTGAATCAAATCCGCTTTATCTTTTATTTGCGTTTATAGCATTCGTAATATCCCAAATAATTTCCGCCTCTCGTCTTAACACTTTTTTCAGAGGAATTGGCTTAAACATATCAGATATTTATAATTTCAAGATCTACCTCCTTGGAATGTTTTATAATCTTTTTCTCCCGGGCGGTATCGGTGGAGATGGATACAAGATCTTTCTATTAAGAAAGAAATTTTCGATTAAAGGCAGAAGGCTTTTCCAGGCCATATTCTTCGATCGTTTAAGTGGTCTTTGGGCACTGGGCCTGATCATCTCTACGCTTGTGATATTTATTCCATATCTAGGAATACCAAATTGGATTCCTATTGTTACAGTATTGACCGGAAGTATAGCATATTACATTATAATGCGACACTACTTCAGAGACTATAGTCATAATTTTTTCACCACACATTTTAAAGCGCTTCTTGTCCAGTCGATGCAGATTGTTTCGGTGATAATTTTGCTTTATGCGCTTAACCACGACGGAAAATTCGCTCCGTACCTTTTCATGTTCCTGATATCGTCACTGGTTGCAATCTTCCCATTTACTGTAGGGGGCCTGGGGGCCAGGGAACTCGTTTTTGTATATGGTGCCCAATTTTTCCACATGGATGAGCACCTTGCTGTTATCATTAGTTTGCTGTTCTATTGCATTTCCGCTATTCTATCACTCAGCGGTATCTATTTTGTTTTCTATCCAAAGCAACTTGGTGAGAAAAAAATAGAGCTGGTTTGATTCTGATCAGTCTGAGAAATTCAGAATGAGTCAATTATCCTGAGTTTTAAGATACCAGGAATAAAAATTATCCAGCCCCGTTTTTAGATCCGTTGATGGATTGTATTTCAGCAACTTCTTTGCTTTATGTATATCAGCATATGTTTGAGGCACATCTCCCGGCTGTTCGGGCTGGGGATCTATCGTAGCTTTACGGCCGCAAGACTCTTCAATAGCAAGAATCAGCTGGCTAAGTGTAACAGTTCGGTGATTACCTAAATTAATTATTTCGAAATCTGAAGATTGATAAGAAATCGCGGCCTCGATTCCTCTTACGGTGTCTTCAACATAAGTGTAATCCCTGCTTGTAGAACCATCTCCAAAAACGGGTATAGGCTGACCATTAATTATTGATTTGAAGAATTTATGAATGGCAAGGTCAGGCCGCTGACCAGGGCCGTAAACTGTAAAAAAACGCAGGGCCAGAAATCGAATTCCGTATAAATGACTATAAACATGTCCCAGCATCTCGCATGATAGTTTAGTCGAAGCATAAGGACTTATGGGCATGAGCTTATCGTCTTCCGACCACGGCACATGTTTATTAATTCCATAAACACTGCTCGAGGACGCGAAAACAAACTGCTTTATCTTCCTTTTTCTGGCAAACTCGAGCAAATTCTGAGTACCGCCTACATTAACTTCCTGATATAGAATTGGATTTTTGATGCTGGGACGCACACCTGCTTTTGCTGCCAAATGCACGATTACATCAATTTCATCCAGTGCATCTAGATCGGTCGAATTCCTTATATCCCCTTCATAAAAACGGAAGCTTTTATCTTTTGAAAAATCGCTTATATTCTTTTCTTTCTCCGCCCGCGAATAAAAGGTGTCGAAATTGTCAAGACCTATGACTTGATAGCGGTCATCTTTTAATAAACTGCGGATCAGGTTACTTCCGATAAACCCGGCTGCACCAGTGATAAGAATTCGCTTCTTCATATTAAATATGGTGTCAAAAGTACAAAATTATCTATGCCATCACTGCAAAAAAGAGGCCCGACCCAAAACAACAGGAGAAATTAATCCTTAACTTTATATCATCTATCCCTGCAAAAAGATTCTATGGAGAGGTTTAATGATTTTAATAATCCACAGGTAAAAAAGTTACCAAAACACCTGCGGCAATTTATTGTCGAACAGCACTATGAACACTATACCCCTGTAGATCATGCTGTTTGGCGCTATGTTATGCGCCAAAATTACAGTTATCTTAAAGACATTGCTTACTACCCCTATATTCCCGGACTGGAAGCGGCTGGCCTGACCATAGAAAAAATACCTGACTTGCAGGAAATGAATGACGCCTTGAAAAAAATTGGCTGGGGAGCGGTGACTGTTGATGGGTTTATACCTCCATCCGCTTTTATGGAGTATCAGTCATACAGGGTACTTGTTATCGCTGCTGATATCCGCCAGTTACATCATATTGAATATACTCCTGCACCAGATATTATTCATGAATCCGCAGGTCATGCGCCGATTATCGCCGACAAAGACTACCATGAGTATTTAAGTTATTTTGGATCCATCGGTGCAAAAGCGATGTTTTCGTCAAAGGATTTTGAACTCTATGAGGCTATTCGCGAACTTTCCATTTTGAAGGAAATGCATGATGCGGATCCCGCCCTTCTAAGGAGAGCGGAGAAAAGAGTTGATTTCTGTCAGAAGAACTTAGGGGACCCTTCAGAAATGGCTTTACTTAGTCGCTTGCATTGGTGGACCGTAGAGTATGGCTTAATCGGAACTCTGGAAGACCCGAAAATTTATGGTGCAGGTCTCCTTTCTTCCATAGGGGAAAGTACTAGTTGTATGAATCCCCTCGTCACGAAATATTGGTATACACTTGATGCTATCAACTTCCCTTTCGACATAACAAAAACACAGCCTCAGCTATTCGTAACACCAAATTTTCAGAATCTGATAAATGTTTTGGAGCAATTTGCCGATACGATGGCCTTCCGCCGGGGTGGTTCGGAGAGTATTCTTAAAGCAATTGAATGCAAAAATATTTGTACAGCTGTTTACAGCTCCGGCCTACAGATAAGCGGAACCTTTACCGACATGAAAATGGACCGGCACGATGTACTTCAATTTATTAAGACAACGGGTGAAAGCGCCTTATCTTACGGAGACAAGCAACTTGAGGGGCATGGAAAAAGTTATCATTCCGAAGGTTTTTCATCGCCTGTTGGTCTCTTAATTGATCTCGAACATCCGCTTGAAAATGCTTCCAAAGAAGAACTCTATGCGTTGAACATAGTGCCAGGTTTAACTGCTTCGTTAAATTTTAGAAGCGGCCTTCGGGTTAACGGGACAGTTAAATCACTGGAGAGTAGGGACGGAAAATTGATCCTGGTAAGTTTCAGCGATTGTACTGTAACGGATGAAGCAGGACATGTGCTCTTCGAGCCGTCGTGGGGAATCTACGACATGGCTGTTGGGGACAGGATTATTTCTGTTTATTGCGGTGCTGCAGACAAAGACTCATTCGAGGAGACCGCGCCCGTTTCAAAGACTGCTACGTATCACCCGGAATACGATTCCGAAAAGAAAAAATACCACGAACTTTTCCGTATAGTCCGTTATTGCCGGGAGACGCATAGCTCGTACGATCAATTATCGGATGTATGGGAGAAAATCCGGAAGAGTTTCCGTGATGATTGGCTCTGTTCTATTGAAATACTGGAAATTCTAGATCATGAGGGTCTCTTCCCGGAAATGGCACGTGATATAAGAATCTATCTGGAAATGAAGGCTTCCAACGAGCCGGCACTTACCAAATTAATACACGACGGTTTTTACCTGATTAAAAATCCGGTGACACAGCTAATAAACTGAACAATGAATGTAGTAATAACAGGTGCAAGCAGTGGGGTTGGATTTGAGTCAGTTCTCGAGCTAACGGGAATGGGTTCGCATAAAGTTGTTGCTCTGGCAAGATCTGAAGATAAGCTCAGAAAATTACAGGAAATTGCACTTGCCCTTAATCCCGACTGTTTTCTGTATAGTGCTAAATTCGATATCGTCCATGATGATTACGAATCGGGGCTAGTTCCCTTTATAAAAGAAAGACTTGGGACTGTGGATGTTCTGATCAACAATGCCGGGTCCTTAATCAATAAACCCTTCATGAAAGTCACTCAACTGGATTTTGCAGAAATGCTTCAGAACAACCTGCTCGGCCATGTTAAGATGATTCAGAATATCGTACCGCTTATGCCTCGCAAGAGCCACATTGTCAATATCGGAAGTATGGGCGGATTTCAGGGAAGTGAAAAATTTCCGGGACTTGCTGCATACTCTGCAAGTAAAGCCGCTTTACATACACTAACTGAATGCCTTGCTTTTGAGCTTGCAGACAGAGAAATCAGTGTAAATTGCCTCGCACTAGGGTCGGCTCAAACAGAAATGCTTGAGAAAGCCTTTCCGGATTATCAGTCCCCGGTTATGGCCTTTGAGATGGGAAAATATATTGCTGATTTTGCACTTACTGGACATAAATACTTTAATGGTAAGATCATACCGGTTGCACATAACACACCATAACTCAATGAACACAGTTAAATACATAGTGCCGGCATTACTTTTTATAGCCTCTTGTCAGAGTGAGCCTGGCAACTCAGCCGCGTCAAAAGCTGAAACCGAAAATATGGACCACGAAAAAACACTTGTTGTTCCGTGGAACGTCCAAATAAGTGATAGCACTCATAAAATGGAGATCAAGAGAGAGCCCGCGGCAGATATGACCAATTTACAGCCTCAAGATATCGTAGATGCTTTAAATTTAAAGTATCCTGAAATTAAGCTGACATGGGTCAAATTAGAGGGCGCCAAAGCATATGTCAGTATTGCTGACGCTACTTATTTAACCCAACGCGCCGGAAGTGAGGGAGCCCAGGCTTATCTGGCTGAAGCAACTTATTCACTGACAGAAATTGAAGGGATTATCGAAGTAGAATTTAGTTTTAAAGAAGGGGACCATGCACGTCCCGGTATTTATAAAAGATCCAATTTTGAGTTTTAGTATATTCTTCCCATCTAAAACATTTTCTGCCATAATTCCCTGAACAAGGACATTTAGCAAAGCAACACCTTACCGTATCCATTGAAACAAGGACAGGAGGATTACCCCCTGCCCTTCCATCTAAATCTACCCCTACTTCTTGCCAAGCATGAGTAAGTCATTCACTACTATCTCGGTGAAATACTTTTTGACACCTTCTTTATCCGTATAAGATCGACTTGTCAATTTGCCTTCTACGCTGACTTCAGAACCTTTGTGAAGATATTTTTCAGCAACTGTTGCCAGGCCATCCCACATAACCAGGTTATGCCATTGCGTTTCTTCCACCTTTTCGCCCTTGTCGTTTTTATACGAATCGTTTGTTGCGATTGCCATTTTAGCAAGTTTTTTTTTCTCCCCGAGAGTCTTTACTTCCGGATCAGTGCCCAAAAATCCCATAAGACGTACACTGTTTCTTAAATTGCTCATTGTATTAATTTTAATTAATTCTTAACGAACACTGACCGGCCTTCGGACAGCGACATAACAAAGATGCTATGAGTAACAAAACTTAACCGGAGAATAAACGGATATACACGTATATATCCGAATCCAAACGCTTTCTACTTAATTTCAGCTTAAAATTTAATTATATGGAACGTGAATGTTTAGACTGTCATTCTCCATTACGTGGCAGGGCTGATAAAAAATTCTGCGATGATCAATGCCGCAGCAATTATAACAACCATTTAAAAGCGGGCCCTTCGTCAGCACTTCGACCCGTGAACGCCATCCTTCGCAAAAATCATTCGATTCTAACAAGGCTGTGTACAGGTAGCAAGATTAAATTAAAAAAAGACGATTTGTTACGCAATGGTTTTGACCTTACTTACCACACACACCTTTACTCTACTCAAAATGGAAATACCTATTATTTCTGTTATAATTACGGGTATACGAGACTGGACGGTGAATCATTTTTAGTAGTTAAGAAGAATGTATAAAATTGCATTCTATATCTTTAGGCTTTCTATAAAAATATGAATGAGAGCCCCCACTGCCCGAAATGCAATTCGGAATTTACCTACGCCGACCAGGATGTAATGATTTGTTCACAATGCTTCCACGAGTGGGATCCCCATGTACGACAAACTGATAATGAAGACTTTATTAATATCGTCGATTCTAACGGGAATAAACTAAAAGATGGAGATACAGTAATGGTGATTAAGGATCTTCCGGTTAAGGGCGCACCCAAGCCCTTAAAGGCTGGAACCAAAATTAAAAATATCCGGCTTACCAGCGGAGATCATAACATCTCATGTAAAATTGAAGGATTCGGTTCGATGGCTTTAAAATCCGAATTTGTAAAGAAAGCATGATGGAGTCAAGGGGGTATCCGTGATCAATATTAAATAGTCATTAATCAATAAATAGTAAACTTTATTCAGTAATCAGAAAAACCGATTACTGAATAAAGTTCAAATATCTATTCAAAACGTCCTAAATTCATCACTTTACTCCACGCAGCCACGAAATCCTTTACGAACTTTTCTTTTCCATCTTCACAAGCATAAACTTCTGCAATAGCACGAAGCTCAGAGTTCGATCCAAAAATCAAATCTACCCGTGTACCGGTCCACTTAACCTGGCCTGTCTTACGGTCACGGCCTTCAAACACTTTCTGATCATCTGAAGCGGCTTTCCATGTTGTGCCGAAGTCAAGTAAATTCACAAAGAAATCATTTGACAAAGCCCCAGGACGTCCAGTGAAAACTCCATGTTGAGCCTGATCGAAATTGGCATTCATCACACGCATTCCTCCAACCAGGGCAGTCATTTCAGGTGCTGTAAGCTTAAGCAATTGGGCTTTATCTATAAGCATTTCCTCAGCTGAAGGATTATGATGCCCCTGCTGATAATTACGGAAGCCATCTGCTTTAGGCTCTAAAGCGGCAAAAGAGGCTATGTCGGTTTGTTGTTGAGATGCATCTGCCCTACCAGGTCTGAAAGGTACTGTCAATTCGAACCCTCCAACTTTAGCTGCCTGCTCAACACCAACGCAGCCACCCAGAACAATTAAATCAGCGATCGAAACCTGTTTAACTCCGTTATTAGCATTGTTAAATTCTTTCTGAATCACTACCAGCGTTTCCAGAACAGAAGTGAGTTGTTTCGGGTTATTAACCTCCCAGTTGATTTGCGGTTGTAATCGAACACGGCCTCCATTGGTACCACCCCGTTTATCAGAATCACGGTATGTCGACGCTGAAGCCCAGGCTGCTGAGATCAATTGGGAAACCGAAAGCCCTGTTGATAAGATTCTGTTTTTAAGCTCTGAAATATCCTGACTATTTATTATTTCGTAGTTAATCGCAGGGATTGGGTCTTGCCAAAGCAATTCCTGGGTTGGTACTTCTGGTCCAAGATAGCGTTCTTTAGGTCCCATATCGCGATGAGTTAACTTATACCAAGCTTTCGCGAAAGCGTCAGCAAATTGGTCAGGGTGCTCGTGGAAGCGCTTAGAAATTGGACCATAATTAGGATCAAGCAGCAGCGCAAGATCAGTTGTCAACATAAATGGCGCATGTTTTTTAGCAGGATCATGTGCATCTGGCACCGTTCCCTCACCGCCACCGTTTTTCGGTTTCCACTGACTTGCTCCAGCCGGGCTCTTCGTAAGTTCCCATTCAAAACCAAACAGGTTATCAAAATAGTTGTTACTCCACTTAGTAGGAGTTGTAGTCCAGGCACCTTCCAGGCCGCTGGTAATAGTATCGCCTGCATTTCCAGACCCGAAGCTGTTTCTCCAGCCTAGCCCCTGCTCTTCAATACCTGCACCTGCCGGCTCTTTTTCTATGTATTTACTCGGATCAGCAGCACCGTGAGTTTTTCCAAAAGTATGACCACCCGCAATCAAAGCCACAGTTTCTTCATCATTCATTGCCATGCGGCCGAAAGTTTCACGAATATCACGTGCAGAAGCTATAGGGTCAGGATTACCTAGGGGGCCTTCTGGATTAACATAAATCAAACCCATTTGAACGGCAGCAAGCGGATTTTCTAATTCGCGATCACCAATATGGCGTTTATCACCCAACCATTCCTCTTCAACACCCCAATAGGTATCCTGTTCTGGCTCCCAAATATCTTCGCGTCCTCCGCCAAAGCCAAAGGTCTCGAAGCCCATAGATTCCAAAGCACAATTCCCGGCAAGGATCATCAGATCAGCCCATGAAATCTTTCTACCGTATTTCTGCTTGATTGGCCAAAGCAACAAACGTGCTTTATCAAGATTGGCATTATCAGGCCAGCTATTAAGCGGAGCAAAACGCTGGGAGCCTGAACCGCTTCCCCCACGTCCATCGCTTATCCGGTAAGTACCTGCACTATGCCAGGCCATTCTTATAAAAAACGGTCCATAATGACCGTAATCAGCTGGCCACCAATCTTGTGAATCCGTCATCAAATCAAACAAATCTTTCTTTACTGCGCTAAGGTCGAGGCTCTTAAATTCATCCGCATAATTAAAATCCTTTTCCATTGGGTTGGAAAGTGATGAATGCTGACGAAGTATGTTCAAGTTTAACTGATTTGGCCACCAGTCCCGATTTGTCATCCCACCGCCTGCACTTTTCTTTAAAGCCCCACTTGAGAATGGGCATTTAGCCGCACCTTCGGTGTTCATGTCGCCGACTTTCGTGTCGTTATCTGTATGAGAATGATCTATCATAGTTTATTATATTATAAGTCTAAGCTCAAAACTACAATAAACTTTCCTGAGTATTTAATTCGAAAAATTGATGTCCTTATAGATAAAATCTATATGTTTACCCAAACGTTTCGTATCGCGCCCGCATAAAATTGAAGATGCCATAACAAATCAAACCCAACCCTATAAGTGCTAAGAGATATGAACCGTAACTAGTATCGTTAAGCATACTAAAAGCCTTTGAAGTCTCGCCTGCTTCGGATGAATCACTGCTGAGTGCAGCCAGCAAAAAGATATAAGAAAGAAGCAGCCATACCACTCCCCTGGAGATATATCCTATTTTTCCTGAACTCAATAATACAGGTTTCGACTTAGCCGGAACGACTTTATTGACATGGCTCCTGTACTTTTCAGAAAACCCATACCAAATTTGATAGATCCCCACAACAAGAAACACTACCGCAACTATTCCAACCAGCCATTGTCCCAAGGGCTTGGAGAGCAGTTCCTGAGTCATCTGCTGGGAGTTGCTGCCGGAATCTTTTTTATGAAACAACAACATATTTACCGCCTGAAAAGCCAATGACCCATACACTAAACCGCTAAACAAGTATCGTGCGCGAATAGCGAAACCTTTAGCGTTTTTACCTTTTTTTTCACTGTCGTTAAAAGCCTGGATAAACCGCCATATAACATAACATACAAGACCTACTGTTACCCCCCACAGAAGAAAGTTGCCGGCCGGCTGATCATATATAAAGTCGAAAACGCCTGCCTTACTGGTATCTTTCGACGACTTGGAATTGATACCAAAGGAGGCCATAAAAGCCAGTACACCTATTAGTACATAGACAATCCCTTTTGCGGTAAGGCCTATGCGGGCAAATTTTTCAATATCAGGTATCAAGGTTTTAGCAGTCATAAGGTTAGTTTCAATGGTTATCTGGTGCCACAATTTGATAAAACCAACATACTCCATATTTGTGTTGGCAATCAACATTTTTAATAGAAGCGCATGATACTGACTCAGCATTGGACTTTATTAAACGCCTTGAATGACCTGTTCATTAACCCTATCTTTGCAGAGCGCAAATCGCCAATTGAACGTTTGTACGCGGGTACAAAATAATACGGGCCTTAAATTCAAGATACATTGACCTATAAATTTTTCCAGACCGACAAATTCTTTATTCCATTTAGTCAAACGATTGACACATTTTCGCTGCCGAAAAGCTTTGACATGAATTCACCTCATCCATTAGCAGTAACTGCTGCGAAGGATTTACAGCAGTATCTGCAAGTTCAGAAAGATTGGGAGCATAACTTTGGACTAATACCAGGCCAGAAAGGCAAAGTCGTCGGAAAGATGTTTGGTGTCCTTGTAGTAAAAACCACTCAGGAGAAAATCGGTTATCTCGCCGCATTTTCCGGAAAACTGGCAAATAGCAACCAGCACGGAAAATTCGTTCCGCCTGTATTTGACAGCCTGTCTAATCAAAGTTTTGTAAACGATGGAATGAGAGAACTGAGCCATTTAAATATTGAGATCAAAGATCTGGAAAACTCGTTTCCTGGTAACGATGAACAACTCAGACTTTTAAAATCTAAGCGAAGAAATCACTCAATCTCTCTACAAAAGAAAATTTTTGATCAGTATTTTTTTCTGAATCAAGCGGGACTGGAAAAAAGCCTTAGTCAGCTTTTCGCGAACGCTTTTTATAAGAACCCTCCAAGCGGCGCAGGAGAATGCGCTGGACCAAAGCTTCTTCAATATGCTTTTCAAAATCAAATGACCCCCCTTACATTAGCTGAATTTTGGTGGGGATTATCCCCAAAATCAGCTCAATGGAAACATGGAAATTTTTATCCCTGCTGCAAAGAAAAATGTCAGCCTATCCTTCAACACATGCTTGAAGGATTGGGTAAAAAGAAAATTTAAACTCTTCTATTATCGTCGACAAGTGACCATTTAAAGATCCAGCGACAAGTATTTAAAGCGGAACAACAACCTGTCCCGCTTTGAAAGTCTCAATCTCTTAATCCATTAGAAGTTTACTGGAACTTAATATTTCCCCTAAGTTCCCCGCTCGGTACCGTCGAACTGTGGATATTCAAATACCATTTACCACCTAAAAGCTGGGCAACCTGAACATCAGTCAGAGGTACCGTCGTTCCAGTAACAGTACCGGTGTTCGCTGTAGGAAAGCCTGTTATTCCTATTGCCACTCCGGAGCTTTTCAAATCAGATCCATCTTCAGCACCGTGAAAATGCATGTTAGTAGTTGTTGCCGTTGGCGAGCCAAGTGTCCAGGTAATATTATAGTTGATGGTTTTAAGCAAGGGATCAAATACTAATTTTGCCGTCCCCGTTCCCGTGCTTGTAACTGCAGGCGTTTCCTGCGCTCCGCTAAGAGTGACAGTTACCCTTTTCATATTATCTACTTCTTCATCATCGTCTTTCTTGCATCCTGAAAAAGTACCCAATAATACTGCGCAGATGGCAAATACTAGTGGTAATTTGTTGTTATAAATAGTTTTCATAAAAAAAGCTTTTGTTTCTAATTATCAGGAATACGTGGCAATCGATATAAAGGTTGCTTGTTACATAACGAACTTTACCCGCGAATTTTATTCACAGGATCAGTGACAAAATTCCGGCCTATCGAACAACAAACACTGAAAAGAATTCCTGAGCGCATGGAAGAGGTAGTCACGACAAATTGCTTCGCTAAATCAGAAACTGATACTAACCAATCATTTATCAAAGAATATTTAATCTAGCTGGCGAAAAAACCTAATTTTAAATCTAATTTCGTTTACTTTATATAGAACTACCGAATAAAATGATCGACCCAATACATCCTTCGGAACATTTATATAAGTTCGAACATTTTTTTGAATTATCCCCGGATTTACTGTGTATAGCCGGTTTTGACGGGTATTTTAGGCGAATAAATCCAGCTGTTTCGAAGGTCCTTGGTTATTCAAATGAGGAACTTTTAACGCAGCCAATAAGCAACTTCGTTTTTGAGGAAGACAAAATAATAACTAAAGCCTCCAGAGAGATAGTTCTAAATAGTGTGCCTCTTTTGAATTTCGAGAACCGTTATCAAACAAAAAGCGGTGAGATTGTGTGGCTGTCGTGGACTTCAATGCCTGCGCCGGCAGATAAATTAGTTTACGCGATAGCAAAAAATATTACAGCAAAGAAAAAACTTGAAGAGGAACGCAATCTGCATTTGGCAAATCTTACAAACATCCATAAAGAACTAAAACATCTTAGCTATACAACTTCTCATGATCTCCGGTCGCCGGTAAATAACCTGCTTTCCCTGTTCAGTCTACTCGATATTAAAAGGATACCAGATCCGGAAATCAGAGAATATATTGAAGTTTTAAAAACAACTACTGATAAGTTAAGCGAGATCCTCAATAAATCAGTCGACATACTTATACAGAACGACCCACTTCCTGAGACGGAGATCGTAAATTTTCCCGAAAGTCTTCATTCTGTTCTGAATTCCATTAACTCACTTTTAGAAGTTACAGGTGTTAAATTGAATACAGACTTTTCAGCATTCGACGAAATTAAATTTAACCGGGCATATCTTGATAGCGTTTTCCTGAATTTAATAACTAACTCGGTTAAATATGCACAGCCCGGAATAGCACCGATAATTTCCATTGCAACCGCAGAAAATTCAGGTGTAAAACAACTTATCGTAACTGACAACGGGATGGGTTTTGATATGACGAAAGTAAAAGATAAGATTTTTGGCCTTAATCAGAAATTTCATAGTCATATCGACAGTAAAGGAATCGGTCTATACCTGGTCTACAACCATATAACTAAATTGGGCGGTACAATTGAAGTATTGAGCCAGATTAATGAAGGCACGAAATTTATAATCTCTTTCAAAGAATAACAACTTTGCATCGTTTGCACAAAAAATAAAGTATTTTCTTCTTTTCAATATTTTCGTGTTAAGCCAAATATTCAGACAGGGCCCCTGACCCGTACCACAACGTCCCTTTTCATGCGATATCATCAGCGTCCAGCTTTGTTGCTAAAGTCTGGTCAAATTGTGGATATTCTGAATATGCACCTGTTCCGGCGAAGCAAATCAGAGCAGCAGCGAATAAAATTTTAAACATAGTGTTTATGGATAACTTAATGGTTTACTAAATGTATACCATTTTCCGAAGGCTATAATCAGCCCGGGTAAATAATAAACAGGTATTTTCTATTATTTTTACAACCACATTTAAGCGGATTACTCTTTGCAGATGAAAGAAATTAAAGCGATCATAAAAGCTTACGATGCCATTGAGCCAGGTACCCATGCAGCTCTGGCAACGGTTGTACGGGTTGAAGGCTCTTCATATCGACGTACCGGAGCACGGATGCTTGTACTTGACAATGGCTCGTGGACAGGAGGAATAAGTGGGGGCTGCCTGGAGGGAGATGCTTTAAAACGTGCGCGTGTAGCTATTAATAACTCCCGGGCAACCCTGATAACCTATGATACCACAGATGACGATCCGCATCAGATCGGCGTAGGCTTAGGATGCAATGGAGTTATTGACGTGCTATTTACACCACTCCATCCCGAAAACAAAAACAACCCTGTCGAGATCCTTAAATCATGCATTAAGTCAAGCCGTGACATTCATGTTTTACTAACGTTTACACATCTCGAAGGAGAATCAAAAAGGGTTCAGATGGGAAATGTGATTGTATACACAGGCCCGGATAGCCTGAGGGTTCTCAATTCACCTGAGATTGAAAAACAGATTTTCGAAAAAGTCACATTTCAAATGAGCGAAGGAAAATCGTCGCCAGCGCAATTCACATCTGCCGATCTTCATGTTGAAATTTTCATTGAAATCCTTCCCCCGGAAATCAGCGTGATTTTGATGGGGCATCAGTATGACGTTTATCCGATGAGCAGATTATTAAAGGAACTCGACTGGCGGGTGAGCATTTGCGGTGATGTACTCAAAATCAATCCTCAAATAAGGGCATTTACTGATGAAATAGTGAGTGATTCACAATTCGCAAACCTGTTGATCGATAGTCATACGGCTATTGTTTTGATGTCGCACGACTATAAGACAGATAAGCGGAATCTAACCAGGGCACTACTCACTTCTGCACCTTTTATCGGGATGCTTGGGCCAAAAGTGCGTTCTGAAAAGATATGGAAAGAACTCGCTGAAGAAGGTAATGGAGTAAGTAACTCTGATATGGATCGAATATTTGCACCTGTTGGGCTCGATATCGGCGCCGTTACTCCAGAGGAGATAGCATTGTCGCTTGCTGCAGGAATTAAAGCAGCGTTTTCCCATCGGGATGGTAGTTTTCTGAAATTCAGGAAAACTCCAATCCATCCCAGAAATTAAAAGCATGAAAGCAAATGAATTGAAATTCAAGGTTGAAAATTATGCGATTATCATACTTGCTGCTGGAAATTCTTCCCGGCTGGGGAGCCCGAAACAACTCTTAACATATGGAGGAAAACCTCTTCTGCAACTGGCCATTGACAGCGCAAAAGAAAGCGGAGCTGATCAGGTAATAGTAGTTCTGGGCTCAAGTATGCAATTGATCGAATGTAAAATCAGCACCGAAGGAATTCTCATTATTGAAAACCCGAATTGGGAGAACGGACTGTCCTCGTCTATTAAAGCTGGGTTGAAAACGCTGACGAAGATCTCAGTCGACTTTGATGCTATAATCCTGATGGTTTGCGATCAGCCCTTCGTCGATGCTAAGATCCTTAAAGCACTTATACACGAACAAGCCATGACAGGGTGCGCAATTGTGGGATGTAGTTATGATGACACTAAAGGCATACCGGCGCTCTTTCACAAGAGCATTTTCCCCGAGCTTTTGTCGCTCGAAGGTGACACAGGTGCAAAAAAAATGTTTGAAAAATACAAAGAAGTGGCTTCGTTCGTTTCCTTTAAGGATGGTGGTATCGATATAGATACATTAGAAGATTATAAGAACTTAACTAAATAACCTAACTTTATGTATGCTTATTGATTCATTCGACCGGGCTCATAATTATCTGCGAATCTCTCTTACTGATAATTGCAATCTCCGCTGCTTTTACTGCATGCCTGAGGAGGATTATGAATTTACACCTGCAGCAAGATTAATGCAACCAAATGAAATCGAATCAATTGCCAGGATTTTTGTTCAGAACGGTGTAGACAAGATCAGGCTCACAGGCGGAGAACCATTAGTCCGTAAGGATGCCGCTGAGATCATCGGCCGGCTATCCAAACTTCCGGTCGACCTTTCGCTTACCACCAATGCAACCAGGCTCCATGATTTTGTGGAAGTACTGGAAAAAGCAAAAGTCAAATCATTGAATATTAGCCTCGATACACTTGATCCTGATAAATTCAATATCATCACCCGCAGGGACGGATTTCAAAAAGTATTGGATAATATCCATTTAATGCTTAACCATAACTTTAAGGTTAAAATTAATGTGGTGGTAATGAAGGGCTTAAATGATAATGAGATTTTTGATTTCGTTGCCTGGACAAAAGATCTGCCGGTGCAGGTACGTTTCATAGAATTTATGCCATTTGATGGAAATCGCTGGAGCAGCAATCAGGTGTTTACCTGGAAGGATATGCTGGACCGGATCGAAGAAAAGTATATACCCATCCGTGTCCAGGATGGAATTCACGACACAGATAAGAAATACAGAATTGAAGGTCATAAAGGAAGTTTCTCGGTAATCAGCACGATGAGCGCCCCTTTTTGTAGCGGCTGCAACCGCATGCGCTTAACTGCGGATGGAAAGATGAAGAATTGCCTTTTTTCCAAAAATGAAACAGACCTTCTTACTGCTCTTAGAAATAACGAAGACTTATTGCCGCTTATCCAGCAAAGTATCCATTCTAAGGCCAAAGAGCTTGGCGGGCAGTTTACCAAAGACTTTGACAAGATCCACACCGAAGACCTGAATAACCGAAGTATGATAAGTATTGGGGGATAAATCCAAGTTATGCCAGAGTTTATTTCAGTTACAGAAGCCAGGGAGTTAATTGCAAAGCACATCGAACTCCTTAATCCGGTGAATGTTTCACTAATTAATGCAGCCGGACTTGTACTTTCTGAAGACGTATATTCCAAAACCGATGTTCCTCCGTTCAATCAGTCGTCAATGGATGGTTATGCATTCAACTACGATAATTGGATCAAGTTGCGGAAATTAAAAATCAAAGGTGAGGTAGCAGCCGGATCTTCTGCTAATGAACGCATTGAACTTCAAAACGCAGTAAGAATTTTTACAGGTGCTCCTATACCAGAAGGTGCAGATACGGTAGTGATGCAGGAGAAGGTAGCATTGAGTACGGGCAGTCTGATAATTGAAGATGAAAATTTGATTAAAGGCATGAACTTCAGAGCAAAGGGCAGCGAAATAATCTACGGGGCACTTGCATTGGAAAAAGGGACATTAATGAGTCCGGCTGCGATCGGCTATCTGGCTGGCGTCGGTGTAAGCGAGATACAGGCCTACCCTACCCCCACCGTTAGTATTATTTTAACTGGCGATGAATTGCAAAACCCGGGTGAATCGCTGCAACACGGCCAGGTTTACGAATCTAATTCCTTTGCCTTAAACGCTGCTCTTAAACAAACAGGTATTTCAAAAATTGATTTCTTACGGTCGCAGGATACCCTCGAGACACTCACAGGCGTTATTGCTGAAGCTCTCGACAAAAGTGATGTTGTTTTGCTCACCGGGGGCGTAAGTGTTGGCGATTATGATTTTGTATTGCGCGCTGCATCAGCCAACGGAGTAGTACAGGTTTTTCATAAAATTCGTCAGAAGCCTGGTAAACCTCTATATTTTGGTAAAAAAGGCGGAAAAATCATATTCGGCTTACCTGGCAACCCAGCGTCAGTATTAAATTGCTTTTATGAATATGTGCTCCCGGCATTGGGTCAGATGAGCGGACGGAAGACAACGTTAAAAAGCATTGACGTCAAATTAAAGACTGCTTTGAAAAAACCACCCGGGCTTACACACTTTCTTAAAGGACACTTCGACGGTGATTCTGTGATTGATCTGAAAGCTCAAGAATCTTTTCGTCTCAGTTCTTTTGCCAAAGCGAATTGTCTGATCAAATTGGAAGAGGGAAAAACAGAATTTCCAGAGAATGATATAGTAGAGATTCATCTGCTGCCTGAATATTATGGATAGCATCTATTTATTCTACTGCCTTTTATTTGTTGTTGCGATGTTATACTCATCAGTAGGACATGGCGGCGCAAGCGGGTATCTCGCCCTAATGGCTGTCTACGCATTTTCGCCGGAGGTAATGAAACCTACAGCGCTGATCCTCAATCTGTTCGTTTCCCTGATCTCGTTTATCCAATTCTATCGGGGTGAGCATTTCAAATGGAAAATATTCGTCCCACTGGCAATAGCATCAATACCCATGGCATTCATTGGCGGGTTAATAACAATGGAAGCATCGTTGTACAAAAGGATCCTGGGTACGCTCCTTTTCATTCCTGTTATCAGATTCCTCTTCTTTGCAAACATCCCCGATGAAGAATTAAAAAAGTCCAACCTGGCTTTGTCTGTCCTTATCGGATCTTTGATTGGTTTTATTTCCGGCCTGATCGGCATAGGAGGCGGAATCATTTTATCACCAGTCCTTTTGCTGTTGAAATGGACGAATCAAAAGCAAACTGCAGCAATCAGTGCATTATTTATTTTCGTAAATTCCTTATCGGGATTGGCGGGACAACTAACAAAGGGAATAAACTTCAGCCCTGATATGCTGACATATGTCGCAATAGCTTTCGCAGGAGGTTTATGCGGTGCTTATCTTGGGGCTTTGAAATTCAATCAAAATATATTAAAAAATACTCTGGCCCTTGTTCTGATGTTGGCTGGATGGAAGCTTATCTTTACATAAATGCGGGTTAAGGTTTTAATATTTGGACAGTTAACAGATATCACTGGTGAGTCTGAAATCTATTTGAATGAAATTTCAGATAGGGATGAGCTCGTAGAAAAATTGAATCAGCAATATCCCGCACTTGCGGATTCTAAATATGCGATTGCGGTCGACAAAAAAGTGATCCGTCAGAATATCAGGCTTGATGATGAATGTACTGTTGCACTTCTCCCACCTTTTTCTGGAGGATAGTTCATGGCTAACAAACAGGGTAATCCAAGATATCAGCGTCAAACCACTCTCAAAGAATTTGGTGAAACCGGCCAGGAAAAACTCGGTAATTCCAGAGTGCTGGTTATTGGTGCGGGCGGACTGGGCTGCCCGGCATTGCAATATCTGGCTGGCGCAGGAATAGGTACCCTTGGCCTGGTTGATCACGACACAGTATCTTTAAGCAATCTGCATCGTCAGGTTTTGTACTCCACTGACGATATCGGGCTTTCAAAAGCGTTCCGGGCTGCAGATATTTTAGAAGCGCTTAATCCGGAAATAGATATTATCGCATATAATGAACAGCTGAATCCCTCAAATGCGATTAACATCATTTCGCAATTTGATATTATATTAGATGGCACCGATAATTTCGCCAGCAGGTACATGATTAACGATGCTTGTGTACTTACAAACAAACCCCTGATATACGGCGCCATTTCAAGATTTGAAGGACAAATAGCGGTATTTAATTGTGATGGGGAAGATGGGTTTACAAAAACTAATTATCGCGATCTTTTTCCCCATCCTCCGGCAGAAGATGAGATTCTTAATTGCGCAGAGGCTGGCGTAATCGGTGTACTGCCCGGGATAATAGGAACTATGATGGCAAATGAAGCAATCAAATTGATCACAGGGATTGGTACCAGCCTGATCAACCGCTTAATGACCTATAATTCATTAACTAACCAGGTTTATGAAATGGAAATTCAGCCGGAGAAGGAATCACTATCTCTTATTCCGGAGAATATCGCTGCATTCCAGGCGAGTAATTATGAATTAATGTGTTCCGCCCATCCCGGAAATGAAATAGATATAAATTCATTTGACCAAATGTTGCTGGATCCTTCTGTATTATTTATCGATGTAAGAGAAACCAATGAGACGCCAGAAGTTGAGGAGTTCAATTATTTAAAACTTCCGCTGAGTGGGTTTAGAAGTGCCATGGAACAGATAGAAGCTGAAAATGTCGTCCTGTTCTGCCAGTCGGGGAAACGAAGCTTAAGCGCTGCACGGATGATTTCAGAGCATTATGGAAACTCAAAAAAAGTTTATAGCTTAAAGGGTGGAATTGTTGCATGGAAGAATTTAAGGAGAGTATAAAATGTCAGACAGAAAACCGAAAAATATATTTACAGCCGGCCCAATATCGGCATCATTTATCGCGCAAAGCATTCAAAAACATAGCACTCAAACAGCTATAGGCGGCCATAGCATATTTCTGGGCCAGGTACGCGCCGACGAAACAGAGTATGGAATTGTTTCAGCAATAGAATATACCGCATTTGAGGAAATGGCGATCGAAAAAATGCACCTTATCAGGCAAGATATATTTGCAAAATACCCCCTTACCTGTATGCATGTGCATCATAGCCTGGGAATGGTTCCTGCAGGCGAGATTTGCCTTTTCGTCTTTACCTCATCGGCCCATCGTAAAGCAGCTATAGACGCTTGCAGCGAGACCGTTGAACGCTTAAAGGCTGAACTGCCTGTTTGGGGCAAAGAGATCATCGAGGGTGATGTACATCAATGGAAAGTGAACAAATAGCGTATTATTATGCAATCTGGCGCTAAAACCGTTAATGAGTATTTTGAAGCTCTTCCGGATGACAGGAAGAAGGCAATGGCACGTTTAAGAAAGGTAATTCTTGACAACATTCCCTCAGGGTTTGCCGAACAAATGAGTTATGGGATGGTCGGTTACGTGGTACCGCATTCTATCTACCCGCCTGGATACCATTGCGACCCGAAGTTGCCGCTTCCATTCGTTAACATCGCGTCCCAAAAGAATTTTATTGCTCTTTACCATATGGGAATCTATTCGAACAAAGCGATTCTGGATTGGTTCACGACTGAGCATCCTAAACACACCAGCTCAAAACCCGACATGGGAAAAGGTTGCATAAGATTTAAAAATCCGGAACATATTCCTTTTGAATTGATCGGACAACTTATGAAAAAGATCAGTGTCGAAGATTGGATCAAAACCTATGAAGAAGTCCATAAAAAATAGCTTTTTGCAAACAAGTTTTATTTATCCCTCTCTGCACTAATTAGTTGTGCTACAATATCTTCGCAAATATGATGGGTACGCAATGAGTCCTCCATGGTAAATTGAGTCTGCCCGCCCGGTTTGACTGCCTGCAAAAAGTCAGACACAATTTGTTCGAAACCTCTTTTATAGAGCATAGAGTCCCAGTCGCCCATCTTTTTGCTCGTTTCGTTCCGATCTACATGAACGCTCAGCGATGATAAATTCAAAACAGTCCGTTTCTCACTAGAACTGAAAACTTCCACTCTTTCTTCAACAAGACCGGAATCCCGGTTCATGATTCCCAAAGCAATCGCTCCGTTGTCAGCTATCATTTGGATTACAACATGATAAAGCATACCCGCTTTTTTCATTCCCTTTACTGTAAGTTCCTTAACAGGATATGGAAATAAATAGCTCAACGTATCTACAACGTGAATAAAGTCATCAAAAATAAAAGTCCGTATATCACCAGGCATCGAGATTCGATTTTTCTGCATGATGACCATGTTAGGATTTGAAAGCTGCTTCAGGTCGCGGTAAGCGGGGGCATATCTCCTGTTAAAGCCTACCATAAGAATCAGTTTCCTGCTTTTAGCCAATTCGAGTAATCGCTTCGAAGATGCAAAGTCATAGGTGATAGGCTTATCCACATAAACATGGATATTATTCATTAATAACATCTGTATTATTTCGACATGACTGCCGGTGGAAGTGTGAACAAATGCTGCCTGAATACCACTATTGAGAATTGACTCAAAGTTCTGATGAAGGTTTTGAACGCGATATTGCCTGCCAATCCGGAAAAGTTTTTCTAAGTCGCGGGTATACAGATGAAGCTCAAGCTCCCTGCTGCACAATACGGGCAGATACGCTTTCTGGGCAATATCGCCTAAGCCTATGATGCCTATTTGCAGCAAAATCTGGTTAATTTAAGGAGGAAAAATCTATGGTTAACGCTCACTTTCGTACAGTTTCTTTCTTCAGCACTGCCCATCCTTCCGGATCTTCGCCACCAAGTACCCATACCGAAATTCCTCTGAGATTATATTTTTTCAGAAGGTCGAGTTTTGGTTTCAGAGATTGTGCGTCCTCAATAAACAAATATTCAAATACACCTTCGTTATCCCACATCGCCCAGTTTACCTGGGCCTTTTCATGCCATACTTTTTTCGCGTTATTCTGCCCCAAAAGGTGCTGTACCATTGGGTATTTTGCACTCCGTCCATTGGCGAAACCTCCGCGCTCGGTGGTATAATCGGTAAACCAATGCACCGAATAATTGGGAATACCCATAGAGATCTTTTCTGGTTTTACACCCTGAGCGAGAAGGTGTTTGATAACTTTTTCCATCCATTCCGGGCTGGCTACAGGCCCCGGAGGCGTACGCCTGGTATGCTGATCATATGTCATTATGGATATAAAATCCCCGATTTCGGAAAGGTCTTTAAAAGAATAACCCGCCCTCCAGTTCTCATATAGGAAAAGATGGTATGCACTGGGCCCTCCCACGTTTTCTGTCGCATGAACAAGGGCGGCAGATAACTGAAGATTGTTCATATGCAAGGCTTCGGCCGTTTCTTTGTAATAAAGGGTAAAGAAGTCCATATCCCTGATACTTAGTCCTTCAAGATCGAATTGCCAGCCATCCAGATCAAATTTCCTGGCATACTCAAGCATCATTTCAATTGACCGTTTACGAGCCACCGGGTTTGAAACGATATCATGAAGCAGCTTCTGATCAAAGCCACTGTTAACGATTAGCGGCATAACCTTAATATTATTGGCTTTCGCAAGTGAAAGCACGCGGGGATCTACAGATCCGGAAAGTGTACCTTCTTTGCTAACCAGGAAAGTTTGCGGACAAACTATTGAGATCTGGCTCACATTATTCCTGAAACTTTCAAAAGATTCAGGAGTATTTACCATGTAAAACAGGTTCTCTGACCGGGTTTGCGCTTTGGTGGCATAACCAGCAGTGAGCATCAAAGCGATTACAAAGACTCTTAGGAGCATATGGAGTAGGTTTAGGTCTATAAATGTAGTGATTGAGGTTTAGGTACACAATAATCAGACAATGCGATCGCATGTTTCTTGCCGCTGTTTCTTGCTCTCAACGTGGACTATTTTCTTAATAAAGTACTTGGAATTTTGCTGGCTTTGTTGGGGAACGATTTCGCTAAATCAATAATATTGAAACAGGTCAAGTATTCGAGTTAAATAGTTTAGATTATATTTGGCAATATTTCAGAATAAGCAAAGAAGTGAAAAAATGATCCCGTGATAAGATTACAAGTCGCAAAAAGAGAATTTTCACGTTGGATTTGAGGAGTTTGTAGCTGAGGAAAGATTCAGAACAAATACGCAACACTGAGAAATTAGAACTACCCCTAGTACTACTGATTTAAATAATTGGATTATCATGGAAACGGATTTTAACAGAATGGATTTAACTAAAGATTTAAGACTGGCAGTGCTTATCGATGCTGACAATGTTCCCTATTCGAATGTAAAACCAATGTTTCAGGAAATCGCAAAATACGGCACGCCAACTTTTAAAAGAATTTATGCAGACTGGACTAAGCCAACCGTTTCTGGCTGGAAAAAAGTACTTCTTGAAAATGCCATAACACCCATTCAGCAGTACAGTTACTCAACAGGAAAAAACGCGAGCGATAGTGCCATGATCATTGACGCTATGGACATTTTGTATTCAGGAAAGGTCGACGGCTTCTGCATTGTTTCGAGCGATAGTGATTTTACTCGACTTGCAACGCGGTTGAGAGAAGCAGGCATGAAAGTTATTGGCATTGGCGAAAAGAAAACACTTATCCCCTTTATTACCGCATGTGATAAATTTATTTACATCGAAATTTTAAAGGACAACGAGCCTTCCCCTGACGAAAATCAACCCATTAAAAAGTCAAAGAGTAATAACCGGAAGAGTTCAGCCCCATTAAACAATATAGATAAGGAGTTGATTAAACTTATCAGGGACAGTGTTTCTGATCTTGAAGATGAAAACGGATGGGCTTACCTGGGAAACCTTGGAAACTTAATTTTGAAGAAAAAGCCAGACTTTGACTCCCGGAACTATAATTATCCCAAATTACTGCCCCTGATTAAAGGCTTGAATATGTTCGAATTTGATGAACGCGTAACGGGAAAAGGAAATATAAAGCATGTTTATATAAAGATAAAAACATGCTTTTCAGGATTCTGTTCAGCTAACGCAATGTTGCGGGCATTTAACAAACAAGTTCAAAGTATATCGTGTTTTTTTACCGACAAATTTCCGACATTCACCGAGAACTAGAGTAAACTCGCCTAATTTACATTTGCTTATGGCTTTAATTACATTAGTTTAGATACAAACTTATATACAAATGCAAAATTTAAATAGCTCCAGTCAGAAATCAGGTAAGGCCCTTGTGGGTATGATCTTACTTGGTGTGGGATGTATATTACTACTCAGGACACTCGATATATTCT
>JAZKHM010000200.1:13345-33869 GCA_040385405.1 Bacteroidota bacterium | reverse complement strand
AGAGCACCTGCCTTACAAGCAGGGGGTCACTGGTTCGAACCCAGTATCTCCCACAGAAGCCGACGAAAGTCGGCTTTTTTTGTTTATGATAAATTTCCAACTGGTTCCGAGCATCCCGATTACATCGGGAGGGTCAAGGTTTGAACCCAATATCTCCCACAGAATCCGACGAAAGTCGTCTTTTTTTGTTTATGATAAATTTACAGCTGGTTCCGAGCATCCCGATTTACATCGGGGGGTCAAGTTTCGAACCCAGTATCTCCCACAACTAGAAGCCTTTTAAATAGCATCTGAAGGGTTTTCTGCTTTTCAGAGGTTTTTATCATTAAGGAAAAAGGACCATATAACAGCACTTAAAGCAAGTAGCGGTTCAGTGCCCCTCAGACAGTTTTGTTGTTGCAAAGAATCAAGATTCTTTTAAAAAATTTCAACCCAGCTTGTTGCCTTTTAAAGAAGCTGTACAAAATTGAATCAGTAACTATAGACTTATAGGTAGTGGAATAAAATTGTTTCGTGCTCTTCTCCTTAGATGGTTGTTCAGTCGAGTGCGCTCGCTCTGGCAAACGGCAAATAAATAAACTCCTGATTAATATTTTTATTTTTTTTGCGGAATATCTTAGGAACAATAACGATATTTAATAGAGGATGACAATTTGCATCGACATGGCTGGAATCAGGTGGCTTGTGGTGGATTTCTCATCAGTATATACAAGTTAGCGGTAATTATAGACGACACTAAAACACGAATATTTAATTTAAAAATCAAGAATAGTTATGCCGTCAAAAGGTCAAATTTTAATCAATCCACACACTGCAGACATTTATGAATTTTTAGAAACAGCTAAAGACACCAATGGACAACGAGTTTCTATGAAAATGACTCTTAAATCAAAAGGTGAGCTAGTTCCTAATCATTTCCATGCGTTACAAGACGAACATTTTGAAATTGTTTCAGGTAAGTTGACAATATTACTTGAGGGCAAGAAACAAATTTTGACTCAGGGTGACAAAATTACTCTACCGAAAAACAAACCACATAATCATTATAATAATGACGATGAGCCCGTTGTTTTAATTCAATCTGTTTCACCTGCATTGGACTTTGACTACTTATTAGAAAATATTATAGGACTTACCATTGATGGAAAAATGCCAAATGGAAAAGCAGGATTAATTCAAGAACTGGTAACTTTAAAATACTTGGACAGCAAAAGTTATCTTGCCAATATTCCACAAGGACTACAAAGATTTCTAATGAATGTTATAGGACCTATTGGACGTATGTTTGGATATAGAGCAATTTACAAGAAATATTCAGACATTGAAAAATAACTGCCGCTAACATGGGGTTTGAAAAAATGGCGCTTCAGTGTTTCGAAGACACATTTTTGGTTAATTAAATAGTGGTTCTACTCATCAATATTTGTTCTGAAATCGCCCACTTCAGGTATAACATAATAAGGCTTCGGCGCCAGAATAACAGACAGCTAACAGTCTTATTTGCCCGTCACTACTGGAATCTTCACAACGGGTTGACTATACTCCGCCAAAAGCAGTAAATCCTTATCAATCTTAACTCGCCACTCCTTCTGCTTTTCAGCGGAGGTGTAGCTATCCTTATCGAATACTTCCTGCTGAGTTTTATATTCTTCGGTCAGCGAGCGGATTATCTTAGGAAACTTTTTCTTTTCCGCCGGTATATTTAAGTCGGCCAGAATATAGGCTCTTCTCATCTTTCGCGCAAGCAGCTCGGTCATGTCGAAGTGTAGTTGCTCATGTTCCAGATACCTGGCGGTTTTCCAATTGGGATTTACGGAGGAGAGAAAGCGGTTGAAGGTCGCTCTGAAACTTAATGATATTGTATCTGGTGATTCCTTATATCGAAGATACTCTCTTTTAATTCCGACTCTGCTTACCGCAGCAGTTCCGGGAATGCCCTGTATAGATTTACCCCACGCGGTTCCTCTAAAATCTTCCCAGCTTATTTTATTTTGCTCATCCCAATATATAAATTGCTTCCCTTTTATTCTCTGGGCCGAGGTAATGCCTGCCACCAAAATAAGGATCAAAAGAAGGAGAGCTGCTTTCGGAGAGAATAGGTTCTTCAAGTGTTAAGTGTTATCGATAGGGAGATAAATATAGTTAATAGAGGGTAGTTTTCAATGTTGGTTCCCTCTTTGCCGATAGAGTAATCCACGTGTATGTGGCTGGGAGTGGTACTGTATATTACTGGAATATTTTGGATCTGCAGCTGGGATAAATGGCGGTGGCAAGCTCTTACTAATTGGGTTGTGATCGTCCCGGAAACTTTTGAAATCTATCAATAATATTATCAGAGCTACAAACAAATAACCATAGCCCAGAATTTCCCATCCGGCCAGTAAGTGTTCTTTGGCAATTTTCTTTTCGATTAAGCGGTTTTCGAAAAACGCCTGGGAAGCGTTAGCGGAAGCATGTGCCAGGGCAAGAACAAATAAGTTACCATTAGTTTTAATCCATAACCACGTAAGGATTATGGACACTGAGACCAGAATAAAAATCCAGGGATAAACGAAGGCAATACCCTGAAATAAAAGAGGGAAGTGCCAGATGCCCCAGATGAAAGTAACCATGGCTATAGCGGTAAAATCGCGGTATCGACTTATGCATAAGGGTGGGTGCCGATGAACAAGGATCTGGTTGTCGGCCGCAGGCATGCCATTTACACCAGCAAACGTATGGTACGTTTCTTAAGCCTAACCACTGAATCCCCGTTCCCCGTCCTTCCGCCTTGGCTGGTGCGGACTGCACAAGCCAGGCCCCAGCAGTAACTTCCGTAGCTCCAGGCGCAGCGGCGGCTTTATTCATCAGTTGTTTATTGGTTTTCTGGTATTCATGGTCTCCCTGCGGTCGGCATTGCTTACTTTTCAGCTGAAGGAAAAGTAAGTGCCCCTCCGCCGGCACGAGGCGGAAATAAAGGCAATCAGCTTCCTTCGAAGGTAGAAGCGATTTTATTGTTCATTTCCTCTCAAAACCCTTAAAAGATTCCCTCCTAAAACTTTACTAATATCTCCTTTACTGTACCCTTTTTCTACTAATGCTTTTGTAATTAATGGATAGGAAGTAACATCATCTAATTGCTGCGGTGTAAGGTTAATTCCATCGAAATCGGAGCCCAGGCCAACATAATCAACGCCTACTAATTTCACGATGTAATCAATATGATCAATGAGTGCGGATAGAGGCGGCCTCATCGCATTTGCTTCTTCAGCATATTTATTATTCAGGTAATCCATAGCATAGTAATCTTTCATGCCGCTTTTCATCAGCGAATCAAATTCAGTCTGATGCTTCGCCATAAAAGCAACTTCTTTTTTATCGAAACTGTTATCAATAAAACCGGGATTAAAATTTACCTGAATAACCCCGCCATTTTTTGAGATGGCTTTTATCTGGTCGTCTTTTAAATTACGCCTGTGCGGAACAAGACTGTACACCGAACTATGTGAAGCAATAATCGGTTTGCTGCTTAGTTTAATTACATCCCAGAAAGTCTGGTCGCCGGAGTGGCTCACATCTATCATCATACCAAGCTGGTTCATGCGCTGCACTACCTGTCTGCCAAAATCAGTCAAGCCCTTGTTTGGCAAGTTTGGTTTAGTGGTTTCATCTGCTGCGCTGCTAGCCCACGACGGCGCTATATTATGTGTGAGCGTTAAATACCTTGCGCCGCGATTGTATAGGACTTCTAATTTTGCAAGATCATCTTCGATCATTTGGCCGCCTTCTACCCCAAACATGGCAGCGATCTTATGTTGCTGAACTACTTTTAACATTTCAGCATAGCTGGATACTTTTATAATTTTATCCGGATTGCGTAAAGCCACAGCATCCAGGCTATCCATTGCCCTGTTAGCATATGCATAAGGGTTCTTTGTATCTCCATCACAATACACAGAAAACAGTTGTACATCCACTCCGCCTTTTTTCAGGCGATCCAGGTCGCTGTGCGTTCTGCCCGTAAGATCATGATCCATCACCCAGCCTAAATCAACAGCCTTCATCAGGAAGTCGTTATGGGTATCTGCCAAAATAGCTTTAGCATGTATTTTTTTATAGGATTGAGCAGTCACTTTTTGCAGAGCCCATATTTGCATACTTACAAAAAGGATAAGAAATGTCTTTCTCATTATGAATTTTATTATTGATGAATACTGTTATTTAATTTCAAATAGGACCATGTTTATTTCTTCACCTCCTTTTATGGAAAATTAAAACAAACTCCCGGGTTTTTTATACAAATAGTTTCCTGCTTTAATTTTTATTGATTTTTTGTTCATTTTATCATGATAGAGGCAGGATTTGTTTTTGTTTAATCCCACCCTTCTCATTCTTCTGAAATTTCCTAATACAGACCTTAACCCTTCTGTATAATACCCCGCCGTTTAGCTATTAATCTCATAACTCAATTGCACTTGTACAATTTAGGAATTCAATTCCGAAATTGTATATTTGACTGTGATTATACGTACAGCTACAGAGGAACTAAGATTATTAGCCCGACAATTTAAGGCAATTGCCATAGTTGGACCGCGTCAGTCTGGAAAAACTACTTTAGCCAGAAATGTATTTCCGGACAAAGAATACGTTTCGCTTGAGAATCCTGATGTACGTTTATTCGCAACCGATGATCCCAGGGGATTCTTGGAACAGTATCCTGATGGAGCCATTTTTGACGAAGCCCAGCGAGTGCCCGAACTATTTTCTTATTTGCAACAGGTACTTGACGATAGTCCCGGGAAAGGTAAATTCATACTGACCGGATCTAACAATTTCCTGCTTCAGGAAAATATATCACAAAGTCTGGCGGGTAGAATTGGATACCTTTTTCTACTTCCTTTTTCTACCGGGGAAATTGCGCTGGTAAACAAAGGACCTCAAACTATAGAAGACGCCATATTTACAGGAGGTTACCCGCCAATTTATGATAACGATATTGCGCCTGATAAATGGCTGCCGAATTATATCCGGACCTATGTAGAAAGGGATGTTCGGCAAATTAAAAATATAAGTAATCTAAATGCCTTCGAACGATTTTTAAAGTTATGTGCGGGCCGCATCGGGCAATTACTAAATTTAAGCAGTATTGCCATTGAAGCGGGAGTTGATAGTAAGACTATTGCTTCCTGGATTAGTGTTTTAGAGAGTAGCTTCATTATTTATCTTTTAAAACCACACCACGCAAATTTTAATAAGCGGCTCGTGAAAATGCCAAAACTTTATTTCTGTGATACGGGACTAGCCTGTTCCTTGCTTAGTATTAATAATTCAAAGCAGTTAACCACTCATCCCTTAAAGGGCAGCCTGTTTGAAAATTATGTAATCAATGATATGGTTAAGGGACGTTATAATAGCAACGAGCCATTAGACCTTTACTTTTGGCGCGACAGCACTGGAAATGAAATGGACATAGTGATTGACCAGGGTTCAAATTTATACCCAATAGAGATCAAAGCTGGAAAAACAATTACAGGGGAGTATTTTAAGAATTTTCAATTTTGGAAAAAAGCAACGGGCTTTGAACATGGAACCGTCATTTACGCCGGCAGGGAAGCTCAAAAAAGAAGCAACGGCATCCAGGTCATTTCATGGAAAGATTTTAATCTGTCTTCTGTAAGTTAATATATAAATTTATACTAACGATAGGAGAATCGGCAACTGATTTGTTTGTGTTTTTTGCCGCTATATTTCGGAAGAAATTTCTTTATAGCAGTTTCGGTAGCCTGGTAAGCTATGAAATTTTGCAGCAGCAGCAATTTATAAGTCTCCAGATCTATGCTGTGATCCATGATTTGTCCCGCTAAATTCTGTGCTTCTACCTCTGCATGTAGTTCCCGCATAGCAGATTTTCCAATTCTTCTACCTGTTTCTCCCCCAATAAATAAGAAAGCTCTTTTCCTGAAATTTCTTCGAATGCCATACCGAAAAATCGGCTTGTATTCTCTCCAATCTGAGTGACTTTAAGACTTTTAGGATCACAAGCGATAAGTACTCCATGGGCCTGGGTTTTACCAATAATATGAATTGGTTCTTTTGAACAATTTTCGAGATCTAGCTACTTATCATTATTCAAAGCGGTAGGTATCATAATTCAGCTTTTAACTTGAAGGGGAGACTGTGGCTATTTCCTGTGAGTTTACCCAGGTTTCACAGTTCTGGAGTGCTATAGCACTTTTATTCCTGTCATTATTTGTATTAAAGATATAAAATAGAAGCTTAATCCCCATCAAAATACTTGTCGATTTTGGGTTGCCAGTTTCATTCGAATACCCGATCCTCAAGTTTTCTAACCTAATATTTATATTTATTTAATATTCTACTTCATATGTCTATTGAAACAGGTCGATTGTTAGTCAGTAACTCCAGTATTTTGAACAAATTTCTCATTTTCCTGCTTTCACTTTTCTTAATAACAAGCTGTTCTCCAAAAATTAAGGAAGAATCTCTTACCGTAACCGGTCGAATCCCTGTTAATAAAATGGGAATCTCCCTAATCCATGAACATATTCTCGTCGATTTCATTGGAGCCGACAGCACCGGGTACCATCGCTGGGATAAGTCAAAAGTGATTGAAAGAGTGCTTCCTTTTTTAATGGACGCTAAACAAAAAGGTGTACAGACAATTTTCGACTGTACTCCTGCATACCTGGGCCGCGATCCTTTATTATTGAAAGAGCTTTCCGAAAAATCAGGAATAAATATCCTTACCAATACCGGTTATTATGGTGCCAGGGATAATAAATATATTCCCAGACATGCCGTCAGCCAAACCCCGGAAGAGATTGCTAAAGTCTGGATCGATGAATTTAAAAATGGAATTGAGGGCTCGGGTGTATTTCCCGGTTTTATAAAGATTTCAGTCGACAGTTATATACTCATCAAGGTTGACATATTATAGGTTCAGAGCATCCCGATTTGCATCGGGAGTCAAGTTTCGAACCCGGTATCTCCCACAAAGAAACCCTTTCAGTAAGAACTGAGGGGCTTTTTCTTTTGGTAGACCCAGAACCAGCCCAGCTATTCTCTACTTGATAGAGTATTAGCTTTACAGAATTAGGAAGACTATTTTACTTGAAATATTGTGAACACACTCATACGTTTTGGTAAAGAAACGGTGAAAAGTGCGTTTGGATACCTTGCACGCATGCTCATCGATATAAAGATGGATTTGGCAACATAATTGTTACTTGATTACGTATATATATTTAAATTATACATAAACTAAATAAGGGAAATGAAAAACTTAATCAAATTTGGAATACCACTGCTCGCTGCAGTACTGGTTTTATCATCATGTGAAAAAGATGATTCTACAGGAAGCGGGAAACTTTCTTACAAGGTCAAACCGGCCAATTTTACCGCAACAATAGGTTCTACGATATCAGGGAGTGGCTTACCAGCCCCTGTTAATACAAATTCAAGTTTAACCTGGACGTCCGGTTCCTTATACATCAGTGAAATTGATTTTGAAGCTGAAAGCAAAGACCGGGAAATTGAATATGAATTTAAACAGGGTGTAAGTGTTGATCTATTTAACCTTAGCCCCATATTAGGGACTATTACTATCCCTGATGGAACATATGATGAAGTTGAATTAAAACTGGAATTGAAAAAGTCGAGCACTACTATTCCTCTTACTTTGAAAGGCACATACACTGATGGAGGTGGCGCCAAAATACCGGTTGAGTTCTACTTGAATGAAGATTTTGAAGTTGAAGTAGAAGCGGAAGATCTGGTTGTTAGTGGAAGTAAAGACTATTTAGGTCTAATTAATGTTCAGCTTAATAAATTCATGACTAATGTTCTTTCGGCAGATTTGAGCAACGCTACAAAATCAAGTGGGGTAATTGTTATATCCAGCACATCAAATATGAATTTGTACGCTAAATTAAAGGCAAATCTTAATGCATTTGCAGATTGCGATTTTGATGATTAATTTATTGAATTCATAAATATTTTTAAAATTACCGACCTTCATTTGGGTTAAGAGGCTGAATAATTGTTTTTCTAAATAATTGTTCAGCCTCTTGTTTTTATTCAAAAAAAATAGTCCTTCATGGCGTCCTTTCTATAAGATATATCAGTTATTTTGTTTGTTTTGGGTCAGGAAATCTGTAAGGCCATGATGTCAAATACAAAAACTAAGGGGACCCCGGTATGAGATCATATGAACTCTTAATCCTCACCTGACATGACAGGGATCCCTGGGTGCGGGCATTCTCTTTTCCGGGCAAAAGGCTTGCACTAAAAAAAAGCTTAATTTTGCTGCACAACTGTTTTATACTAGGTTTGTAAAGGAATCGTCTGTATCTGATGATACCAACGACCGATTATATCAGCGCTTAAGTATTGCAGGGTAAGATGTACGAATTATTCTTTAAAAAATTCAACGAAAAGGTCCTGCTTACCACGGAAGAACAGGATTTAGTTCAGCAATATCTTGCACCAAAAAAACTGAGGAAGAAACAATACCTGCTTCAGGAGGGTGATATTTGCAAAAACATTTGTTTTGTTGAAAAAGGAGCCTTGAAAGCCTATGTTCTCGATGATACAGGTGAGGAGCACATCACCGCTTTTGCACTGGAAGGATGGACGATGGGTGATTTGGCAAGTTTTATGAAACAAGAACCTGCAACGCTTAATATAGATGCACTTGAAGATTGTGAACTAATTCTCATTAGTAAGCAGGCACACGATGAATTATTAGAAAGACTGCCCAAATACCAGATTTATATACGGATGCTCATGACTGATGCTTATATGGCGCTTCAGAAACGAACTACCAATATGATCAGTCTCTCACTGGATGATCGCTATTTCGCGCTTACACAAATGTATCCCAACATCGTGCAAAGAGTGCCGCAGCATATGATCGCTTCTTTTATGGGTCTGTCGCCTGAAACGTTAAGTCGTATCAGAAGCCGTTCTGGCACGAAAAGATAAGTTAGTTCAAAAAACATTGACATAAATCAATGTTTTTCATTGTCCAGAATCATCGATATTTCTTGCCTGCAGGCATCGATGCTGTGCTCAACCCGGGGTACTTTTGTGTATCAAATAAAAAAAAATGAACACAAAACAAACAATTGCAATTATAGGAGCAACGGGAAATATGGGCTCTGTAATTGCCAGAAGTCTTGCAAAGGGAAATAACAGATTGCTTTTGTTGGCTAACAGTCAGGATAAGATCGAAATCTTAATAGACGGGATCAAAAATGACCACCTGTCTGCTGATATAGATGCTTTCGAATGTGCAGCAGAAGCTGCGTGGGAGGCAGATGTAATAATTCTTGCCGTCCCTTATGCCGCTGAAAAAGAGATTGCTGCTAAGATCAAAGAAAAAGCAAATCAGAAAATTATCATCAGCATCGCAAATCCGCTAAACGAAACCTACACTGGTTTAACAACTTCCCCCGATAGCAGTGCTGCTGAAGAATTACAAAAACTCTTACCTAATTCAAAAGTTATAAAAGCTTTTAATACCACGTTTGCCGCTGACTTTACCACACCGGTAATTAACGGAAAACAGGTAGATGCTTTACTTGCCGGCAACGATGCGGAGGCATTGGAAATCGTGTCTGGACTGGTTGAAACAGCTGGGTTTAATCCCATAATAGCAGGCGAATTGCCTGTAAGCCGCACACTGGAAAATATGGCTCTTCTATTAATCAGTCTGACAATGAAATACAACTACAACTGGTTAGCTGGCTTTAAAATTCTACACAACTAATTATCTCAAAACAGAAATTAAAAACAAAAAAAGACAAATCATGAAAAAGTTATTCCTGGCCGCCACGGCATTCGTAGCCTTCACAGCCTTCACAAAAATTGACAGTACCTGGACGAACGACGATCCGCATTCACAACTTGGCTTTACGGTTACCCACTTAGGTATTGCCGATGTTTCTGGAACATTCAACGACTTTGATGTAACGGTTAATTCAGCAAAGGCAGATTTTAGCGATGCTTCATTTGAATTGACAGCAAAAACAGCATCAATTGATACGAGAGTAGATGCACGAAACAATCACCTTAAAAGTGCAGATTTTTTCGATGTAGCTAAATATCCTGCCCTGAATTTTAAGAGTACCGGCATAAGGAAAGCAGGAAAAAATAAATATAAGCTTTCAGGGGACCTGACCATACATGGTGTAACTAAACCGGTTACAATGAACCTTCTTTACAGGGGCCTGACGGAAAATCCTATGAGCAAAAAGCAAACGGCTGGCTTCCAGCTTACCGGCACTATCAAACGTTCAGACTTTACAGTGGGGACCAATTTCCCAGCATCTATGATCAGCGATGAGGTACGCATAAAAGCAGATGGTGAATTTGTACAGCCATGATCGTGCCTGCAAAAGTAAATGATATGAAAAGAATATTTTCAACCGATAATACCAGCAGCGCCAATGCGTCGCTGCTGGTATTAAGAATAGGTCTGGCGGCATTAATGCTCACGCATGGTCTGCCTAAATTGATGATGCTTTTGGGCAGCGGGCCTATTCAGTTTCCTCCTGCTCTTGGCCTGTCATCAGAAGCGACATTGTTGCTGGCAGTATGTGCAGAAGTACTTTGTACCGTATTTGTGCTTGCAGGATTAGCGACCCGCCTGGCTGTAATCCCGCTTATGATCACCATGCTCGTAGCAGCATTAATAATACACGGTTCTGATCCTTTTACAAAGCAAGAGCCGGCATTACTTTACCTCCTGATTTGTACCACATTACTAATTGGGGGCAGCGGTAAATACTCGTTAGATTACGTTTTACTAAATAGAGCCGGGCACTAAGAGTTTCAACCATGGAACGAAAGGGAACTGTTGGAAGTATAATATCCGGCGCCTGGCAGCCTGGCAATGTTCTTTGCAGTTTATTCTACGGAAAAGCTGATTTTTCGCCGGACTAATCAACCCGTTCTTCAATTAATAAAACCGAATTTTTATATTAAATTTAATATTCTGCATGAAAGGCTGCGAACCTGATAATCAGGAGCAGCTGTTTTGCATTTAATCAGCAGGAATGATTTGCTTATCAATGACGACAAAAAACAGGGCTGCAGGTTTCATCCTGGAAAGCCCGACCTGGGAAGGCAAATCCCGGCCATTACCATGAATTATGCTGGAAAAGCTGCCGGCATCATGGGAAACAAAACCTCATTAAATTAATTTATAAGCGATCTTTCAATTATAAAACCAGGAATTTTGAAGAAGATAATTATTTTTCTTGTTGTGTCTTTTTTCATGACAAGCTGTTCCCGTAATCTGAGAAAAGAAACCCTTTTTACCGTAACGGGCAAAATACCTGCTGCTAATACGGGCTTAACCCTAATCCATGAACATATTCTCGTCGATTTCATTGGAGCCGACAGCACCGGGTACCATCGCTGGGATAAGTCAAAAGTGATTGAAAGAGTGCTTCCTTTTTTAATGGACGCTAAACAAAAAGGTGTACAGACAATTTTCGACTGTACTCCTGCATACCTGGGCCGCGATCCTTTATTATTGAAAGAGCTTTCCGAAAAATCAGGAATAAATATCCTTACCAATACCGGTTATTATGGTGCCAGGGATAATAAATATATTCCCAGACATGCCGTCAGCCAAACCCCGGAAGAGATTGCTAAAGTCTGGATCGATGAATTTAAAAATGGAATTGAGGGCTCGGGTGTATTTCCCGGTTTTATAAAGATTTCAGTCGACAGGAGCGACCCCTTATCGCCCATCCATGCTAAAATTGTGAAAGCTGCTGCAATTACGCACAAAGCTACAGGTCTGACCATTGTTTCACATACCGGCCCCGATGGACCAGCATTCGCCCAGTTAGCAATATTGAAAACTGAAGGAGTATTGCCGGAAGCTTTTGTATGGACCCATGCTCAGGATGGCACCTTCGAAGGATATATTAAAGCCGCAAAGCAGGGCGCATGGATCTCCCTCGATAATCTCAATAGAAACAATATCGGGAAACCTGGCGGGATTGATTGGTATGTAGACCTGCTGACAAGATTGAAGCGGGAAAAGGTGCTGCATAAAATGCTGATATCGCATGATGCGGGATGGTATGATCCCGGAAAGGTAAATGGCGGAAATTTTCGTGCGTTTACCGAACTCTTTGATTATCTTATTCCTGCTTTGAAGAAAAATGGTTTCAGCCAGAAGGATATCGATTTATTGCTTATTAAAAATCCTCAAAAGGCGTATACTTTAGATATCAGAAAATTAAAGGAATAAATTTATCACCTCCCGGGCATCCAGCAATCTAGCCTAAGCAGCCGGCAACTTATAACGTAACACCCACAACTTATAACTTACAACCTACAACTCCTTCCCTATAACCAAAAAAAACCCTATTTTAATTCCATGAAAGTTCCTCCCTATGCGAAGAATTTAAGGGTATTTTCTATCGCAGTATTTTTTTTTGCTGTTCTTGCATTGACCGGATGTAAAACCGGAAATAAGGAGCTGCCCCCATCCGATAAGGATAATGGCGGTTTGATTCTTCCCGATGGTTTTGAAGCATTAGTCGTGACCGACAGCATTGGTAAAGGTGACGTTGTCGCCCTGAAGGTCAGCCAGCTTCCCAAATCATCCTACTATCAGCCGCCTCCGCCCGTAATTGAAGGCGCTCCCAAAAGCACCCAGCTGAATCGCCCCAACAATACCCCTAAGGGTAATTATGTAGGGGCCCGGCATATTGCCGTCAACAGTAACGGTGATATTTATGTCAAGCTCCGGTCGCCAACTGTTGAAGGCTATGGCAATGCGGCCCTGAGGGACATGAATGGCGATGGCAAAGCGGATAGCGTTAAGATCTGGGGCAAATACGAAAACCGCAACAGGGGAACGGCCATGGAGATCCACAATGGTTATTTGTACTATAGTTCGGAGATGATGGTTTACCGCAATAAACTGAAAGATGGTCAGCTGGTGCCGGATAGCAAAATGGATACGGTGGTGATGGATAAGCCTCCCTATCATGAACACCAGGCAAAAGCGCTGGCATTTGACGGCCGTGGAAACATGTTCGTTTCATGGGGTATCGGTACCAACTCCTGCCAGACAGAAAACAGGCGCCCGGGCTCCCCGGGTATCAATCCATGCCCCGGTATGGACGACCATGGTGGGATCTGGAAGTTTGACGAAAATAAACTCAATCAGAAACAGAGCGACGGCACAAGATATGCTACGGGCATGAGAAGTATCGTGGGCATGGCATGGGACAAAGAATCGGATGCCCTGTATGCCGTTCATCATGGACGGGATGATTTCCGCCTGCTCTGGCCTGAATTTTATACTCCCTGGAAAAGCGCCATGCTTCCTGCCGACGAACTTTTCAAAGTTACTGAAGGCATGGATGGGGGCTTTCCTTATTATTATTATGATCAGATGCTCGAAAAAAAGATCCTTAGTCCGGAATATGGCGGTGATGGCATCAAAGAAGGGGAGGGTGCCAAACTGCCTAAGCCCCTGATCGGTTTTCCCGGACACTTTGCGCCAAATGACATATTATTCTATAAGGGTGATCAATTCCCGGATCGTTATAAGGAAGGTGCTTTCGTGGCCATGCATGGTTCTACCAATCGCATCCCTTACCCGCAGGTGGGCTTTGTGGTGGCCTTTATCCCGATGAAAGATGGAAAAGTTACGGGCCCCTGGGAAGTGTTTGCCGATGGTTTCGCCGGAACAGATACGGTTGAAATCGCGAATGACGCGCAGTTCAGGCCAATGGGGCTTGCTGAAGGGCCGGATGGCTCTTTATATGTCGGGGATACTGAAAAGGGTAAGATCTGGCGTATCATGTACAAAGGTGATAAGGATGCCTTTGGCAGCAAACAGCTGGCTGCTATGGAAAAACGTAAGAATACGGTTTCTTACCTTAAAACACCGGACGAGATGGAAGACAATCTGGACCGAAAAGGGAAGCCGGTTCATGCGGCCCTGGTGTATAACATCTATTGCAGAAACTGCCACCAGACCGACGGCAATGGTGATGGGAACCGTTTCCCTCCCCTGGCAGGATCGGAATGGGTTAACAGCGACAAAACGGTGCTGATCAACGTGGTGCTCCACGGCCTGACCGGGAATATTCAGGTCAAAGGGCAGGACTATAATGATACCATGCCCGCACATGCTTCATTCCTCACGGATAAGGAGATCTCGGAAGTGCTGACCTATATCAGAACTAATTTTGGAAATAATTCGGGGCCTGTCAGCGAACAGGAAGTTGCTGTTTTGCGGAAGGGGTCACGCTGACATTTAGACTAAGAATTTCATGTGTCGGTAAGAAATGGCATTATTCTTGGTAATAACAAGCTGAGCCAGCCAATTGGCCGCCCTGTCTGCTTATTTAAATTGACCGAGGTGTTCTACAAATGAAAAAAGTACTAGTGGTGGACGATAATGAGGACATACTCAACGTCATAAGCATTATTTTAGATATGGAGGGTTTTGAAGTTCAATGCTGCGACAACGGCCATTGTGTTTCTGATACTATTTCTTCCTTCGGACCCGACCTGATCCTGCTCGATATTATGCTTGGCGATATGGACGGGAGGGAAGTCTGCCGCGCCTTAAAAAAGAATCCTCAAACCGGGCATATTCCCGTTATTATGATCTCCGCTTCTCACAGCCTGTACGACACTCAGGAGGAGTTTTGCTTAGCCGATGATTTTATTTCTAAGCCTTTTGATATTGATAATTTGGCTAGTAAGGTTAATCAGTATATTAATTAAGTTGACAGTTGACAATTGAGAGTTGACAGTTGCCCAAGAATAACTTTATTGTCTTGCCCAAATTGAGGCACATTTTCCAATATTATTTCGGCATTTATTTAATTTCCCCGATCATAGCCGCGGGAGACCATGAGTTCTTTTAAAAACAAACTTAAGCAAGCGAGTAACGCCGCGTCTTCCTGATAATTGTTGTAAATCCACGCTTTATCCTGTAGGTGCAATCCAAGCCGTGTGAATGCCACTTCCTTTCTATCCAATGGGGTATTAATGAGTAATAGATCTTTCAGATAGTAGTCTATTAGGCGCTCGGTACGCTTCCCAGCGGGCCGCAGGCCAGCCTCCTCTACACCAGCTAGACATTAGGTACGCTTCTAAGGCCCCAGCACTGAATCTCCGTTCTACTTTTTATTCGCCTCGTCTGGTGCGGGTTCCACAAGCCAGGCCCAAGCAATAACTTCCGAAGCAGCAGACGCAGCGACGGGATTTTTGCTTACTTTTTTTCCTGAAGAAAAAAGTAAGTGCCTTCCGCCGGCACGAGGCGGGGATAAATTCTAAAATTATCGACGAATTAAATCTTAAGAAAAAATAAGCCCCGCCGGCACGAGGCGGAAACAACTAAGCTACAGCCTGCCCCTGTCTCGCAATCTCCCTGATCATCTCCTTTATTTCCCAGCGCGTCTTCTCATTCCTCACCAGGTCCAGGTTTAAAGTATGTATCCCTTCTGATGTATGAACATTCAACTGGCAGAAGCGTGTGCTGATATGCGTGATCTCCTGTACCTGAACTGATACCATTTCGCCTTTGTCGGTATTCAGGTAGCTTAAAGTCCCGTCTGTTATCTCCACAAATGATATTTTATGCCTCCTGTTGACTAAAACCGCCAAAATAGTAATCAAAGCCAGTGCAGGTAAAGTAAAGAATAAGTTTAATTCCGCTGAATTATAAAACGCAGCGACAATAGTGCTTACAAGCAGGAATGTTATAATTATTCTGTCCATCCATACTTTGGTGTTCTTCAATGAAGGATGCGGTGTAATGTTGTGATGGTAGGTCATTTTTCTCAGGTTTTTACCTTCTTACGATGTTTAAGTAAAAAGGTTTCAACGTGTTACGAACATTTAGTTGTTAGTTGTTAGTAGTTCGTTGTTAGACCTAAACGCTATACTAAAAACCTCCGTCAAAGACCCACCCAATTATTCGCCATTCCAACTTTCCACTCTCAACAGTAGTCTAAACGCTCCACACCGACCTCTGTCAAAAGACCTACCCCTCTTAGCCGCCCGGCCTCGTTACTGGCAACAGGCAACCTACCTGCCGGCAGGCAAGCTGGTAACTCTCTCCCAGAGCCAGTTTACTACCCCCTTTCCCTCTCCACCCAGCCTAACCTCTAACAACTTTTTTTCCTAAATTGCACCTCTTCTACAAAAACTAACCATTATGAAATACTTTTCTTGCCTGCTGTTAACTGTCGCGGTACTTTCAGATGCGGCGGGGCTCAGCGCCCAGACAGTTTCCGGGTTTAATAAGTCTAACCCTTTTTACGCCGTTAGTACGCTGCCCTTTCATGTTCCTGCTTTTGATAAGATAAAGAACAGCGATTTCAAACCAGCAATGGAAGAGGGTATAAGGCAGCAGATGGCGGAGATCCGGAAGATCGCCGATAATCCTGCTCCGGCTACTTTTGAGAACACCCTGGTGGCGATGGAAAGAAGCGGCCGGCTGCTAAACCGCGTCGGTGCGGTTCTGAATGTGCTTACCGGTGCTTATACCAATCCGGAGCTGCAGAAGGTGGAGCAGGAGATGGCGCCAAAACTGTCTGCTAATAACGATGCTATATACCTCAACACTAAGCTTTTCAAAAGGGTAGAAGCTATTTATAACAAGAGAGCCGGATTAAAGCTTGATACGGAATCAGCACGACTGGTTGAATATTATTATAAGAATTTCCTGGCAGCAGGAGCAAAGCTTTCTGAAGCAGATAAGGAAGTATTAAAGAAGCTTAACCAGGAAGAGGCGACACTTCGTACAAAATTCGGAAGCCAGCTTTTGGCGGGCTCCCGGGCAGCGGCTTTAGTTGTAGATACAAAGGAAGAGCTGGCCGGCCTTTCTGATGCAGCAATTGAACTGGCAGCCCGCAATGCTAAGGCTGCCGGCCACGACGGAAAATATCTGCTGGCCCTGCAAAATACTACGCAGCAGCCCGACCTGGCTTCGCTGAAAAACCGTGCGACTCGCCAGAAGCTTTTCGAAGCTTCCTGGAACCGCACCGAAAAAAATGATGCGAATGATAACCGTCCTATCGTTGCCCGCCTTGCACAGATCCGCGCTCAGAAGGCTAATATGATCGGTTTCCCGAGCTTTGCCGCATGGAAGCTTCAGAACCAGATGGCTAAAACGCCGGAAACGGTTGAGAAGTTTCTGGCGCAACTGGTGCCTGCTGCTACTGCAAAAGCCAGAGAGGAGGCTGCTGAATTGCAGAAGCTGATCGATCAGCAGAATGGGGGCTTTAAGCTGGAGGCATGGGACTGGAATTTCTATTCCGAACAGCTCCGTAAAGCAAAATACGACCTCGATGAAAATGAAATAAAGCCTTACCTGGAAATCGATAATGTGCTTCAGAAAGGCGTGTTCTATGCTGCAAACCTGCTTTATGGTATCAGCTTTAAGGAGCGTAAAGATCTGCCGGTGTACCAGGAAGATGTCCGCGTTTTTGATGTGTTCGATAAAGATGGTTCGCACATGGCTATTTTCTACGCTGATTTCTATAAACGCGACAATAAACGCGGGGGCGCCTGGATGAGCAATATGGTAGGACAATCGAAACTCTTCGGCACCAAGCCTGTGATCTATAATGTCTGCAACTTCACCAAGCCTGCTCCCGGGCAGCCTGCCCTGATTTCTTACGCTGACATGCGCACTATGTTCCATGAATTCGGGCACGCTTTGCACGGGCTTTTTGCGGATCAGAAATACCCCAGCCTTTCGGGAACAGCTACAGCACGCGATTTCGTTGAATTCCCCTCACAGGTGAATGAAAACTGGGCGACGGACCCTAAGGTGATAAAAAATTACGCAGTTCATTATAAAACCGGCGAGCCTATGCCCCAGTCCATGCTGGATAAGATTAGAAAGGCTTCGGCATTTAATCAGGGCTATGCCTTTACCGAAGTGCTTGCCGCTCACAATCTGGACCTGCAGTGGCACAGCCTTAAACCTGGCTTGCCCTTACAGGATGTAAATCAGTTTGAACGGGAAGCGCTCACCAAAACCGGCCTGAATCTTTCAGAGGTGCCGCCTCGTTACCGCTCTACTTATTTCAACCACATCTGGAACAGCGGTTATTCTGCGGGCTACTACGCTTATTCATGGACCGAAATGCTGTCGGACGACGCGTATTCCTGGTTCGAAGAAAACGGCGGCCTTACCCGCGCCAACGGGCAGCGCTTCCGCGATATGGTTCTTTCACGAGGCAATACCATCGAGCTTGGAAAAATGTACCGCGACTTCCGCGGCCATGATCCGGACATCAAGCCTTTACTCAAGAGTAAGGGTTTGGATTGAGAACCGGGAATCGGTACTGAAAACTGAAACAAAGAGAGGTAAAAGCAGGTTTATTACCATGGACCGGCGAACCTATTATTTACAACTTATTACTTACAACTTACTACTTACAACTTATTACTTACAACTTACTACTCCCCAAATGTCAAAAACAAAATTAACAATCAACAACAACGGTTCTGTCAAAATCGAAGGCGACTTTGAGATCGTGGATAGAAATGGAAATGCTTACGGACTGCAGGGTAGAACAGTACTGTCAATATGCCGCTGCGGGCTTTCTAAGAATAAACCTTTTTGTGACGGTGCTCATAACGGGCATTTTGAGCATGAGGCGGTGGCGTTTGATTTACCGCCGAAGAAAGTATAATCAGTTAAGAGTGGAGACCCTATAGCTATCGGGTGGAGAGTTGAGATTGGTGGGACGCTGGAAACCGGCCGCTTAGCTCTCCACATTCTGGAGTCCTTTATTGAAAACTGACCAGGCCAATCAGATCTTCTTTTTCCATGGAGATCAGATCTGCGGGATTTATTTCAAGAACTGTGGATATAACAAATAAGCGCTCCAGGGTAATTCTGCTATACCCAAGTTCAATTTTGCTGTATGCATTCTGAGAGATATTTAGTTTTGCAGCCAGATAATCCTGGGTATAATCTCTGTATTCTCTGAGTTTTCTAATATTTGACGCTATTGTCCTGGCTTGTATTAATGCTATATCGTTCATAGATCACCGGTTTTTTCTGATTAATTATACTAACGATTTTCGTTGGGAAACAGTTTTTGATAGTGGAATCTTTTTTTAGGTATCTTTATACCACATCAATTAGCTCTCATGCATTTTAGCCTCGCGGCTAAAGACAGGCCAATGATCAGAACAGCTATGACGCTTGTGAGCCCGAAGCTGGTGGCGGAACTGATCAATTAAATACGGATAGTTACGGGCTTAGGAATCAGCCAGAGTTACCGCCTTCTTTTCCTTCAATCTCGTATCCAGCCTCAACACAAACACCAGTGTCAGCAGCGTAATGAAAATACTCAGATACCCGGTTATCTCATAGTTCTGTATACTATTATCCGGGTTCTTGACCACAATAAACCCCGAAATAACGGATGCTAGTCCCACAAAAATTTGCTGCACAGACGAGTTAAAGCTCATAAAGCTGCCCCTTCTTTCGGAAGATACCACATTGCTCACCATCGCCTGCGCAGGAATAGTCCTGCCGGATGAAACGACAAACCAGAAACCGGCAATGCTTAGCACCATATAAAAGGGCATAGGCGGAAGATTAGTTAGCAGGGCAATCGGGAAAATGGAGACTACTGCCATGATAATATATACTTTATGCTTCCCTACCTTGTCGGCCAGACGGCCAATTAAAGGAGAAGTGATCAGCGTAGCAAGTCCGCCTGCCATATATAACATTGGTGTTTGCAGTTTGCTGAAGCCCATGTTGAACTCCATATAAGGATTTAAAAAAGGAATGATCATAAAGTGCCCGAGCATAAGGCAGGCTGTAAAGCCCAGTGCGAGCATCTGATCCTTATCTTTTCCAACCTCTTTGATCAGTACTATGGGATTAATACGATCCCCTTTCTTTTTCAAATGCGAATCCATTTTTGGAAGATACCGCATAAGGAACGGCAGAAGCAGGGCACCCAAACCAGCTACGAAAAAGAACGGCCCATGCCAGTTAAACAGGTTAGCTATATACAATCCAAAACTCCAAATACTGATGCAACGGAAAATGCGGCCATGATTATGCCCATCGCCATTCCGCGGCGCTCATAAGGAATCAGGTCCGCAACAATAGCCAGCACCTGCGCGCCAATTAATCCGCCAAATATTCCGGCAACAATTCTTGCCATCAGCAAAAAAGTAAAGGTAGGAGCCAGCGCGCAGCACAAGGTTCCCAGCAGGAAACCGATATATCCGAACAACAATACCCGTTTCCTGTCGAAGTTATCTACAAAAAATGCGGCAAAGAACCCGGAAATCCCGGCACTGAATGTATATGAAGCCACAAGCATGGAAAATTGCTGCGGCGATATCTGAAAATAAGGCATCAGGTAATTGCCTAATGGCATCATAATCATGAAATCCAGTATGTGCGTGAAGTTCAGTGCCGCCAGAAGAAGCAGGACGATTTTTTCTTTGGAATTCATGAAGGGGTGAAAATAGGGAAATTTTCTCTTTT
>JAZKHM010000200.1:11464-13245 GCA_040385405.1 Bacteroidota bacterium | reverse complement strand
AATATTCGTAAGTTTTAACAGTGGCCAAGGGCATACCAGATAATAACGAATACCACGACTGTACCTAAACAACCGCCACCTAATTTGGATGCTCCCCATCCTGCTATTAAACCACGAAATATATTGTTCATATGAAAGAGTTTTAAAATTATTTATTTTAACTAAACCTTAAACGTAAAAAAAGGTTTGCATATAATATATGTTTAATTCCATAAATTCCTAAGGATCGTTATTTTGGGGATTCCGCTTGGGTTTGTCTAAATTTATCTATTTTTAATCCGCAATACCCAAACTACCATCTTAGGCAACAATTTTTGCTTTACGGTTAACTAAATTTATTATGGCTAAAAGGATACTAATTTGTGATGATGACGAGGACATACTTTCCATATGTACTTATATACTGGAGGAAAAAAATTGGGAGGTTCACACACGTAATCATTGCAAGAATATAGTAGAAACGGTTCAGGAGATAATGCCTGATATTATCTTAATGGATAACTGGATTCCTGATATTGGGGGGATTAAAGCTACCCAGGCAATCAAATCAACTCCTTCCCTAAGCGGGATCCCGATCGTGTATTTTTCGGCTAATAACGATGTTAAAGCATTGGCGCGTGTGGCTGGTGCAGATAATTTCCTTGCGAAGCCTTTCGATATCGAAGAACTGGAAAAGATGGTTGCAAGCGTGTTAGAAAAGTAATACGCCTGCGTGATGGCCGGCTGGTTGTACAGTGTACGTCTGGACGGATAAAAGTTGTACGGTGTACGTTATACGTTATACGTCTGGGCGGATAAGTAGTAAATAATAAGTAGTAAGTAGTAAGTAATAAGTAGTAAGTAATTAGTCGGGTGCGTTGGTTATGCGTTATGCACGTATAACGTACAACGTACAACGTAAAACTCAATAGAATGGCAGAAGTAAACATCCCCCGTCTCGACCTTAACGATTACGTGAGCGGGACCCCGGAACAGAAAAAACAGTTTTCTGAAAATATTGGTAAAGCTTTTAATGAAACGGGCTTTGTAACCATTGCCAATCATGGCATGACAAAAGAACTTATGGACGAGCTTTATGCTGAAGTAAGGAAGTTTTTCAGTATGCCTGATGAGCAAAAATTAAAATATGAGAAGGCAGAACTTGCAGGCCAGCGGGGTTATACCAGTAAAGGCAGAGAGAAGGCAAAAGATTCTAAAACGCCCGATCTGAAAGAATTTTGGCAAAGCGGACAGGTAGTCAGCGACGGGGATCCGATCAGGGACGAGTACCCTGATAATGTGATTGTTGAGGAACTTCCCCGTTTTAATGAAATAACCCGTGAAGTTTATCAGCGCCTTGAATCTGCTGGCAAACATTTGTTGCATGCCATCGCAGTTTACCTTAACCTTCCTGAAAACTATTTCGACGATAAAGTTCATAACGGCAACTCGATCCTGAGAGGCATACATTATTTCCCGATTGAAGATCCGGATAGCCTGCCTTCTGACGCAGTACGCGCCGGAGCTCATGAAGATATTAACCTGATCACCCTTCTCATTGGTGCAAGTGCCGACGGCCTTGAAGTGTTAACACGTGATGGTACCTGGTATCCCGTTAAGGCTAATGTAGAAGACATCGTAGTAAACGTCGGAGATATGCTCCAGCGATTAACCAATAACAAGCTAAAGTCTACAACACACCGCGTAGTTAACCCGCCCCGCGAACTGATGAAAACCTCCAGGTTCTCCGTTCCTTTCTTCCTTCACCCTAAAGCTGATATGGATCTGAGCGCTTTAGAATC
>JAZKHM010000200.1:2692-11364 GCA_040385405.1 Bacteroidota bacterium | reverse complement strand
TCATCTGCCCCCTGATACTCTCCTCCAGTTCCGCCGGGCTTTGAGTTCCTATTACATATAAAAGCCCGTCGCGGTCCGTTAGTTTGATGGCGTCTTTACCGCCTGCGTAAAAGCGGACGGTACCTTTTTGATGTAAATTATACACCGGGTTATTTATCAGGTACGGGCTGTATGCTGTGCGTTCAACTTTCACAATGCTATTCAGGTCGATCTTAACCATTTTGGTGGTCCATAACCCGTCGAGCACAATGCTTCCATTCTGAACCGTGGTTTTATAGTGGAGGAGGAACATCATGACAATAGAAACTATGAGTATCCCGCATCCTACTACCAGAAACAGCGAGGCGTTTTCCTCTCTCTTTTCCGTAATGAAATAAGCTGCAAAACAAAAAAGGGCAAGCACCATCCTGACACTTATCCGGCTGTAATCACGGCCGAGATATTGTTTTTCAATAAAGACAGGCGAGTTCTGCATGTTCAGGTGTATTGTTCGAAGATAAAAAGTTTTTTGGTGTTGGCCGTAATTTTATAGCGTTCGTCAATGCGGAAACCTGCTATCCAGATGATATCTCCGTTGCCGTTTTCAAGGATACCTACTTCATTCTTACGACTTAAAGGGACTTTTTGTTCAACAAAGAAATCGCTCACCTTTTTACTTCCCGCCAGTCCGAGCGGCTGGAAACGGTCGCCATCCTTCCATTTCCTGAAAATCAGGGGAAATCTTAGCAGGCTGAAGTCCAGTTGGGCCAGGGATAATTCTTTTCTAAGAACATAATGGTCTGCCATGATTGTCGATGCTTTATACGTTTTTGCATCCCACGTTATTGATGTTGTTTGTTCTTCTATATACACCCTGCCTTCTGACGCAGTTTTCTTTTTCTTCAATATCACGCGGTTTCTGTCCAGATACAGGTCATAAGAACCAGAGCTGAATATCTTCCCCGGTTCTCCATCCCACGAGTTCTTTAAGTCCTGAAGTACGGGTTCCGTAAAACCGAAGGGATGGAAAAGTCCGTACAGCAGTGTATTTACCGGATCCAGCTTTTTTAAGCCCTGCAGTTCGATCTCGTATTCATCAGGCCCGGCTTTTTTAAACAGCGCTGTTTTCAGCTCATCAACCCGTTTTTCCAATAAGATCTCCAGTTCCTCAAATCGTTTCCGGTTTGATTCAAAGGTTTCTTCCAGCGAGGGGTTTAATTCTTTTAGAACAGGAATAACTTCCAGCCGGATCTTATTCCTCGCATATTTGGCAGATAAATTAGAGCTGTCTTCCCGGTATGAAAGCCCTTTTTCGATTACGATCCTGTCAATTTCATCCCTTTTAAGAAACAATAAGGGCCGGATAACTTTGCCTTTTTTGGGTAGTATCCCATGCATGCCTGCGATGCCGGTTCCCCGGGTGAGATTAAGGATCATGGTTTCCATAACATCATTCTGATGCTGTGCAACTGCGATATACTGAAAGCCGAAATCCGACCTGATCTCTTCCAGCCATTGATACCGCAAATCCCTGGCTGCCATTTGTACGGAAAAATGATGTTCCCGGGCATGTTTCAGGGTTTCGAACCTCGTATCAAAAAAAGGAACATCAAGCTCTGAAGCCAGATCGGAGGTAAATTGCTCATCCTTGTCGGATTCATCGCCCCGCAGGCTGAAGTTGCAATGCGCAATACCAAAGTCATACCCCGCCTCGTTAAAAAGATCTGCCATCAGCACAGAGTCGCGGCCCCCGCTTACAGCAAGCAGAATGCGCTCGCCGTCCTGGAAAAGGGCATGCTGTTTGATAAATGTACTGAGGCGGTTAAGGGTGTCCATCAGCTCAAAATTATTTAATTAAAATCCTTAGCCAAAAAACTATTTTTGTAAGGTGAGGAAAATCATTTTTTCTGTTCTGTTTTCTATTCTGTCAATTGCGGCAATCGCACAAGGCACCAAGATAAAACTCCAGAGTTCTATAGTAACCAAAGGTTTTCAGAAACAGGGATTCGCCCGCGTTATCGGGCCGGTTTTCGAACATGATGGCTCAACTCTGGCAGCCGATAGCGCCGACGTAAATTTCGAATCAAATGTGTTTGATGCTTTTGGCCATGTTGTCATCACTCAGCCCTCAGGAACTGTAATTTATTCTGACCTCCTGAATTACAACGGAAACACCAAACTTGCGATTCTTACCAATAATGTGAGGATGATCGATAAAGATGCTACCCTCACCACCCCAGTGTTGACTTACAACATGGCCACAAAGGTGGGGACTTATAATGGCGGCGGAAAAATTGTTAACGGAAGGAATGTGCTAACCAGCAAAAACGGGTACTATTTCGAGTCGACCCGCGATGCATATTTCAGGTATGATGTTGTATTGACTACTCCGGATGCCCTGATCAAGACGGACACCTTAAGATATAACGCGAATTCTAAGATCGCTTTCTTTTATGGGCCTACTAATATCTACGGCAGTGATGATACGCTCTATACGGAAAACGGAACGTATAACACCACGAACGACCAGGCGCGGTTCGGCAAAAGGAATCTCTATACCCAGGGAAGTAAGTCGCTGAAAGGGGACAGCCTCTTTTATGACCGGAATGCAGGTTATGGGAGGGCAATCGGAAATATCACTTTCATTGATACTGCAGAGAAAGCCGAACTTAGAGGGGGAATTGGCCTTTACAGGAAGTCTGACGAAAGTATCCTGGTAACCAAAAATCCCTATGTCGTGATAATTACAGAATCTGATTCTGCGAAAGTAGATTCTATATGGTATACGGCGGATACGCTTTTTAGCAAGGTGGTGTTTACACGCGATGTAAAGCCTTATAGGAAAGAGGAACTAAAATCAGACACCGAGCTTTCAGCCCCTGATCCCGCTGTGCAGGTTAAGCCACCTGGTGTGCCGGGCCTGGCCGCTCCCGATGGAAGTATTAAGCTGCCAAATCCGGGAGTACAGGACACGTCGAAGAAGGCTGAGCCGGCAGCGCCGCAAAAGAAAGTTGCGCCGCCGCCGGAACTTAAAACCAAAACAGCTGTTACGGCCGCAGCGGATACTTCCAAAAGCACGTCAGCAGTGAAGATTTCAGCTGTCGCAAAAACCGCGGCGGGAGCTGCGAAGAAGGCTGAGAAGGTTCTTTCTGATTCCCTTCCCCTGGACACCGCCAGGAACAGGATCGTTATAGCATACCGCAATGCTAAAATATTCAAATCCGATCTTCAGGCCCGCGCTGATTCCATGTACTTCAGCTATTCGGATTCAACGGTAAGGTGTTATTTTAACCCTATAATTTGGGCTCAGGGTTCTCAGCTGACTGGTGACACAATTTACCTGCAGTTAAAGAACAAAAAGCTTAATAACATGCTTTTGCAGCATAATAGCTTTATTGTAAATTCAGAAGATAAGGATTCAACGAATTTTAATCAGATCAAAGGGAAGGTAATTACGGGCTATTTCAGGGATAATAAGCTTAACCAGCTGTTTGTGGACGGCAATGCAGAAAGTGTATACTACGTAAAGGATGATTCAGCCTATGTGGGCTTGAACCACCAGATCAGCAGCCGCATTAAAATGAACTTTTCCGATGGCCGGCTTAAAGGGATAAACTTTATCCGTGCCGTTCAGGCCTCCACCAAACCTATGGATAAGCTGACTGAAGAAGATAAGATCCTGAAAGGCTTTATCTGGAAACCAAAAGACCGCCCGAAATCTAAGGAAGAGATCATACCGCAGCTTGCGAAGAAAGATACTAAGACTAAAGTTGTTGTAAAGGGAACACCGGCGAAAACAACTCCTGCTAAGAAAACTCCTGCTAAACCGGTTCCATCAAAAGCTGCTCCTGCTAAAACTGCTCCGGTTAATGCTCCTGAAAAGAAGGGCACACCGTTAAAAAAGGCATTATAAGGAAAAAGAGCTAATATTTAGGCTCCATCCATCCCCAACCCCCGCCAACGGGAGACACTGGGCGCATAGGCAAAACAGCTATTAATATTGAATTTGTATTGGGCTTCAAGTCTTTCTATACGATTCTCCTATGCATCATGCTATCCCCCGCTGGCGGTGGCAGGGGGTGGAATGCACCTGGCAAGAAAATCTACCATCTTCCCCACAGCCACCCCCCGGTGACTTATCCTGTTCTTCTCCTCAGCACCCATCTCCGCAAAAGTCACATTATATCCATCAGGAATAAAGATCGGGTCATAGCCAAACCCTTTAGTGCCTGAAATCTCCTTAGTTATCTTCCCCCCCACAGTACCTTCAAAAAGATGTTCCTTGCCATCTATTATTAGCGAGATCACCGTTCTGAACATGGCCCGCCGATTCGGGTTATCCCCTAAGTTCGAAAGCACAAGTTGCATATTCTTTTCGAAATCCCGGCTGCCTGAATAGTGAGCGGAATCTACTCCCGGTTCACCGTTTAAGGCCTCAATTTCCAGTCCCGAATCATCAGCAAAACAATTAACATGATAACGCTCGTAGATATAATGGCTCTTTTGACCGGCATTTGCTTCAAAAGTTCTGCCCGTTTCCGGAATTTCATCGAAGCAGGAAATATCATTCAGGCTTTTTAAATTGATCGCTCTCCCGGCTATAGCCTGGATCTCATCAACCTTATGCTGATTGTTGCTGGCGAAGATCAGTTCCATCAGAAGTCTTTCATTACGTTCCAGAACTCTCTCTTTTTATCCGTGTTGCTGCTCATTTCCTCAAGTCCGAATGTGGCCAGCACTTTAACGTCATGATGTTTGCCCGGCTGATTTGCAGAAATTGCCGGCAGCCCGATGTCGCCGGGATTTATTCCAAAAAGGATGATTCTATTGCAGCTGAAAAAATCTTTCAGCTGAGTGAAATTCGTTCCGGGATATTGGGCGAGATTAAGAATGGCCAGGTCCCTGAGCTCCAGTTTCTTTGCAGCCATTATTTTCATTAACATTTCCTTGTGAGGGGTATTGAGTTCCTTATGTGATTTATCATCAACAAGGACAAGAAAGTATCGGTTATTTTCCCCCAGGTAATTAAAGTTTGCGGCTGTTTCTTCTGGTGAGGTCTCAATAAGCTCCTGAGCTTTTTCTGGTGTAGCTTTTGGCTCTTCTGCTAATAGAGGGTGTATATCCGTTTGAACAATTTCTTTAACCAGGTAAAGATCTTCATTCATCAGGAAACGCAGTGCATCTGTATTGTTTGTAATCAGTTTCTCCATTTTAGCTATATACTTTTAAAAACACCCGCTTCCAGCTTCCAGCTTCCCTCCTCCCGCAAAGTTAAAAGCATCTGTTAAAAATAGTTAAATGGAAGGGCCTTATTTTTCAAAAGCTTACCTTAGAGCCAATTCGGTGAAACCGGTAAATATTCAACACAGCAGCAAAAGTAACATTTCCGTTCCTATGCCTTGAGAAAGTACCAGAATATTTATCTTGAGAGATCATCTCGAAAGATTAATTCAATTAAGCTGCGATTTTAATTAAATCATTGATTAATGAATTTTATCTGAGTAATTTTGCAGAATTAATCCGTGAGCCGGCCTCTTAGGCTGGCTATTGTTTTTCAACGGGTTAAACGAGTTAGCATGCAGAATAATCTGCTTAAAGAGGTGAGAATAATAGAAATGAAAAAGAATTTAGGAATACTGGTTGGTTTACTCTTTATTAGCCTGGCGCAGGTCATGGCGCAAACTACCGTTCCGAATACAAAAAAGTCCTTAGATAAAGTGGTAGCGGTAATCGGAAGCTCCATTATTCTGCAATCTGAGATCGATATGCAGTATGCTCAGTATTTATCGCAGGGAAACCCGGATAATACCGATGTAAGGTGTCAGATCCTTCAGGGATTGATATCGCAGAAAATACTTGGTCAACAGGCTATCATTGACTCTATCGCAGTAACTGAGGATGATGTTGATAATGAGATCGATCGTCGCTTGAGAAGCAGTATTGCACGTGCCGGCGGACAGGAACGTCTGGAGGAGTTTTTAAATCGTTCCCTTATCCAATATAAAGATGAGATCAGGCCCGACATAAAGGAGATGCTTATCGCCAATAAAATGCAGGCAAAGATCACGGAGAATGTGGCTGTAACCCCGCTGGAAGTTAGGCGTTATTTTGAAGCAATTCCCAAAGACAGCCTGCCGTTTTTCAATACGGAAGTTGAAGTCGGCGAAATTGTTGTTTATCCCAAGATGAACAAGCTTGAAAAAGAAGCTTTCCGCGATAAAGCAGAAGCACTTAGATTAAGGATAAAAGGCGGCGAAGATTTTGCGACGCTTGCACGTCTTTATTCACAGGATCCTGGTTCAGCCAGGGAAGGCGGGGAGCTTGGATTTATGGATCGTACAAGCCTTGTAAAGGAGTTTGCGGCAACAGCATTCAAGCTTAAACCTGGAGAACTTTCCCCGGTGATTGAAACTGAATTCGGTTTTCACGTGCTTCAACTAGTAGAAAGACGCGGTGAGCAGGTTAATGTGCGACATATCCTGATCAAGACCGAACCAGTTCCTGCAAGTATGGAAAGAGCCAAAGCGCATATAGACAGTGTATATACTAATCTGATTAAAAAAGCTGTAGATTTCGGTACAGCGGCGTCATTATATTCAGATAATAATGACACAAAATACAATGGCGGAATGATGCTTAACGCAGAAAATGTTCAGAGCCGCACCACATTTATACCTTCAGATAAACTCGACCCGGCAGTCTTCCTTACCGTTGACACCATGAAGGTCGGAACGGTGTCTGAGCCAACATTGTTTACCGGTGCGGATGGAAGGCAGGGCTACCGTATCCTTTACCTGAAATCTAAAACGGGGCCTCATCAGGCTAACCTGGAGCAGGATTATCCAAAGATCAAAGAAGTAGCTTTTGAAGACAAAACTAATCGTACGATAAGCGAATGGTTCGAGAAACGCAGAAGGGTTACTTATATTAAAATAGATTCTGAATTTCAAACCTGCTCGGAGATATCCACCTGGACCACAGCACAAAATTGACCGAATGAAGACTTTCGCAACCGATGTCGAAGCCGTAGACGCATTACATAGTTCCTATAAAGAAATCAGAGATGAGATCGGGCAGATCATCGTCGGTCAGGATGAGGTTGTTAAGTCAGTGTTAATATCAATATTCAGTAATGGCCATTGTCTGCTGGTAGGAGTTCCCGGTTTGGCGAAAACTCTTTTAGTACAAACTGTAGCCCAGGTTCTTGATCTTACCTATAATCGTATTCAGTTCACACCGGATCTGATGCCTTCAGATATTATTGGCTCTGAGATACTCGGTGAGGACCGCACATTCAAATTCATAAAAGGGCCGGTATTTTCTAATATCATCCTGGCTGATGAGATCAACCGTACACCGCCCAAAACCCAGGCAGCTCTGCTTGAAGCCATGCAGGAGAAAGTTGTAACCGTGGGGGGAGTAACACATAGACTTCCGCAGCCATTCTTTGTTCTGGCTACCCAGAACCCCATAGAACAGGAGGGAACATATCCTTTGCCGGAAGCACAGCTGGACAGGTTTATGTTTAATGTTTTTTTAACTTATCCTTCTTTTGAACAGGAGCTGCTGGTGGTCAGAAACACAACTGCTAACCGCGATATTAAACTAAAGAAAATATTAAACTCCACGGAAATAAGTTACTTTCAACAGCTGGTCAGGAATATTCCTATTACCGATCATGTGCTGGAATACGCCGTTTCCTTAGCTGCTAAAACCCGCCCGGGTACAGCCACAGCAACCGAGGAGGTAAATAAGTTCTTAAGCTGGGGTGCGGGCCCGAGGGCTTCGCAGTTCCTGGTCCTTGGTGCAAAATGTCATGCGGCTATTACCGGAAAATATTCCCCAGACAAAGAAGATGTCCAGGCTGTTGCAGAGTCTATTTTAAGACACCGTATTGTGCGCAACTATAAAGCAGAGGCTGAGGGAATTAGTACGGAGAAATTGATTTCAAACCTGTTATAGATTTACGTTTTACGTTGTACGTTTTACGTGCATATCGGCTAGCCCCTTAATTGTTTTTAAGACTCTTTAGACGTCATGCAATAACGTATAATGCCTTTAATAGTTATACGTTTTACGTGCATATCGGCTACCCCCCTTAACTGTTTTCAAGACTCTTTAGAGGTCATACAAAAACGTATAACGTATAACTTACAACGTATAACTTACAACGTATAACGTACAACTAATTCTCTACGACTTCAATATTAGCGATAAAAGCATTCTTATGCTCGTCGGCGTAAGGGCCGTAAGCGTCAATCATAAGCCCCTTATGCCCGTCTTTACTCTCAATCGCATAGATAACGGAATTGTCTTCAGGATCGCTCATGCCTTCGAAACGGTAATATTCCGTGATCTTCAGGTCACTGGCGCTGAACCGTTCGTTTATCTTGTCGCAAAACAGGCAGGCGTTCTCATAATTGAAATCGTAGTTGTAGCCCCGGCTGCGAAGTCCGTTAACAGCTTCAAGGAGATTAGTGTAGTTTTCAGGACTCATGGGGAGTTGTTAGCTATAAGCCTTAAGCTTAAAGCTTTAAGCTAAATTACGGATTTATAGCCGTAAACGCAAGACTTATAATCTATAACTTCTTCCTTATGCGTCATGCAGGAAACTTAAACCTTATAACCTGCAATTTACAACTCACTCCGCCGGTGAAAACAATTCCACTATCACGTTCCATTTAAAACCTTCC
>JAZKHM010000200.1:0-2592 GCA_040385405.1 Bacteroidota bacterium | reverse complement strand
AACTCACTCCGCCGGTGAAAACAATTCCACTATCACGTTCCATTTAAAACCTTCCTGTGATTCCCAGATCCGGACGTAATTGTATTTAGCTGTTCTGGTATTGGTGGTCACTTGTGCTGTTCCATAAGAATAAGCAAGATCGCTTCCAAGCGAACGGTTTGCCAGGGCAGGTTCAGAAAAGATATTTATGCCCTGATCGTAAATAAATTTATTGATATTTTCTTTCCCAATAACAGGCTCGATGCCGGGAAATATTAATCGCGCATCTTCGCCAAGAAAGGTATTATAACCTAATGCGGTACTTTTAGTAAGGGCGTTGGCAAGCAGCCTGTCGGAAGCCAGGATCATTTCCTCCCGTTGCTTTAAACGCACAGGAGAGAGCTGTCTGAAAAACTTGAAGTCTTTGGCATCTGTGAAATCCATCCGGATTTCTTTAGCAGGTTTTGGATGCGGTGTGCCGATGTCCAGCGCAAGCTTCCAGATACCTTTTTTGTTGGCGCGCCAGATTGAAAGATACTGTCCGTACGATTTTGTGCTGTCGCTGAAAGCAGTATAAATGTAAGGCCCGGTTGTAAACCCCCAGTCCCCGCTTCTTGAAATCCGCGCATAAGATGGCTCCCAGATCAGATCGCCCGGATCTAACTCCTTTTTATCATAGAAATCTTCAGCTTTTACCGCGTCAGGCCGGAAAACAAGGGTCTCATTATCAGATACTCTTAAAAACGCATCCCGAACTCCGTTCTCTTTGGCTTTGGCTGCAAAGTAATTCTCCGCTGCCACAAGGGAACTTACTCTTCCATTGCTTGCCTGTCCGAAACTTTTAAACGTAATTGATACCAGTAAAGTAATTATAATTGCAAACGACTTCATTTAAAGCTTTTTTATCCTCTTGGACATAAATAGTGCCAATTGAGTTGACGGTTGACAGTTGACAGTTGATTTTGACGGGGAATTTAAATTTGGAAGGTTTCAGGCGGTGTGTACGCTCGCGCTCCCCTTTCTTCAATGGGAGCTGTCCGTCATGGGCGGACTTAGGGGTCCCTCATCCCTCTTACTTCATACCTTGTTCCAGGTCGTCCCTTCCTTATTATCCTTCAGCTGTATCCCCAGTGAATTTAATCCTATCCTGATCTTGTCAGAGGTCGTATAGTCTTTATTCTCTTTGGCTTCAGAACGGAGTGCTATGATAAAGTCCATAAGTTTGCCAAGGTCATCAGTTTGATAGTTTTCCTCTTTCAGTCCCAGTACGTCAAGTACGAAATCATTCATCAGTTTTCGTAATCCGTCAATGTCAGATTGGGTCGCATGGGCTTTCCCATCATAAATGCTGTTAATCAGGTGAGCTGCTTCGAACAGCTCCGCGATTAGAACCGGGCTGTTAAAATCATCATCCATTGCTGCATAACAGCGTTTCGAAAGGCTGTCGGTATCAACGGTTGATTTATCGGATGGAATAAGTTTATCCAGCAGTCCGAAAGCATTCATCAGTCGTTTGAAGCCTTTGTCTGAAGCTTCCAATGCGTCGTTCGAGAAATCGAGTGTGCTTCGGTAATGCGCCTGAAGCATGAAGAACCTTACCGACATAGGGGAGAAGCCCCTGCTGAGAAGCTCGTGTTTTCCGGTGAAAAGCTCGCCGGGCAAAAAGCCGTTACCTTTTGACTTAGACATCCTGGCGCCGTTAACCGTAAGCATATTGGTATGCATCCAGTATTTAGCTGGCTGCACGTGATTACAAGCCTGCGACTGTGCAATTTCATTGGTATGATGGGTAGCTGCCAGATCCATGCCACCCCCGTGTATATCGAAGCTTTCTCCAAGATATTTACTGCTCATTGCTGAACATTCTATATGCCATCCGGGAAAACCGACACCCCAGGGCGAAGGCCACCGCATAAGGTGCTCCGGCTTTGCTTTAATCCATAAGGCAAAATCAAGCCTTCCGCGTTTTTCACTCTGTCCGCCCAGCTCCCTTGTATTTTCAAGCAGATCATCCAGCTGGCGGTTTGTCAGGATTGTATAATTGTATTCCCTGCAGTATTTCTCGACATCAAAATATACAGTACCTTCAACCTCATAGGCGTAGCCATTGGCTATGATCTGTTTCACCATTTCTATCTGCTCGATAATATGGCCCGTTGCAGTAGGTTCAATGCCTGGGGGAAGCGCGTTGAAAAGACGCATCATATCATGAAAGCCCAGTGTATACTTTTGGACGATCTCCATCGGCTCAAGCTGTTCAAGCTTTGCCTTCTTGGCAAACTTATCATCGCCTTCATCCCGGTCGCCTTCCAGATGGCCGGCATCGGTGATATTCCTGACATAACGAACTTTATATCCCAGATGAAGCAGGTAGCGGTAGATCAGGTCAAAAGAAACGAAAGTCCTGCAGTTCCCCAGATGCACATCACTGTATACGGTAGGTCCGCAAACATACATGCCCACCAATGGTGGATTTACGGGCTCGAACTTTTCTTTGATTCTTGTAAGCGTATTATAAATGACCAGGTTGCTATCCATGGTGCAAACATAAATATTGAAAACTGAATTTGGGGATACAGGCCTTTATTTTAATTGCAGGTCAGTGCGGACAGG
>JAZKHM010000199.1:0-1778 GCA_040385405.1 Bacteroidota bacterium | reverse complement strand
GTAGTGCTTTCTAATCTTATAACCTATGAAAAGAGCCTCCTATAGTAACAAAAACAGGATTATCGATATCCTGTCCAAATCGTTTGATACGAACCAAAGTGTCAACTATATCGTAAAACAGGATGATAAACGACAAGAGAGAATCAGGTATCTAATGGATTATTCCTTTGAGGTCTGCTATTTGTTTGGAGAAGTTTATTTATCTGATGATAACAAAGCCTGCGCTTTGATATTATATCCTGACAAAAAGAAAACCACGCTTGAATCTGTAATTCTGGATGCCAAATTGATATTTAATTGTATCGGTATAGCCGATATTGGTAAAGCGATGGATAGGGAAGCCAAAATAAAAAAACTGAAGCCTAAAGAAAGGATGTATTACCTGTGGTTCATTGGTGTTGACCCAAAATACCAGGGTTCTGGAATTGGAACCGATTTGATGCAATCGTTAATTGAGGACAGCGAGAAACAACAACGGCCAATCTTTCTTGAAACTTCGACACTGAGAAATCTTCCCTGGTATAAGAAATTCGGTTTTGACACATATAATGAACTTGTGTTATCATACAAGCTCTACTTTTTAAAGCGCAAACTGGCCAAACATAAGATATGAAGGTCTTCGGCACAGAAATGCTACTGGTGACATTTATTTTCGCGGTGCTCGAAATTGTAATGTTCTTTTACCAGTTTATTCATTATTTATCCCGTCCGCAGGAAAAACAACGTCTTTACTATTTGATTTTACTCTTCCTGCTGATCGTGTATAATATTACCGGCGGTCTTTTCCCTGATCCCGAGATCGGTCTTCCTATCGTAGCCCAAAATAGCATTGCCTATGGCAGCGGCTTTTTGATGGCATCCTACTTTCCGTATTACTTCTATAAAGGTTTTGATTTGAAACGCCTGCGCTTTCACGCGATTTATGGAGTTTTGCTCTTCCTGATACTGCCTTATCTTATCTTTTTTGTAATCGTTTACTCGATCAACAACAACCTTGATTTTGCCGTTAAATACGGCATAATTGCTCCTTTCTGCTATTCCATTGTTCTTCTCTGGGCGATTTTAAGGGCGATACGATTAAAATATAAGGGTAATAGAAGCCGGGCAACATTCATAGAGGTTGTTGCGGTCTACCTCGCGGTTATTCCCTGGGTAATGATGACGGTAATTGCCTATTTTAATCTGGGGCAACTGATTGAAGTTATTTGTACCAACGGTGGTTTTGTGGTTATCACCATCATGTTCATCTCTAAATCGGTTACTCAGGCAAGACTTGAATATCAGCAACTAATTGATTTAACCATAAACGGGGTGCGTCCGTCTGCCTTCCAGGATAACTGTACACAGTATAAGCTAACCAACCGGGAAATTGAAATTGTGCAACTGCTTAGACAAGGTAGTAAATATCAAAGTATTGGGGAGAAGCTATTCATCTCAGAGCTTACTGTAAAGAAGCACGTTCATAATGTGTTCGAAAAAGTGGGTGTCAATAATAAAGTTGAATTGATCCACAAAATGGAACAATAGCCTTGCTATTTACAGTAAAAGTCCCATTCCTCTCATACTTCACGTGAAAATACTCCTTTTGTAGTAGGTAAATACTCCTATTAGCGTATTTATACCGGTAACCTATTTACCCAATTTTGTCCTATAATATCCTGTCCATTGTAAGAGTTGTTGCCAGTAAACAGGCAGGACCGGATTTACTTTTAATCTACCGCTATATGTTAATCAAGTACACAGAACAATTGTATGCCGAGATGGAAGCGCAATTGGAA
>JAZKHM010000198.1:0-2865 GCA_040385405.1 Bacteroidota bacterium | reverse complement strand
TTGCTCTTTGTTCTTTGCTCTTTGTTCTTTGCTCTTTGTTCTTTGCTCTTTGTTCTTTGCTCTTTGTTCCTTGCTCTTTGCTCTTTGCTTCTATCTATTTCTGCTTTTTAATTTTATTAAGCCCAAATTGATCCCGGATATCTCTGATCCTTCATCACCATCTTTAAATTCGATGATCTTATCTTCCCTGCGGTCTACTTTGGAGATCACGAAATTTACCAGGCTGCCAACACTTCTTATCCTTTTAGACGCGGTTTGCTGATTTTCCGGCAGGAGATCCTCCTGAACAATGTCCACACTTGCAATCATATCCGGCTGGGTAACGTCAAGCTGCGACTGATCTCCTGTATATCTTGGCACCTTAACTTCCTTGGGTGACTGTGGTACTTCGGGTGAATTCCCCCGTATCGGAGTGCTCACCGCTAAAAGATCCTGGTTAGTTATTTCAGCAACCGATTTTCCCGGTAACGTTACCTCCTTTGGGGTATCAAAAGAATCCTCTTCTGTAACAACCAGCTTAGAAAAATCAAATCCTTTAATTTCAGGCTGGTGCGGATCCAGCTTTGAAGCACCGGTGCCGAGATCTGAAATAGGGCTTTCCGGCGTATTCAAAACCATCTTCTGTGGCGTCCCCTGCAGTTTAATTACTTCCACGGGTCTGTAAAACCACAGACTTGCCCCGAGCACTACCAGTACACTAGCGGCAGCCATCCAGAAGACAGAGAATGGTTTTTTGACTCTCGCCTTATTATCCATTGTAGCTGAAATCTTGCCCCAAACATCCTCTGAAGGCTGGAATTCAGCAACTTCAAAACACTGTTTGAATAATTTGTCAAGTTCTTTATCCGAGATTGGATGCATAATTTAAGCCCTCCATTTTTAGTATTTTTTCTTTTAATATTGCCCTGGCTCTTGAAAGCTGAGATTTTGATGCCCCCTCGCTTATACCCAGTTCCTGAGCAATCTCTTTATGCGAAAACCCTTCTATTACGTACATATTGAACACAAGCCGGTAACCATTTGAAAGCCCTTGAACCAATTTCATCAAATCCTTCATCTCAAGTCCGCTCATATCAAACGTACTCTGCGGCTGATCATAGACCTCGTCGATATCCACCACGTTCAGTGTCCGGAGGTTTTTGCGATAACTTTCAATCGCTGTATTAACCATAACCCGTCTAATCCAACCTTCAAATGATCCGTCGCCACGGAATTCCGATACTTTTTGAAAAACCTTCACAAAACCCATTTGTAATACATCCTCAGCTTCATAACTATCCTTCGCATAGCGCATACAAACCCCCATCATTTTCGAAGCCAACGTTTTATAGAGGTGTTCCTGCGCTTTTCTCTCCCCCTTCTGGCAACCCTCTAATAAACTATCAATAGTAAATTTATGATCCAAATTCATACGCTTTAAATGTAAGATGTTCGGAGGTATGAATTAGTTGCATGAGGGAGAAAAAAAATTTTGCAAATGCTTCTTATGGTGTATATGTTCACGTAACCGATTGAGATTACCCCCGCCTCGTGCAGGCGGGACTGGCCTTGTTCTTTTTGCTTCAGGTCAAAAAGAACCAAAAACCCCGCCGCTGCGCCTGATGCTTTTGAAGCAACAGTTGAGGCTTGGCTAGTGCCTGCCGCATCAGCCAAGGCGGATTGACGGTGAACGGAGATTCAGTGCTAGGGCCTTAGAAACGTACCTAATGGCTAGCTGGTGTAGAGGGGCTCTCCGCCCTGGGCGGAGCGTTGGGGAAGCGTACCTGATGTCCTACAGACTGCTTTTGCAAAATTCAATTTCAATAGCCTGTCCATTGGATAGAAAGGAAGTGCTTGTTGTAGAAAATGTCCCTCAATTTGGGCAAGACAATAAAATTATTCTGAGGCAACTGTCAACTGTCAACTGTCCACTGTCAACTTAATTAATATACTGATTAACCTTGCTAGCCAAATTATCAATATCAAAAGGCTTAGAAATAAAATCATCAGCCAGACAAAATTCCTCCTGACTATCGTAGAGGCTGTGTGAGGCGGAGATCATAATAACGGGAATGTGTCCTGTTTTTGGGTTTTTTTTCAGGGCACGGCAGACTTCCCTTCCATCCATATCACCGAGCATAATGTCGAGAAGGATCAGGTCGGGAGCAAAGGAGCTTATAGAGTCAGAAACAGCGTGGCCATTATCGCAGCATTGCACTTCAAAACCCTCCATATCCAATATAATGCTTATGACGTTGAGTATGTCCTCATTATCGTCCACCACTAATACTTTTTTCATTTTTAGAACACCTCAGTTTTTAATAAGTAGAGAGGGCCGTCTATTTAGATGACTGTGCGTTTAACCCCAATAACAATGCCACTCTAAGGTTAACAATTAATTAATCATGACTTAATTGATATCAGGCCGGGGCAAATATAAAATTTCTTGTAATTGCTGTCAATTAGGTTGATACCATATTTTGTGAAAATGTTAATAAAATATCAAGGAAAAAACAGGTAAGGAAAATCCTGAGTTTTTTCATTAAAAGTCTAATAGCTGACAATTTAATGACGTGGGCGCACGTTGAAGAATTTAAAATTTAAAATAAATCCTCAAAAAGCCCGGAATTCCCTAATGATCTTTTAAGCTGAACCCCCTGTTGCGAAAACTCTAAGTCTAAGAGATCGCAGAAATAAATCTACCCAAATTTTCAATCCATTAAAATTTACATCTAGTGAAAATCAAAAACCAATTTTTAGGACTTGTGTCCCTTATTATGCTTTTTTCTTGCCAGAAAGATGCGGAGCAACAATTTGAGGTTGCGGACAAGCTTTTAGCCCGCAAAGCTCCAAGAAATAGTCCGGCACCAGACCCGGCCCCGGCTA
>JAZKHM010000197.1:0-1960 GCA_040385405.1 Bacteroidota bacterium | reverse complement strand
GTAACTTCTATAACAGTAAGAGCTTGGGGAGCAGGAGGAGCAGGAGGAGGATCTACTGTAAATAATGATAGTGGTGATGGTGGTGGTAGCGGAGGATATACAAGTGGTGTTTTTACTGTAACTTCGGGACAAACTATAAACTATATTGTTGGTGTCGGCGGTACAGGAAGTATTAATAACGGAGCTAATGGAGGAAATACAACCATTGCGGATTTAGGTATAGCTGCTAATGGAGGTGTTGGAGGAAATCGTAATGGCGGAACCATTTCGGGTCTAGGTGGAACTGCTTCTGGGGGTACAGTAAATACTTCTGGTGTAAATGGAAGTGCTGGAGGAAGTAATACTGGCGGTAATGGTGGTGGTGCGCCTAACGGTGGTGCTGGAGGAGTTGGAAGAAACAACAATAATGGAAGAGATGGCGCTGCACCTGGTGGTGGTGGTGGTGGTGGTGAAAGAAGCAATAATGATGAGTCAGGTGGTAATGGTGGTAATGGTCAAATAGAAATTACTTATGTGTATTATTGTGTCCCAACTTTTAGTACTGTAGTCGAGCCAATTACAAATGTTACGTTTGGTGGAATTAATAAAACTACTTCGAATACATTGAATGGAACTCCAGCTTTAGAAAATTTTTGTGATGTGGCAACAGTTACACAAGGAATCATCTATCCTATTTCATTAAAAGGAAACACTGATGGTAATTTTTCAAATTATTTAACAGTATATATAGATTGGGATCAGAATGGTGTTTTTGGGAATAATGTAAACGAGAGATATGATATCGGGATAATTCAAAATTCTAATGGAAATGGTGCCTCGACTGCATTAGTAGGAAACATAAATGTTCCCGCTAGCGCCTTACCAGGAAATACAAGAATGAGAGTGGTTAAAAATTATAATAGCTATGCTTTGCCTTGTTCTTCAAATAATTGGGGGCAAGCTGAGGATTATGCTGTAACAGTAATTTCTGCGTGTGTACTTCCTGGAAATACAATTACAACAGCAAGTACAGTTTGTGCTAATACACCTTTTACACTGTCTTTACAAAATACTTCAGCAGCAGCAGTAGCATATCAATGGCAGACCTCGCCTGATAATGCAACATGGAGTAATGTTGCTTCTGCTCCTTTTTTTAATACAGATTTCACGACATTACCAGCAAATAGTAATGTCTACGGTACAGCTACTGTAACTGGGAATGAGTTAGTATTGACCAGCGCTGTAAGTTCTCAGTATGGAGGATATGTTATTCAGTCGACTCCAGGTTCTAATATTAATTCGTTTACAACGACTTTTGATTATAGAATGTTTGATGGAATAGGAGCTGATGGTATGAGTTTGAGTTATGGATCTGATATAGGAAATGGTCAAGGAGGAGGAGAGGAAGGAGAAGGAACCGGTTTGATTATAAAATTCGATTCTTATGACAATGTAGGGAATGCAACAGGTAGTCAGATTAGAATTTCTTATGGAGGTGTACAAATTTTTTCCAATGTTTTAAATTCTTTTAATTTAAGAAATACAGCATATAGAAATGTGTTGTTATCTGTAGATGAGAATGGTTTTTTATCGCTTAGAATTGGGACTACAACAATAGTATCAGGGCTAGCATTGCCGGGAGGATATCTTTCGTCTAATAAATCGAACTGGAAATTTAAATTTTCAGCGCGTACGGGTGGTTCAAATGATAAGCACAGTATTGATAATTTAAGAATCACATATCTAAATTCAACATTTACTACTTCGCAAACAGTTTCTACATATTATCGATCTATTGTTACGTGTGATGGTAATACAAATGTTTCAACTCCTGTATTGGTTATTGTCGACCCTGTGAGTCCTAGAATACAAACAATTGTTCCTCCTGATTGTGTTTCAGCTACAGGCAGCGTTACTTTGAATAGTTTGCCGTCAACTGGAACATGGACTTTAACAAGAAGCGGAACATCATCGGCAACAA
>JAZKHM010000196.1:0-15643 GCA_040385405.1 Bacteroidota bacterium | reverse complement strand
TCCTGAGAATTTTTCTGTTCCACTATGCTGTCTAATTTTTGAAAGCTAAAAAATAATTACCAATTGGCGAAAGCTCTGTTGAAGATAAGTTCCGACAATTGCCGGTTGATCACAGTTATAAGTTTTTGCTGTTGTGATTCCAGCGGGCCCTGATTCAAACTAAACTCCTGGCTGGCATTAAAAGATTCTTCGAAACTCAGCTCTGGCTTTAATGTGTTTGTATACTTCACTGATACGGTTACCGTAATCCGCGTAAGACCTGCACGTTCATTTCCCTGAATAGACACTGGCCGGACGCTGTAATCAGTGATACGCCCTTCGAAATTTGCATCTGCTTCACCCCGTTCTATACTTAACCGCGACTGATTTCTTATCCTTTCTTTCAGTGCTTCGGTAAATTGATTGGCCAGGTATGGAACAACCAGCATTGCGTTATTTTCGAAAAATTGAACAGATATGGTTTTCATTTCCTCAGGAATCGATGCGCCGGAGAACGTATAAGCGCCGCACGATGGAAAGGTCAAAGCAGCGGAAACCAATAAGCAGGTGGTATACAATTTTAAGCGTGTAAACATGTCTGAAATTACTTAAAGTTCTAGTTCTTTAATTTTGCGATACAAGGTGCGTTCTGATATTCCTAGTTCACGTGCTGCTAATTTTCTTTTTCCTTTATGCTTTTTAAGAGCCTTTTTAATCAAGTCTGATTCTTTATCAACGAGAGATAGGGACTCTTCTACCTCTTCAGCTTCGTGAGTTATATCATATGACTTATCATTAGGCTGATGAATTATTAGTTTGTTGGGATCAGGTGCAATATTGTTGTTCGATGGCAGCTCAATATCGCGGTAAAGCTTACTGAGCACTTGCTGATTTGATTGGAACTCTGCAGTGTTGCCGCCGTTTTGTATAATTTCTGCAACAAGCTTTTTAAGATCGGTCATGTCTTTCTTCATGTCGAACAGGACCTTGTAAAGGATGTCCCTTTCCGAAAAATCCTCTTTTTGGTGGCTGCGAATCCGCATCGGAAGGGTGCTGCCGGCTTCGTTAGGTATATAATTTAGCAGATGTTGTGCCGATAGATTGCGTTCTTTTTCGAGCACAGCGATTTGTTCTGCAATATTCTTTAACTGGCGGACGTTGCCCGGCCAGCTGTAATCCATCAGCATTTTTTGTGCACTTTCGTCGAGCTGAACAGAAGGACTTCGATACTTATCTGTGAAATCGGCGATGAACTTCCTGAAAAGCAAGTTTATGTCGTCTTTTCGCTCACGCAGTGCCGGCACTTTAAGCGGCACCGTATTTAACCTGTAATAAAGGTCTTCCCGGAATTTCCCAGCCATCACCGCATCAAACACATCCTTATTTGTTGCTGCGATAACTCTTACATTGGTCTTTTGAACCTTTGACGATCCGACGCGTATATACTCGCCGGTTTCCAGTACCCGAAGTAATCGTGCCTGCGTGCCGAGAGGTAATTCGGCTACTTCATCCAGAAATATTGTTCCACCGTCTACTACTTCGAAATATCCTTTACGGGCATCAGACGCACCTGTGAACGATCCCTTCTCGTGTCCGAAGAGCTCTGAATCAATTGTTCCTTCTGGTATAGCGCCGCAGTTAACAGCGATAAAAGGCCCATGCTTACGAGGGCTCAGTGAATGTATAATATGTGAGAACACCTCTTTACCGCTTCCGCTCTCGCCTGTAATTAAAACTGAGATGTCTGTTGGGGCAACCTGCCTCGCAATATCAATCGCCCTGTTGAGAAGAGGGGAATTTCCGATTATTCCAAAACGGTTTTTTATGTCTTGAACATCCATATTTTTAGATAATATCCAATGCTAAAATTGCATTACTCAATTCGTAATTATTTTGCCTAGTAAAGTTGCAGGCGTGCACCTTTCAATCAGAACATTTACATAATCTCCAGGCTTATATCCACCCTCGACCGGAAATATCACTGTGATATTATATTCGGTTTTTCCCGAGAAATCCATATCGGATTTTTTGGAAAGGCCATCAATCAGTACACGGTAGGTTTTACCAATATGCTTCAGTAATCTTTTATATGATCCCTCCTGTTGTTTTGCCAGTATTTCATTAAAACGTCTGGTCTTAATATCCTGAGGTATATCATCTTCCAACCTTTTCGCAGCAAGAGTACCCGGGCGTTCCGAATAAGTGTACATATAGGCAAAATCATACTGCACGTAATCCATCATGCTCAGGGTATCCCTATGCTCTTCTTCAGTTTCTGTACAAAAGCCAATGATAACATCCGTCGAAATTGCACAATCAGGGATTATCTTTTTAATTGTATCGACCCGCTCAAGATACCATTCACGTGTGTAAGTCCGGTTCATCAAATCAAGCACACGACTATTTCCTGATTGAACCGGTAAATGAATATGATTACAGATATTATCATATTTAACCATCGTATAAAGCACTTCATCGGTAATATCCTTGGGATGAGACGTTGAAAAACGCACCCGGAGCTGTGGGTTGATTAACGCAACCTTTTCGAGAAGCTGGGCAAAATTGGTGTTTGGTAAAGTTTCATTCTCTGATTCCGGTTTAGCTTCGGCCTGATTGCCTCCCTGCCATTTATATGAATCAACGTTTTGTCCCAAAAGGGTTACTTCTTTGTATCCGCTGTTAAATAACTCACGAGCTTCTTCAACAATTGAATATGGATCGCGGCTTCTTTCCCTTCCCCGGGTAAAAGGTACTACGCAGAAAGAGCACATATTATCACAGCCGCGCATAATTGAAACAAAAGCGGAAATACCATTACTGTTTAATCTTACCGGACTTATATCCGCATATGTCTCTTCACGGGATAATAATACATTTACTGCTCTTGTGCCTTCATCAGCCTGACTGATCAGGTTTGGAAGATCACGATAGGAGTCGGGGCCGATGACGATGTCCACAAGCTTTTCTTCTTCAAGGAATTTAGATTTCAGGCGTTCGGCCATGCAGCCCAGCACTCCAATAGTCATTCCCGGGCGTTTACGCTTTGCAGCGCTAAATTCCTTTAGCCGATTCCGCACCCGTTGTTCCGCATTATCCCGTATAGAACATGTGTTAATGAAAATTACATCAGCTTCTTTATATTGTGAAGTGGTTTCGAAACCCACATCAAGCATAATCGAGGCAACAATCTCACTATCAGCAAAATTCATAGCACAGCCATAACTCTCAATGTACAGCTTTCGGCCTCTGTATTTTGGAGTTTGTTCAATTACCAATGCTTCGCCCTGACGTGATTCATCATGCAACTTAGGGTGTAAAGCGTCTATCAGATCGAATGGCCGGTCAAACATCATTAAAGAATTAGCCTGCAAAAATACGAATTTTTCTCTTTAATGACAGTTTGGCAGTGACAGTTTTTGGAAATAAGCTGATAAACTTTATTAAATTGGGCTGGGATATAGCTAAGGCTGAGAGCAATCCCAAAGTTTAAATACTATTAATTTACATTTGAAATACCTATGGACGTAAAAAGGAAGGGGGTCGGTAAATGGCGGTGGGCTCTTTATATTGTTATAGGTATATGTGTGCTTCTGGCCGGGCTTGCAACCTACGTAAACTATCGGTGGAAGCCCTTTCTAACTGCACGAATAAAAGCGGCCGTTCACACTTCTACCAATGGTCTTTATAGTATCGACTTTGACAATATTCGCACAAACATCATTAACGGGCGGATCAGTGTAAGAAATATTGTCTTCGTACCCGATACCTCGACATTTAGTAAGATGAGCACCGATAGCCTGGCTCCAAGGCATTTGTATCGGGTAGAGGTAAACGAACTTATTTTGAAAAGGGTGCAGCCTTTGAAAATATATTCCGACGGGATACTTGAGATGGGGGGCATTGTCATTGACAAGCCGAAGCTGCAGGTCATTTTCACCAACAGCAAACGAAATAAAGAAACGACAACACCTGATATCCGGACCACCTGGCAACGTCTGAAGCCTTACTTAAATTCCTTAAAAGTACAGAACATAACTTTCCAGGATGCTGATTTCCAATACGTGGATCAAAGTACGGCACCTGCACGGGTCACCAACCTTAACGGATTAACCATAAGAGTATCGGATCTGCTGGTAGATTCATTGTCGCAATTTGATAAATCGCGTTTATATCACACCCGGGATATTTATGCTGAGCTAAATGCATATAAAAGTCTAACTGCCGATAGCATGTATGCAATTAGTTTCCAGCAGTTTACTGCTTCTACAGGGCAGGGCTATGCCAGAGTAAAGGACCTGCGGCTTGCACCCATGCTGGGAGAAATGGAGTTTTCAAGACAATTTAAGGTCCAAAAAGACAGGTATAGGGTCGAAGTCCCGGAAATGCAGCTTAATAATATAGATTACAACATGTTGAATCTGAACAGGCGTTTGATCGCGTCTGGTCTGACTATGCAAAAAGCAAACCTCTCCATATTTTTAAACCGCTCGATGCCAGATTCACTGCGCGACCGCGGTATGAACTTTCCCCCATTATCCTTGAAACGTTTTGAGCTTAACACCAAGATAGATACTGTATCGATCCAGGATTCACGCGTAAATTATTCCGAGTATAATCCCGACTCAAAGCGAAAGGGTACGGTTACGTTCAGCAAAATCAACGGACGAATTTTTAACCTGACTAATGACTCGTCAGCTCTAAGTAAAAACAGTAAGGCCGACGCAAATCTAACTGCGTTGCTTATGGACCGGGGAAGGTTCAATGTAAACATGCAATTTGATCTGGCTTCGCCGTCTGGAAGCTTCAATTTTAAAGGTAACATAGGTCGGATGGATGCCGACAGGTTTAATGCGGCAATTCGTCCACTGTCACTTATAGAAATTAAATCCGGTTCTTTAAAACGCATGGAATTTAAAGGGGAAGGAAGTATAAAAGGAGTTTGGGGATCCTTATCGGTTTATTATAACAACCTGAAAATTGCCTTACTTGAAAGGAGCGAGAAAACTACATGGTTAAAGCGCCGTGGAATTGCGTCAATATTTGCAAATGTCCTGATCATTGAAAGTGATAACCCAACTCCGGGACGGCCTGTAAGAACCGTGAAATTCAATTATTCCAGGCCGAAGCATTCATCTTTTTTTAACATGATCTGGAAGGGCCTGTCATCCGCACTTCTTGGAAGCATAGGACTGGATGCAGAAACCCAGCGGGAAATTAAGTCGCGCTTAGAAAGAATGGAAATTGAACGTTTCGAGAGAGAAGAGAGACGCGACGAACGGGAGAAAAGAAAAGAGAAGCGAAGGTCGAACAGGAATGAACGTATAGGAGAGAAGTAGTCACAAAAAAAGCTGTCCGGAAATCCGTGCAGCTTTACTAATATGTTTAAGCGGTGGGTTAAGCCACAAAGAAGTTCCAGCCAAATTCGTCAGGTACACGGCCGTAACGGATTTCATTTAGGGTCCTTAACAGGCGATTAGAAAATTCCCGTTTAGCCGGATCCGGCAATGTATATATTTCGCCTTCGTGTCCAATTTCGGCAATGTGCGCGATAGTCGCCGCTGTGCCTACGCCGAAGGCATCAGAAATTCGGCCCTCTTTTATTCCCGCCAGGATTTCGGCAACAGAAACACGTCTTTCTTCAATTTCAAGGCCCCAGCTTTTTGCCAGAGTAATGACCGTATCACGGGTAACACCCTTTAATATAGTATCGCGCGTCGACGGAGTGATAACTTTTCCGTCCATCATAAACATAATGTTCGCTGCGCCCAGTTCTTCGATATAAGCATGCTCGCGCGAATCTGTCCAGATCAGTTGGTCAAAACCCTCTTCTGTTGCTCTTCTTGAAGGCAGCATCGAACCACCATAATTACCTGCAGCCTTTGCAAAACCAAAACCACCATCACTCGCTCTGGAGAACTTAGTTTCAATTTTTACTTTAAGATTCTTTGAAAAGTATGGGCCGACAGGGCCGGTTAAAATGATAAACTTATAAGTCTCAGACGGTGTCACGCCTAAATAAGGATCAGTTGCAAACATAAATGGCCGCAAATACAAACTATGGCCCTCTTTTGAAGGCACCCAATCTTTATCCACTTCTACAATCGCAGAAAGAGCCTGAAGGTAAATATCCACTGGTATTTGAGGCATGCACAGACGTTCTGCGGACGCATTTGAACGCTCAGCATTCTTGTCCGGACGGAAAATGGCAACTCTCCCATCAGTATGTTTATATGCTTTAATTCCTTCGAAGAAAGCCTGTCCATAATGAAGCGCAGAAATGGCCGGACTTAATGTAATATCCCCGTAAGGCACAATTTGAAAATTTTTCCATTCCCCGCCTTCGTAATCAGCGATGAACATATGGTCAGAGAAAGTCTTGCCAAAAGGCAAATTGTCAAAGTCCGTCTTCGCCAGACGAGACTCTGCTGTTTTAGTAACAGAAATATTTAACGTATCGGTAAACATGGTTGTTTTGGTTGGGAGGTGCAATTTACGGAATTTATTTCAAAGAGCCAAGAATTCTCCTCCCTCCACTCTCCACTTAATAAAGTATCCTAAACTTAATCGTATGATCAATCTGTTTCAAGTCTTTAAGAACCCGCTTATCATACTGATCACTGACATCCGTAATAACGTAGCCGATGCTGGCATTTGTCATGAGGTACTGCCCTACAATATTTATATCGTGGTCCGCAAAAACCTGGTTGATACTTGCCATGATGCCGGGAACATTCTGGTGAATGTGTATAAGCCGGTGCGCCCCTCCGATCCGGGGTAATTGTAAATTGGGAAAATTCAAACTCCGGTAGGTGTGCCCATGATTGATGAAGTTTATCATCCGTTTCGGGATGAATTCTATTGCACCGGCATTATTTTTCGGGTCGTCGAACACTACAATGCCCATATCTGTGCAGATGTCTTTGGATAGAAAAAGCCCGCTATTGCCGAGGTAACCGATAGTTTTGAGTTTAACAGCACGTTTCAACTTTTCATCTTCTAGTATTTCACCATGGGCCAGCAGCATCATTCCCACATCAGGCACGTACTTTTCCTCGAAACTGGTCTTATGCCTGATCGAAAATCCGTCCTTTTTAAGAGTTTGGATCGCAAGCGCCGGAACATCGCCGATCACAAGGCATAGGATTCTGTTTTTAGGATAAGATATAGCCCTTGGCAGGTTGTTTACATAAAGAAACTCATCAAAACTTGGTGTTATATGATCTGCTTTTTCGGCTACAGTTTTGCGCTCAATATTTTCTGTAAAAGCGTAGAACTTTTTAATCATTCCAAACTCTTTTAGTTGGAAATCAGAATGTCCATCGCCGATTCCATAGATATCACCCTGCAGTTTAAGGTCTTTTAACAGCGTTACCTTACCACCCTCATTTGAAAGTGGATTACTTTCATCATAGCCGATAATCTTCCCCGAATCATCAAAAATGAATGTGTTTGCGTAAATATTTTCTTTGCGGATGTGATAAGAGGAAACAACGGGGATAATAAATTCCTTGAACCCACCTGAGACAATGAGCACGTCATCAGCGTGCTTTTTAAAGAATGTTTTATTGCGCGAGAAAGAAGCGGAGACTTTCGTTTTAAGATGTGAAATCAGCTGTTTGAGGTGATTTTTATCAGCCTCAAGCAACTGAACCCGCGCTGTAAGGCTTTCGCGGAATGACATTTTGCCCTCCATCGCCGCATTGGTGAGATCTTCGATGCTTCTATAAATACCCTCCCGGTTTGGATGGTCGTGGAGTGAAATTCTTGCAAGTTCATCCAGCGCTTCTACCTGGGTAAACGTGCTGTCAAAATCTATAATGTAAAACTGCTTCAAGGGGAATTTGATATGTTAATTAGTGTTGTAATTTTTGCAGATGTCAGCAATCGAATCTTTTACAGACCGAAACTCCAAATTTAGAGCCTTTTTTATCTTATCGTTTGAATAATTTTGCTTTTTAAAAGCACTCCTGACAGTATCCCGGCTCAGACTATTAGTTCGGCCCGATAGAATCGACAGGATTTCCTTGCCAAGCCTCGCCGCATCCAGCATCCAGGGCTTCAAGGCAATTTTGGGAGGGTTCTTGCCGAATTGTGTGGCTATTTCACCAAACATATCCCGGTATGTCCAGTTCTCAGCACTGATAATAAATCGCTGGTTGCTTATATCCCCGTTCATGAGGCCTATCATCGCAATAGCAACGTCCTGCACGTCAACATACCCGAAACTTCCATCAGGATAATATGATAAGCCTTTTTTTATAGTCTCGAATAATTGTCCGCTTCCCTGAGATCCAGCGTTTGCTCCTATTATTATCGATGGGTTGACTATTACTGCATTCAAACCTTCTGCGGATGCACGAAAGACTTCCATCTCACTCTCATACTTTGAAACGGAATAACTGCTCTGACCTGATCCAAAATCCCACTGATGGCTTTCATCGATCAGTTCCCCTTTCCTGCTGTCGCCTACGGCAGCGACTGAACTCACATGAAGAAACTTTTGAATCTGGGCGGCTTCGCAAACGTTTAAAAGATTTATCGTTCCTTCAACGTTGACTTTCATCATTTGCTTTTTATCCTTAGGCGCAAAGGAAATCATCGCAGCACAATGATAAACTTTTGTGATCCCACGCATGGCGTCTTCAAGACTGTAATAATCGAGGAGATCTGCATTTACCCATTCTATGCGTTCTTCATTTTCAAGGATACGGGGAATAGCAGAGGAATCGCGTTTAAGGGCGCGAACCTTTTCACCTGTTAATAATAATTGGCGGACTAATTCTGATCCTAAAAAACCGGTGGCGCCGGTGACTAATACCATTCGAATGATTTTTCTTAAATGCTTTCAAAAGTAGTTGAATAAAGTGATATTTGCTTTCAGTCTGACGTCATAATCCGGCTACTGAACGAATGTTGGTAGCTATTCAATTTAATCGATGCCAGAATCATTTCCTATGTCATTATCCGATTTCCTTACTCCCCTCAGATCCGATTTTATCCTAAAGGATTTTTATACAAGTCATCTAGGTGCTAAAATCGAGACTTTTCAATCAGGCTTCCCTGATCTGGACAGCAATAATTTCGATATAGCAATAATCGGTGTACAGGAAGACAGGAACGCCACTGGCAACTCCGGAACTGCGCTATCTGCAGATTACTTCCGTGAGAAATTCTATTCTCTTAATGAAGGGAACTATACAACCAGAATAGTTGATCTGGGGAATATTAAAGCAGGTCATTCGGTGTCGGATACTTATATAGCTCTTAAGCTGGTGGTAACAGAGCTTATCAAGAAAAATATCCTCCCGGTTATCGTTGGTGGAGGCCAGGACCTAACTTACCCTCAGTTTATGGCTTATGAGGAACTGGAACAAAAGGTGGACCTGCTCATAATTGATTCACATTTCGACCTTGATGATGATCCCGATGGAATAGACGGAACTACATCCCAATCATATCTTAACCGAATCTTCCTGCACGAACCCAACTATCTGTTTAATTTCAGCAATATCGGATATCAAACGTATTTTGTTAACCAGGAAAGCCTCAAGGTGATGGATGGCTTATATTTCGATATCCACCGGCTGGGTGATTTCTCAAAATCAATTGCAATTGCTGAGCCTATTATCCGCAATGCCAATATGATCAGCTTCGATATGGGAGCTATCCGTTCTTCGGATGCAAGAGCTAACGCAAACGCAACCCCGAATGGATTTTATGGTGAAGAAGCCTGCCAGATGTGCCGTTATGCAGGAATGAATGATAAACTTTCTTCCATTGGGTTCTATGAATTTAATCCGGCATATGATCAGAACGGACAAACTGCGATGCTGCTTGCGCAGATGGTCTGGTATTTTGTAGATGGATTTTACAATCGCAAGAAAGAACACCCGCTTCTGCCGAAATCCAATTATATCACCTATCGTGCAAGCCTTAAGGACGGATCCCATGAGCTGGTCTTCGTAAAAAGCAAGAAATCTGACCGTTGGTGGATGCAGGTTCCATACCCGACTGGCTTATCAAAAAATGAAAGGCATCACCTCGTGCCATGCAGGTATGAAGACTATCAGCTTGCTAATTCAGGGGAGATGCCGGATTTGTGGTGGCGGACGTATCAGAAGCTTATTTAAGTTTTACGTTGTACGTTATACGTCTGGGCGGATAAGTGAGAAGTTATATCAAGTAGTATGTAATAGTAATAAGTAATAACATTGAAAGTCTGGTACGTTCGGTCTGGCGTTTAGCAACGTAAAACGTTCAACTTTCCCTCGTTTCCCCAATAAATACTAATTTCACTGTAACCAATAAATTTAACTCATGCTCCTACTCGGCATCGACCTCGGCACGTCATCAATCAAAGTATCAGTAACGGATTCGCAAACCCAGAAATGTCTGGCAAGTGCGCAGTATCCCGAAGTAGAGTCGGAGATAATAGCCCTGCAGCCGGGATGGGCTGAGCAGTCGCCGGAAATGTGGTGGGAGCATGTGCAGCAAGCTATATTGATTTGCAATGCAAAGAAACTGTACGATGCCCGGGATATAAAGGCAATTGGTATTGCCTATCAAATGCACGGACTGGTGCTGGTGGATAAAGATCAGAATGTGCTCCGGAATTCTATCATCTGGTGTGATAGCCGGGCTGTGGATATTGGCAGCAAAGCTTATGAATCCATCGGTAGTGATAAATGTCTTAGTGAGATGCTGAATTCGCCCGGTAACTTTACCGCTTCAAAGCTCGCCTGGGTTAAAGAGAATGAGCCTGCTGTTTTTCAAAAAATAGATAAGATGATGCTGCCCGGTGATTTCATTGGGATGAAATTTACGGGCGAGATCACAACAAGTGTTTCCGCTCTTTCTGAAGGCATCCTTTGGAATTTCAAGAAAGATGAGTTATCGGAAGATATATTGAATCAGTTCGGCTTTGACAGGAACCTTATACCAGAAGTACGGGAAGTGTTTGCTGAGCATGGAAAGTTGAAAGCTGAACATGCAGCGAAACTGGGGCTTTGTTCAGGCATCCCCGTCACTTATAAAGCGGGCGATCAGCCGAATAATGCCCTCTCTTTAAATGTGCTGAAGCCAGGAGAGGTTGCTGCCAATGCAGGCACTTCAGGAGTTATCTATGGTATTTCAGACCAGCTTACCTACGATAAACAATCCAGGATCAACACCTTCGCACATGTAAATTATACTTCCCGAAAAAAATATTTAGGTGTTCTTTTGTGCATCAATGGTACTGGCATTCTCAACCGCTGGGTTAAAGACACGTTTGGATCAGGAAATACTTATGATCAGATGAATGCTGATGCGGCCAGAGTACAGGCTGGAAGCAGCGGTATCCGCGTCATCCCCTTCGGTAATGGTGCTGAGCGTATGCTGAACAATAAAACTGTAGGGGCACATTTTCATAACCTGGATCTGAATGTTCATAAACAAGCCGATGTGTTCCGGGCAGTCCAGGAAGGAATAGCGTTCGCATTTCGTTATGGATTAGATATTATGCGAGGGAATGGAATGAACCCCACCGTGATCCGCGCGGGAAAGACTAATATGTTCTCGAGTGAGGTCTTTACAGAAGCCTTTGTTAATGCCTGTGGCGTACCCGTTGAACTTTATCAGAATGATGGGAGTGTAGGTGCTTCCATTGGTGCAGGGATCGGGCTTGGAGAACTGACACTGGAAAACGCCTTTAGTAATGTAAAAGCGCTGAAAGTCGTGGAGCCTGATGCTAAGGATAAATACGAGATTTTTTATCAGGAGTGGAAGGGTTTGTTAGAAAGTCATATTTAGTTTTGATGCCAGTGTCCCTTACGTGGAGCAACTCTGTTTAAAGCTAAAGTGCGTCGGAAAGTATAAGGGAGGCACCTCAAGTCAGCATGGCATAAAAAGGAACCGGACCCTGCACAGCAGCTAACGTTTCTTTTTAAAGTGAAAATCTGCGAACCCGATGAAGTTATTCCAGTCATAAACAGTTAGATTGTGAATACCTTCCCTGTTGTGATAGGCCAGAGGCGATTTAATGATCGCTGTATTTATTGCCGGCGGTGCATCCGGTAAACGTGATCGCAATCCATACAGCCGGTAGACCTCTTCTGAATGTTTTAATGATAGAAATGTACCAGTCGGATCTGCCCATAGATCTTCTGATGCGTTCGTTGCATAAACTGGCCGTGGTGCAGCAAGAGCTATAAGCATGTGCTGATCCACCGGCAAGAGGTCTTCTTTGTCGTTGAACTTTTTATAATTAGGTGTAAACCAGTGCGGGAATGAGCTGTTAATTTTCCGTATCCTTTCTCCAAATTGCCTTCGGGCGAGCTTTGCGCCTGTGCTTCCCGAACAGTTAGAGATACAAAGCGCGAACCGCTGGTCTTGCGCTGCAGCCCAAAGTGAGGCCTTACCGCCTCGGGAATGCCCAACAATGGCAACTTTTGTTTCATCAATAAAGGGTTCTTTCTCAAAATAATCCATTACGCGGCTTGCACCCCAGGCCCAGGCACCAATAGTACGCATCCCATTATCAGCAGCCAATTGCTCTGGATATAGCTGGAGTACACCATTCATGAATAGCTTAGGATCATCAGGAGCCATATCGCTAACATGAATTGCAGCAATGGCATAACCACTGTTAATTACCTCCTCTGCAGGCCAGAACTCACTTTTCTGCTTACGGCTAGGGTCTGTATTTTCCTTTGGCCGGTTGTTGATCAAAAGAAAAGCTGGCACGGGTTTCTTTGCATCGTTAGGTGTAAACAAAATCAGGTTGACATCGACACTCTTACCCGACCGGTAGATGGTGATCTTCACTTCTTTCAGGTGTGCCTTGCCATTCATGCTATTTGAATCCTCATGAATAGTTGTGTGGCGGATGCTGTCGTATTCCCGGGGCATTTTTCCATAAATATTCTCTTCAAAAAGAGAGAGCAATTCAGGACGCCGAAGCTTCTCCCAGGCGGCTTTTGTTTTTATTGGTTCATTGCTTCTGCTTACTAGTACATCTGGCAGAATATAACCAGGCACCTTCGACTCATCATAATTCGATTCTTGATGATCCTGTGCTTTCACAGAATCTACTAATAAAAAAAAGATAAAAGCGAAAAGTGAAACTCTCATGCTGACTGGTTTTATGCAAAATAGTAAATGAAGCGGGAAGAATTTCGCGTTTCATATAAATTCTATAAATTAGAAATCTAAATTAAAGCTATGTCGTCAATAACCCTGGGAAACCAAGAATACTTTAAAGGTATCAGTCAAATCAACTACGAAGGACCTCAGTCAGATAATCCTTTAGCATTCCGCTGGTACGATGAAAATAAAATGATTGGCGGAAAATCCATGAAGGATTCCCTTCGTTTTGCCTGTGCTTACTGGCATTCATTTGTCGGAAATGGTGCTGATCCTTTTGGAGAACCGACTCATATCTTTCCCTGGGATGAGAAATCGGACCCTGTTGAACGCGCAAAGAACAAGATGGATGCCGCATTCGAATTCATCACGAAGATGAATTTGCCATATTATTGTTTTCACGATGTGGATGTGGTTGACTATGGTAACGATATTCTTGAGAATGAAAGGCGCTTGCAAGCCCTGACCGACTACGCTAAGCAAAAGCAAAAGACCAGTGGCGTGAAGCTGCTTTGGGCAACTGCCAACTTATTTTCACACCGCCGCTATATGAACGGAGCGGCTACTAACCCCGACTTTCATGTTTTATGTCACGGCGGAGCACAGGTTAAAGCTGCGCTTGACGCGACTATCAGCCTTGGAGGAGAAAATTATGTCTTCTGGGGTGGGCGTGAAGGATATATGAGCCTCTTAAATACGAACATGAAGAGGGAGCAGGAGAACCTTGCAAGGTTTCTGCATATGGCAAAGGATTATGCCCGCGGACAAGGTTTTAAAGGTAACTTCTTCATCGAACCTAAGCCCTGCGAGCCTACAAAACACCAGTACGATTATGATGCGGCTACAGTAATAAGCTTCCTGCGTCAGTATGATCTTATGGATGATTTTAAGCTGAATATCGAAGTAAACCACGCTACACTTGCCGGACATACTTTCCAGCACGAGCTCCAGGTTTCTGCTGATGCAGGCATCCTTGGTTCTATCGATGCCAACCGCGGTGATGTGCAGAACGGCTGGGATACTGACCAGTTCCCCAATAACATCAACGAACTCACCGAAGCTATGCTGGTGATCATCGAAGCCGGTGGCTTCAAAGGCGGAGGTATTAACTTCGACGCCAAGATCCGCAGAAATTCGACTGACCCTGCTGATCTCTTTTATGCTCATATAGGCGGTATGGATACTTTCGCACGCGCACTTATCGCCGCAGATAATATCCTCAACAAGTCCGATTACAAGAAGATCCGCGAAGAGCGTTATGCTTCTTTCGATTCCGGAAAGGGCGCAGATTTCGCAGCAGGCAAACTTACTTTAGAAGATCTGAGGGCTTATGCTATTGAAAAGGGCGAGCCTGAAGTGAGGAGCGGGAAACAGGAATTGATGGAGAACCTGGTTAACAGGTTTATCTGATATAGTTCATTGGATAGTTCTTAAACGTGAAGCAAAAGAGGTAATTTTTTAAAGAATTAGAATAGATTTATTAATTGTATTTTTTTTGTAAAGGTGCTGCAGTAGTTCTTTTGAGCTGATAGCCGCGCTGTTCGTTTCGAGTCCTCGCCATCAACATCTATGTTAATTTGGACGGAGGTCTATGGCTGCGGGCTCTCCACTTCCATCGCGTTTATAATCGAAGGCAATTGTTTATGGCGAAATCTAAACGCCGCACAGCAATTGCTTTTCAAAAAACTATCCTCATTCTCCAAACAAGTAAGTTGCTTCCTCAATCAAATAATTTATTTCAATAACAATTAACCTCCCACGATTATTGCCGTCCCGTCTTCAACCCCAACCTTATAAACCAGCATATCAACACCAGTCTCCTTTTTATAAACCTCCAAAACCTTAGCAATTAAATCCTCCACTGCTTCATTCTTAATCAGGTTGATGGTACATCCCCCGAAACCGCCCCCCATCATCCTTGCACCCAGAACATTAGGATCATCTCTAACAATATCAACCAGAATATCCAGCTCTTTGCAGCTTACCTCATAAAGCTTACTCAGCCCTTCATGAGTTTCAAACATCTTCTTACCAAAGGATGCAACATCATTATTCTCTAAGTCTTTACATCCTGTAAGAAGTCGTTGGATCTCAGCAACAATAAATGTGCATCGCTTATAAACTATCTCATTTACCGGCTTAACATATTCCAGAAGCATATCCTCAGTCACCTCCCTCAAACTCTTCACCCCGGACCCTATGCGCCCAGCTTCAGACTTCCCACGTCCGACCTCTGACCTCTGACTTCCGACCTCCGATTTCCCGCCTCTTATCTCATCCCTCATCCCTCCTAACTCATCCCACCCTTTATTCACGAGTCGCACCCCCTCCTCACACTCCTCCCTCCGTTTATTATACGCCGAGGACGCCAACGAATGCTTAACCCGTGTATCAAACAATACAACCGTAACACCTTCCAGTTGGAAGGGTATATACTCATACTCCAGACTCCGGCAATCCAACCGGATCAAATGATCCTTCTTACCGAACATACTGGCAAACTGATCCATAATACCGCATTTCATCCCCACAAATTCATTCT
>JAZKHM010000195.1:0-1913 GCA_040385405.1 Bacteroidota bacterium | reverse complement strand
CCTTCTTTCCGTCATCATGAAGTATTCTGGAAGGGCTCCAGTTAGCTCCTTTATCCGACGAAGTAAGGGTCTTAACATCGTAAGTATAGGTGCCATTTTCACTTTTCTCCAATATATGGGCTATCATATTACCTTCACCGTCTGATGCCAGCATCGGATAATCAGCCCAGTTAACAAACCAGTTATTTCCCGAAGCAATTACCCGTGATTTCGACCACTCATCATTACTGAAACTAGAAAATTTGAGAAAACTCGTTTCCTTCACTTTTTCAATCCATGACAGGTAAACCACTCCATTTTTATCGGTAAACAAATAAGGTTCAGCGCTTGATGAATCTGATGGAGAAGCGAGAGTTTTTAAGCTGTCTTTTTCCGTGCTTGTTTTCTTTTCCGGATTATTACACGCCAAAAAGAATATAGAAACTGTTAAAGCAATGAATGGTCTAATCATTTTGTTTTATAATTTCAAGGATCATATTAATATTTGCAGCATCATCCCACTTTCTGTCACCCGGTTCTGAAAAAATCAGGATGCCTTCAGGACTAAAGATAAAGGTTGTGGGCAGCGCCTGGATATCCAGATCCTCACTGTTTTCGATTCTGGTATAATTGAATTTATAATCATGCTTGATGCGAAACTCTTCAATCTGTTCGATACTTTCATCTGAAGCAAGCAAGAATACTATTTCTTCATCGCGTAGTATATTTTGGGCATTTGCGATGGAAGGCATTTCCTGGATGCATGGCTTACACCATGTCGCCCAAAAATTGATGAAAACAGTTTTTCCTTTATATTTTCCCAGGTTTATGGCTTGCTGATTTAAATCAGTTAGGCTAATTTTTGTTAGCTCAATCTTCTTCTCAGAGGGTACAGTTTTTGATTTATTTCCGGCGTTGCAGGCAACCATTCCCAATATCAGAACAAAACCGAATATGTGTTTACTTCTCATAAAGAATTTACTTGTACTGCAGATTATAGAATAACTTTTAGTACCCTGTTTGTAAGTATCCAGTTACTTTTCTAATTCTTTCAACTTGGCTTTCATTTGAGCAATTTCTGCCTGTTGACTCGAAATAATATTTTTCTGCAATTCCCTGATCTCAGGGTCCTGTAGATTGGCCTTTTCACTCATAAGTATCGCTCCGGCGTGATGAGGGATCATGGATTTGAGGAATTGCTTGTCCGTAACGCCTGCCTGTTGCCTGATTCCCACGTAAAACCCGATCAATGCAATAGCGCTTATTATCATGAGTCCCGCATTAAGCTTCTTGTTCATGTACATATTACCCATCAGCGCGAGTTCGATAATTACCATGGGCGCCGTCATAAGGCCTGCCATGTAAAACTGGTTGATATTGGGTACAACATTTTCCAGTCTATCTACCATTGCATACATCAAAATAAACATGGAAATATAGGAGAGTATAGTCATCATCAGCAGCTTTTTGTAATGGCCTGAGTGGTTATTTGATTGTTTCATCGATTGGTGATCCTGATTTTTCATGATTTTTAATTCTATTTGTTTAATTCTTTACTCGATCTTATTGTCCGGATATAGTTAAGTTAAATCAATTTCTTTCGTTAAATAAACATCCTGTATTATCTGGAGAAATTTTACCCCTTCTCTAAAAAAGCGCTGAAAAACCCTTCGTCCTACACTATTTCACCTTTCAGACCGCTTACAGGCCCTAAACCATATAGATGAATTTTGTTAAGTGTGTCCAGATTGAGATATGCAGACAAATCTCCATTCACCATGATGTTTTTCATAGCGCCCGCTACTTTTACATCAGGCTCACTGTTACCAAGGCAGCAAAAAGTGAAACAACTATAACTAACTTTATCATGTTAAGTTGATAGGTTATTTACGTGATGAACTATGGCTTACCATGATCTTCCATTTTCCGTCAAT
>JAZKHM010000194.1:0-5696 GCA_040385405.1 Bacteroidota bacterium | reverse complement strand
TATCCGATTACTATGTACAGAATGCTTCATTCCTTCGCATGGATAATGTCAACCTTGGTTACAATTTCGGAAAGGTGTTTAATCAGAGAGCAAATCTGAGGCTGAATTTAAACGCTCAAAATGTTTTTGTCATCACCAAATATGATGGAGTTGATCCTGAAATAAACGGAGGAATTGATAATAACTTCTATCCGCGTCCGAGAACATTTTCAATGGGCCTTAATCTAGATTTTTAATTATTTATTATGAAGAAGTATATCATATATGCGAGCATTGTGCTCACCACTCTAAGCTTCACATTTACCTCGTGTAAAAAAGCTTTAGAACTGGAACCCCTGAATGACGTCACATCCGACGTGGCCTACAGCACTATGCAGGGCTACAGGCAGGGTATTGCAAAAGTTTACGGCAGTTTTGCCTTAACGGGAAATACTGGTCCGGCAGGCTCAAGTGATATTGTAGGACTTGATGAAGGAAGCAACGCAGATTTCCTTCGCGGATGGTGGAAAGCGCAGGAGCTTACAACAGACGAAGCCGTCATTGCCTGGGGTGATGTGGGTATCCAGGATTTCCACAATATGAACTGGACTCCAGATAATCCTTTTCTCAGAGGTCTATATTTCAGAAGCGTTTATCAAATTACTTTAGTTAACGAATTCCTCAGACAATCAACTGATGCCCGCCTTTCTGAAAGAGGGATCAGCGGAGCAGATGCTGAAGAAATCAAACGTGCCCGTGCTGAAGTTCGCTTCTTAAGAGCATTTCAATACTGGATCCTTATGGATCTTTATGGGAACCCCCCACTCGTAACTGAAGCTAATGAAATTGGAAGTGGTCTTCCAAAACAGATCTCAAAAGCAGAGCTTTTCAAATATATTGAGACTGAGCTTAAAGCGATAGAAACTGAACTGCCTGCAGCCGACAGAAGCGTAGCACAATATGGGCGCGCAACACGTGCAGCAGCACAAGCCTTACTTGCCAGGGTTTACTTAAATGCAATGGTTTATACAGGTGCGGCACGCTATAACGATGCGGTAACTTATTCCAAAAAAGTGATCGACGCAGGTTACTCGCTTATACCAAATTATAAGAATCTGACGCGTAATGACAATAACCTGGTTGCGCGTAATGAGCTAATCTTTACGATTAACTACGACGGACAAAAAACTCAGCTTTATGGAGGAACAACCTTCCTGGCTCATGCATCGGTTGGCGGCGCGATGAACGCTTCTGATTACGGTCTTGACGGCGGATGGGGCGGACTGCGCACTACCAGGAGATTGGCTGATCTTCTTCCTGACGCAGATGGCAGGTCAAGCTTCTTTAAAACAGGACAAAACATTGAAATTGCAAGTCTCACAACCTTTACGGATGGCTTCGCAGTAACAAAATATCAAAATAAAACAAGCACAGGTGTTCCAGGGGCAAATCAAACTTTCGTTGATACCGATTTCCCCTTATTCAGACTTGCAGAAATGTACCTGGTTTATGCTGAAGCCAATTTAAGAGGCGGCGGCGGCGACGCTGCTCTGGCACTTAACTATTTTAACATGCTCCGCGCAAGAGCATATGGAAATACCTCAGCTAATGTAGGCTCTTTAAATCTGGACTTGATCCTGGATGAGCGTGCACGGGAATTATATTGGGAAGGCCATCGCAGAACAGACCTTATACGTTACGGACGTTTTGTTGAAGGTACTTACTTATGGCCTTGGAAAGGCGGTGTTAGAAACGGCACATCGGTACCATCATTCAGAGCACTTTTCCCATTGCCTGCAGCCGATGTTACTGCCAATCCGAACTTAAAGCAAAACCCGGGATACTAGGTTATAAAAATTCAGAAAGTTTAATCCAAGAAAGCGATGAAATTTCAATCAATAAAAATGACCCTTTTACTGCTCGTAGTAGCAGTAATGGGTTCCTGCGAAAAGCAGGAAGATCAGGCGGTTGCCAACCTTTCCACAGCAAAAGCTGCAGGGATTTCAGCTTCAGCTTCAACCATAGCCCTAAAAAAGGAAACCAAAGATGCTGAGGTGTTGAAAATGACCGTAACTGCAGCAGATTACGGCTACAAAGCCGCTGTTAAGTATACCCTTCAATTCGATGTTAAAGGAAACAACTTTGCAAAGCCAAAGGACATTTCTGTTGATGCGAGCAATTTTGTTAAGGCGTTTAAAGGCGTCGACCTGAACGACATTGCACTTGCCCTCGGCATTAAAGCTGAAACAGCAGGAGTACTACAGGCCAGAGTAAAATCAGAAATCAGCAGCAACGTGGCGCCATCTTATTCGCCGGTTGTTGAAATCACGGTAACTCCGTTCGCCCTCATCACTTACATCTATGTACCAGGCGATTACCAGGGATGGAATCCGGCAACAGCCGATAGTCTTATATCCGCTTTGGGCGATGGAAAATATGAAGGTGTAATAAATTTTGCAGCAAAACCTAACTCCTTAGAGTTTAAAATCACCCCGGCAAAGAAATGGGATGTAGCTTATGGCGATGCCGGAGCTGGTAAAGTGAGTACAACTGCAGGCAATAACCTGAAGGTAGCTACTTTATATCCTTACAAGATCACCCTGAACCTTAACGATAATACCATCCAGACAGAGAAATACTCTTACGGGGTTATCGGAGATGCAACTCCGGGCGGCTGGGGCACGGACACCGACATGACCTATAATAACGGTACAAGGACATGGAGTGTGGTACTTGCACTAATCGGCGGTAAAGAACTAAAATTCAGATTGAACGATGATTGGGGAACCAATTATGGCGATAAAGGTGCTGATGGTACTCTTGACAATGGTGGCGATAACATTAAAGTCGCTACTTCAGGAAACTATCGCGTAAGCTTCAGCTTCGTGACCAATACGTATTCACTAACCAAGTTGTAGGAAGATGGACCGTATCTGGGTAATCAGGTACGGTTCTTTTCTATTGTCGGAAGTCTGAAAGCTGAAAGCTAAAGGCCGAGCTTGGCGGATAGGCGCCACGTCTGCCCCGCTGGCGCCGCGTCCGAATGGCATCAGCCAGGCGGAGGGGCAGGGGGTGAATTATAAATCCCCCATGAGCTGTTATTGAATCAAAAAACCCCATAAACAAATGAAGAAATCAATCATCCTTCTCCTACTACTCATCCAAAATATTATCATATACGCTCAGCCAACAAAGGTAGACCGTGTCGAGCCCCTAAACTGGTGGGTCGGAATGAAAAACCCGATGGTTCAGGTGCTTGTATACGGTAAAAACATCGCCTCAAATACGGTTTCCGTTAATTATCCAGGAGTTAAGCTTCAAAAAATAAATAAGACCGACAATCCCAATTACCTTTTTCTGGATCTTAACATATCGCCATCAGCGAAAGCTGGAAAACTGCCATTGGTATTTTCACGAAACGGCCAGAAACAGTTCGAGCATTTATATGAGCTTAAACCACGCAACACTGGAATAAAAGCACAGGGCGTAACCGACAAAGATTTCGTTTACCTGATCATGCCCGACCGTTTTGCGAATGGCGATAAAAGCAATGACGTGGTTAGCGGCATGCAGGAAACTGCGCTTAACCGCGATTCCATGTATTACCGTCATGGCGGCGATATCCAGGGAATTATTGACAACCTCGGTTATCTGCAGGAACTCGGAGTAACTACACTTTGGCTAAATCCTGTTCTCGAAAATGATCAGCCGAGAACCTCTTACCACGGGTATGCCAATACTGAAAATTACCAGATCGACGCGCGCTTTGGAAACAATGAGCTTTACAAAAAGCTTGCTGACGAATGCCATAAGCGCGGGATGAAGATGATCAAAGACCTTGTTCATAATCATATTGGAAGTCAGCACTGGACCATGCTCGATCTGCCAACCAAAGACTGGGTACATGAGTGGCCAAAATACACCAAGACAAATTACCGGGAGCAGGTATGGATGGATCCGTATGCCGCTCAGGCTGATAAAAAAATTATGACAGATGGCTGGTTTGACTCGCATATGCCTGACATGAACCAAAACAACCCATTTGTTAAAAACTACATTACCCAAAGCCATATCTGGTGGGTGGAATATGCCGGACTGGATGGATTCAGATTAGATACCTACGCCTACAATGATCTGGATTATATGGCCGAATGGGGAAAGCTGATCAAAGCCGAGTATCCTAAACTTACCTTTTTTGGAGAAACCTGGGTACATGGAGTTCCTAACCAGGCCTACTTTACACAGGGAAAAACATTAAACCAGAAACTGGATACTGAACTGCAGGCAGTAACTGATTTCCAGGCTTTGTGGGGAATCAATGAGGCACTGAATGGCAAGTTCGGCTGGACCGACGGGGTAGCCAGGCTGTACAACGTATTTTCCAATGACTTTATTTATGAGGATGCCCGCCGGAATGTGGTGTTCCTCGACAATCATGATCTTGCAAGATTTTACTCCGTAGTTGGAGAAGACTTTTCCAAATATAAATCAGGCATTGCCTGGCTTCTGACTACCCGCGGCATCCCGCAATTGTACTATGGCACCGAGATCCTGATGAAGAATTTTGCCAACCCTGATGGATTGGTACGCTCTGACTTTCCGGGAGGCTGGGCCGGCGATAAAGAAAACAAATTTACCGCATCGGGCCGTAACGCACAGGAAAACGACGCTTTCAATTATGTGAAGACCCTTGCCAACTACCGTAAGAACAATGAGGTGCTGCAAAACGGAAAGATGACCCAGTTTATTCCTGAAAACGGCATCTATGTTTACTTCCGGTATAATGCTGCTAAAACCGTTATGATGATCATGAACTCAAGTGATAAAGAGGAGACAATACTTACGGAAAGATATAGTGAGCGAATGAATGGATTCAGCCGCGCAGAAAATGTAATTACAAAAGAAAAACTGGACTCTTTGAATTCAATTAAGATTCCTGCTAAAACAACGCTGGTTCTGGAATTAGGTAAGTGATGAAAGATTTAAAAAGCGAAGCGGGCAGAGAATTACCTCTGGCCTGCATATTTGACCTCGACGGGGTTATTGTAGACACCGCCACTTATCATTACGAAGCATGGAAACGTCTCGCAAATTCCTTAGGATTTGACTTCACGCATGAACAAAATGAGCAGCTCAAAGGCATCAGCCGCATGGACTCATTAGATCTTGTGCTTGGATGGGGAAATACCCAAAAATCCCCGGTCGAAAAGATCCAGCTTGCGCAGCAGAAAAACGCCTGGTATTTGGAGCTGATAGGCCAAATGAAAGCCGACGAGATCCTTCCTGGTGTCAGACAATTTATTGAAGAATTAAAAGCAGCAGGTGTTAGAATAGCCTTAGGCTCTGCCAGTAAAAACTCAGCAGAGATCCTTGAACGTACAGGCATCTCAGATTTCTTCGATGTCATTGTGGATGGGAACTCCGTCTCGCGATCAAAACCCGATCCCGAAGTATTCAGCCGCGGCGCAGAACTCCTTGGCCTCGCACCGGAAAGCTGTGTGGTAATTGAAGATGCCGCCGCCGGAGTAGAGGCTGCCCATAGAGCTGGTATGAAGGTCATCGGCATTGGTGACCCCCAAGTATTAAAGAATGCAGATCTGGTGATTCCGGGCACCCAGAAACTAAACATTGATGATTTAAAGAATTTAGGCCGGTGAAAGCCGGTTTTGAAATATGAAGCAATATATAAGGGAAGACGAGTGGAATATTATTGAGGA
>JAZKHM010000193.1:0-1274 GCA_040385405.1 Bacteroidota bacterium | reverse complement strand
CGAACGGTTGCAAAGTTAGTTAACATACCACCTAACCAACGCTCGGTTACGTAAGGCATGTTTACAGAACGTGCCTGCTCAGCAACGATGTCTTTAGCTTGTTTCTTTGTAGAAACAAATAAGATCTTACGTCCTGATTTTACGATCTGTTTGATCGCAGCAGCAGCTTCTTCTAATTTTATTAATGTTTTATTTAAATCTATAATGTGGATGCCATTACGCTCCATGAAAATGTACGGTGCCATTTTCGGATCCCATTTGCGGGTAAGGTGACCAAAGTGTACACCTGCATCCAGTAAATCCTGATATGTTGTTCTTGCCATTGTCTTATCCTCCTGAGATTAACGTTTACTAAATTGAAATTTCTTACGGGCTTTCTTCTGACCTGGTTTTTTACGCTCAACCATACGGTCGTCACGGGTCATAATGCCTTTTGCTCTCAATGAAGGTTTTTTCTCTGGATCAAGCTCTACAATAGCTTTAGCGATTGCTAAACGAACGGCTTCTGCCTGTCCTTTAACACCACCGCCTGCTACGTTAACAACAACGTCGAATTTTCCTGTTGATTCAGAAACTTCGTTTGCTTGTGTTACGATATATTGTAATGGCAATGTTGGAAAATATTCCTTGTAGTCTTTACCGTTTACGGTAATTGTGCCGCTTCCATCTTGCAGATAAATGCGTGCAACTGCTGTTTTTCTTCTTCCTGAAGTGTTAGTGATAGTTGACATTTCTCTTGATTACGGTTTAATGGTTGTAGGATTTTGCGCTGCATGCGGATGATCAGTACCTGCATAAACATGTAGGTTCTTGTACAATGCACGGCCCAGACTGTTTTTAGGTAACATACCACGTACAGCTTTCTCTACCACGCGGGTAGGATGCTTAGCCATTAACTCTTTAGGAGAAATGAATTTCTGCCCACCCGGGTAACCGGTGTAAGAAACATATTGCTTTTCAGCAAACTTGTTCCCTGTGAGTTTAATTTTGTCTGCATTGATAACAATTACATTATCGCCGCAGTCTACGTGTGGGGTGTACGATGGCTTGTTTTTTCCTCTAATCATCATTGCGATCTTAGAAGACAAGCGCCCCAAAATCTCTCCTTGAGCGTCAACAACTACCCATTCTTTGTTGACGGTCGCTTTGTTGGCAGAGACAGTTTTGTAACTTAACGTATTCACTTGCTTGAATTTAAATTATTTAATATATTCTATTGCCCCTAAAATTAGGGACTGCAAAGATAGGAGAAATTTTCTAAAGAGCAAATGGTT
>JAZKHM010000192.1:0-1851 GCA_040385405.1 Bacteroidota bacterium | reverse complement strand
AAGATGAAATTATTCGACGTTTACCCCCTCAACGATATAGAAATCACTAAAGCCCTTGGCTCGAATGTTTGGGACGAGAAAGGCAATGAATACCTCGACCTGTATGGTGGGCACGCGGTGATCTCCATCGGCCATACTCACCCACATTACGTTTCCAGATTAACCGACCAATTAAATAAAGTCGGTTTCTATTCCAATTCCGTCAAAATTCCCCTACAAGTTCAACTAGCTGAAAAGCTCGGCCAGATATCTGGAAAGACCGACTACCAACTATTTCTATGCAGTTCTGGTGCCGAGGCAAATGAGAATGCTTTAAAGCTTGCTTCTTTTTACAATAAGCGGAAGAAAATTATTGCTTTTAAAGGTGCCTTCCATGGCAGGACTTCTTTGGCAGTTGCTGCTACAGATAATCCAAAGATCGTGGCGCCGGTTAATGAAACAGACAATGTTGTTTTTCTTCCTCACAATGACGAGGCTGCTCTGGAGCAAACGTTTAAAGATCAAGGTAATGAGATCTCATCAGTGATTATTGAAGGGATTCAGGGCGTGGGAGGAATCAAGGTAGCCACAGACAGTTTCCTGCAAAAGATCAGGTCGCTGTGTGATCAGTACGATAGTGTTTTTATAGCGGATAGTGTACAGTGTGGTTATGGCCGGAGCGGTAAATTTTATTCTCATGACCATGCCGGTGTAGAGGCAGATATTTACACCATGGCCAAAGGTATGGGGAACGGATTTCCGATTGGAGGCATTTCAATAGCACCTAAGTTTAAACCATGGCATGGCATGCTGGGAACAACATTTGGCGGTAATCACCTTGCTTGTGCGGCGGGATTAGCTGTGCTCGAAATAATGGAACAGGACAATCTGATGCAAAATGCTGAAGAGGTCGGCAATTACCTGATCGGGGAATTGAAGAAGTTTACGCAGGTTAAAGAAGTGAGGGGAAGGGGTTTAATGATCGGTATTGAACTGCCTGACGAGCTAAGCCACGTGAAGAAAAATTTGCTTTTTAAACATCGTATCTTTACAGGAGAAGCTAAACCGAATGTGATACGGCTGCTGCCAGCATTGAATTTAACTAAAGCTCATGCCGATCAATTTTTAGAGGCATTCAGCCTTGAGCTTCAGGGGAAATTTGAAAAAAGCATTTCTTAATATTTGCACCATACGGTTTCCCGACTTGACAGGAAAGGAGCCCGTTTTGTTTTCTTTTAACTGCGTACTATGAACCGTCCATGATTAAAATAATTATAAACACAGAAGGATATGATTATTTTAATCATGGTAAGCTCCAGCTGACAATTCAAAAATAATTAAACAAATACAGATGAAACTATTTTCTTCAGTTAATGATGTAACTGATCTGAAAAAATTTATTGAGGAGGCATTGATTCTTAAGGCCGATCCTTTTTCCAATAAGTCACTGGGAAAGGATAAAACCATTGGCCTGGTGTTTCTTAATCCAAGTCTGCGCACCCGTCTGAGCACTCAAAAAGCGGCTTTGAATCTCGGAATGAATGTCATGGTGATGAACCTTGATAAAGAAGGCTGGGCATTGGAGACTGAAGATGGTGTGGTAATGAACGGTACCACGGTGGAGCATATCCGTGAAGCTGCGGCTGTAATGGGTGAGTATTGCGATATTTTGGGCTTCCGTTCTTTCCCAAAACTTCAGAACCGGGAAGAAGATTACAGTGAAAGCCTGTTCAACAAGTTCGTGAAATTCAGCGGTGTACCGGTAGTGAGTCTGGAAAGTGCAACCCTGCATCCTTTACAGAGCTTTGCTGATTTGATTACCATTGAAGAGCATAAAAAAACCGCAAAACCGAAAGTAGTTTTAACCTGGGC
>JAZKHM010000191.1:0-14828 GCA_040385405.1 Bacteroidota bacterium | reverse complement strand
TTAGTAATTTTGAAACTTAATGAGATTCCTGGCCCCCGGATTTTTATTTGCCCTTTTGGCTGTTGCCATCCCTATTATTATTCATCTTTTCAATTTCCGGAAGTTTAAAAAAATTTACTTCAGCAACGTCCGTTTTTTAAAGTTCGTCCAGATTCAGACCTCATCACGGCAGCATCTCAAAGACAGGCTGATATTAGCTTCCAGAATCCTTGCGACGGCATTTCTTGTGTTTGGATTCGCACAGCCATATATTCCAAATCCTGAGCAGAAGAATGCCTACAGGCAGCAGGTTGTCAGTATATTCATTGATAATTCCTATAGCATGGAAGCTGTTAATAAAGAGGGGACTTTACTTGATGAATCAAAACGTCGCGCAAAAGAAATTGCCTCTGCTTACAGTCTTAATGACAAATTCCAGCTTCTCACTAATGATTTTGAAGGAAAGTTCCAGCGTCTTTTAAATTATGATGAATTTATGAAGGCTGTTGACGAAGTCAAGATCAGTTCTGTAACTCGCGATCTGGGCCAGATCATTCGCCGGCAGGAAGATGTTTTTACAAAGGATCCTAACTCAAAGAAAACTGTTTATATCATTTCAGATTTCCAGGAAAATATACTCCCTAAGGCACCTGTTCAAGCAGATACGTCCGTTTCCGTGAGACTGGTGCGTTTGAAGTCAAACCCCCAGCCCAATGTTTCCATAGATTCGATCTGGTTCACCTCTGCGATTCATAAGCCTGGTGATTCTGAGCAGGTGGTTGTGAAACTGAGAAATAACTCCGATGAAGAGGCAGAAAATATCCCCATTCGGATAATGGTCAACAAGCAGCAGAAAGCCATTGGTAGTTTAACTATTGAGCCTCGTGCCACGGCGAATGATACTTTATCTTTCAGCGGGCTCAAGGCCGGATGGCAGGAGGGAGAGATCGAGATCACCGACTTCCCGGTAGTGTTTGACGACCGTTTCTATTTTAGTTTTAATGTACAGCGTTCGATACCGCTGTTGATTATTAATGGAGGTAACGAAAATGAATATCTGAATTCCGTGTATCGGTCTGACGTGTTTTTTACTGTCACAAATGTTGGTTTTGGAAATATAAACTACTCGGGGTTAAATAGATATACATTGCTAATTTTGAATGAGGTTGGTCAGATCAGTGAGGGCTTAATTCAGCAATTACGGGAATACGTCAGCAAGGGCGGAACCCTGATGATATATCCGGAGCTCGCTGGTAATCAGGAAGACCTTAAAACACTTTTGCAAACACTTGGTACAGACTTCCCGACTGAAGTCGTTACCGCGGAGACTAAGGTTGCATCAATAAATCTTCAGCATCCGATTTTTGAAGGCGTTTTTGAAAACATTCCTCAAAATCTGGACCTCCCTGTTGCCAGGAAATATCTCCGTTATAGCAGTCAGAACAACACAACGAAACAACGTATCCTGGAATTCCCGGGAAGAGTGACTTTTTTTAGCGAATACAGGTTGGGGAGAGGCAAAGTTTATCTTTCTGCTGTACCCTTGAATGCCGAGACGAGTAATTTTGCAAGGCATTCTGTATTTGTTCCTATTATGTATCAAACTGCTTTGCTATCTCTTCGTGATCAGAGTTTGTTTCATAAGCTTAACCGTGATCAGGTAATAGAGCTTCCCAAACTTACGCTTAACGCTAATCAAACGTTGAAGCTTCGTAAGGATAAATTTGAAGCAATACCGGATCTCCGTCAAAATGAGAACGTTTCACAACTTTATGTAGCAGATCAGATTCGTCAGACCGGCAATTATCAGCTTCTTAAAAATGATAGCCTTCTGAATATTTTATCCTTCAATGACCCCGGTCCTGAGTCAGACCTGAATTATGCAAACGACCGGGTGATAGAAGCTAAATTTCCCGGACAGCAGATAGATATTATAACTCCAAAGCCCGGTTCAATGCAGGGAGCAGTTCAATCTATAAATCAGGGTACATCTTTATGGAAGTTGTGTATTATACTTGCATTAATATTTCTGGCAGCCGAAATTCTGCTTATCCGCTTTTATAGAAAATCACACACTAACGCCGTTAAACTTGAATAACTTATTAATCCAGTCTGCAACCATCCTCGATCCTCAAAGCAAACTTTTTGGGAAAGTAGCTGATATGCTGGTTGTTGATGGCCAAATATTAGAAACAGGAGAAAATCTTAAAGTTTCTGGTAAGAAGCCCCTAGTCATAAACGCCAAAGGTCAGTTCCTCGCACCAGGATTTTTTGACCTTAACGTAAATTTCGGCGATCCCGGCTTAGAGACAAAAGAGGATATCAGCACCGGGACATTAGCAGCAGCAGCGGGCGGATTTACCGGTCTTGCACTGATGCCAAATACCCTGCCGCCGATTCATTCAAAGGCAGAGGTCTCTTATCTGGTCAACCGTTCAAAAAACAATATTATAGACGTTTATCCATTGGGATGCATAAGCCATAATTGTGAAGGCAAAGAACTTGCTGAGATGTTCGATATGCTGCAGTCTGGCGCAATTGCGTTTACGGACGGTTACAAACCTCTGAGTAATGCAGGCTTGATGAGCCGCGCGCTCCTGTACGCTAAATCTTTTAACGGTCTGATATTTTCTCATCCCGAGGACCAGGATATCGCCGGTAAGGCAAAAATGAATGAAGGTGTAATGAGTACCTACCTGGGAATGAAAGGTAACCCCTCTCTTGCTGAAGAATTGATGTTATCAAGGGATATTTATCTTGCACAATACAATGATGCAAGGGTTCATTTTAGTACAATTAGCACCGCAAACAGTGTCGATCTGATCAGGAAGGCCAAGAAAGCGGGTATCAGGGTAACATGCGATGTGGCGGCACATGCGCTGGTGCTTACAGAAGATTTCCTCGAAGGATTTGACAGCAACTATAAAGTAAAGCCGCCTTTAAGAACGAAAGCGGACCAAAAAGCATTGTTAGCTGGTCTTAAAGACGGGACGATCGATGCCATAGTATCACAGCATACTCCTCACGAGATCGAATTCAAAAATGTAGAGTTTGAGATTGCTTCATACGGGATAACAGGCTTGCAGACGGTCCTGCCGCTGGCAATCAGAGCCGGATTATCGCCTGAGCAGATAGTAGAAAAGATGGCAGTCAATCCAAGAAAGATACTCGGGCTTCCAATTCCGGTTCTGGAAGCGGGAAATTCTGCTAACTTTATTCTGTTTGACACTCTAGAACAGTGGACCCTAAATGAGACAACAAACTATTCCAGATCAGAAAATTCACCTTTTTTTGGGGAAAACTTAACTGGAAAGGTTAAGTTAGTATATAATAATGCCCAATACTTCACATATTAACCATGATTTATGGATGCAGGTGTAAAACAGTCAATGCTGGCAGCGTTGAGGCAGTTCGCTGTTGTTAGTAAGAAGGACAGCAAGCCATTTTATGAGCGCCTGGTGCAGGTATTCAATAGCAAAGAAGACTACCTTAAGAAAGTAGCAGATATGGATGCCGGATTCGACGATAATCCGGAGTATGAATCTTTAAGAGAGTTGTTTTTCGACCTTTTGCTCATTAACTTTTTCAATGAAGATGTTCGAAAACTGGAAGAAGATTATCTTGAGTCACCGGAATGGGAGGCAATTGAAGAGAAGACGCTGGACCGCGGCACTGAACTTTTAAACCTGATGTTATACCTCAAAGAATGTGAGGACGAAGACATAGAACCCGATCTTGGAGACTTTTTGAAGGAATTTTTGCTGGTTGAGGAGGATGAATTTCAGGATGAACACCGTATTTATGAGGATGTGATTGCTAACCAGATACTGGTGGACAGCGAATTAGAGGAACTTGCGCGCGTAGCAAATGACTTACCTGCAGATTCTGAACTGAAAGAATTATTCTACCCGATGATTGCTTTCTTTCGTGATCAGCATCCTGATAACGAAGAATTTGATGAGTTTGTTAACCGCAGTAAAAACCCGGAATTTGATTCTGCGGTTTACTCCTTGTTAATATCTTACAACCAACGCTAATACACAACTAACCTAAATCACACAAAATGGAATTATCACTAGAAAACTTAAACAGAGCCGCGGTAAACAACGGCCTGATCGTCGGTATCTTGTCTGCGATACTTGGTATCGTTATTTACTATGTCGCGCCAGCCCTTTTTGGTTCCATGTGGTTCGCAATAGGTAACATGATATTCCTCCTGGTAGTGTATATCTTTTTTACTATTGATCTTCGAAAAAAGATTGGGGGTTACTGGAGCTTCAGGCAGGCACTGAAAGGGATTTTTTTGATGGCTTTCACTGCCGGAATGTTACTCACAATCACAAACTACGTATTTTATAAATTTATTGAACCGGATGCATTTACAAAGATCTCAGGATATATAGAAGAGGGGGCAACAAGAACGTATGAAGCTATGGGAATGGACGAAGATCAGATAGAAACTGCGGTCCGCGAACAGCTTAAAGGTATGAGAAAGCAATTCGATCCTACTCTAATGGAACTTCTTCAAAATATTGGTATTGCAGTTCTAATTCAATTTATCATGTCACTGATTTTTGCTGCAATATTCAAGAAAGAGGCTCCAATATTTGCTCCAGTTGAAGATGATGTAGATTAAGAATTTACATAAATGAGTGCAGGGATTCCAACATTGGGGATGCCTGCACTTTTTTATTGCCGTTTATTCTAATATTTTTCGATCCATTTTTAAGGAGAACCTTGTTGCTCCTTAACTCTTAATTAAAATATCTTCAGGATCCCCTTGAGGCATTTTATTCGGTTGACCTGGCAATTCAAGCTTTCGAAAATATTCAGTGGTGAGCTGGGAGGTAACAAAATCAATGATCACCGGATAGTCTTTCGCCTTTCTTATCTCATTTGCATCAACGGTGAACGAGTTTATAACGACACGGGTTTCATTAAACGATGGTAAATATAATTCGGAGAATTTATCAAGGAATTCCCAGCCATCAACTCTCGGCATGTGAATATCCAGAACTATCAGGCGCGGGTATTCAAAAGCCTGGGCGTCTTTAAATCTTGAATAGTAGTCGAGTGCCTCCTGACCATCAGAAGCTGTTATTACGTTGTCCGTTATTCCTGATTGTAATAGTAATTTTTTCTGTACGAATAAATTTATAGAACTGTCGTTAATACAAAGAACTTGAATCATAGGCTTATAGGGCAATTAGCGTGCTACAAATATTAAACATCAAAAAAGAATTCGAGAATTGAATAGAAATGTCGTCTGACTAACTAAGCATTATCGCTAAACAACCTTTTTAACAGCAGAGCTATTTTTTGGTTTTAAATCTATCTTCAACCATTCCCTTAAAGGAATTATCTTCACTAAGGTTGCGTACTTCAAACGAGTTTGACGTACTGCTTATTTTTTCGCCTTTTATGCTTAATAAAGTGGCCAGACTGCCGCTGGTAACGAAGCTACCCTTAACAATATAGTTCAGGGCCGCAGCAAAACAAATCTCTTTTGGATCGCCAAAGTTATGAGTGACGTCGTCCGCTGCATCCCAGTCTGGCGTAAAGCCCGCAAAGTAATCCGTATGTCCCGCGGAATTGATACTCGTAAACATAGAATAGTAGACATTATAAGTATTTTCTAAAGTGATTGGGAAAAATCCTACTGGTTTACCGTAGGAAGGTTTTCCAACAAGTTTCACATCTATATGCGGCCGAAGGTTGTTAATAAGCATTTCACTGGCTGAAGCGGTAGCAGGGCTTATAATAAATACCACCTTTTGAATCGAGTTAAGACTGCCCGCCTTTTTGAAGTTATAACTGTTGTCTTCTTCTTTATAGCTGTAATCGGCATAAGTCATTATCCGTCCATTAGTATACTGCAACTTGTCATTTCCATCCAGAGCAGGCTGGTTTTTTAATATCGTAGCACCACCAGATTGCATCAGCGCATTAAATTTTTCGCGAAACATCACTTTTCCGTTCAGACTGGAAGGTGCTATCAGATTGGTAAAGTGTTCTGCGGTTGACACATAACCTCCTCCATTGTACCTTAAGTCTATAACCAGGTCCGTTACACCAGTCCCTGCAAATTCTGCAAATATGGAATTCAGCACACTGGTCGAATTGCCTGCATTCGAAAACCGGGCATAAGCTATATAGCCAACCTTTTTACCATTAGACACGATAACAGTATCTTTATATACCGGATTACTTTTGTAAGAGCTCCTCGCCAGAGTAAGATCAAATGCAGATCCGTTAATTTTTTTACCGGCTAGTTTCACAGAACTTGCACTTAGCGCACTATTTATAAGGCTTACTTCGTTGTTGTAATTAGTTCCGACAGTGGTGTTATTAATCTTCGTGATGATATCACCCCGTGAAAATCCTGCCAGGTGCGCCGGAGAACCCGGGCTTACGAGTTTTACCCTAACCTCATAAGATGAAGCTGTGCCTATTGCTGAAAACGCAAGTCCTATATCATATCCGTTTCCTTCTATATCAACCGAACCCCGCAGATCAGGAAGGTATGCTACAGGGTTGGCCGAACTTTTATTTTTAATATAAGAGTATTTTGCAACCCCGGCACTTCCGCCAGAACTTGACGCAACAAACTCATAAGGTTTCCCTGTTACCGGGTTTATACTGTACTGGCTTAGGTTGAAAAGGGAGAGTTCATATGACGCCAGATCCGATCCGTTGATATAGCTTCTTGGATTAAACACGTCATAGGCCGGCAGGACTGTATTCCAGTAATACACTTCTTTAGCATAAAGGAATAGTGAGTCGAGGGTCAATTGTCTGCGCGAACCGCTTTCAGGAGCGTTTGTAGTACCTGTAACAACTGGCGCCGGCTGTATCGAAACGGGATCTTTTTTGCAGGAGGAAACAAAGATTATAATGATAAGAAGAATCAGGAAACTTTTCATGCGATGCTTTTAAATTCTGTTAATTACTAAATTACTGCTTCATTATGAAGATCATATGAAGTTTTGGATATAACGGAGATACGTTGGTTTAGGGGCATTGGATTTATAGGGAGTTATTAGTTGTCAATCCTTAGTGCTGCCTTGTCAAAACTAAACCGACAACCATCGGCTAGGAGCTTCCAACCTCTCAGTCTAACACTCACACCAACAACTTTTAATTTTCCCTCTTCCGAAAGAAAACGATATATTCCAAATTTATTATCAAATTTGCACCTTTATTTGTGTAATATCTACATTATGCCACTGTCAACTGTCAACTCTCAACTGTCAACCTGATGAATATTTCGGTAGTTGTCCCTTTATTAAACGAAGCAGAGTCATTGCCCGAATTAACAAGCTGGATTAGCCGGGTTATGGACGCCCATGGTTTTACTTATGAGATCATACTTGTTGATGATGGGAGCAGCGATAATTCATGGGAGGTGATTGAAGCGTTGAAGTTAGCGCTCCCGAATATCGTCGGGATAAAATTCAGAAGAAATTACGGAAAATCGGCGGCGCTTAATGTTGGCTTTGAAGCGAGTCAGGGCACAGTGGTGATTACAATGGACGCAGATCTTCAGGATAGTCCCGACGAGATACCTGAACTCTATCGTAAAATCAGAGAAGATAAATTTGATCTTGTTTCTGGATGGAAGCAAAAAAGACATGATCCATTAAGCAAAACCCTTCCCACCAAAGTATTCAATTTCTTTACCCGTCGTATGTCGGGGATCTACAACCTTCACGATTTTAATTGCGGACTGAAAGCCTATCGTAAGGAAGTGGTTAAGAATATAGAAGTGTATGGCGAAATGCATCGATATATTCCAGTAATCGCGAAGTGGGCTGGATTTACCAAAATTGGGGAGCAGGTAGTTGAACATCGTGCGAGAAAATACGGCACCACCAAATTCGGCCTGAGCCGTTTTATAAATGGTTTCCTCGATTTGCTTTCGATTTTCTTTGTAGGGAAATTTGCCAAGAGGCCAATGCATTTTTTTGGTACTATGGGTGCACTGAGCTTTCTTGCGGGTTTATCAATAACCATCTGGATTATTGGTAACAAGTTATACAATATTTCCATGCACATCCCCAATAACCGGGATGTAACAGACCAGCCGCTGTTCTATATAGCTCTTGTAGCGATCATTGTAGGTTTCCAACTTTTCCTTACGGGATTTATCGCTGAGCTGGTTTCGAGAAATTCCCCTGAGAGGAACTCATACCATATTGAGAAAACAGTATGAAAGGTGAAAATCTTCACTCTTAATTTCTAATTTCCCCTTTATGTTCTTCTCAATCATTATTCCTCTTTATAATCGTCCCCAGGAGATTGATGAGTTACTCCATACGCTTACGAAGCAAAGCTATCTGCAATTTGAGGTTCTGGTTATTGAAGATGGCTCGATAAATGGGGCGGAACACATCGTTAAACGGTATTCAGACAGACTGGATATCAGCTATTATTATAAAGAGAATGAGGGCCAGGGGTTTACCAGAAATTATGGTTTTGCCCGTGCGAAAGGTGATTATTTTGTGGTGTTCGATTCAGATTGCCTCGTGCCTGAACACTATCTTGAAATAGTTAAGGACTTTTTACTAGAACATCAGCTTGATGCTTATGGAGGTCCGGATGGTGCTCATAAATCATTCACGGCTATTCAGAAAGCCATCAGCTATTCCATGACCTCCCCATTTACAACGGGAGGCATCAGGGGTAATAAAAAACATATAGGCCAGTTTCATCCCCGAAGTTTTAACATGGGAATTTCAAGGGAAGTATGGGAAAAAACAGGGGGATTTATTCTTACCCGGCTTGGTGAAGACATTGAATTCAGTATTCGTATACAGTCACTTGGCTTCAAAATCGGGCTTATACCCGGAGCAATTGTTTATCATAAGCGACGTACGAGTTTCACTCAGTTTTACCGGCAGCTTCATTTTTTCGGCCGCGCCCGGATCAATATTTATAAACACTTTCCTGAAGAACTCAAAATTGTTCATTTTTTTCCTGCCTGCTTTACAATCTTCCTTTTACTCAGCTTGATTTTGAACCTTTTGAAACAACCTCTGGCTGGATTTTGTAATACTATGCTGGCTTTGTTTGTTTTGTTGATATTTTTCCACTCACTGGCAATAAACAGATCGGTAAAAGTTGCATTTTTGAGCATTGTTGCTTCCTTCGTACAGTTGACAGCGTATGGAATGGGTTTTATACAGGATTTGTGGAAACGAATAATTTTAAATAGGTAATATATGGACAGAGTGATTACAGTGAGGGAGGTTTTTATTGATTCCTGGCGGTTGGCCAAGGATAATTTGTGGGTATTGCTTGGATTGACCGTGTTTCAATTTGCGGTAATTTTCATCATATCCATGCTTGCGGTTTTGCTTGGCAATGCCAGCGGCTTGTTATTGACATTATTCGATGCATTTTATACGGTAGCTTTTTATCAAGTATTTTTCAAGCTGATAGATGATCCAAAAGATGCGTCGTTTCCGGACGTTATTCCAAACCTGGTGAAGGCTTTCAATTTCCTGATCGTCAAATTAATCATAAGTCTTGTACTGGTGTTCATTATAGCGGTGATAAGTTCGGTTTATTTCATCAATACCCCTCATATAGAAATAGATCCTGAAAACCCCTTTAGCTGGGAAATGCTTCCTGTTTTCATATTGATTTCAATACCCATCACCTATTTTACCATCCGTTTATGCTTTGTTGTAGCTTTTATCGTTGATCAGGAGTCAGGTTCTTCCGAATCAATAAGCCAGAGCTGGACGCTTACCAAAGGGCACTTCTGGTTTATTTTAAGGCTCTTTCTGCTTATGTTAGGAGTTAATATACTTGGAGCGATGGCACTCGGTCTTGGTACGTTATTCAGCGTTCCATTTTCGAGCATTATTCTTATTATTGCTTACCGCCATATGGTAAACAAATATGCAGATGAAGAGGAGATTCTACTCGAAGATGTAGAAAAGAGTGATGGGAATTAAGTCTCTGTTAGCTAAACCCCTGGCAGCATTCGCAGTAATGCAGATCAATAAGTGGAAAAAGAATCCCTTAGCTGCGCAGGAAAAGGTTTTCTTTAACCTTGTAAAGAACGCAAAGAAAACTGCCTTTGGCCGTGACCATACCTTTGCGGATATTAAAACCTATGAGGATTTCAAAAAATTCGTACCCATTAGCGACTATGAGGAACTCAAGCCCTATATAGAGCGTGTAGTGGCGGGAGAAGCCAGCGTATTGTGGCCAGGAAAGCCCAGGTATCTTGCAAAGACGTCTGGCACTACTTCCGGAACAAAGTATATCCCAATTTCCAGGGAATCGATGCCTGAACATGTAAAAGCGGCTCAGAATGCCATGTTCTGTTATATTCATGAGACCGGTAAAGCAGACTTTCTGGACGGTAAGATTATTTTCCTTCAGGGAAGTCCCGTTCTGGAACATAAGAACGGCTTGGCACTCGGCCGGCTTTCGGGAATTGTTGCAAACCATGTTCCAGCTTACCTCCAGGGAAACCGCCTCCCATCTTTCCGGACTAACAGTATTGAAGATTGGGAAGAAAAAGTTGAAGCAATTGTTGCAGAAACCATTAGCGAAGATATGAGGCTTATCTCTGGCATTCCACCATGGGTCCAGATGTATTTTGACCGGCTTTCGGCACACGCAGATGGCAAAAAGATTAAAGATATTTTTAAGAATTTTTCGCTTTTCGTTTACGGAGGAGTAAATTTTGAGCCCTATCGGGCGAGACTTGAAGAAAGTATCGGCAAAAGAATTCCTTCTATTGAAACATACCCGGCGTCTGAAGGTTTTATCGCCTTCCAGGATTCGCAGACTGAAAAGGGCCTGCTCTTAATCTTAGATTCCGGAATATTCTTTGAGTTTATACCGTCTGAGGAATATTTTAATGAAAATCCTGCCCGGCTTTCTCTTAAAGATGTTGAACTGGATAGGAATTATGCATTAATTCTGAACACCAATGCCGGACTGTGGGGATATAGCATCGGTGACACAGTAAAATTCGTTTCAAAAGATCCATATAGGATAATTGTAACGGGCCGAATTAAACATTATATTTCGGCTTTTGGCGAACATGTAATCGGAGAAGAAGTTGAATCGGCCATTTTATCAGTCGCAAAACAGGAAAATCTGGAAATAACCGAATTTACGGTGGCTCCACGTGTTAATCCCGCTGATGGTTCTTTACCCTATCATGAATGGTATGTGGAGTTTGTGAATCCGCCAGCAGATCTTAAATTGTTTAGTTCCAAGGTTGATAAATCCCTTCAGGGTTTAAATTCGTATTATTTTGACCTTGTTGTGGGAAGAGTTCTGCAGCCTTTGGTTATGCATTCACTGAAAAAGGACGCTTTCAGGAATTATATGAAATCGAAGGGCAAACTTGGAGGACAAAACAAAGTGCCTAGATTATCAAATGACAGGCTCATAGCTGATGAATTGGATAAACTGGTAAGTCGTAATGAATAACGTGAAACAAGATCAAAATCTGAAAAATATTGCCATCCTCGGATCCACAGGAAGCATCGGCACACAGGCACTTGAAGTTATCCGGCAAAACCCTGGCCGGTTCAGAGCTTTTGTCCTTACAGCCCAGAATAATGCTGAGCTGCTTATTGCCCAGGCAATTGAATTTAAACCTGCTTATGTGGTTATTGGAAGCCGCGAGAAATATGAAGATTTGCAATTTATACTCCATCCACATGGAATAAAGGTACTTTGCGGCATTGACGAAATGTGTGAAATTGTTTCTCATCCCGACATTTCAATTGTTCTTACAGCAATGGTGGGATTCGCGGGGCTAAAACCTACTCTTTCTGCCATCAAAGCCGGCAAGGATATCGCTTTAGCGAATAAAGAGACTCTCGTTGTTGCCGGTGAACTGGTGACCGGCCTGGCAGAAAAGCATCGGGTAAAAATTCTTCCTGTAGACTCTGAACATTCTGCCATTTTCCAGTGCCTTGCCGGCGAAGAAAACAATGCTATTGAAAAGATTTATCTTACAGCATCGGGAGGCCCTTTCAGAGGTAAAAATTCTGAATTTCTAGCATCGATCACTAAAAAAGAAGCGCTCAAGCACCCCAATTGGGTGATGGGCGAAAAGATTACTATTGATTCAGCTTCTTTAATGAATAAAGGGCTGGAAGTAATAGAGGCTAAATGGTTGTTCAACCTGGACGTTTCGCAAATCGATGTTATTGTCCATCCTCAATCAATTATTCATTCGATCGTTCAGTTTCGCGACGGTTCCATGAAAGCGCAGATGGGCCTGCCCGATATGAAATTGCCTATACAGTATGCAATTGCTTATCCCGAAAGGTTGCCAAATAGTTTTCCAAGGTTTGATTTCATGGATTTTCCAAACCTGAGCTTTGAGCAGGCTGACAAAAAGACGTTTAGAAACCTTGCACTGGCATTTTACGCACTGGTAACTGGCGGTAATATGCCATGCGTGATAAATGCTGCTAATGAAGTTGTTGTGGCTGAGTTTTTGAACAACCGTCTGGGGTTCCTGCAAATGAGCGATGTGATCGAGAACTGTATGGCCAATATATCCTTTATCGGGGATCCAACTCTGGAGGATTATGTGGAAACTGATAGACAAACCCGTGTGTATGCGCAGGACTTAGTAACAAACAGGAAATTTTAATATCTAAAAAATAAAATAGAGAATAAGGCATGGATGGATTAATAATGACAGGTCAGCTGTTACTTGGATTATCAATTTTAATTATATTACACGAAGCAGGGCACTTTTTAGCTGCCCGTGCTTTCGGTATACGGGTGGAGAAATTCTACCTGTTTTTTGATGCATGGGGATTTAAATTAGTTAGCTTCAATTACAAAGGTTGTGAATATGGGATTGGATGGCTTCCGCTGGGCGGCTATGTAAAGATCTCAGGAATGATAGATGAATCAATGGATACTGATCAGCTTGCTGGTCCTCCGCAGCCCTGGGAATTCCGTTCAAAACCGGCGTGGCAGCGACTAATTGTCATGCTCGGTGGAGTGACTGTAAATATAGTGCTCGGTATTTTTATATTCTGGATGCTGACATTAAGTAATGGGGAGACGTTTGTGCCTAATGATAAACTACCCTACGGGATAGCACCAGGTATTATTGGAAAAGAGATAGGCTTGCAAAATGGAGATCGCATTACAGAAGTAAATGGGCAGCCTGTTAAGCGATTTGAAGAACTCACCAGTTCCAAAGTGCTGCTTGGTAACACTGAACTTACCGTCCAGCGTAATGGTGAAACAAAAAATATACACGTGCCGGGCGACGTGCTTGAAAAAGTGTCTGATCTGGGCATCGGACAGTTTGTTGAGCCAAGAGTGAAGATCTCTGGAATATCTATGATAGAACCTGGCGGAAATGCGCAGAAAGCAGGTGTTAAAGTAGGAGATAGTATCCTTGCAATTAACAATACTCCTGTTACTTATTATGATGAATTTAAGCAGCTGGTTGTTGCAAACAAAAATAAACAGGTCGAAGTTACGGTTATAAGGGATGATAAAACTGTACAGATCCCAACGAAAGTATCCCCGGAAGGTACAGTCGGAATTTACATTCCCCAATACCACGGTATTCCTCTCGAGACAATTGAATACGGATTTCTTGAAGCTTTGCCCGTAGGGGCATCACGTGCATGGGGATCGTTTATGGATAACGCTAAGGGGCTGGGGAAGGTTGCCTCCGGACAAGTAAAGGCGAACAAGGCATTTACAGGACCTATAGGCATAGCTACGATGTTTGGATCTACAGTTAACTGGATTAAGTTTTGGAGCCTTGTAGGCCTGCTTTCAATGGCACTCGCCCTTATGAACCTTTTGCCTATTCCCGCCCTAGATGGCGGTCATGCGGTATTCCTCCTGATCGAGATGGTTAAAGGCAAGCCACTAGGCGACAAATTTATGGAACGCGCTCAAATGGTGGGATTTGTTATCCTTATTACCCTGATGGTGTTTGTATTTGGAAATGATATAATTAAACACGTAATCAATTAGGTGAAAGGCGAAAGAGGACTTGTTTCGAACAATTTCCTGATCCATGGCAGATAAAACCTACTTCGAGTTTTACAACCTTCCCCTCAGCTTCAAAGTTGATGAGGCTCTGTTGAAGAAGAAATTCTATGCCCTGAGCAGGGAGTATCATCCAGATTTTTATGCCAATGAGTCGCAGGAAAAACAGGACGAGATCCTGGAACTTTCAACGCTGAATAATAAAGCATACAAAGTCCTTTCCGATCCTATAAAGCGTATCGAATACATTCTTGAAATTCATGGCATGCTTGCAGAAGGGGATAAATACATACTTCCCCAAGACTTTTTGATGGATATGATGGATGTAAATGAGGCTTTGATGGATATGGAGTTTGACCCTGACGCGGGCCGGCTGCTGACAATAAGTTCTGAGATCGATGAACTGGAGGCTTCACTTTTTGATGAACTAAAGCTTTTAACAGAAGAGTTTGATGCCAAAACCCACCCTGATCCAAACAGTATTTTACTCAGGATCAAGGATATTTGGTATAGGGAGAAATACTTGCAGAGAATACGGGTAATCATGAATAAGTTTGAATAATGGGATGTTGAAAGTGTACTTTGTACGAAAGGCGGCCCGGCAGGTATACCCAGAAAGAAGATTTCCCGATCTTATAAACTGTCAGGTAATGCTATGTACAACCACATTTATCTGAAAGACACTTACATAATTTCAAAAAAAATACATAAGTTTGCGTCCCGTAAATGACAAAGCGGAAAAATTGACGCTTTTCACGTATGACTGATAAGGCTGTACGTTCAACTCAAATGCCCAGCTGGCGGAACTGGTAGACGCGTCGGTCTCAAACACCGAT
>JAZKHM010000190.1:0-1711 GCA_040385405.1 Bacteroidota bacterium | reverse complement strand
GAGAAACATTTCATTTTGAAATGATGGAAATAACTACTGGTATAAGTGATGGTGGGTACATCGAAGTTCAGATTCCTGGAAAACCCGATCTAACGGGAAAGGTAGTTATGAAGGGAGCTTATGATCTGCTTTCAAAAATGAAAAATAGTGAAGAGGAATCTGGTCATTAATCAATTTGGTAGAAATAAGTCTACATATAACTCAAAATCTATTATTTATGGAACATCAAAATCATCAGGCGCTTATTCAAAAATTATTGAACTGCGTCTTAACCTGCGAAAATTGTGCTGCTGAGGGATTCAAAGAAGGTCACAGCGAAATGATGGAAAAATGTATTCCCATGGACATCGACTGTGCGGATATCTGCATGCTGGCTGCCCGTTTATTGCAACGAGGATCAATGATCTCACATGAGTTTCTCGTGATTTGTGAAAAGGCATGCCGGATGTGTGCCGAGGAATGCGGCAAACATGATCATGAACACTGTAAGAAGTGCGCGCAAGCCTGCAAAGAATGTGCGGATGCCTGTCACGACCATCATACCAAATTAAATCAAAATTAACATACAACAGAGATGCTTTCTGTAGAAGGCATCTCTTTACACCGGATTAGACAAGTTCTTTACTCTTTTTAAAAGAGCCGTCTTAATGAATTGACCTAATATGGAGGCAATTATTGTTGGTACCATTTTATTAAGCTTATTACATGCGATCATTCCCACTCACTGGTTGCCGGTTTTGACCGTGGGGCAAACTTTACGATGGAACATCGCACAAGTAAGTAGAATGACCTTCGTTGCAGCATCGGCACATGTAATCAGCACCATCGGTTTAGGAATTATCCTGGCAAAGCTTGGCTGGCAATTTTCCGGTCAGTATAAATTGTTCACCCCATATATAGCTCCGGTTATACTTATTGTTATGGGAATACTGATTATCGGCATTGATTTCCACAGGCTCCACTTTACTCATGATGCTAAAAATACTGTCCCACATACCACAAGCAGGATTATCTTAAGTCTGGTAGCTGTTATGTTCTTTTCTCCATGCCTGGAGATGGAAGGATATTTTTTAGTAGCCGGAGGCCAGGGATGGGAGATGATCATACTATTGTCCGCGTTTTATGCACTGATTACTATAACAGGTATGGTAATCTGGGTACGACTCGTATTCCGTGGGCTTTTAAGGATCAATTGGGAAAGGCTTGAATTCAATTCTGGAATAATCACTGGTCTGATCCTTGTCGGCACCGGCATGATCATCTTTATTATGTAAAAACTAATCATTAACATGGAAAAAAGTAATCGCAGAAGCAATATTAAAAAGCCCGGAACGGTAACCCGCAAAATTGATGATGACAAAAAAGAAAAGCCAGTAGAGAAGCCGGTTTCAAAAGATATTAGGCCGGAAAAAAGAAAAGAGGAGTCAACTTATAAGGATAAAGCCCCTGAAGTAGGTAAACATGAACACTCCGCAGATGAAGCGGGACATGAACATGGCGGCATTTTGGGTAAAAATACCGAATTGATATTCGCCATTCTTTGCGGTGCAGCTTTAGGCACAGGCTATGGATTATCCTATATCAACACCATGCCTGACTGGGTTAGCTTGTCACTTTATATTATCGCTTATTTCTTGGGAGGGTATTTTACCGCTAAGGAAGCAGTTCAAACAATTCTCAAAGGTGGATTTGAAATTGATTTCCTGATGCT
>JAZKHM010000189.1:0-5765 GCA_040385405.1 Bacteroidota bacterium | reverse complement strand
TTCGATCCGCAACGGCTTTTTTGCAACTGTAAGAGTTCATTTGATAGATTACTTGCCATGATCTATTGAATTGGTACATAGTAACTACAATCAACAATTTGATAAGTTTCAAAAAAAATCAGTTCATTTCAGGTAAAGCTTAAACCAGTTATCACACTCCGCGAGGAAGCTGGCCATGTAGTTCACGTTAATTACTTCATGGCCTGTATCTTCAAAAGATATCAGTTTATGCACAGCTCCGGATTGTGTAAGCCGGCTTTTCAAGTCAACAGCTTGCTGGTACGGCACCACTAAATCTTTCTTACCGTGAAATAAAAGTGTTGGTTTTGAATCAGCTTTTACATGAGTTATAGGGCTTGCTTCCGCATATGCAACAGGGTTTGTTTGATAGGGTATGCCAATCAACAACTGCACTACCTGGGCCTGTACTGGACTTACACTTCCCGTCGCTGTAAAATCTGTCGGTCCGGCCAGCGAAATCACAGCCTTTACCTTGTTTCCCGCGTCGTATTTATACGTGTATAAGAGCGATAAATGTCCGCCGGCACTAGCGCCCAGAAGCGCAAACTTGTCTGAAGAAATCTTCCATCCCACCGATTTAGAGCCAATAAATTCAATTGCCTTGGCAATATCATTAACCTGTGCGGGATGAATATTATTCTCAGGAGTATTGGTGTAGCGGTAATTCATTGTGGCGGCAGCGTAACCCCTGTCCCTCCAATATTTCGCAAGATCGGTAAAGGCAGATTTGTCGCCTTCAAACCATGATCCGCCATGCACCAGTAAAATTACAGGTGTTTTCGCATCTCTTCGTTCAGGAAGATAAATATCCAGTGAATTCCGAACATGCGCCCCGTATGAAACATTTTGAAGATCCTGAGGAGTTAATGAGACTTCGGGTTGGTCTGTTGGTTTTTTACACCCAGTCCCAACTATAAATAGAATCATCAATCCGGATAGTATACCTTTCAACTTATTCATAAATATATTATACGGAAAGAATCGCTGTTTGTTATCCTTAATCTGTTGAAATGTTAACAAATAAATAATCTGAGTAAAAGGTCGTTTGGTTTTAAAGAATTATATTTATTGATAGACAATATCCTGTATTACACTTGTTTAATAAATTTTAACCTGAACAAAATTTATGACCTGGAAAAAATTTAACGGAGAAACTATTCAGATCCCTATTCTTGAAGAGGTGGAACATGCCATCGAAAGAGAATACAATCTTGGCAACAAGCTTAAAGTATGCATCGGTACCGATTCCCAGGTAAAAGGCTCGATAATCGATTTCGCAACGGTCATAGTTTTCCTGCGTGAGCAAAAAGGCGGCTTTATGTTCATTCACCAGGAACGTTCGTCACAAAAGATGAGTATCAAAGAAAGGATGATCTCTGAAGTTCAAAAATCAATTGAATGCGCCTATTCTTTGTGCGATCTACTAGATCTATATGATGTCGATCTTGAAGTACACGCTGATATTAACACCAACCCGAACTTCAAATCCAACCAGGCATTACACGAGGCAATGGGCTATATATTAAGTATGGGCTTTGTATTTAAGGCCAAACCCGAAGCTTTTGCAAGTTCGGCATGTGCAAATAAAATTGTTCAATAAAAAAAGCGCTGATTCTTCAACCAGCGCTCCCATTAATTTATTAATATTTAAAAAGCATAAACCGCAGCTATCAAAAACTGAGATGCTGACTTGGTCGCATTCATGCTATTATTCATAAAGGGCGAAGAATCGTTACTGTCAAATCTTATTTCCGGAATAATTGTCAACGGTCCCGATTTAATGTTGCCCGTTAACGTAAGGCTTGAAACTGAGCTCCCGGCCTCTTCTCCGATATCTTTATACTTGAAGTATTCACCTCTCGCACCCAATCCAAATCCATTTGATAATGCAAGTTGCGGATAAAGGGCAAGGCCACTATAACCTCCATTGTTCTCGGGCAATGTATAATCGGCAACATTTAACCCCAGTTTGAACTTATCAGTAAGCTGGTAAGCAGTGGTTAAGTCCAGAATTGTTCCAGATCCGTAGGTTTCCGCACCTCCTCCGCCCCTTCCTGAAAGAAAATTCAGATAAGCAGTCCATCCTTCGACTGGGCTTAAAAATAGTTGGGCGCCGATATGTGAAACCCCATTTATATCCTGGAAAGTATTCCAGTCACTAAATAATCCAACCATTAACCCTACTTTATCTGTAAAAGCGAAATTGGCTTTAATACCTGCATTCTGGAATGGTCCGTTGGTAAATAGATACGATGTTGAATAATTGAAATTTCCCACTGGAGAAATCACTTCATATCCCACAAAAGTACTCATATAACCTGCGGTCATTGAAAACGCGTCACTAAATTTATATGATCCGTAAAGATTTTGAATATTGAAGCTATTGGTTGTATTACTTACATCCCCTGTTGGTATAGATTGATATTGCCCACGAGGACCAAAGGAAATATCTCCTACAAAAGATGCCTTTCCGGCAGATTTCTTCAGAATTACATTCAGCATTCCTAATGAAATCGAATTCTGATCTGTCGCGAAACTGGTTGATATATTTGAGCTTCCACTGGGAGCTTTAAAATCTGAAAAGTCATATTTATAATACAGATCACCGGAGCCGGATATTTCTAAAGGATTGCTACGTGGCGCAGCCTGTCCAAAGGATTCGGATATAAAGGTCATTGTTATTAAAACAGCTAAAACTGGATTGTGAATTTTTTTCATGTTTGTTGGTTTTAAGGTTTATAAAAATCCATATCGCAAGCTTCAGATTAGTAATTCAGAGATGTTAACATGGAAAGTAGATTCTATTCATTTATATACAATCACTTTAAGTGTAAATTCAAGAAAATTGACGTTATATGCTGTTAAATTTCTATTATTAAAGAAATTAAGTAAATTATTATGGTTTTTCATTATATATTTTAGTCCAAAAAGGAATAAACTGAGAAAATTCCCAAATATTAAGGCTTTCATTTCCATAATAATTCCCAATAATAATAAATATATTACAATTTAAAGATAATTATTAGATAAAATTATCAAATTATTAGTATTTATAGTATTTAAATGAGATAAATATGAATACTATTGGTAAAATACTGCCAATAAATCAAATTAATGTTCGTTAAAAACCATTGATAAATAAAAAATAGGCTAAAAACAACAATTATTTTCCGCAGAAGACCGGGTAATCACAAATTAATCGCAAAAGAAGACCTATTTGCAATTTTTAAAGAAAAAATAAGATTGTTTATCGAATTTAAGGGAGAAAAAACCGAAAATTTCCGTTATTGCTTATGACTTCTATACGAATCTCGAAAAGAAAGGCATAAGCCAATTCGGCAGGGAGAATAAAAAAGAAGAGCAATTGATCACGTTATGTATCCGGCAATAATTGATCAGGATTAATCCGGTGATGCATCGATTATATTAAAATCACAGCCAGGCTAAAATGAATAATCCCGGCTCATGGCCAGGATTATCACATATCTATTAAAATAAATTTTAGGTGCGAATATTAGATTATCTGCTTAACCCTCTCTGCATCTGTTTCATAAACTGAACCATTGTCACTTACAATTAAAGTTCCCTGGCTGTACTTCTCATTATGCTGACTTGCGTCAAGACCTTCCTCTTCCTCTTCAGTACTTACGCGGATCGGTTGTATGAAGTTAATGAACTTGAAAATAGCATACGAGACCGTAAAACTAAATGCGACAACAATTGACACCCCCTTTAGCTGGGTAAAAAAGAAAGCAGCATCTCCATAGAACCAGCCATCTGCACCAGCGGCATTGACGGTTTTGGTCGCCAACAGACCGGTAAGCAGCATACCAACTATTCCACCAACACCATGGCATGGAAATACATCTAAGGTATCATCCAAACTAGTTTTAGATTTCCAATAAACTGCCAGGTTTGAAATAATTGCGCTCACAACTCCGATAAAAATACTTTGAGGAATAGCCACCAAACCTGCACCCGGAGTAATCGCTACTAATCCAACAACAGCTCCTATACAAAATCCCAGTACCGACGGCTTTTTGCCTCTTAGAACATCGAAAAACATCCAGGACAATCCTGCAGCAGCAGCAGCAATATTGGTTGTGGCGAAAGCAGACACAGCTAAAGCATTAGCACCCAGAGCAGAACCTGCATTAAACCCAAACCAGCCAAACCATAACAGACCTGTACCTATTAATACATATGGGATATTCGCAGGAGGAATTTCCTGACGATCCATATGAACTCGTCTACGCTTCAAAACCAATGCACCGGCCAATGCTGCCATTCCAGCAGAAATATGCACAACTGTACCGCCTGCAAAATCAAAAACCCCCATTTTGAGAAGAAATCCTTCAGGGTGCCAGGTCCAGTGAGCCAATGGCGCATAAACGAATAAGCTGAAAAGACAGATAAATAGTATATATGAAGTAAAACGAATCCGTTCAGCAACAGCTCCCACGACCAGTCCCGGAGTAATAATCGCAAACATGAGCTGAAATAAAGCGAACAATGTTAAGGGGATCGTAGGAGCTAAACCCCATGGAGCACCAGAATTTACTCCTTTAAAAAAAAGGAATGTCGCGGGATTGCCTATAAAGCCACCCTGGGTTTCTCCAAAGGCTAGACTAAATCCAACTGTAACCCACAAAATACTAACAACTCCTGCCGCAACCACACTTTTAATCATTGTAGAAATTACGTTTTTGCGATGTACCATACCCCCATAAAAAAAGGCCAAACCTGGTGTCATCAGAAAAACTAGTGCGGTGGCTACCAATACCCAAGCGATATCTGCTGTATTATATTTACCAGCATCATCAAAATTTGGCAAGGATGTCGCAAAGAGCGAAGCAATGGCAACTGCAGATAAAACTACAAAAGGAGCAACCTGCCTTAACTGAATTTTACTCATTTTATTAAAAATTAAGTGTTAAAAATAATAAACAACCGATTATTAACAACAAAACTATTAAATAATTTCATAAATTATAATTAATTCGCTAAAAAATTGAAAAATATTACATAAATATCCAATATTAGTCTAATAACTACCATATTTTCCATTTACCACCGTCGTAAATTCCCATTTTTTAAATTTCCAGCAATATTTACCTGAAAAAATAAACCAAAAAACTCAAATTTGGATATTAACTTCTGAAATGCCCGGGAAAACTCGACAAAAACAACTAAGGGCTTATATACCCATAGCAAGCTTAGAAATTTAATAAGAAAATATTACAAGCGATGTGGGAGTAGAACCGATTATTAGCATCTGAGGAAGAAAGCAGTCTGAGGAGAAAGCAGAAGGTGGAATAGCTAAGCGGGAAGATTAAATTGCTAAAACAGTATTTGAACTATAATTCTTCCCTTGAACTACACCTTTTTGCTCCAGACGTTTATCAATGTAACTTTGGATCTGCGATTTTTTCATGCCCCAGTTCGGTGCGATCAGCAGATCGAAGTCCGCAAGACCGAATAATCGTTGTAAAACAATATCCGGACGCAATAAAGGGATAAATTCAGCAATAAAATCGATGTATTCGTCGATCGTAAAGGTTTTGAAGGGCTCCTTAGCAAACCGGCTGCCCATTATAGAACCTTTCACGATATGGAGATGGTGGAGCTTTACAAATTTGATTTGAGGAAAACGGTTGATCTCGTCGGCATACCTAAGCATCATTTCATGAGTTTCCCACGGAAAACCAAAGATAGTATGCACGCAGATATCAACCTTCGAATTT
>JAZKHM010000188.1:0-5177 GCA_040385405.1 Bacteroidota bacterium | reverse complement strand
CAAAAGCCAGCGAATATCGCGATAAAGGGCGAAGGGATTCCGCCTTTTTGTATTTTAATAAGTCGGGTGATCTGTATCTCCCAAATTAAGTAAGTCTGTTCGTGGAGGAACTCACACGGGGGCTGGTTAAAACTTTTTTTTCATTCTCAATAATCCTTCAATTAAGTAATAATCGGCATAACCGAGGGGGGCGTCAATTTCACTTTTTGCAGGCAAGTGCCCGGTAGAGTGCATGAGGATAAAATTAGCATTTGTGCCGGGCCGGGCTAAATATGCCGGGGATAACAAACTTTTTAAAGCTGAAGCTGCATAATCCCGATAACCATTTGCCTTGTTTCCCGAATATTTTGCAAGCTCTAATAAGCCGGAAGCGGCAATTGCGGCGGCGGAGGCATCCCTGGGTGCTTTAGAAGTATCAGGGTCATCAAAATCCCAGTAAGGAACTTTGTCGGAAGGCATGTTAGGATGATTAACAAAGAAGTCTGCAATTTTGATGGCCTGATCTAAGAACCTTTTATCTCCCGTTTCCCTGTAGGCTACAGTATAACCATAAAGACCCCAGGCTTGTCCTCTGGTCCAGGCCGATCCATCGGAATATCCCTGATGGGTTTGACGCGCCCTTACCGCTCCTGTAATCGTATCATAATCCACAACGTGATAGCTGCTGTTATCTGCCCTGAAATGATTTTTCAAAGTAGTAAGAGCGTGTGTATTGGCTACTTTATAATAACTGGAATCGCCGGTAGTTTTGGTTGCCCAGAAAAGCATTTCGAGGTTCATCATGTTATCGATGATCACCGGGAACTGCCACTTATCGCGGTTATGATCCCAGGAACGAATGGTTCCGGTTTTCTCATTAAAACGTGAGATTAACGATTTTGAAGACTGAATAATTATGTCTTTATATTGAGGGTCTTTTGTTAAGCGATAACCATTCCCAAAGGTGTTGAACATAATAAAGCCCAGATCGTGGGTTTTTCTATTATATTTTTCCTTTTCCAGACCGGCTGTCCATTTCTTAGCCATCTCTTCCCATTTCCTGTCATTGGTATAATCATACATGAGCCATAAAGATCCGGGGAAGAATCCGCTGGTCCAGTCTCTTGAGGGTACGGTTACCAGCGAACCGTCCTTTTTTGCTGAGCGCGGATATTTGGTATAGTCAGTTACTGACTGATGCATATTGATTAAGCTTTGCTGAATGCTATTCATGCTTTCTTTTACCGGGATAGGCTGTTGGACTGTGCAAGACATTATCAATGATGCACTGGCTGCTAGTAATAGTTTAGGTAAGTTTTTCATGTATTGATTTTTTTTTAAGTCTTCTACTTTTCAGGTGTCAGTACAACACTTGTCCCTGCCATATTTCCGCCTGGAAGATTGATCTGCACTGTACTTATTTTTTTAACATTATCCCAGGCAGAACGCCAGTTTTTGCCTGTATTAACAAATTTGGTATTGATGGATATTTCCAGTGCTTTTAGTTTATGAGAGGGGTCTGATAGGGTAATTTTCCGGATGGAATTACCTTTTAAATGCACCATCACCATACAAGGGTTTTTCGCTGTCAGCATTACCCTGTCGGCTAATTTTATGGTCCCGGGCTGGTAAAAAACTGCCTGGACGATGTTCAGGCCGGTATGTTTAACTACCTGTAATTCGGGTGTATTGGAGAGAATGATTACCGGCGACTTTTTTAGATAACGTTCTATAGAAGCAGCGTCTATTCCGGGCACTACAATATATTCGTATTCCGCATTTTTGGGTTTAATTCCGTGATTAAGTGAAAGGCTGAAAAGGTCTTTCTCTATTTTATCCTCTGTTGCCCAATTCTGGTTATTAATTTGTCTCCAGTTACCACTAACCATCGTATTCTGAAGACTTACAGGCTTTGCTGATGGGAAAACCCAGGCCACACTGTCGTGGAGTACCCAGGAGACTCCCGTTAATTCATGTTTCCCCTTAGCCAATGTTTGCCTTCCGGACTGGGTTTTAACCACCACTTCATTGCCGAGTAAAGATTGGCTGAGGGTAGTTGCCACCGGAAATTCTGCCATTCCAGTAATACCTGCCCCCAGGCAAACGTATTCATTATCAAAGAAGAACCATGACTTACGCGCTGTAAGGGGGTCGTGCACACTACTGAAATCGAATGCGGCCGCGCCATGTTTTCCGTCGGAGACCCCGCCTGCAAAATCCGTTTTCCCTCTTTTAGCTATATCTTTCGACGGGGGCAAGGCCGGTTTTTGAACTACGGTTGTGCCGGGTATTTTCTGCCAGTCCCATACCGGGAAAATATTTGAATATTCTTTTCCCGTACGGGTTAAGAAGTTAGCACCGTCGGCTACATGGTGCATCTTTAATCCTTCTCCATTGTAAGGTGATTCCATATTATTCTGCCGGGAGGAATACATTCGTACTGATGCAAAATATTTTTTGCTCTGATGGGTAAAGTATGATGAATGCCAGTAATACTTATTCCATGTAAGTTCATTGCTTTTTTCGTTCTTTCTAACTTTTATAAGATCTTCGAATTCCTTTTTCCGATAGCTGGTAGACAGCAAAAAGTTTTCTGGTATGTCGGTGCTGGCAGGGCGCAAAGCATCTTTTCGGCTTAGATCACGGTTCTTAGCCCCGGGATCAGGATATTTTCTAAAACCCATAGCCAGGCTGATTCCATCGAGGTAGTAATCAACAAGTAATTTCAAGGCTGATTCAGGAAGCATGAATTTTGTGCCTGCAGTTTTTACCGTCCAGTAGGTAAAAGACCGTACATAATTCGTCCCGTAAGAATGTATGGAAGTCACATTATCAGTCCGGTGATGAAACCCCAAATCCGGATTAATGCCCCTGGCATTGGTAATTACAATCTGATCTGCCATCACTTTGATCGCATTTTCCAGCATCTTTTCATCGTTCTTAAAAAGTGCCTGTTTACAAACCATGCCCGCAATGGGTACGAAGTCGCCGCCGGCCCTCGCACCAAATCCATTAAAGCTGGCCCGGGAAGCTATTTTTGCGCCCGCTATTCTTTGATGTTCGGTGAGGTCTGTATCTAAAACGAGCAGGGTATTGATCATCCAGTCGGGTGTGCCCATTTCATTCCACCACCAATTCTCACAGATAAAGTCATGTTTTATCCAGAAATCGAGTGCTGATGAAACGGTCTTTTTAACCGCAGGATTTTGATAATGTACCGTACCTTCTTTTTTATAAGCCCTGCTTAAATTGAGCATATGCTCCAGATGATCCTTATGCTGAAACCCGGTATTGGAGGTATCCTTATAATTGATTCCGGGCCAGCTTCCGTCTGGTTTGATACTCGCAACTAAGTCTTTTATTTTATTTACGTCTACGGCGGGCTGCATTAAATCGTTAAGTATCCGTTTTTTAATGAGTGCGAAATCAGCACTTACATTTCCTGCTATTTGTGCGGTAAATTGTTGGTTTCCAGTCTGCTGCTGAGCAAAAATCTGGTAAACAGGACTTAGGGTCAGCATTGCTGAAAACCATAAGAATACTAAACTAAATCCCTTCGTTTTTTTCATATTACTTCTTTATTGGCGTTTCGTTTATCCGAATATTAAAACCTTGACTTATTGATGATTGGCACTTAATGGCAGCGGCCTTTCAAAATCCTTATCCATTTGGTAGGGTAATACCCGCACTTTTCCTTTTTTGTTGCTATAATAGAGCACTGATTTTGAAAATGTATCGGTATTTCCGTCTGCCCAAAAAGCATAAAAATCATTATGTGCATGTAATGGCCTTCGCACATAAGTATGATTGCGGATGCTGTTTTGCGTCACCTGCCTTTTTTTGATCCATGTTAAGCCTTCGTCTTTACTTTCCCATAAGGCGATTTCTCCGCCAGTACCATACTTTTGTGGTCCGGGTTCCGTGGGACCAATAACCTGCCAGGTTTTATTGTCGATATATAAAGAACCCATATCATAATTATGGGTAGAAGCACTTACTTTACGAAAATTCCACTGCCCGTTTTTCCAGTGAATAACCATCCAGTCACGCGGATCGCTTTTGGGACCGGGTTCAAAACCTGAGCTTACTACCGAAAGAATAACCGGATTGCCCTGCTCATCAAAATTGATATCATTCAGGTAAACCAATTTTCTCTCCGATTCATAATCTTTTACCAATGCCTTACTTTGTTTATTTATTAAGGGCGTTGGCATGATTTCTCCATGTATGTTCTTCCAGGTTTTGCCCATATCATCTGTTTGCAGCAGGTAAATATTTGTACGCTTATTCACATCGCCTCCGGGATGATAGTTAAAAACAGTTACCAGTTTTCCATCCTTAATATTTGATATCTGATAATGCCCACCCATGCCAGCTAGTTTTTGCTCTGGTTCCCATATGTCACCCGTTTTACTCGTGGTCCAGTATAATTCCCTTCCCCTGGTATACTTTGTAAACAAATACGTAAAACCCTTATCTTTAACAAACCAGGGTTGCGGATAAGTCATTTCCCCTGTTGAAATTTGCTCGAATTTGTCAATCTGGTAAGGTGCGCTGCTTTTAAAGATTAGTCCAGGCCTCACTGTATTTCTTCCACTTACAAAAACCCAGATATAACCTTTGTCATCTACGGATAGCGAAGCATTATCATGAGGATCATCCGTTCCATTTTTATCATACACAATAACAGGCCTGGGCACTAACTTTTTTTGATGATCAAAATAAGATATCATTATGAGTAAGTGTTTTTCGTTCTGGTGGGTTGTGCCGCCGTAAACAAAAAAAGTTTTATTTGCTGCCTTGCTGTAGATAGCTATGGGAGTATGGCTCGAAGTATAGGTTCCCAATCCTCCTGAATATTTATCACCATAAGCTGAAAACTGACCTAAAGTAAACCATATTCCTTTATAACCATTTGCGCGGTCATTCTGGGCAAGAAGGTTACCTGTATACAGAATTAAAGAGATTATTAGTATAAAATACCTGTACATGGGATATAGTGAGCTTAAACTAAACGCTGTGTTATTTAACCGCAGAGGACGCGGAGTACACACAGAGTACGCAGAGGCTGGGTTGATAAATGTTTATTTCAAAAGGCTCTTATCCGACTTCCCTCTGCGCTCTCTGCGCAAAAACTCTGCGTCCTCCTATGTTTACAAAGCTTTAAATTTATGAAATTAAAGTGAAAAGGAATGAGA
>JAZKHM010000187.1:0-2095 GCA_040385405.1 Bacteroidota bacterium | reverse complement strand
TCGGGATCGGTGAAGCCGTGGGTATTATAAAAGCCGCGGGAGAAATTTGAATTGGGAATATAGCCCATGGTTGCTTCGGTGAAATTATGATTGACATTATTCCAGAACATCATTCCCTCAGCAGCAAGTTCTTTTTCTTCTGTATCGGCGCCAAAGTGTTCCAGGATGACATAGAAATTATTAGCATCCAGGCTTTTGATATAAGAATTGTAATTTTTCCAGATAGCGATCCGGCTGGCGTCGTATGCTCCCCAGGGTCCTACAGCTGCATCGTTAGTGCCTGAATTTTTCTGGGTAAAGCCTTTTGATAAATCAAAACGGAAGCCGTCAACTTTATACTCTTCCATCCAAAACTTAAGTACATTTTTGACAAAGGTTTTTGTCGCCGGACTTTCATGATTCATATCGTATCCCACGTTAAACGGGTGGGTAGGGTCGGCATTAAACCAGGGACTCCCAGCAGAAGGTTTGCCGGTGTTTTCATCAAAATACAGCTGCACCATTGGCGACTGTCCGAAAGAATGGTTAAGTACCATATCGATGATTACCGCAATTCCGCGTGTATGACACTCGTCGATCAATCGCTGTAAAGCTTGCTTGGTGCCGTAGTATTTATCAGCTGCAAAATAGAAAGATGGGTTATATCCCCAGCTGGAATTTCCCTCAAATTCGTTTACCGGCATCAGCTCGATGGCATTGATTCCCAAACGGCTCAGGTAGTTCAGCGTATCAGTCAGCGTGGAATAATTATGAGTTCCAAGGAAATCGCGGAGGTGAAGCTCGTAGATCACCAGCTTATTCTTTTCAGGACGCTTAAACGAACTGACCTTCCATGCGTAATTTGGAGTATTTCCCTGCATCACGCTTACTATTCCCGTAGTTTTTCCATTCGGGTAAGTCATGAGGGAAGGGTAGGTATTCGGAGAAATGAAACTGTCATTGGCAGGATCCAGGACTTTCTCTGAATATGGATCAGCAACTTTTAATTTACCATCGACCAGGAACTGATAGGCATATTCTCTCGACGCGTTTAGTCCGTCGATCTGAACCCACCATTTATTCCCGTCGGAAGTTCGTTTCATAAAGTACTTGCTTTCCGGCTGCCAGTCGTTGAAATCACCGAGCAGATAAACATTTTGCTTATCAGGCGCGAAGAGCGTGACGATAGCGGAGGTTCCGCCATTGGTATAAACCACACCGTCTTTTGCTCCGGCCGGAAGTTCGGCAGTTTCAACTGTGCCACTTATGACGAATGAAAAAGTGCTTTCTGCGGTATTCCCGCCTTCTGTAGCAGTGACCTTGATTAACTGAGCTCCGGTGGCAGTAACTTTAGCCGAGCCGCTTACCTGAGTGGCATTCGATGCGCTCGCAAATGTCGTCCCGTTCAACGATAAGGTTAGGTTAGCGCTCTTTGAAGAAATTGCGGCAACCGAAAGCTGTTCGCCAACCATTTTGATGCTGATTTCAGGAGTCGGAACATAAGTTGGTTCTAATGCAGGTGCTGTAAATTTAACACCTAAAGCGCCGGTCTCATAAACAGGCAAATAGATATCGCTTTTATCTTTATTTCTTGCCACTTTGCTTCCATCGGCAGTGCGGAAAAGCATGACAACTTTTAGGATTTTCTCTCCGGCAGGCACGCCAAAAAAGCTGCGCGGGCTGATAGTTATCTGGTACTTGCCTGTACCCGTAGAAGTCATTTTTGCAGCAGGATCAGGGGCAGTGAAAGATGTGCTTTTCACATATCGCCAGTCGGTTTGACTTTTGCTTTCCGGCGTAATTACTCCGGTATAAATATATACATCACCCGAAAAAGCATTCAGCTCGGCATTGCCTTTTGAAGGGTCAAAGGTCAGTGTGAACGGAGCATCTGCCGTAGGAAAATCTACGGAGGTGCTGATCAGTCCGGCGCCGGCGGCTGGGATAACAACAGGGGTGATGATTGGTTCGGTATCGGGTTCCGGGTTCTTCTTGCAGGCGATGGTGGTTAGAAGGAGGAAGAATAGGAGGAGGAGGTTTGATGTTTTCATTTAGATAGGTATTATAATATTGTTGTTAAAATGTGACCCCTTCGGGGTCAGGCTTGGTGTTTTTT
>JAZKHM010000186.1:0-1665 GCA_040385405.1 Bacteroidota bacterium | reverse complement strand
ATTTTTCCACATATGTGTAAAAAGAAAGCGATGTTTTTAGGCATCGCTTTTTTCATAGACTAAGTCTATAGGTCTGTGAGAACCAATTCAAAAATAGTCTTTAAGACTTACAATCAAAAACAGGCGATGCTACTTCCGCCGGATTTGGATGAGTTGATCGAAGGCAACCATCCTGTAAGGGTTATCAATGCTGTATTGGACAGCCTGGATATCGATAAGATTACCAGGAAGTATAAAGGTGGAGGAACCTCCAGTTATCACCCCCGTATGCTACTTAAGGTGTTGGTATATGCCTATATCTGTAATGAGTACAGCAGCCGCAGGATAGAACAACTCTGCAAGCGGGATGTATATTTTATGTGGCTGGCAGCAATGGCAACGCCGGACCACAATACCATCAACCGTTTTCGTTCAGATAAACTCAAAGAAGTACTTAAAGATGTGTTTACCCAGATTGTAACGCTTTTGGTAAACAGTGGGCATGTTGGGCTAAAAGATATTAATGTAGACGGCACTAAAATAGAAGCCAACGCTAACCGCTACACTTTTGTATGGGGCAATGCCATCAAGACAAATAAAGAAAAAATGGCCATCCAATTAGAGGGGTTGTGGAACTATGCTGAAGGGGTTGCTGCCGAAGAATTAAAAGACAAACGCCCAACAGACTTTAAGCCTGTAGATCCTGAACAGGTAAAACAAACCATTGCCGACCTTAATGAGGCCTTGAAGGATAAAGACATAGACAAAAAGGTAAAGCAAAAGCTGAAGTATGCAGAGAAGAACTGGCCTGCCAACACTGCCAAATACAATGAGCAGGAGCAGATACTGGATGGTCGCAACAGCTACAGCAAAACAGATGAAGATGCGAGCTTCATGCGCATGAAAGAAGACCACATGCTCAATGGCCAGCTCAAGCCAGGCTACAATGTGCAGATATCTACCGAAGATCAATACGTTTTAAACTACACCATACACCCCAATCCAGCAGATACCCTTACACTTCCTGCTCATATCGAAGACTTTGAAGAACAACTCAACACACTGCCGGACACCCTCACAGCCGATGCAGGTTATGGTAGTGAACAAAACTATGAAGTGCTGGAGCAAAAAGGAGTTGAGGCTTATGTGAAGTATAATTATTTTGATAAAGAGCAGAATGGCAGCCGGAGTAGTTTTAATGCAGACCAATTACATTATAATGATGAGCAGGATTATGTAGTATGCCCCATGGGCCAACACATGCAAAACATAGGCACGCACAAACAGAAAAACCGCAATGGTTATGAGCAAACCCTCACAAAATACAAGGCTCCAAATTGCGAAGGCTGTCCGTTAAGAGGCATGTGTCATAAACAAACGGGTAACCGTATCATTGAGGTTAATCATAATCAGCGAAGATTAAAAAAGAATGCAGCCCAGCGACTGCGAAGCGAAGAAGGAATCAAAAAACGAAAGAAGCGTTGTGCTGATGTAGAACCGGTATTTGCAAACTGGAAGCAAAACAAAGGCTTCCGGCGCTTTAATCTGCGAGGAAAAGAAAAAGTAACCATAGAAATAGGCCTGATAGCTCTGGCACACAACCTGCAGAAGTTTACAAAAGGGAAAAACAAAGAAAAGCCTTCAAAAATGGCTGCTTAAAAGGCTGATTTACCACAACAAACAAAA
>JAZKHM010000185.1:0-8560 GCA_040385405.1 Bacteroidota bacterium | reverse complement strand
AACGGATCACCAGGTCCCAATCAAAGTCAGCATAATAAACCTCACCTGAAATATCAAGCATTTTCAATGCTTTCCTAGATACAGATCCAAATTCTACCAGGGCCTTATCGCCTTTGCGATAAACTATACCTGAAGACAAATTAGCCTGGGCGGTCTCATCAGTAATCAGACCTTTTATGTTCAACCGCGAAATTATCTGGTCAACCGCAGCTTTTAAATTATAAAATCCAGCGTCCACTGACTTTGAACTCCAGTTTTCGCTTTCCTTTGCTCCGGTGATGAATATTGAAAGACGCTGGTTTTCCTTGTAATTCATTCCATCGAGACTGTAAACTTTTCCAAACTCGTATAACTTCAGATCGGCATTTTTACGGTTTTGGTTATATGACACAGCTTCGAGTCCGGAAAACAGAAGGCTCTGACGCATTACATCCAAATCGCTGCTCAATGGATTCAGGATTTTTACTGCCTGCTCGGGTTGTGACGAATAGCTCAGTTTGGTAAGTGAGTTACTCAAAATCTCGTGATAACCATTTGCTGTAAGTAATTCGGCTATCTGGTTCTGAAGAACTTCCTTGTCGGGTTTGGCAGTATAATTTATAGAAGCCTTGATCTGTGTAGGGATCTCAATATTATCATAACCGTGTATCCTGAGAATCTCCTCAATAATGTCCACTTCGCGCGTTACATCGACCTTATATGCAGGCACCTGCAATGACATTCCTTCACTATTTTCTGAGATGATATTAATGCCTAATCCTTTTAAAGTCGTTCTGATTTCTTCAGGTGAAATATCTTTACCGATCAAGCGGTTAACATTCTTGAAAGATATCCCGATATCGAAAGGCCGGGCGGGGGATGGATAAAGGTCCGAAACCTCAGAAGAAATATATCCCCCTGTCAATTCGCTGATCAGCATTGCTGCTTTTTTTAGCGCTATTACCGTCATCTCAGGATCTGTGCCGCGTTCGAAACGAAAAGAAGCATCTGTTTTTAGACCATGACGTTTCGCAGTTTTACGAATAGAGACGGCATTAAACCATGCACTCTCCAGAAAAATCTTTGTTGTTCCATTGTGAACACCTGAAGATATTCCGCCAAATACACCAGCTATGCACATCGGTTCTTCAACGTTACAGATCATCAGGTCATCTGTAGATAACTTGCGTTCTGCCTCATCAAGAGTTTTAAAGCTGGTATTTTCAGCGAAGGTTTTAACTATCACCTTGGAACCTTTAATGGCATCTGCATCAAAGGCATGCAAGGGTTGTCCAAGATCGTGCAATATATAATTGGTGGCATCCACTACATTATTAATAGGACGTACACCAATAGCATTCAATTTTTCTTTTAACCAGTCTGGTGATTGATCGACTTTAACGCCGCTGAGCGTAAGTGAAGAATATCGCGGACACGCACTTGCATCTTGAACACTGACAGGAATATTCAATGAATTGTCCTTAACCTGAAAAGCTGAAAGATCAGGCATTCTTAAAGGTATCTGAAGATAAGCCGACAAATCACGCGCTACTCCCAGGTGCGAAGCAGCGTCAGCACGATTTGGAGTTAAACCAATTTCGAAAACGTAATCATCTTCGAGATTAAAATATTCCTTTGCAGCCGAACCGATTTCCGCGGCAGCATCAAGAACCATAATCCCGTCATGATCATTTCCCAGTCCAATTTCATCTTCGGCACAAATCATTCCTTCCGACACCTCTCCCCTTATCTTTGATTTAGTAATCTTAAAGGGTTCGCCCGAAGTAGGATAAATAGTTGTATTTGCCGTTGCTATCACGACTTTCTGACCTGCAGCAACATTGTTAGCGCCACACACAATCTGGAGATCATCTGTCCCGCCAACATCAACCTTAGTAACTTTTAGGCGGTCGGCATTGGGATGCTGGCTGCATTCCTTCACATATCCAATCACCAATCCCTCCAAACCTCCTGGTACTCCCTGTACCTTTTCAAGGCTTTCAACTTCCAAACCGATATTGGTCAGGATGAGTGAAAGCTCCTCTGGTGTTTTATCGGTTTCGATGTATTGCTGCAGCCACTTATACGAGATCTTCATGTTCTAAAAATGATGAACGACAAAGATAGTAAGAGATATGATTAATGAGATAAGAATGACGAGTTATGAATTATGAGTTATTCAATCCTCACTCTCGAGAAGACAGGCAGATGATCTGAGGGGTATCTCTGATCTTTTGAATCAGACAGTATCCCATATTTAAGCACCTTAAAATGCTTGCTTGTAAAAATATAATCGATCCGGTCCTTTAACGGAGCATTAAAATTGAATCCATTAAACGTGCCTTCTGGTCCATAGGGCGGCTCCTGACTAATTTCCCGGGCATCATTTAAGAAAGTCTTTATGGTGTCAACTGATTCAGTTTTAGGCGTTACATTAAGATCGCCGGTAAGTATTACAGGAAAATTACCGGCAATAATGGGAATCTGCTTTTGGAGAAGTTCGGATGATTTGGTTCTCGCGAGAACGCCCATATGATCATAATGGGTATTAAACACATAGAATTCCTGCTTCCGGATTTTATCATAGAGACGTACCCAGGTGCATAATCTAACAATCGCCGCATCCCACCCTTTAGAAGGTATGTCCGGGGTCTCAGACAACCAAAAGTGTCCTGACAATCGTTTAACGAAACGATCTGGATTATAATAAATCGCAACAAACTCGCCAGCCTTTTTGCCATCGTCGCGGCCAACGCCTTCGACGGTAAATCCGGTTGCAGTTTGCAGGTAATCGACCTGATCACTTAAACCCTCCTGTATACTAAGAATGTCCGTATCATAAAACTTAACAAGTGATTTAATCCATTCTTTACGATTCGGCCATGCGTTGATACTGTCGCCCGGATTATTATAGCGGATATTATAGGACATGACATTTAAAGATCCGTAATTGCTTTGCTGGGCTTTTATACCTGAACAGAGTAGTGTAAGAGTAAATAAGAAGAGTAATTTTTTCATGTGAGATTGTTAATTTAGTAGGCCTTCGTCTGCGAAACTCAAAAAGCCCTGGTCGGTAATTATCAGGTGATCCAGAACGGGAAGATCTAAAAATTGTCCGGCAGACCTTAGTTTTTTGGTTAGTTCAACATCAGAATGACTTGGCTTCAAATTTCCGGACGGGTGATTGTGAGCTAAGATAATGGAAGCTGCGTGATTTTCAAGTGCAATATTAAAAATGATCTTTGGATCGGCGATGGTACCAGCCTGCCCTCCCTTACTTATCAGGTGTTTTGAAGTAACCCGATTCGCCCGATTCATCAAGAGGATCCAGAACTCCTCATGATTCAAATCTTTAAATTGGGACGCTATTAGCTCGTACACATCAATGCTGGTACTAATCTGCACGAGTTCCGCCGAAACGATATCTTTCCGGCGCCTTCCCAACTCCAGTGCCGCAATAATACTGATGGCCTTCGCTTCGCCAATACCTTTGAATTTTGAAAGTTCGGATATGCTGAGCCTTGCTAATTGGTTAAGATCCTTATCACACGTGTAAAGAATACGTTTGCTCAATTCTACCGCACTCTCGGTTCTGCTTCCGGATCCAATAAGTATCGCAAGCAGCTCTGCGTCGCTAAGGCTTCTTCTTCCCTGGAGACTAAGCTTCTCCCGAGGGCGATCTTCTTCAGCCCAATGTTTAATGGTTATTTTTCCGTCATATGTCTGCATAAAATAAATTTAGACAGAATCATAAGAAAAAAAATAAGGGGTACCGATATGCTCGGAACCCCTTATTTAAAGGTATTTTTTAAGCTATTATTTTAAACCGTTAACAAACTTGGTAAGTTTTGATTTATTATTTGAAGCTTTATTCTTGTGAATGATGTTCTTTTTAGCCAAACGATCAAGCATAGAGATCACTTTACTCAAAAGTGGAGTTGCTTCTGTTTTATCAGTAGTTGTACGTAATCTTTTGATAGCACTTCTGGTAGTTTTCGCCTGGTAGCGATTACGTAAACGCTTAGCTGCGTTTGATCTTATTCTTTTTATCGATGATTTATGATTTGCCATTTGTTAAAGCTTGTTTTTTCCGTCCTTCTTTTAAGGACTGCAAATATAGGATGTTTATTTTAAATAAAAAACTCTTATTAAAAATATTCAGATGCTCCCTGGCTCATCCGGATTACTTTTTAAAGCTGTAATGCCCAATGATCGGGTAACGAAATAAGTAATCTTCTATAACTTGACCGGCACCGACATTATGAACAATCAAGAATCGCCTTCCATCTGCAGATTTCCTGTTCACCACAACACCAATGTGAGTCAAATTTCCGGGTAAAATCCAACTGACAATGTCCCCCGGCAAGTAATCATCAGGAACATTGGATATTGTTTTTTCCAAACCCTTTCGTTTAAAAAACACCATTAAATTAGGTACACGGCGGTGATCAATATTACGATCTGTACTTACACGACCCCAATTTCGTGGATATGATCTAAAATTTGCTTTCATATCCTCGTGTACTTCTTTTTGTAGATCAATATCTAACTTTCGATAGGCACGGATCACTACATCGGTACACACTCCAAGGCCTGAAGGAACGTCTCCATTAGGATAGTTTATTGAATAATATTTCGGATCATACTTTACCTTGTCCCGGGTTAGTTCCAATGCAGCATCAGAAAGCTTTAAAGCAAAACTACTCTGACTAAAGGATTTAACTCCTGTTAAAGCAATGAAAATTATAATAATCAGACACCGCATATAGGACAAGATGACCGTTAACTCAAAATTCCATACATCAGCCCCGGAAATAATAAAGCTTAGGTAATTTTAAGCATGCGGCCTCTATTCATGTTGATTCTGCTATTTCACTTTTTCTCCTGGGGATTCTTTGCACATCAAAAAATAAACAGGCTGGCAGTTTATACCCTGCCGGCAGGAATGATGCGCTTTTACAAAAGCAATATCACTTTTATAGAAGAGCATGCAGTTGATCCTGATAAACGCAGATATGCTGATACTGCCGAGGCTTCCAGACATTTTTTAGATGCAGACAGGTATGGCAATGCTCCTTTCGACAGTATCCCTCAAAAGTGGAATGATGCCGTTAATAAATACGGTGAACAGCTATTACATGAGAACGGGATAATTCCATGGCAAATCGAAAGAACCTATTATTCCCTAACGGCTGCATTCCGGGCACGGGATTCATTACGGATTCTCAAATTGTCTGCAGACCTTGGTCATTATATTTCAGACGCACATGTACCATTGCATACCACAGAAAATTATAATGGCCAGCTCACAGGACAAGTAGGTATACATGGCTTTTGGGAAAGCCGGCTTCCAGAGCTGTTCCATATGGAATATGATTTCCTTGTCGGCCGAGCACAGTATATAAACGACCCGCTAAAAGAAGCCTGGCTTATTGTAAAAAAGTCTCAAAGTCAAAAGGATTCAGTTTTGCTGATAGAAGCACGTCTTAGTAAAATTTTTCCATATCAGAAATTCACTTTCAGCCCACGAAATGGTCGGGTAGAACGGCAATATTCTGAATCTTATTCAAGAGCATACCATGACCGGATGAATGGAATGGTTGAAGAGCAAATGAGGTCATCCATCCTGAAAACGGGAAGTTATTGGTATTCCGCATGGCTTGATGCAGGGCAACCCATCCTTAACGGACTAATTAAAATTGAGCCTGATGATCAGGAAAAAGCTAATCAGGAAAAGGAAAGGCAATCATTTGAAAATGGCAAGATAATCGGACGATCTGAAAATTAAATATCTCCTTCGATCATAGTCCGACGTGCTTTTATTGCGGCGAATATAGCAGGCAGGATTGTAAGGACTATGATAACTATCATAACATAAGTAAAGTTGTCTTTTATAAAAGGTATGTTTCCAAATATGAACCCTATGCCTAAAAAACTAACGATCCACAGAACTCCACCAACAATGTTATAATAAGTGAACTGGCCGAAATTCATTTTCCCGACTCCCGCTACAAAAGGAGCAACTGTTCTAAAAATTGGCATAAATCGGCTGATAATCAACATACTACCTCCCTTTTTATCAAAATAATCCTGGGTTTTATGATAGTAGTCAAGCTTTAGTATCCGGTTTCCTGGCTTAAAGACGGCCTGACCAAAATAATTGCCAAGGAAATAGTTGACCGTATTTCCCATGATAGCACCGGCAATTAAAAGGATGCCCATAATATAAATATCAAGCCCCGTATCTCCTTTTGCTATCAGAGCACCAACTGCGAACAACAAAGAATCACCGGGAAGAAAAGGAGTTACTACGAAACCTGTTTCCGCGAAGATTATCAGAAAAATAATGAGATAGGTCCAGGTACGGTAGTCACTTACTAATTTGACCAGGTATTTATCAATATGAAGTATAAAATCAAAGAATTCTGTTATTAGTTCCAAGGGGGTGCTCGTAAGTTGAATGAATATAAAGGGGAATTGTAGAAACTATAATTTAACAGTAGGTTTCCGCCTCTCGCGAACCACTTCTATAATGGGAGGCAGTATAGAAAGAATAATAATTCCGAAAATAACATAGGTGAAATTATCTTTAATAACGGGTAATCCTCCGAAGAAGTATCCGATAAAAAGAAATGAAACTACCCATACAAAACCACCCACTACGTTATATGAAGCAAATCGGGAATAGCTCATTGTTCCAATTCCGGCTACAAAAGGTGCAAATGTTCTGACAATTGGAATGAAACGCGCATATATGATCGTTTTACCTCCGTGTTTATTATAAAATTGCTGGGTCTTTTCGAGATAATCGGCCTTGAGCCATTTGTATCGTCCGCTGAACGCTTTAGGACCAATGTAATTCCCAATGTGATAGTTCACAAGGTCGCCTAATATAGCCGCTACAATAAGTAAAGCACACATCAGGAAAATGTTAAGTCCGCTCTCAGGCTTTGCGATAATGGCTCCTGCTGCGAACAACAGTGAGTCGCCCGGCAGGAAGGGGGTAACAACAAAGCCGGTCTCAGCAAAAATGATCAGAAAAAGGATCAGATAGGTCCAGGTTTGATATTCCTGAACTATTTCAATTAAATGCTTATCGATATGGAGTATAAAATCGAGCAGCTGCTGTATAAGTTCCAAAAGGCGTAATTTTTGACAAAAATAGAAAACTCAGGCCAAAAGACCTGAGTTTTCTATTTTATTGCAAATGGATTATATTATTTATGTCAAGCTCACAAGGCTAAACCTAAGCTGCAGAACGCTAAAACCTATTAAGAAATCATCATGCGTATGTATTTAACATGACCGGCATTACAAGCATGAGGACATCTTCCTGATCATCGTGTGTTTGGGGCATTAACAGACCCGCACGATTAGGAGTGCTCATCTCCAAAAGCACTTCCTCCCCTCCAAGATTATTCAGCATCTCGATAAGGAATTTTGCATTAAAACCGATTTCCATGTCTTCGCCTTCATACTGGCATGAGAGTCGCTCATGGGCTTCATTTGCGAAATCAATATCTTCAGACGATATATTTAATTCACTTCCGCTAATTTTAAGTCTTACCTGATGTGTAGTTTTGTTAGCGAAAATCACAACGCGCCTCAGGCAGTTAAGGAAAAGTGAACGGTCAATAACCAGTTTATTAGGATTATCTTTAGGAATAACGGCCTCGTAATCCGGATAACGTTCGTCGATAAGCCGGCAAATCAAGTTGATGTTCCCAAATCTGAAAAAAGCACTTGTGTTATTATATTCGATAGCAACGTGAACATCATCTGATGGCAGGGACGATTTAAGCAGAGTAAGTGCTTTCTTTGGCAAAATGAAAGTTGTTGCGGAATCAGATTTCGTGTCGAGCCTTCGATACCTGACCAGTTTATGGGCGTCAGTAGCTACGAATGTGATATGCTCGGGACTTAATTGACAATAAACGCCCGTCATTGCCGGGCGAAGTTCATCGCTGCTCACAGCAAAAAGTGTTTTGTTAATAGCTTCTGCCAGCACTGATGCAGGCATCGCTACTGAAGAACCGTTTTCCACTACAGGAATTTTAGGAAAATCCTCACCATTCTCACCACTCAGTTTGTATTTCCCGTCGCCGGCACTAATTTCAATTGAAAAAGTCTTATCATCCACAGAGAAGGATATTGGCTGATCCGGCAAGGTTTTTAACGTTTCCAATAAAATCTTCGAAGGTATGGCAACTTTCCCATCTTCTTTTGATTCTACAGCCAGTGAGGTAGTCATGCTCGTTTGAAGGTCTGTAGCAGAAACAGTAAGGGTTCCATCTTTGATCTCAAATAGAAAGTTCTCAAGAATTGGCAGAACAGTACTGCTACTGGATGCGCCATTAACCGCAAGCAGCTGTTTTAATAATGTAGACGTAGAAACTATAAATCTCATATTCAAAAATATCTGAAAAACAATAATAGCCAAGCTTTTCGGTTTTCCTAATCAGCCATTTGATGATAATAAGCAGGTAAACTATTAAAAATACTCGGTAAAAATATACAATTTAACGGGCATACTTCCTAATACGGAAGTAATGTTGAAAAATACCGCAGGCTATCAACATTA
>JAZKHM010000184.1:0-1237 GCA_040385405.1 Bacteroidota bacterium | reverse complement strand
CAATCCGGATTTTTTGCCCTTTGCCAATACTTTTAGGGCCGTTAACCCCGTTCCAAAGTATTCTAAAACCATAAAACCTATTCTTATGTCGAGACTAAAATTTACTTTCCTACTCCTTATTATATATACAACAGTTAATGTTCATGCCCAGCAGCCCGGCACCACCCTGGCACAGCAATACCAGGATGTAGTAGAAAAATCCGGCTCTTATAAAGGCTTTAAAGAAATACGTCAGGATAAGCTGGATCTTCTATGGAAAAACATCTCGGACACGCTTAATAAAGAAAGGGCGCTTGTTAACGAAACAAGGGCAAAGCTGGGTTCAAACGACCAGGCAGTCCTCGCATCTAAAACAGAGCTGGAAAATGCTAAAAAAGAGCTTGCGCTTTCTGCTGCCCGTGTCGATCAGATAAGCCTCCTCGGCATATACGTCGAAAAAAGGACCTACAACATGATCATGTGGGGATTGGTGTTTCTGCTTGCCGGGTCAATGGCCTTCGCTTTCTATCGCACCAATTCATCCGTAAAGGAAGCGCGCTACCGCACGGGACTATACAATGATCTTTCGGAAGAATTCCAGAAACACAAGATTAACTCCAACGAAAAGGAAAAGAAACTCGCCCGCGAACTGCAGACCGAAAGGAATCGGATTGCTGAGTTGACGGCGAGGTAGTGAAAATTTCTATTTTAAAACTTTTACGTTAAACACACCGGGGTTATGATTTACAGCAAGCCCCGTGCTGTTTATATATCTTACAGTAACAACTCCCGGACTACTGACCCACGCAACAAATCCGCCACCAGCAGCCATCAAAGCGCCAGGAACACCCAAACTAATTGAATCACCATCTACTGCCCCTGGAACACTTATAGTAGTGGGTCCGTCAGAAGAATTAAATGCGGCAGTACTAGGGAAGTCTATTGTATTGGAGCCGCTAAGAGCTGCTACTAGTGTACCAGTAGTTGGCAATGTAACGTTTGTTGCTCCTGTAGAAGTTAAAGTGGTAGAAAATGCACCTGCTGTAGCTAGTGTACTTCCATTTCCCAGAGCTAATGTGGCACCTGTACCAGGATCCGTGATAGACACATCGTTTATACTGGTAACCGTAGCAGCTCCTAAAACAGGTGTTATTAATGTAGGTGTATTTGAGAAAACGACTGTCCCTGCACCCGTTTCATCTGTGATAACACTTGCCAGTTGAGCAGATGTTGTATTAGCAAAATTATTCAGGGTGTT
>JAZKHM010000183.1:0-14313 GCA_040385405.1 Bacteroidota bacterium | reverse complement strand
TTCAATTTCTTCAAGCTCATTTTCCAGTACTGGCTGCAGTGTTTTATACATAAAGGTTGCTTTTGAGTTTGCAAAATTACGAATTCCGCAGACTTAAACCTTCCTAAACAGAACATCTGTACGTATATATGTAAATTGCGCAACCTTTCGCATTAAAATTCGTCTTGAATCTATGAAGTTAATTTTTACCTGCCTCCTCATACTTATTTCTCATATTCTATATGCTCAGTCATTAACTGTGCGGGGCAAAATCACAGATCAACAGGGTCAGGCGGTACCGTTTGCAAGCGTATATGAAAAAAATACTACCCTAGGAACATCGGCGAATAGTGAAGGGGAATATTCTCTCAAGTTGAGTCCGGGCAAGCATGAACTGAACTATCGGGCAATCGGATACAAACAGGAAACGAGAGAAATAGATCTGAAAACTAATTACAATCTTGATTTAAGTCTCACCAAGGCCGTGTTTGAGCTGGCAGATGTTATTGTCAGATCGGGCGGAGAAGACCCTGCCTATGAAGTGATACGGAATGCAATCAGAAAGCGGAAATCCCATCTTCGTGAAACTAATGAATATAGTACCGACGTGTATATCAAAGGCATGCAAAAATTGCTTGCTGCACCTAAGAAATTCCTGGGCCGGAATATCGATGATATGAGCAAAGAGATGGGATTGGATTCCAACCGGACAGGTATTTTCTACCTTTCTGAGTCAGAATCCAGGCTAAGTTATTTGGAGCCCGACAATTACCACGAGGAAATGATTTCTTCGAAAGTTTCCGGCAGCAACCGCGCTTTCAGCTTTAACCGGGCTTCCGACATCAATATTGATTTTTATGAGAATATCATAAACATGGAAGGCTTGAGTAACAGGCCATTTATCTCGCCAATAGCTGAAAACGCCCTTTTTTATTACGACTACAAACTAATTGGTACCAGTATTGAAAACGGCGATTTAGTGAATAAGATCGAACTGCTGCCCAAGAGAAGTACTGATCCAGTGTTTAGAGGACATATTTATATTATCGAAAATAGCTGGAGAATTCACAGTTCCGATCTCCTAATCACCAAACAGGCAAATATCAATTTCGTTGATACCTTAAATATACGGCAGCAATATATACCCGTGAATTCAAGAGTTTGGCTTCCATCATCTATACGGTATGATTTTACAGGAGGCATATTCGGCTTTCGCTTCGGCGGATATTACCTCGCCCTATTTAAGAACTATGATCTTAATCCCAATAAAAAGGACTTTATTGAAGTATTAAACATAGCCCGCGAGGTGAATAAAAAGGACAGCACCTATTGGACCCAGGCAAGGCCGGTTCCGCTGACGGAAGAGGAAAGAAATGATTATGAGAAGAAGGCTGTTCTCGCCCTGAAAAGAGAGTCGAAGCCCTATCTGGATTCGCTGGATAAGGTTCATAATAAATTCAAGCCGGTACAATTTATTATCGGGTCCGGGTATAATGCGAGAAATCGCTTCAAACGGGAGAACTACAACTTTAGTTCTCTTATTAATGCATTTTTTTATAATACAGTCGAAGGTTTCGGGATCAATTATCAGGCGGGCTATTCGAAGCGTCTCGACTCCCTGACCAACAAGTATGTAAATTTTACAGGCAAGGTTCGCTATGGGTTTTCCATTGAGAAATTATATGGGAGTTTTTCCGGCAGTGTCCCTGTTAAGGCAGCGACGTTTTCTTTTGATCTCGGCTCGGATGTTCTGGATCTTAATAATTTGGGCAGCATCAGTCAGTTGGGAAATTCAATTAACTCCCTGTTTTATGAGCGGAACTTTTTAAAGCTATATGAGAAGAAATTTATTTCAGCTTCTTTATCTCAGCGTTTCGGCGGATTCGTGGGGAAATTTACTACTGAATGGGCAAACCGGGCAACTTTAAATAATACTTCAGATTATACCGTTCGTGATCTTGAGGACCGCATGTTTACATCAAATAATCCCTTTGAGGCAGTGCCCCCGGGCTTACCGCTTTTTCCCAAAAATCAAGCCTTTAAAATGTCATTTCGGGGAACTTACGATTTCAGCAATAAATACGCTACCTACCCTTCAGGCAAAATCCATCAACCTTCAAAATATCCATTGTTAGGGCTTAATTATTTAAAGGGAATTAAAGGGTTTTTTGGTTCTGATATAGACTATGATCTTTTGTCGGCCGACCTGACTAAATCAGATATTAAACTTGGAATGTATGGGGAATTTAAATTCTGGGTAGGAGCCGGTAAGTTTTTGAATGACCGGACCCTTTATTTTCCTGATTATAAACATTTTGATGGAAACCTGAGCCTGAGTTATATTCCGACAATTACCAACTTCCTGTTCCTCGATTTTTACAAAAATAGCACCGCCGATAAATTTGCCGAAGCGCACTTTGAACATAATTTTTCAGGCTTTATTACGAATAAGCTTCCGCTGATCCGCAAACTGAAATTGAAAGAGGTGGTTGGATTCAATTACCTGGCGACGCCGTCAATGAAGAACTATAATGAAGTGTATTTTGGTTTGGAATATCTCACGATTCGGGTGATGTATGGGATGGCGCATGAAGGTGGGGTGAGGGTTGATAAGGGGGTTAGGATTGCGTATGGTTTTTAGAGTGGAGAGTTGAGGGTTGAGAGGTGAGAGTGGAAAGGTGAAAACTAAAATGCAGGATCACTGCGAATAGTCGGGCTCTTTCCAGCCAATTTCTTTTGCAATTTGGTCATAGGAATAATTTCCAAGTTTCATCACAACTCCCTTCTCATTTATATATCCATGGTTCCTGCAAATAATCGAATAATGATTGCAGCCCGATTCATTGGCATGCTTACTCCAAGGCTCGGTTTTACACGAAGTCCCAATTATAGCTTTGCCATTATGGAATGATGAAACAATTTCAAACTGAGGTTTTATAATAACTTCACCCTTATTGTTTGCAAAGCCAATTTTGTTCTTTCCGTCGACAATTCTGATTTTATTTTCAATAAGCTCATCGGGAGTTGGTTCTCCAAAACTGGTATTATAAACCTTGAATAGTTCTTTTTCATTGGCATCTATAGCCGTCCAACCGGGACTATCTTTCTTTCCAAATATTGCAAAGTGACCGTACTGCCCAAACCTAAATGTTACATAGTATTTTGCTGTGTCTAGCTGTTGAATTAATTTACCTTGTTCATCAACCAAACTATAAATTTGCTTCCATGTACCAGTATCATTTGCTTCAACTTTAAATTTCTTTTGTCCATAACAAATTGAATAGAAAAGAACAAATAGTAGAATAATAATGGTTCGTATTGTCCGCATTTCTTAAGATTTTAATAAAAGTAGGGCGTCATTTTTCATAAATCCCATGTAGAAATAAAACCAGGGCTTTTCCCATCAGAAGGATAATAGAAATATATTATTGTCAATTTTGTCTTCTCGGGGATGGTCTTTCTGTTTTTGGTGTTAATTTGCAGATTAGTTTGTAAGCAATTGGTTAGCATTTCAGACAGATTTTTGTTATCAAAACTTTTAAGAACTTTCACTTCACCAACGGTTAAATCTTGATTCACATCTACTTCATAGATAGCAAACCTATTTTTTTCAATAAAGCCTTTTAGGTATTCTGTACATATTCTAGAGTCAATTAGCCCTACGTCGAATTTATTAATTGATGAAATTTTATTTTCATGCAAGAAACTTAAAACGTCTAATTTAAGGTTCATACTATTCTTATACCTGATGTCCAAATTGGGGTATTGGACAAGATCAAAATGGCGGTCAACTTGTACACTGCCAGAACAAGATCCAAAAATTAAAGATCCTTCCTGATTTTTTGATGCAAATATTAACCAAGTTGTGTTTTCATCCGGAAGAAATGCACATGAACTCATTAACCAGCTATGAATTTTAAGCTTCTTGATTGGTGTTCCTTTGTAGACATTTATTAAAGCAACTTCTATATCATGATAATCCTTATTACTAGCGTCCTGCACAACTGTCAAAATTTTCGCTGTAGCTATAAAATCTGAGTGTTGATAATTATCTATCAATGGAATTATTCCGCATGTGCATCCAAAGGAACGAATAGATATTATCATTAAAAAAAACAAAAGGAGTGCTTTCATGGATTGAGTAAAGCTAAGATGTCTAAAGCTACTATTTTCCATAAATCGCTTACAACGTTTTCGGATAAAAGTGGCAGAATCAGAAATTTATATAACTCTTAAATAGTGATCACCACTTTCCCTTTATGTAGTCCTTCATAAAAAAGCCTGAACACCTTTGGAACCTCTTCTAAACTATACGGCCCATCTATCACCGGTTTGATCTTTCCTGCTTCGAACAGTTCGTTTATATAGTCCAGATCCTTGTTAACTTTTAGTGCAACAATTAGTATTTTCTTTTTGCTGATCAATGAGATCAGGGGACCGAGGGTGAGGGCCTGGAGTAGAAGGCCCATTGAGCCGCCAACAGTAACATACCTTCCATTCGGCCGAAGGGCACGTGCATAATCAAACATTGAACGATTTGTTTTGACATCAAGAATCAGATCATATTGTTGACCATTCTTTGTGAAATCTTCCTTTTGATAATCGATGACATGATCGAAACCCAGAGAACGCAGCATTTCTAGTTTTTCACCGCGGTCGACACCAGTTATTTCAGCTCCGTATAATTTGGCGATCTGCACGCCGAAGGTGCCTACGCCGCCGCCCGCGCCATTGATCAGAAGCTTTTGGCCGGATTGAAGTTTACCTTTGTCGAGAAGCCCCTGTACAGCCAGCATTGCAGCTTGTGGAATGGCAGCGGCCTGTTCAAAACTCATGCTTGCGGGCTTAATGGACAGCGCGTTTTCTCCTGCGCACACATACTCGGCAAAACCTCCCCAGCGGCCGCTCAGGTCACCGTATACATGATCACCAACCTGAAATTTGGTGACGTATTTACCCAGGGCCTCAACCTCACCGGAAATGTCAGATCCCAGTATCTGGAGTTTGGGTTTGAATAAACCGTTCAGTATCCGGTTCACGAAATCGCCTTTAAGCAAGCCCATATCCCAATCATTAAGTGATATTGCATGGATTTTTATCAGGACCTCATCGTCTTTAGGAACCGGCCTGTCCATCTCTTTTAATTCAAGTACGTCCGGGGTTCCATATTTGGTGTAGACAATGGCTTTCATCTAAGACTTTATGTATCTTGGTTTCGATCAGCTGATGCTTCTATTATCACCTTGAGAACATTCATGTCCACGTCGCTTAATTTATTTATGTAAAGGCAGCCCACACCTGTTTTATGTTTGCCGAGTTTTTCCAGAGAAGCTGCATGCTCTTCAAGATTTACACTGAGATAAAGAGAAAGATTGGCTTTACGCGGAGAAAAACCAATCCGGAGCCAATCCACTTCCCTGCCTGTAGCAGCGCTTTTGTATCGTTTATTGCCAAAACCAATGATGGAGCTGCTCCATAAAACGGGCTCTTCACCTGTAGCTTCCTTCATCATTTCCAAAAGCACAAAGCTGTCATTGCGCTTTTGTTGGTCATCAATTTTATTGATGAAATCTACCACACTTGCAGTTGTTGGCTTTGTTTTTATTTCGACGAGTTTGGATTTCATGTTCGCTGGTTGGTTGTTAGTTAAACATACCCGATCTCCCATACATTACGAAAGTGAGCCATGAAATGATCCTTGGTCTTTAGTTCTTCTTCATCAAGATGGCTTTGCACTACTGCAATAACCGACTCGGCGTCCAGGTCAAATTCCAGGATACTTGCCCAGAAACCAGTTCCGTTTATTGACATTTTAAGCAGGTTATTTTTGTCGAGAGCTGCGAACTGTGCCGGATCGGGTCGTTCTGACCCGTTAATAATGGAAAAGGTAACCACATCATCCAGATCCGGGAACTTCATTTCTGCCGGGTCCGTTTTCTGCTCGATCTCTCCAAGAACCTCCGTCTTATACTGCTTCCAGAAAGCTTTTAAGCGGACCATCAATTCATCAATTTCTTCTTTCGGATAATCATTAAAACGGTCGATTTCATCAACCAAAACAATTTCTTCCGGATCCGGCTCGTAATCGATCAGGAATAATGCGCGGGGTTTATGTGTATGATAAATATATCGTATGAAACCGAACTCATCGAGCATGTTTTCAGCAAAAAGGAATTCGGTGATGTTTTCCATAACTAAAGATATGAAATGGGGCAGATTTTTTCCTTAATAGTGTTTGGTACAGGAAAATAATATGGTTATTACCATTGCATCTGGGTTAAAGAGAATATTAATACTTTAGAAATTCCTTGTCCAGAGTCACAGTCCATTCTTGCTGGATATTATATGGGTTAACCGAAAACTCGCCCGCAAGATCTTTTGTGATATGCTTTCCGGCAATATCAAACTCAATCCGGATATAGCCATTTCTACCGGGCTTGGTTGTAGGCCAAATGATATATTTTATCTCCTCACCAATCGCAAAGCTATTCGCCCGAAGTGTGTCGGCGTTTTCAAAAATATTTCCGGTACCATATATTAGAATATTTTTTGGGATGAAGTCAGATTGATTTTTAATATGAACAGTGATTTTCGTTCTAACGTTCCCGCTTATTTTCATGTAGAAAAGTCCCAGAGGAATAAAGCCAATTATAAGGATAGCCGTGACTAATGTCTTTCTTTGATAATTTTTTCTATCAGGAAAGCCTTTAATCAATAATATTAAGCTTGTTAGCCAAAGTCCGACTGCAACAAAGATTAACGGAGCCGTTAAAATACTTAGTCCCTTTAAGGGCGAGATAACTGCAAAAAATATTAATGTGATAATTGTGATTGCGCCTATAATGCTTTGTAGGGAAAGCTTAAGTTGGTTCATATTTTCTTCAATTAAATGTAAGCTGATTTATTCGAGCATTTATTGAGATGGCAGGGATTCGGTTTTCCCACTTTTTTTCTTTGTAGTAGGTAGAAGTAAATGGACTTTTCAGTGTGATAGAATAATAATTTTTCGCATTGACAAATGGTTAGAATGGAAATTCCCTCAGAGTAATTTTTACAGGTTTTAGTTTATTCCGGCTTGTGTATTGATCCAGCTAAAAAGCTTTTGTCTGGTTGTTTCTGAAAAATAGGAATCTGATGATTTTCCAATGTAGCATTTGGGCGCAATTTTGAATGAATGTGTCTCACCGGGTGCAGTGTAGATTTCAAAAACTGAAGGCAGATTAATTGGGAATAAGCTTTTTAGTTCGTCAATAGACCAAACTAAACCTACGAGTTCATCGTTTTCGGCAAATAAAAATAATAGAGGTTTATCAATCTTTTTGAGATAGGGTTCTGGTTCAAAATTCTTAATGAGCTTTAATTGTTTCCAATTTCCCATTCTCCCTAACAATGACACTATAGATAAATCCCGGTTCACTTTCTTTGTTGCTCTTTTCAGAGCGCGTTGTTCATCAAATCCTTTTTTACAAATAAAATCACTTTGGTAGTCATTAATCAGCTGTTTTTTTACGCCGAATGTTGCTCCCGCCATACTTACACCGCCTGCAAAAACTTCCGGATATTGACTCAGAGCAATTTGAGTAATCCAACCTCCCTGACTATGACCTATCAAGAAGATCTTGCTTTTATCTATGAAATCAGATTTCTGAATTTCCAGGGCGACATTTTTTGCATCTAATGCCCTTTGTTCGAAAGTGGTTTCGTACCAGGTTCCTTGAGATTTTCCAATACCTCTTTTGTCAAAATATGCTATAGCAAATTCATTTTCCAAAAACGTTTTTTCAAGAAAAAACTGGTTAAAATCTTTATAGTTTGTTATGTGTGAGGAGTTTCCAGAGCCCACCAGAAAAATAACCACTGGTCTTTTCTGCTGATCTCCCGATTTTTTTAATAAAATCCCATCTAACACAAATCCTTCACTATTTGCCTTAATTTTTATCGTGTCGACTTCACTTGCAATGGCTGATTGTCGATAAGAGCTACTAATCGAAAAAGCGAAAATTAGTGTTAAGATGTGTATTGTTTGTTTCAAGTTCGTCTTTTGAAAGGAGGCATAACTTATGTATGTCTGATTTAACCAGGCAATGCCAGCAACTTTGCAAGATTACTGCATTTTATCATCCTAATTAAAGATCATTATTTTAATTAAATATCCAAGCGGTCGGAGAAATGACAGTTGAAAATGTTCAACCCGCCGGCGCCGAATAAAATTCCGGGCTTGACCCGCCACCTCTTTAGTCCTCAATCCTCGTCCTGTTGGGCTTAGCCCGCCACCTCCAATATCAAAAAACAAGAGATCTATTTTAAATGGAATAGGGAGGAAACCTATTCACCACTCCCAATCCTTGCACAGCCAGATCGCAACCTCGTGCCGATTTCGACCAATTGGCTGAATTACTTCTACAATGGTGAAAAAGCCCATGATTTTTTGGTTTGTTAATGTTGAACAGCGAGGTTGCCTGCCTACCGGCCAGGCAGGCGGCTTTCGCCGGAAAAACAGTTTAGTTGAATAAATAGCGGGGTGAATTTCCTGAAATCAATGACAACATCTGGTTAAGTCAAAGAGATGAGGTTGCGGCTTTCGCCGCTATGACGGGCCCGGAGGGGGAATTAAGGGTATTCCGGCTCGGGGGTCGGAATCGGAAGTGCATAAACTCAATGGGAAATTAATTTCTTGAGAAACATTTTGATCAAAAATCTCGCTATCATTCCTGCCACCCCTCACTAACCTCTAACAACTAACCTCTAACAACTAACCTCTAACAACTAACCCCCATTTGCAAATCCCCTCCCCCCACCGTATCTTTACCCCCGCATTAAACGCTGTTTGCAGCAGTATCAATGATTTATGATAAAATACAACACACTCCTGTACTATTGCTATAGCGCAATAGAGAATGCTGAACAATTTGCAGCAGATCATCTTCAGTTTTGTAAATCTCTAAATTTAGTGGGCCGCATTATTGTGGCTGAAGAAGGGCTGAATGGTACCGTTTCAGGCACTGAAGAGTCGTGTAGAACGTATATGGACAGCCTGCATGCTGATCCGCGTTTTGCAAAGATTGATTTCAAAGTGGATGAAGTAGATGAGCCTTCATTTATTAAAATGCACTGCCGGTATAAGTCAGAAATTGTGCATTCAGGACTGAGGGACCCGCATATAATCAATCCCGAAAAGAAGACTGGTATCCACCTGGAAGCGGATGAGTTTATCAATATGAAAGACGACGAAGATGTTCTTATTCTGGATGTGCGTTCTGACTATGAACATTCCATTGGAAGATTCAAAAATGCGCTGACTCTCGACATTGAGAACTTCCGGGATTTTCCGTCAAAGATCAATGAGCTTGCTAAGTATAAGGATAAGAAGATAATCACCTATTGTACCGGCGGTATCAAATGTGAAAAGGCTTCTGCTTTATTATTACATGAGGGTTTTGAGAATGTTTACCAGCTTCATGGCGGCATCATCAAATATGGCAAGGAGGCTGGGGGCAGAGATTTTGAAGGCAAATGCTATGTATTTGATAACAGGGTAGCGGTGGATGTTAACACGGTTAATCCCGTTGTTATTTCTACATGCCGTAATTGCGGCGCCCATACTACCAAAATGATCAATTGCGCTAATCCGGAATGCAACGAGCATTTCACGCAATGTGATGAGTGCGGAACCAAACTGGACGGAGCCTGTTCTGAAACCTGTCAGACCCATCCGCGTAAGCGTATCTACGACGGAACAGGTTATTATGTTAAAGTCCCTCAGGCAGTAAATCCAAAGAAGAAGGCTGCGGAAAAGAATTATTTATAAGTTCCTGAATTACCATTGATAAATTGGATCTTTATTAAGATTTATATTTAATTTATGGTGTAATTCCGGATCCTGATGATGCTTAGCTTCAATAAACTCTTTAAAATTCCTGCGCGGCTGAGTTCTAAGATAGTTCTCCTTTCAATTATTGTCTTAATGTGCGCCGCCCCGGACACAAAAGCACAGTACAAGCAAAAAACCTATTGCAATCCGATCAATATCGATTATGGCTATACACCCATTCCGAATTTCAGTGAATGGGGCAGGCATCGTGCCACAGCAGATCCAGTTATAGTTACATACAAAGGCGACTATTATTTATTCAGTACTAACCAATGGGGTTACTGGTGGAGCAGCGATATGCTCAACTGGAATTATATTTCAAAGCGTTTTCTTCGTCCCTGGAACGAAGGTTATGATGAATTATGTGCACCCGCAGTAGGTATTGTTGGTGATACCATGATCGTTATGGGCTCCACATATACCAGCAATTTTTCCGTTTGGATGAGCACCAATCCTAAGGGAAATGACTGGAAGCCACTGGTTGATTCATTTGATATCGGGGGCTGGGATCCGAGCTTTTTTACTGATGATGATGGAAAGCTGTACATGTATAATGGCAGCAGCAACAGGTTTCCAATGTATGGAGTTGAACTGGATAGAAAAACCCTTAATCCTAAAGGAACCCGTAAAGAAATGTATCTTCTGGAAAGCTGGCGCTATGGCTGGCAGCGATTTGGAGAATTATTGGATGATACTTTTTTAGATGCCTTTATTGAAGGCAGCCATATGACTAAGTATAAGGGCAAATACTACCTGCAGTATGGGGCGCCGGGCACAGAGTTCAGCGGCTATGCGGACGGCTTACTGGTTGGGGATCATCCTTTAGGCCCTTTCAGCGCGGTAAGCGATCCGCTCAGCTATAAGCTGGGAGGATTTATCCGTGGGGCGGGGCATGGAGCTACTTTCCAGGATATTCATAAGAACTACTGGCATGTAAGTACTATGGTGATATCCGTAAAGAACACTTTTGAACGGAGACTTGGAATATGGCCGACGGGTTTTGATAAGGACGGCGTGATGTGGACCAACACCGCTTTTGGGGATTACCCGCATGCTTTACCGAACAATTCAACTACTGAAAAGAAATATCCTGCAGGGGGTTCCTCTGATAATGGCCTGAACATGAACACCACCGGATTCACCGGCTGGATGCTTCTTAATTATAAAAAGCCGGTTTTGGTATCGTCTACGCTTGGAGGCTATAATGCCAATAATGCAGTTGATGAAATGATCAAAACTTATTGGAGTGCTGCCAGCGCTAATAAGGGTGAGTTTATACAAACCGATCTGGGAAACCTGAGCACTGTAAATGCTGTTCAGATTAATTATGCTGACCAGGATGTAGATAGCTCATTTTTGGGTAAATCACTTGGAGTTTATCATCAATATATTTTGCATTATTCCACAGATGGCCAAAAATGGAAGGTTCTCGCAGACAAAAGCAGAAATAAAACAGATGTTCCGCATGATTATATTGAACTTGAAAAACCTGTTCAGGCACGTTATATCAAACTCGAAAACATTCATATGCCGACAGGGAAATTCGCGATAAGCGGATTACGCGTATTCGGAAATGGGAATGGAGCTAAGCCGGGGAAAGTGAAGCAATTTTTGGTGTTGAGAACCGAAAAAGATAAGAGAAGCGCCTATATGAAATGGAGTCCTGTGGATAATGCCTTTGCCTATAATATTTATTATGGGACAGATCCCGGTAAATTATATAATTGTATTATGGTACATGATGCAAATGAATACTGGTTCAAATCTATGGACAGTAAGAAACCTTACTATTTCAGGATTGAAGCTATCAATGAGAATGGCGTTTCAGCTCCCGGGGAACTTGTAAAAGCTGATTGAAACTTGACGAGATATAGAGGCCTTTTAGGAAAAGGAGAAATGCCCGGCAAAAAATTAAACCCAATAGAATTTACCATGAAATACTTAAATCTTACAATTTTTGCAGTGCTTATGTATACGAGCGTAATGGCCCAGGACAAACCGGAATACTCGAAAGAAGTATTTATTAAAGGCACTGACAGTCTATTATACCGGCTGCTGCTACCCCAAAACTTCGACCCTGCAAAGAAATACCCTGTTTTATTTGTCCTGCATGGGGCAGGTGAGCGCGGAAAAAATAACGAAGCTCAGCTGGTTCATGGCGGCAAACTCTTTCAGAGTGAACGTATGCGTAAAGACTTTCCTGCTATTGTAGTGTTCCCGCAATGTCCATCTAATGATTTCTGGGCGAACGTTCAGTTCAATAATAATTCCGCGGAAAGGTTTGCTTTTCAAAAAGGCGGTGAACCGGGAAAGGCTATGACTTTGCTTATTGATCTGGTTGAGAATTTCAAAGATTTGAAATACACAGACAATGACCGTTTTTATGTGGGGGGACTATCAATGGGCGGAATGGGAACGCTGGAAATTCTTCGCAGGAAGCCAAAGGTTTTTGCCGCTGCTTTCGCTATTTGTGGCGGCGATAATGTGGAGAATGTTAAGAAGTATAAAAAGGTACCTCTTTGGTTTTTTCATGGAGAGAAAGATAGTGTCGTTCCGGCCGAAAAATCAAAAGTTGTTGTTGCAGAATTACAAAGATTAAACGCGGCTGATGTAAAGCTGACCTTGTACCCGGAAGTTAATCATAACAGCTGGGATAATGCTTTTGCGGATCCGGAGCTTTTGACGTGGTTGTTTTCGCATAGGAAGTAGGGGGTCGGAGGCCGGAGGCCGGAGGTCGGAGGTCTGAGGTCTGAGGTCGGAGGTCTGAAGTCGGAGGACTGAGTGGGAGTTTAGTGTTTGACGGGGGAAGGTTTTAGGGCTTATCTGTTTTGTCTTCGTCTTGAGGACCTTCTGCAGGTTTCGTTATAGCGGGCTTGAAACGCGGAACGTAGGCGGGCTTGGGTTTGTCTGAGGGTTCAGAAGTCGGAGGTCGGAGGTCTGAAGTCTGAGGCGTGGATGGAACTGGCTGCGATTCTTCCTTTATTGTTGACTTAGCTTTAAAGCGAGGGACGTATGCCGGCCTGGGCTGGTCTGTAGGAGAAGTCTGAGATTGGAGGTCTGAAGTCGGAGGTCCGAGGTCTGATGTCTGAGGCGTGGAGGGAGCTGGCTGCGATGGAGTATTGGCCGGGGGTGCTTTGAACCTTGGGGTGTAAGCGGGTTTGTCGCTCTTTACGGCATCGGGTTTTTCTGTAGCAGGAGCTGGCTTGGCTGTCCCTCCGGCACGAAAGCGGGGAGTGTACACGGTAGCTTCAATAGTAGGCGACAACAGAGGCTCAGCCTGTGATGCTATCTTGTTTTCTTCAGGGGCCGCCTGATTTACAACCGCGGGCTTAGGTTCTTCCTGAAGATGATAGGCTCTTCTCAGCTTATTGAACAAAAACTTTTTAGTGTGATCGAAGCTTTTGGGGCCCATTTGCTGGTAATGACTTTGAAATTCAGCAAATAACACTGGATCAGCCGATTTAAACTGAACCAGGTCTATTTTCTTCTTGATTATGAACTCTTCAAAAGTCATTTTAATCAAAAGTCATGTTAATATATTTACTCCGCCATGTTATGATACACAGCCTGCACGTCATCGTCTTCTTCCAGCTTGTCGATCAGTTTAAAAACGTCAGCAGCCTGTTCTTCAGTTACTGCCGTTGTCGACTCTGATACTCTCTCCAATTTAGCGCTGATTACCGGGATGCCCTTTTCTTCCAGCGCTTTCTGCATTTTACCAAAATCCTCGAAAGAAGTATGGATCACGCCGACATCTTTGCCGTTTTCATCTTCTTCAACGTAAAGATCTTCGAGGCCAGCATCTATCAGATCCAGTTCCAGTTCATCCAGTTCCATGTCTCCGGGATCAAAACGAAAAACTGACTTGCGCGTAAAGATAAAATCAAGAGATCCTGTTTTTCCCAGGGTGCCATTGGTCTTATTAAAATAGCTTCGAACGTTGGCAACTGTCCGGTTGGTGTTATCCGTTGCAGTTTCAATCAGGACAGCAACACCATGCGGCGCATATCCTTCGTAAACTATCTCTTCGTAATTGCTTTCATCTTTATTGCTCGCGCGCTTGATTGCAGCCTCAACAGTATGTTTCGGCATATTCACAGCCTTTGCATTCTGCATGGCTGTTCTTAAACGTGAGTTCGCATCGGGGTTCGACCCGCCGTCCTTCACGGCCATCACGATCTCTTTGCCGAGACGTGTAAACTGCACCGCCATCTTCGCCCAGCGCTTGAATTTTCTTTCTTTACGGAATTCGAATGCTCTTCCCATTTTTCTTATTAATCCTATTTAACCTGAGGCTTCCCACCGGCGTTCGGCCAATTATCAGTTTCGTTGCAATTTAGATTTAAGCTTTAAGCTTTCGACTCTCCCCTGCGTCACTAAAGCTACGGCGGGCAAAGCACTCTCCACTGCCAAAGATGCTATTTTTTCAAATTACTAAACATATCAACCGTCATTTTCGCAAG
>JAZKHM010000182.1:5586-8535 GCA_040385405.1 Bacteroidota bacterium | reverse complement strand
TTAGCAGTACCTACCAGTGCTTTTAATGCTGGTGTAGCTAATGGTGTAGTGGCGCCCGCAACTATACTGCGGAATTCATCCGGGCTAAGTATATCAGCTTTCTGGGCTAAAGTTCCATAAGATCCTACGGTTGAAAAAGCAAATACAGGCTTGCCGGCTTTACCTTTCTTGGTAGTGATAATGATCACACCATTTGATCCTCTGTTACCGTATATAGCGGTGGAGGAAGCATCTTTAAGAACAGTAAATGATTCAATTTCATTCGGATTGATAAGGCTCAGGGCATTGGGTGAACCTGCGATCGAAGAAGAAGCCATCGGAACACCATCGATTACTATCAGCGGATCATTGCTGGCATTGAGTGAGGAACCGCCGCGGATACGAATAACGCTACCTGCTCCGGGGGCACCACCGTTCGAAGTGATCTGCACACCGGCTACTTTACCGGCGATAAGCTGCTCAGGAGTGGTGATAGCACCTGTTTGAAATTCTTTAGCTGAGACGGTGGTTACTGCTCCGGTAAGATCTTTTTTCTGTGCGGTACCATAACCAATAACAACCACTTCATTTAGTGATTGGCGGTCGGGGCTGAGTTTGAAGCTAAACGCGACTCTGTCGGTCAGGTTTGCTGTTTGCGTTGCCGAAGCATAACCGATAAAAAAGACGGAGACGGTAACTTGCCCGGATCTAACCCCGGCAATCCTGAAATTTCCAGAGGCATCAGTTGATGTACCCTGGTTGGTTTCATTGATTTTTACCGATGCTCCTGGAAGGGGCTGGTTAGTTTCATCCAAAACAGTTCCGGTTACCACTCCGGTTTGAGCATTTACGGCAAATGCTGCGAGCAGCAGGAAGCCAAATATGCACGACCTAATAGCGTAATAATTCTTCATGAAAAAGCTTTAAATTTTAAGTATTTATAATTGTTAGTTAGCGGTGTAAAGCACCAAAAGTAAATTTACAAGGGGTATTTACAATTCAAAATAAAATTTCATTTATTTTTCTTTTGCCATATTTAATACCACAAATCCCCTAAAAACACCCCATTAATTTTATTTAACTTTTGGTTAAATATTAGGTTACCAGCAGCTAACTATCAGTAAATCAATACATAATAATCCTGTTTTCTTAAACTTATTGTATTATGTACACTATTTAGATTTTCCCCATATTTATCGGGAACGGTTCCGGTACCGTTCCCGAATTTTTTGTATTATTTTGGTTTCGTTTCGTTTGGACAGGTCAATTTTCTGCGTATTTTCAGAATAGTTCGAAATTTTTTGAAAATTTTAGGGACTGGAAATGAGGGGTTTTGGGTTGGGAAAGGAGGAGGAATGTTACAGCTGAAGGTACATTAAACTTCGGGGGAATTTCGACGAGCGAATCGCATTTAATTCATTTAGCTAACAAGTGCTGCGAGGAGAAATCCCCCCCCCCTTTGAAGGATGACCGTCATCCTGAGCGCAGCGAAGGATCTCTGGCAATTTTGCAGGTTTCTCACTGCGTTCGAAATGACGGGGCTGTTTGAGGTTCCTCACTGCAGAATGACGAGGTCTGAAAGGAATCGTCTGTCGCTTGTATATGTCGTAATGCTGATGGCAGCAAAGGATCTTATGCCACGTTTACGGGTAACGGCATAGTGAGGTTCCTCACTGCGGAATGACGGCAGCTTTTTTAGGGAATTGGAGATTTCTACTAGCGTTAGAATTAGTGTTGGACAGGAAAGGTTCCCGTCGCTTGTCGAAATAGCCTTCTTATCAAGCTCCTTGTTAATTTTTGGAGAAATGTAATCTTCACAATCAGTGGTGGATTGCATCATACTGTGGATAAATGTGGTTGATCCAAAATACTACCCCCTTTCCGTCGACTTTCGTTTTATTAGTTTTGACTGCAGTACAATTTCGAAATTTTCAGGCTGGCGCTTGCCTTCAAGTATATTGAATAGCAGTCTTGCTGCTTCACTGCCAATTTCATCAGCAGGCTGGGTGATAGTTGATAAGGCCGGATTCAGAAGCGCAGCAATTTCCAGGCTGGAGAAACTGATAATCTTCAGGTCTTCTGGTATGGAGATTTTTAGCTTTTCGCAGGCGTAATAGGAGGCAAATGCCAGCCTTTCAACAGAACTGAATACTCCGTCGGGTTTAAGCCGGGTGAACGCATCCTTTAAAATGACGCTGTTTTTCTTGTAGCTGTTCGAGCAATCGATGACCAGATCGTCGTTGTACTCGATGCGGTGTTTCTTTAAGGCCTCTGCATAGCCGTGAAGACGTGTTTTTCCAATCGAAAGGTTTTTGTTTATCACCAGATAAGCAATCCGCTTACATCCCTGTTTGATCAGATGTTCTGTGGCTGCAAAGCTGCTTTCATAATCGTTGGTAATTACCCGCGGTGTTGGAATATCTTCGTAAACACGGTCAAAGAATACCAGCGGTATCTGGCTGTTTTCCAACAGGTATTTATGGTCTTCTGCCTCTCCCGACACTGACATGATGATTCCTTCTACCCGGCCATTGTAAAGGTTCTTGATAAAGGATACCTCTTTGTTGTAATCATCGTCGGTAACGTATATAAGGATCTGGTAATTTTTGCTACGAGCATATTTTTCGATGGCGTGGATCACCTGGGAAAAATAGTTATTGGCAAGTTCGGGGATTATCACGGCAATAGTCTTGCTCCGCTGATCCCTCAGATTGCTTGCATAGTGATTTGGCTGAAAGTTCAGTTCTTTGGCAAGGGCAAGGATCTTTTCTTTGGTTTCCTTGTTAATATCGTCTTTGTCCCGGAAGGCTCTTGAAACGGTAGATTTTGAGATGTTCAGCGCCTCAGCTAGTTTTTTAATATTAATCCGGTTCATTCACCAAAGATATTAATTTCAACGAGCAATGGTATTTATGTTGAGTTTGTCGGCTGGGCGCCTATTTTTTAACGCAGAGTCCGCAAAGGTTAGCG
>JAZKHM010000182.1:0-5486 GCA_040385405.1 Bacteroidota bacterium | reverse complement strand
TTGAGTTTGTCGGCTGGGCGCCTATTTTTTAACGCAGAGTCCGCAAAGGTTAGCGCAAAGGTCGCAGAGATCTGAACATTAATTGACTCTAAACAAACAATTGTAATTCAATTCTCTGCGAACTCAGCGAATTGTTTGACGCGTCTGCGGTACCTTTCGTAAGATACGTCACCCTCTCCGCCACGAGTCTTGGTTCCTGGTTCCTATACCGCTACATGCTGCAATATCGCCACCACCTGTTCCGATAAAATTTCAACCTCATGATGTTCATACAGCGGGATCGCCATATAATCGCCCGGTTCCATTATACGTACCTCATTCCCTAAAGTGCACTTACAACTGCCTTTCAGGATTAGAAAGCTTTCATGGGATTCATCGTGAACTTCATCAGCTATGTCGGCTGATGTAACTACAAGAAGCTGAACAATTTTATCAGATTGCTGTAAGATGCTGGTGAAAATCCCGTCTTTTTCAATTTTCTCGGGGATCAAATCTTTTACCAGATTCAGCCATTTTGTGTGATCAGAGTGTTTTGTGATAAAAGGCAGATTTTGGAGGTCCATGTCCTCCTCTTTTTCGAGGTTTGAAATACTCTCCTTTACCTTTTCCTTTACAAGCGGGGAGGGTTGTATAGCACGCGATGCAGCATACATTTCCAGTGCCACTTGAATCTTTTCGTATTCAGCCCTTATTTCCGGAAATACAGAAAGCATACGTTCTACTTCCTCCCGCTCGTCAGAGCCGAGCTGATCCAGGACATAAAGTTCGAGGATACCGGATTCGATGTAGGATTGGAGGTTCATGGGGTACAAAGGTAATTATTTTTGGCTGTTACTTGTTAGAGATGGTTTTTAGTTGTTGAGCTGGTTTGTTCGTTGTTAGTTTTTAGTTGTTGGAGCTGGTTTGTTCGTTGTTAGTTGTTCGTTGTTAGAGCTGGGTGGACTAAACGCTGGGTACGTAAGGTACGTTAGCCTAACAACGAACAACTAACAACAATAATCATCCCATAGAAAAATCCCCCTCAATTTCATAAATTAGCCCCAATAAAAACCTGAGCAGACTTTGACCAAACCCATCCTCGTACTAAAATTCGGTACCGCGTCCATTACCACAAACAAAGGTGAACTGGATGAAGTTGTAATTGCAGAGATCGCACGGCAGGTTAATGTTATTCATCATAAGTACAATCTGGTAATAGTTTCTTCAGGTGCTGTTGGAGCGGGAAAGAAATTCCTGAAAAATTACAACGGGACTTTAAATGAAAAGAAAGCTGCTGCATCGATAGGGAACCCGCTTTTAATGAACACTTACTCGAGGTATTTTTCTCCTTACGGGATATCTATTGCTCAAAGTTTATGTGAGAGGCATCATTTTTCGAACCGTGATCAGTTTCTGCAGCTTAAAATGACCTACGAAAAACTGTGGGCCAGTAACATTATACCGATCGCCAATGAGAACGATGTGGTGAGCAACCTGGAACTTAAGTTTTCTGATAACGACGAGCTGGCGACACTCATCGCTGCCGGTTTTGGAGCTGAGCAGGTTTTGTTCAGTACTTCGGTGCCGGGAGTTCTTGATGGGGAAGGGAATGTTATTCCTGAACTGGACACATCCGACAAGAAAGTTCTCCTTCTGGCCAATAAGGAAAAATCGTCTGTTGGCCTGGGCGGCATGACATCCAAACTCAATTTTGCCCGCCTTGCTAACCTGATGGGTATTGGTGTGGTTATTTTTGGAGTCAGAACGGAAGACGGAATTTTAAAAGCTCTTGAGGGGAAAACAGGCACTTTATGCCACGCTCAAAAAATCAATCTTCCGGCTCGCAAAAAATGGCTTGCCAGCGGTAGCCTGGTCAGCGGCCGGATCCAGATTGATGCAGGTGCATGCAAAGCCTTATTAAAACGTCACAGTTTGCTCGCAGTTGGTATTAAAAAGATTCTCAGCAGTTTCGAAAATGGCGAGATCATTGAGATTCTGGATGAGGAGAATAATACGATTGCAGTCGCAAAAGCGAAAGTTGCTTCATCGACTTTGGGAGGGGATTTTAGGGTTAAGAACCTTGAAGTGGCGCATGCGGATAATATTGTGCTGCTTTAGTGGGGAGGCGCTGCGGGGTACGTATGCCGCTCCCCTTGGCAGGGGAGCGGCAAGCGGACACATCGCCGATAAACGTATTAGAAGGTGATTCATAATTCGTAATTTGCATCTCCTTTAATCACTAAAACATTTAACCAGGAAATGGAAAGCATTAAACCCCTTCTCGAAAACGCCTCTCTCGCCACAACAGCAGCACGCTCTCTCAGCGATGTGCAAAAGGTGCAGATCTTAAAAACCCTGGCGGGCAAGCTAAGAGACAATGTAAGCTTTATCGTTTCAGAGAATATTAAAGATTTGGAGAAGATTCCGGATTCTGATCCGAAAAAGGACAGGCTTTTACTTTCTGAATCCCGGATTAATGACCTTGCGAAAAGCGTGGAGGAGATCAGCTCTTTACCCGATCCAGCCGACCATTTACAATATGAAAGCACGCTGGCTAATGGCCTGTCGGTAAAAAAAATAACTGTCCCATTGGGCGTTGTAGGAATAATCTATGAGTCACGGCCTAATGTGACGGTTGATGTGGCTGCCTTATGTATTCGTTCAGGGAATGTATGTGTGCTGAGAGGTGGTACGGATGCGTTCTTTACCAACACGGCTTTGGTGTCGCTGATAAGGAAAGTTCTTGCCGGATTTGCAGTGGACGTTAATATAGTGCAGCTGCTGCCGGCCGACAGAAAGTTTATGCCTGAATTGCTGACTGCATCCAGATACGTAGATATATTAATTCCGCGCGGATCGCAGCAACTGATAGATTACGTGCGTGAGCATGCCTCAGTCCCGGTCATAGAAACCGGTGCTGGTGTTTGTCATACCTATGTGGAAAGCACGGCCAACCTTGCTAAGGCTGCAGAGATTGTGACTAATGCAAAAGTCAGCAGGCCTTCGGTATGTAATTCACTGGATACGGTGATTGTCGACAAGAAGGTAACTAAAGAACTGCTGGATTTGCTTGCCCCAAAGCTTCTCGAATATGATGTGGAGATTTTTGCTGATGAGTTTAGCCACCAAATACTTAGTGGTTTGAAGTATCCATACTTAAATCGCGCAGTTGAAGAAGATTATGGACGTGAGTTCCTGGACTTCAAGTGCTCGGTTAAAACAGTAGAAAATGCTGATGAAGCACTAAAACATATCAGGAACTATTCTTCCAAACATTCTGAAGCCATAATTTCTGAAAATAAAGAACTTTGCGAACGATTTCTTAATGAAGTTGATGCAGCGGCCGTTTTTACAAATGCTTCTACCCGATTTACCGACGGCGGGGTGTTCGGCCTGGGCGCCGAGATCGGCATCTCCACTCAAAAACTTCACGCACGGGGGCCGTTTGCTTTAGAAAAACTGGTTACGGAGAAATGGATTGTGAGGGGGGACGGGCAAATTAGGTGAGAGTGGAGAGTGGAGAGTGGAGTGGACAATTTCCGACCAGCACCGGTTCTTATTAGCTTAAGTAATTAGGTACGTTTCCCATTTTCCACTCTCCACTCTTTTAAAGTAGGTAAGCTTTAAGCTGCGTCTGCGCATATTCCCCCCAATTCTTAAGCGCATTTTTGAGCGTACTTACCAGTCCGTCAGTTGTTGTTACCTTTCCTTTTTTCGGTGGCGCGATGGTCCCGGCGGGGAGTGCTTTGTCATTCACGATCTTTGCAAACCAGGTTATGTTTTCGTGCGGAAGGGCTACTCCAAGGATCATCCCGGGCAAGCCGGTGAAGGATTCAGGTCCGCCCGATACGGGAATCTCATCGGTATAAAATGCCACGACGTATATGGAGTCCATGATCAATGCATTTGCCCGGCGACAGTTGTAGCCAGCTATGTCGCGAGTTTCGGATGTTAACTTCCAGTTGATCTTGCGTGTGCTGTCTGTAACCAGAAATAGTTCCTCATAAACGTTTTTTTGAGCAGTGCTTTTGCTTATGCTCAGGTCTGTATATATGATGCTATGCTGGTTGGCTGCTGGTAATTCGCTAAAAAACGTTCTTGGTGCAGGTTCGCCTGCAATGGGGGAATACAATGTTTTATCCTTCGAAAACGAAAGAGTGCTTTTCATTGTTTTGAACTGGGGCTGTGATTTTTTGTATTGTTCAAATGCAGGAAGGTAAAAGGTCTCATTATTCTTGTTGATCATCTTTTTGATCTGAGCGTGCATATTAACACTCTTCTCAAATTCTATTGAACCCTCGGTAGTAAAGCGGGCATGCTGGCCGAATAACGTCTCAGCTGAGAGCAGCAGGATGGAGAGGAAAATTAAATTTAAGCCTGATTTCATTTTATTGTTTTGCTTGAGGTCCGCCCATTTTACTTAGATCATAAATCACAGAGAACATAGCGTAGCGTCTGATAGTGGTATAACTGTTTTGAGTAATCATATTGTTATTTGCTCTTCTGCTGAACCCTACATTCTGGTTGAACAGGTCGTTTCCTGAAAGCTGAAATTTCAGATTTTCGGCTTTGAAGAAACTTTTTGTCAGGGTAGTACTAACCAGCATACGATCAAAATCTTCTGCAAACGATTGTGTTTTTTGCTGATAGAGATAGGTGCCGTCCACTCCGATGACTATTTTGTGGGGTAGGGTCACATTGGCATTGAACCGCACATTATAGATCCATCCATTATTATTAATCTGCCGTTGGAGACTGGCTTCGCTTGTGTTATATGCTGGGTTGAACGAGAGGTTGAAGCTGTATTTTTTGAGAACATATTTAGAAAAATTGATTGAGCCTCCATAGTTTTTAGATGTGGTTTTATTGAGCTCATTGTTAATCATACTGTAAAAAACATTTGAATTAAGATCAGCACCTATTCTAACCCTGAAATCTGTATTTGGAATTTTTTGTCCGTAGCCTCCCCAGAAATAAATGCTATGGGGTGTGACTTCCCCCAGGTTAATAGACTGGAAAGTACTCTTCCCCGCGGCATCTGTAAACGTATTATTTACTATAGCATTATTGGTAAAATTGTAGGAGAGGTAACCGTAAAATGACCTGTCAGATAAAACCTTGTAAGTATTATAATTGATGCTCATCTGATTCCTGAATGAAGGCTCCAGATCTGTGTTGCCTAATGTTATATTCAAAGGATCAGTATTCACCCGGATCGGTTGAATCTGGGTTAATGATGGCTGGGTTGTGTAGCCATTATATCGCAAACTAAAAGATTTTTGCGCTGAGAAATTATATTGATAACTAGCCTGAGGCTGCCAGTTTGTAAAAGTCCGCTCGTATTTAATATCGCGGTCAAGGTCTGTTTGGTCGAAATCTACAAAATTGGTCCGGTTCCCAAAATTGACTACCGTTTTGCCTTTCCTGTAATTGAAAATAGCTCCAACCTGGTTGTTCACCTGTTCCAGGTCGAAGTTGTTGCTAAACTGTGCGTCAAAAACGTCGTA
>JAZKHM010000181.1:0-1401 GCA_040385405.1 Bacteroidota bacterium | reverse complement strand
TCCAGCCATTTTGTTCATCTTTCGAAATACCGTCAACCATAGTCAACCAGGATTCGTAAGTTGGGAGTGCTTCTTCGGTAATCGTATCACCGATTAAAACCGCTACCAGATCATAAGAAAGTGCTTTTGCATTTTCTTTCAAGTCTTTAATTTCTGAATAAAATGTATCGCGCGTTGAATCAGGCAGGAAGTCGGAAGGCTGCCAGTTTGTTTCGATAGGCTTGAGGTATTCGTCCATCTTTTCAAGCATATACTTTTCGATGTGCACTAATACTTCTCTGCGTGATCCTATATTGATATTCATATGTATTTCTAAATTATTCAAATATACGTAAAATGCATGAATCAGGCTCTTAATATTGAATTCAAAACATCTTTTAAATAGATATAAGCTGGTTTAAAATCGATAATCAGTGTAAGTATAAATAAATATAATCGTAGAGAAAATGAGATAGATCACACACATGGCAGAAAAATTACAATATTAATATGCATGAATAGTAATGATAGGCATTAGAAGAAAAAATCAGGTTTGAGACTGGTTTTATAAGGACCTGTCTAATACTTAGGGGAGTTATATACAGTCAATAAGAATATTCAGTTTTTTTGAAAAGCAGGTTCCGTCTACTATCGGTCCCGACAGCCGGGCTCACCCCGTCCGAATGGCTTCAGCCGGGCGGGCGCTATTTTTGCCGCAAGAAAATAAGTGTTCAGATCCTATTTGCATTGCGGCAAAGCTGCCGCTGGGATCCCGTTTTCCTGATCCTGAATTCGTCAGGATGACATGCGGTTTCCTGCGTCTTTGCGAGCAATAAATTAGGCGGTCTTTTTGTTGTCTATCCTATAGTCATCCGATAGCCTATCCGGATGTGGTTTTGAAAGAATAATAAACAATGAAGCAGGATTTTGTCCCCCTTTGGAGGGGGGAGCGAAAGCCCTTAGCGGAGGGAGGGGGAGGAAATTATCCAATACCTCCCCCTGCCCCCTCCAGAGGGGGATAAGCAAGGTGCACAGGTATTGTGCCCGAAAGGCAGGATTGTTACCCGATATCGGATCTGGCAAACGCCGTGTCATTCTGGCGAAAGCCCTTGTCATTCTGGCGAAAGCCAGAAACAAAAAAGCCCCAATCTTACGAAAGGGGCTTTGTTTAAAATTGGGCACCGACCTACTCTCCCACCTGTTACGGCAGTACCATTGGCTCTGGCGGGCTTAACTTCTCTGTTCGGAATGGGAAGAGGTGGACACCGCCGATATAGGCACCTAAAGATTTTGGAGCTGAAGGCTTAAAGCCGAAAGTCTAAAGCGTTTGAACGCTTTCTGCTTTTCGCTTCTCGCTTTTCACTCGAAATATCTTAACATACCGGAAAAAAGTACTTGAATAAGAAAACAACAGCATTATTA
>JAZKHM010000180.1:0-12934 GCA_040385405.1 Bacteroidota bacterium | reverse complement strand
GAAACGAAAGTGTCAATCAGAAGTGGTTAATCCATGAATACCAAGTGCCTGACCCTGAAGGGGTCGCATGTTTATAGATGATCATTCTGATTCCTTTTCCCGACCCCGAAGGCGGTCGCATGTGTGGAATATAAGTTTAATTACACCCTTTGAGGTCGGAGGCTACTTGCTTTTGATCATAAAACCCCTGATTATTCCCAAATGAATTGCTTATATAAACTATGATCTGAGCTACATCAATATCCGCCAGAGCGGGATTTCCGGGCATATCAGTTTCATAGTTCATATTATGGACAGTTATATTCCCCGTAAGGCCATTCTTTATGATACAGGCTAGTGAAGATCTGTTTTTCGTGAGATACAACGTGTCGGTAAGGGGAGGATATAAATTGCCCAGACCTTCTCCTTCTGTGCCGTGACAATTCTGGCAATTCTTTTCGTAAAGGCCTTTGCCGTTTACAAAATATCGCTGATAGTTTAGATCCATTTCACTGCTGCAGGATTCAAAGATCAGGAAAGAGGCAAATACTAAGAAAAGTGTGTAAAGAAGTTTATTTCGCATTCAATTTTTCTTCCTCAAGAAGTTTATCCATATCGAGCATCAATTGCTTGACCTGTTCTTCGTTTGTACCATCGTAAGCTCCTCGGAGCTGTTTTTTTGTATCGACCAGCACGAACCAACCCTGATGGACAAGTCCCTGCGGATCTGCTTTATCTTCGTAGGCAGCTACAAGATAGCTTTTGGCGGCGATGTTGAAAATTGAATCACGTGAGCCATGAACAAATGCCCATTTATCGCTGCTTACGCCAAGTTTAGACGCATAGCTTTTGAGTCGTGAAGGGACATCGTATTTAATATCGATTGAGTGAGATAAAATCTTAACATTTGGATTGACTTTGTACTTTTCATAAACCTTCAGCATATTCCGGTGCATAACAGGGCAGATTGTATTGCATGACGTAAAGAAGAAATCAGCAATATAGATCTTATTGTCAAAATCTTTATCGCTTACAAATACACTGTCCTGATTCAGATAACTGAAAGGAGGGATGGTCTGATAAACGGTGTCTATAATAGTCTTACCGTCCACGGTTCTTTCCACAGGTTCACGGTTCCCCAGGATAGGAAGTTTATTATCAGACGCAGTGGTACAGGCCTGGAATAAACAGAATATCGCAGCAAATAATAATAGATTTTTCATGGAGTATACTTGTCGTTAAAAGAAATGAAGTCCGGCGAAGTTAGCCAGTCTGCTATTAGATTTGTTCGGCAAATATACTCCCTTAAAAGGCAATAATTCCTGATCAGCTGGTCAGATCTGCCATAATTTTATCTATTTTTTCATCCTGTTCCTTACTTTTTGACGCGAATTCACTTTTATTGGCCAGACTTGTTTTTACACTGCAATAAAATTTGATTTTTGGCTCCGTGCCTGAAGGCCGGGCCGAAATGATACAACCATCTTCCGTGATGAATTGCAGAACGTCCGATTTTGGATAATCCAACTTCTTTGAGTTTCCGGAAACTACGTCAGTTTCTTTGCCAAGCTCGTAATCCTTCAAAGTTGCAACTTTAGAGCCTCCGAGTGATGCTGGAGTATTTGTTCTGAATCTTTCCATCATCGCTTTAATCTCTTCGGCGCCGGATTTGCCTTTCATGGTTAAGGACACGAGTTTTTCTTTGTAGAAACCATACTTCTGGTACATATCAAGCATCGCTTCATACAAACTGCTGCCTTTATCTTTATAATATGCGGTCATTTCAGCAATGAACGCGCAGGAAATAACGGCATCTTTATCTCTTACAAGTTCTCCCACCAGATAGCCATAGCTTTCTTCTCCGCCGGCTATAAATGTTTTCTTTCCATCCAACTCAGTCATTATCGCTCCGATCCACTTAAAGCCGGTGAGGGTTTCGTAAAAGTCTACATTCTTTGATTTGGCTATTTCTATAATTAGGGGTGTAGTAACTATAGTGGATACGATGTATTCGTTCCCGCTTAGTTTCCCTTTTTCTTCCCAAACTGTTAACATATAATTTATAAGAAGACTTCCGGTCTGATTCCCGTTAAGGAGAACAAATTCGCCTTCGGTATTCTTAACGGCAATCCCAACCCGGTCGGCATCCGGATCAGTGGCAAGAACCAGATCAGCGTCAATTTCAGCTGCTTTGGCCAGGGCTAATGTAAGAGCTTCTTTTTCTTCCGGGTTCGGATAAATAACTGTAGGGAAATTGCCGTCGGGAGTGGCCTGTTCTTCCACAATAGTAAGGTTGGTAAAGCCGAAGCTTTTCAACGCTTTTGGCACCAATGTAATTCCCGTTCCGTGTATTGGTGAAAACACGATCTTCAGATCTTTTTGCCTTTCTATCGCCCCGCGGGAGACCGAAAGCGCTGTGATCTTGTCCAGATATAACTGATCGATCTCTTCCCCGAGAAGCTCAATGTTTGCCTCGTTCCTGTCAAATTTGACATTATCAATGCTGCCCACAGCGGCTACCTCGTCCATTACCATGCGGTCATCTGGTGCGGTGAATTGTCCGCCGTCAGCTCCATAAGCCTTGTACCCGTTATATTCTTTCGGGTTGTGTGATGCCGTAATCATCACACCGCTCTTACATCCTAGATGCCTGATGGCGAATGAAAGCTCAGGCGTAGGACGAAGTTCTTTGAAAAAGTAAACGTGGATTCCATTGGCAGAAAAAACTTCTGCTGTGATATTGGCGAAATAATCCGATTTGTTCCTGCTATCATGCGCAACAGCGACTTTGATTTTCTCTCCGGGATATTTTTTAATCAGATAATTACATAAGCCCTGCGTGGCTGAGCCGATAGTGTATTTGTTAATTCTGTTTGTACCGGGGCCCATAGTTCCCCGCAGGCCGCCGGTGCCGAATTCAAGGTCCCGGTAAAAGGAATCGGTAAGTTCTGTTGAAGACTTTGCATCCAGAAGATTCTGAATGCTTGCTTTAGTCTCGGCGTCATAGTTGCCCCCGAGCCATTGATTTATCTTACTTGAAACGGATGGTTCTAAGTTTTCCATGGAAATTTATTTTTTGTATAATGATAAACAACCCCAAACCAGACTATTTGTTGCTAATTAAATTACACTATTCGTGGAAATTTAGCGCCTTTTTTCTATTTTTAGCTGCTCGATGCACAAGTATAAAAATCATTTGCTGCATTCTAAAATTCAACAATTAAATGAAGGTATTAAAGTTCGGAGGAACGTCAGTCGGCAGTCCCGACCGCATTAAAAAGTTATTAGACATTATCCAACCGCAAAACAGGCAGATTGTCGTTCTTTCTGCTGTTTCCGGAACTACAAACAGTCTTTTAGAGATCGCTCAGTCATATCTTTCAGGAGATAAAAACAAGGCTTCTGATCTCACTAAAGCTCTAAAGGACAAATATGAGTTATTCATTAAAGAGCTTTTCGATACTGAACAAGGTTTGGAGAATGGTAAGGATTTAATTGATTATCATTTTAATCTGATTGCTTCCTTTGCCAACGAGCATTTTACTCCTATTGAAGAAAAGATCATCCTTGCACAGGGCGAGCTTATATCGACTACACTATACCACATTTATCTTACGGAAATAGGAATAAGGTCGAGATTACTGCCTGCTTTGGATTTTATGAAGATCGATGAGGATAATGAGCCTATCATTGAATATATCACAGAACATCTGCAGCCGCTTCTTGAGGAGGATCCATCAGAAACTTTGTATATCACCCAGGGCTATATCTGCCGAAATGCTTTCGGTGAAGTTGACAATCTGCGCCGCGGCGGAAGTGATTATACAGCTTCTCTGATTGGCGCAGCAATCCGCGCCGAGGAGGTGCAGATCTGGACTGATATTGACGGTATGCATAATAATGATCCGCGTATTGTAAAAGGCACCAAACCCATCGCACAGCTTTCCTTTGATGAAGCAGCAGAGCTTGCCTATTTCGGAGCAAAGATTCTGCATCCTCAAAGTGTATTCCCGGCTCAAAAATATAAGGTGCCTGTTCGCCTGCTCAATACCATGGAGCCTGAAGCTGGCGGTACGCTCATAACCAATGAAAGCGAGCGAGGTAAAATAAAATCTATTGCTGCCAAAGATGGTATCACAGCGATAAAAATACAGTCGAGCCGGATGTTATTGGCCTACGGTTTCCTACGGCGAGTCTTTGAGATCTTTGAGCGGTATAAAACGCCGATCGATATGATCACGACTTCTGAAGTTGCAGTATCGGTTACTATCGATGACACACGTAATCTTGACGAGATTATAGAAGAGCTTAATAATTTCGGGACCGTTGAGGTAGATAATAACCAAACAATAGTCTGTGTTGTGGGAGATTTCGCTGCTGATAAACACGGCTATGCATCGCGTGTGTTCGAAGCGTTAAAACACATCCCGATAAGGATGATATCTTACGGGGGGAGCAGTTATAATATATCAATGTTGCTTGACGATAAGTACAAGGTTGAGGCCCTGCGTTCGTTGCATAACCGTTTATTTGAATAACCATCCGCCCAAGGCGGATAGAATTAACTATATGTTTAACTCCACTACACTAGATCGTTTCGAACGACTTGAAACACCATTTTACTACTATGATCTGGCTTTACTCGATAAAACACTAAAAACATGTAAATCTGCTGCAGATAAGTATGGCTTTCATGTTCATTATGCTTTTAAAGCGAATTTTGATGAAAAGGTTTTGAAAGCTGTACGGACGACAGGCTTTGGTGCTGATTGTGTAAGCGGAAATGAAGTAAAAAAGGCAATCAAGATTGGATTCGATCCTGAAAAGGTAGTTTTTGCTGGGGTCGGAAAATCTGACAAAGAGATAAATACGGCATTAGATAACGACATTTACTGCTTTAACGTGGAGTCGGTGCAGGAGCTGGGGGTTATTAATACGCTGGCTGCAAAACTCGGAAAAGTTGCCCGCGTTGCCATCCGGATAAATCCGAATGTAGATGCCCACACGCACCATTATATCACTACCGGACTTGAAGAGAATAAATTCGGTGTAAACCAGTGGGAGCTGAAAGCTTGTATAGAGCAGCTGAAGAAGTCGGAAAATCTTACTCTGATAGGGATACATTTTCATATTGGATCACAGATTACCAATCTGGAAATCTTCCGCAGCCTGTGTGTTAAGGCAAATGAACTAAGTAAATGGTTTGAGGATCATGGCTTTCAACTGAAGATCCTGAATGTAGGCGGCGGATTGGGAGTAGATTACCAGAAGCCTGACGAGGCTGCGGTTAACGATTTCGAGAGTTATTTCGAGGTGTTCGACAAATTTTTAGAAAGAAAGCCAGGGCAGGAGGTGCACTTTGAACTTGGAAGGGCACTTGTTGCGCAATGCGGAAATCTGGTCAGCCGGATCCTGTACGTCAAGAACGGTATAAAAAAGAACTTCATTATCCTCGATGCGGGCATGACTGAACTAATGCGCCCTGCCCTTTACCAGGCGTATCATAAAATAGAGAATTTGTCGGCCGACAAAGGCGATGACAAGCTGAAATATGATGTTGTAGGCCCGATCTGCGAAAGCACAGACTGGCTGGGAAAGGAAGTTGAATTGCCGGTTTCAAAACGTGGCGACATTATGGTGCTCAGAACTGCGGGTGCTTACGGACAGGTTATGGCGTCGGGGTATAATTTGAGGGATATTGTGAGGTCGGAGTATTCGGAGTTCTGAAGTCTGAAGTCGGAAGTCTGAGGTATGAGGTATGAATATGCGTTTCAAATAATCACGAGGTTCTTGAGTAATTGTATCATATGGGTTCGTGCCCTTTAACCCGTATTTTATCGACGACTAAAGTGTCGCATTCTTGTAGACATTGATATTAAATTCTTCCCGACCCGAAGGTTGTCGAATGTGGGCCAAATAACATCGCCATAATTCGTGTTTGTTGTATTTACCTCCCATTTCAGACCTCCGACCTCAGATCGCCGACCTCAGACAAGACATTTCTTAATTAATACTTTGGAATTTTCCTTACTTTTTCTTATATTAGTAATAGTAGACTCTCACGGACAGAACTCCGGAACTAAACAACTTTTTAACAAAATGCCCGACATGCTAAGCGCTTGTCGAACGTAGGATAAACGTAGGATAAACGTAGGATGGAGCTTCTTTAGAGCTTTCTCAGATGGTACTTAACTATACCTAAGGTATCAAACTGTCAATCATGGCACGTTATAAGGATAACAAGATAATGGAAGGCACCAGCGGTCAATTTAACCAGCAAATGGTGCTTAAAACTTACGGAAATAAGACCTTTTTATGTAAGTACCCCGATATGAGTAACGTAGAGTTTAGTGATAACCAGAAAACAGAGCAAAGCTTGTTTGCTGATGCTATTGCCTACGCCCGTTCAATCATCAGTGACCCAGTAAAGAAAGCAGCCTTTAAAGCCACCCTCGATCCGGGACGCAGGGTGTACAATGCTGCTATATCTGCGTATTTGAAGGAAAACAAGAAATAGTTAAGGGCAAAGAACAAGGAGCAAGGAGCAAAGACAGGTGTTTGTAATTAGAGACTTCCCTGGTCCTAAATTCTGTTCTATGTTCTGATAAGCGTTCAGCATCCTCGTTCCTTGCTCTTTGTTCCTTGCTCTGATTAGAGTCCAGCATCCTTGCTTTTTGCACTTTGCTGTAAAATGCGTTCAGTATCTTCGTTCTTTGCTCTTTGTTCCTCGTTCTATTCAAACGCATTTATCCCCGTAACATCCATCCCAGTAATCAACAGGTGGATATCATGAGTTCCTTCATACGTAACCACAGACTCTAAATTCATCATGTGGCGCATTACCGGGTATTCTCCCGTGATGCCCATCCCGCCAAGGATTTGGCGAGCTTCACGAGCGACGTTCATAGCAGTTTCTACGCTATTACGTTTCGCCATTGAGATCTGGGCAGGAGTAGCGCGGTTCTCATTTCGTAACACTCCAAGTCGCCAAACCAGCAGTTGTCCTTTTGTGATTTCTGTGATCATCTCGGCTAATTTCTTTTGTTGCAACTGGAATCCTCCAATCGGGCGGCCAAACTGTTTGCGTTCTTTGGAGTAGCGTAATGCAGTATCGTAACAGTCCATGGCGGCTCCGAGAGCACCCCATGCAATTCCGTAACGGGCCTGGTTAAGACAGCCAAGTGGCCCCTTCAGACCGGAAGCGTTAGGCAAGAGGTTTTCCTTCGGTATCTTCACATTGTCAAATACGAGCTCACCACTGGCTGATGCCCTCAGGCTCCATTTTCCATGGATTTCAGGAGCAGAAAACCCTTCCATGCCTTTTTCAACGATCAGGCCTTTTATAACCCCCTCCTCGTTTTTTGCCCATACTATTGCGATATCAGCAAATGGTGAATTGGAGATCCACATTTTAGCGCCGTTAAGTAAGTAATGGTCGCCTTTATCTTTAATATTGGTGATCATGCTGCCCGGATCAGAGCCATGATCGGGCTCCGTAAGACCGAAACATCCTATAAATTCTCCAGAAGCGAGCTTTGGGAGGTATTTCTTTTTTTGCTCTTCGGATCCGTAGGCATATATAGGATACATAACGAGAGATCCCTGTACTGAAGCCGTTGAGCGTATTCCTGAATCGCCGCGCTCAATCTCCTGCATAATTAAACCGTACGATATATAATCCAGTCCGGCACCACCATATTCCACCGGGATAGTAGGACCAAAGGCACCAATATCAGCAAGGCCCGGTATCAATTGTTTAGGGAACTGCGCTTTTTGTGCAAAATCTTCTATTATCGGGCTGACTTCCTTCTTAACCCAGTTTCTTACACTGTCGCGAACGAGTTTGTGTTCATCGCTAAGTAGTTCATCGATGAGATAATAGTCCGGAGCTTCATACATATCTTTCTTAGACGACCTGTGTATATCTTGTTGCTTTTCAGTTTCGAGTGACATAAAGAAATGATTTGTCCAAAACTAGTAAAAATAAGTATCAAGTATCAGGTATCAAGTAGCAAGTATCACGAAACGAGCAAGACACAAGGATATTAATAGCAATAACAGCACAAATTATATCGGTAAAAACAGCTGATACCTGGCACCTTAAACCCTGTCCCTAATCCACCGACTTTTTTACCGCATTCACCGAGTACTTACCTGTTCCTGCCAATTAGGAATAGGCCAGCATTGAATACTGGGGTACATTTGATCAACAAAACAAACAAAAACATTAAAAACCAACAGTCATGAAAACTATATACACACTTTCAACAATCGTTCTAATCGCCTTAGCATTAAATAGCAAGGCTGATGATAAAATCAAAAACAATGGAAACGCTTCTGTTGTACCGGTAGCACCATTCGTATGGGGTGATCCTGAAACTGCAGCACCTGATGGGATAGGAAGAAGGAAAGCGAAAAGTGCTCTGGTACCGGTAGCTCCATTTGTGTGGGGATCACCGGAGGAGGTAAATAATATTAGTGAAATGAGACACCTGATGGTGCCAAGTGCTCCTTTCTCTTTCGGTGAGCCGGATGCAGATGTGCCGGTCGGATTAAAGTTTGTTAAAGCGAAAAACGCAAAGGTCCCTGTTGCTCCTTTTAGCTGGGGTGATCCTGAAGAAGCTACTCCGGTGATTACAGGTGAAAGGTAATTTATGTTTATAATACCGGTTGAAGTGACTTCATTTTCATCTGCTGAAAATCATAAATCCGATACCGAGAATATAAAAAAGAGAGCTATAAATAGCCCTCTTTTCACAATAACTGAATTTATCTCAGAGAATTCAGTTTCCAGTTTTCCACTTTCAATATTCGACTCTCAACTTTCCACTTTCAACTTTTCCCCCCTCTTCCAAGCATCCAGCCGATAACTGATCCGGCTAAAGCCCCCATTATCGCCATGCAAACAGAGTCGACAAAACTTACCTGAAGTGGGCTCAAATTCATTTGAGCATACATGATCAGGTTAATGCTCAGGCCTATCATAAAAAATACAATAGCTCCTATGCCCGCTCCACGGCTGGCCGTTACAATACCACCCATGTGTAGTATGTATGCTAATAAAATCCCCAAAACAATATTCCCAACCGCCATGGCCCATATTTCCATAGGCTCCTTCATGAGCCCGGTGTAGGAAACCATGTTTGACATGAAATAATTCATCATTATCATGCCGTAAATAAGATAGCCTGCCAGGAAAATTACAATTCCGCCGACAATCCCGCTAATCAATGTTTTTGTGTTCATACCTTTGTGTTTAAGTTTAGTTAAAAGAAAATTAATGTTTAATTATGAGAATTCCAAAAAGAAAAGGAGTGTTCTATTCACTTGGATTTGAATGAACTTTATGTTTGGAATAAAAACGAAGGGTTAAATCTGCTATGGCTAAAACCACTTTCGATAATAGTTTATATCTTTACTTATGGTTTGGAAATTAGTAAAGGATGAATTGCCAGAGCAAGCAAAAGACGTGCTTTTGTTTGATGGAGGCCAGATATATTTTGGCTATTACAGTGAAAAATATCACAAGTTTGTAGTTGCTAACGACAAAGTATCGCTCGATGACTTCACACATTGGATGACCCTGCCGCCATTTCCTGCAAAGCAGTAACTGTCGCAGGACAACCATTTATCAAACTATAGAAACAATTAGCTCCCCGGCATTGTTTTTGCATAACAGGCGGAAATGCTGAATGGCTCGCTATCAACCAAGTTGGTCGGGTCAATTATCTATCTAAATACATCTGTTATGAAATTCAAAATGATGATAGCCTTTTTGGCTCCGTTTCTTTTTACTTTACCCTGTATTGCACAGAATGGCGATGCTGTACTTGGAATGTGGCAAAGCGAACACGGAAGTGCGCGCGTTCAGATATCTAAATCTGGTGAAAATTATAATGGGAAGATCACCTGGTTAAAAGAAGAAGCCAATGAAGCGGGAAAGCCTAAAACAGATCAAAACAATCCATCGGAAGCTCTTAGATCTCAGCCTATTATAGGGCTGGAAGCTCTTAGCGATTTTAGTTATAAAGGCGACGGGATCTGGGATGGAGGGACGGTTTATGACCCGCGGACGGGGAAGAAATATAGCGGCAAATTGTCAATCGGCTCAGGTGGAAAGCTTGAGATCCGGGCTTATATGGGAATCAGCCTCATTGGTAAAACTCAAATCTGGAGCAGGGTCAGGTAGTAATATCAGTTGAAGAAATATTAATTGCAGCTGAATTGCTTGGCTGCTGATAAAATTGAAGATTGAATGGTAGACAAGACACCAATTAAGATTATTGCTATAATTGTTATTCCCCTGGTTATTGCCGCACTGGTCCGGTTTACAACTATGGATACAAAAGATAAGTCTGGTAAAAAATCAGATAAAGATGAGAAACTCGATATCCTGAACACAGATAAAAAGTCCGATGCGAATGTAATGATATCGTGGCTGCTTCCGGAGAGTTTGAAGGAGGTATCGGGAATTTCCTGGGTAGATGCAGATCATTTTGCATGTGTTCAGGATGAACTGGGCAAAGTATTTATATTCAATATCAGAAAAAACAAGATTGATCAGGAAATACCCTTTGGCCCTAATGGAGATTACGAAGGAATTGCCGTTGTAGGAACGACAATCTATGTATTACGCGCTGACGGAGTTTTATTCGGAATTGAGAACTATTCCGGTAAAAACAGAAGTGTGAAGATGTATAAAACTTTGCTGACCAATAAACAGGATAGCGAAAGCCTGGCGTTCGATAAAAAAAATAACAGATTACTGATTGCTGTAAAAGCCGATGATCCCGCCAGTGAGGATTATAAAGGAATTTATGCGTTTGATTTAAAAACTAAAGCGATGCCCGGAGTTCCGGTTTACAAAATCGATCTGAAACATGAGATTTTTGAAGACACCGGTAAGGGTAAGGCTAAAAACGCTATAAGTCCTTCTGATATGGATATTCATCCGCTTAACGGTAATATTTACATCCTCGAAGGAACAAAACCTAAGCTTCTTATTATGAGCCCTGCAGGAAAGATGCTTTCTCTTTATAAACTTGACGACGATGTTTTTAAACAGCCAGAAGGTTTGACGTTCAGCCCTGATGGAAAATTGTATATATCTAATGAAGGTAATAAAGAAGAAGGGAATATTCTTCAGGTGGAGCTTCTAAACAAATAACCATAATCGCTGGCCTGCAATCTTAAACAGAAAACGACAGGGGAATTAACCGTGAGTTCAATAGTTATTCTGCCTTAATTTAAGAAGGCATGGAGATGTAAAAAGTGGTTCCTTTACCTAATTCACTTTCACATCTTAAAGTGCCATTTTGAAGGTCAACAAACTCCTTGCTCAGGCTAAGCCCCAGTCCCACACCTTTTTCGTTGTTAGTTCCATAAGAGATTCCCCTTTTAAACTGAAAACATTTGATTTCATGTTTTCAGTCATTCCCACTCCGGTATCTTTAATAATAATCAGGCAGGCAGAGTTTTCATAGCGCGCCATTAGCTCAACCTTTCCGTTGGGATGAGTAAACTTGATTGCGTTGCTCAGAATATTTCTGATGACTAATTCTAGCATGTTTTTATCTCCAAACACCTGAAGATCTGGTTCTATTGAATAAGACAGATTGACTTCTTTACGATTTGCAATAGGCTTAAATACAGCTATGATTGGGCTGATCAGCTCTTCAAGGTTAAGAAGCTTTTTATCCAGTTTAATGCCTTCCATTTGCGACTTCGACCACATAAGAAGGTTTGATAACATCATGTCTGTATTCTGTGTCATCAACATTAGATCGCCCTTAATTTTCTTTCCATCCCGGTGATTGATATCCATTTCAGACAAGACTTCAAGATAACTCTGAATGGTTGCGATCGGAGCCTTAAGATCATGTGATATAATGGAAAACATTTTGTTTTTCGTCTGATTTATGCTCTCCAGGTCGTCGGCTTTAGCTGTTAATTGGTCCTGAGCATCATAATGGTTCTTCTTCATATAACGCAGCCCTATGAGAATTGCTAATGAACACAAGCAATAGCTTGTGGCCATATCGCCAAATTGGGTAAGGCGCGTTTTATACATGTTCCGGATGACATTCGGATAAAAAAACTCCAGTGCGATAAGTCCCAGCGCAATCAGCACATTGAGAGTAATCCAGTATTTATAAGAACCGGGCTTTGCAACCGCTGTGATAATAAAAAACACGGCGAGCAATAATAAGAGGGTCGGGCCCCCCATGCCCGAATTATAAATATAATTAGTGATTAGCACTAAATGAATTATGACGATTGAGAGCACGATGCTCAGTCTTGTTTTATTCAGAAATCGCGACAGATAATAAAGAGAGGACTGGATTAAAACAGCTGCCAGTGATAACCAGGCAGAAATTGGGAGCTTTAAGTAGAAATTGAGGAAGACGCAGTAAGTGAGCGTAACTATCGCAACAATGCAAAAAGAATGAAATATTCTCGATTCAAGCGAAAAACGCGTGTAATCACCAGTCAGAAAATCAAAGGGCTTTTTGAGCAACATTCTGGTTTAAATATATCGTTTAAATATATACAACATCATAAAATAAAAAAATTTAGCATAGGTTAAAGTGATCCGGAAACTTTTTCGTAATATGAATGTTCAACTAAAATAAACTATTAACTAAACGAAAATTCAATGGAAACTTTAAAATTAACCAAATTGAAGAGTTTGTACGCAATCCTTTTCCTGGCTTTCAACAGTGCAATGGTATTTGCACAAGACAGTTCAAGTACAACAACCTCAACCAGATCCAGTAGTTCGGTTACGACCGAAACTACGACGGTAGAACCATGGGTATGGATTGTAGGTGCCGCAGTAATTATAATAATTATTGTTGCCTTGACACGCAGCAGCAGCAGCAGTAAAACCACTGCCGGAACTACTGACCGTGTTACGGTAACTAAAAAGGTAGAACGTGAGAATGATGTTTAAAAC
>JAZKHM010000179.1:0-49593 GCA_040385405.1 Bacteroidota bacterium | reverse complement strand
CTTATTGAGGCCTCACGTGCCGTTGAACGCAGCAATCTCGAAGCTTAAATAAATAGCTTTCTCGTGCTCCCCGCAAAAACACCGTCATCAAAAGTATGGCTTTCTCCTACAGACACTCAATTGTTAAACCGAAAGCACATTTTTTTATTAACACCTTTACTCTAATTCACTCAAAATCAAAACCGGCACATGGGAATGCATTGCCATTTCCTTTTCCACGCTTCTATTAAACAGTTTGTGCAGAAAGCTATGCTCCTTGTGAATGATGATTATCAAGCCTGCATGTTGTTCTTCACTGAATATCCTTATTTCCTCACTCACATCATGGTGACTGGTGTAATGATAATCGGGCCGGTTCGGCTCCAGCAGCCTGTGTAATTTTCCAATACTCTGGATTTGCTCGGCCGCCCGGTGTTCTTCCTCTCGGGGGTTAACATTTAGTACGAGCAGCCGGCATCGATAATCGGTAATGAATTTATTGATCAAACTTTGCGGTAGTTTCTCAACGTTTTCCAGATCTGTAGCCAGCACGGCACACATAACAGGTTCGTAGATATAGGTTGAAGGGATAACCAGAATCGGCGATTCAAAATCCTTAAACAGATCTGTGATCCGGCTTCCGATTAAGAGCATCCCCGCAGGTGATCTGTTCTTGCTTCCGGCGATTGTAAGGTCTACTTTCCGGTCACGGGATATTTCTGATACCGCAAGGGCAAGTTGCCGGTCGTCAACAATTGTCTCAATCAGGGTGCCGGGCTTACGGAAAGGTTCAAGTGATATTTCCAGGTCTGCCATTTGCTCTATGCTCTGCTCCTTTAAGGATTCTAAACCCGCTGAAACATAGGCCAGTTCGCTCGCAGAATCCGCCAGATAATTAAAAGAATTGTAAAGAATTACTTTGCAATTGTCAAAACTGCCAGCAAAGCTCAATGCGTACCGCGCTGCGTTAAACGCACTGTAGGAATGATCAACTAAAACCAGTAGAGTTTTCATATAATTTTTTGTGATGGATTTAATTCCTTAGTTCTCTGACGTGCTCATCAGCAATTTTTGTGTGCAAAAGCGGTTCTTCCAGTCCTTCTATGCTTAGTAGGGCGGCAGTTGATACGGTTTCGACCCCCTTTATGAAAATATCCGGGTTAAACGAAATGCTGTCAATCCCATTTTCTACAAGAAAACGTGCGAACTCAGGAGAGTCGCCGGGACCCTGCCCGCAAATCCCAACATCTCTGTTTCTTTTCCTGGCAGCCGTAAGCAGCATCTTGATCATTTTCCTGCTCGCATCATTATTCTCGTCGAACAGATGCGCAACAAGTTCCGAATCACGATCTACACCCAGAGTTAATTGAGTAAGGTCATTTGAACCAATAGAGAAGCCGTCAAATATTTCGGCAAATTGATCAGCAAGTAAAATATTGGAAGGGATTTCCGCCATTACCAGAATCTTAAGATCATTTTTACCCTGCTGAAGGCCATAGTCTTTCATGATTTGGATAACTTTTTTTCCCTCTTCCGGGGTCCGGCAGAAAGGGATCATGAGTTTCACATTTACAAGGCCCATATCATCCCTGACTCGTTTCATTGCTTCGCATTCCAGCCTAAATCCCTCTTTATACAGTTCACTGTAATAACGTGAGGCACCCCTAAATCCCAGCATAGGATTTTCTTCCTTAGGTTCAAAGTCATCGCCGCCTGGCAGGCTTGCATATTCATTTGTTTTGAAATCACTCATACGAACGATAACCGGTTCAGGATGAAATGCCGCAGCAATAGTAGCAACCCCCTGCGAAAGCTTGTCGACAAAGTATTCTTCCTTAGTTGCATGATTTTTGGTAAGCTCAGCAATGTAAGCGTTAGCTTTACGTGATTTCAGCGTATTATGATTAACCAGCGCCATAGGATGCGCTTTGACATAATGGCTGATGATGAACTCTATTCTCAGCAAACCCACACCTTTATGCGGGTAGAAAGAAAGGTTAAATGCTTTTTCAGGTTCGCCGAGTATTAAACTCAATTTTGGGCGTTTCGGCAGCTTGATATGATCTATTTTGATCAGAGTCTCTTCCCATGGCAGTTTCCCTTTATATACCAGGCCGGTTTTACCTTCTGCACAGCTTAGGGTAACGATTTGGCCATCTCTTAAAACTTTAGTTGCAGTGCCGGAGCCTACCAAGGCAGGCACCCCGAGTTCCCGGGCAATTATGGAAGCATGACTGGTTCTGCCGCCTTTATTGGTTATTATGGCCGAGACTTTTTTTAAAATCGGGTCCCAGTCCGGACTGGTTAGATCAGTTACCAATATGTCTCCTTCCATTAGCTTGTCTGCCTCTGCAGGCGAAGACAATAGTCGAACTGTACCTGAAGTTATTTTGCTGCCGATAGCCTGCCCCTGGAGCAAAACTTCGCTTCGTTCGGACATTTTATATTCCCTGATCTCGAGTGCTGAACCCTGGCTGTGCACTGTTTCTGGCCGGGCCTGAAGTATATAAAGTCTCCCTGTAAGTCCGTCTTTGGCCCATTCGATATCCATGGGCTTTCCATAATGATCTTCGATAATAAGCGCCCATCGGGCAAGCTTGTGAATTTCATCGTCATTGAGCACGAAACTGCACCTCTTGCCGGGGCTGGTATCCGTGTTTACGGTGGTTTGCGAAGCAGCACCCGAATAAATCATAGTTTTCTGCTTCTCGCCGAGCTGCTTTTGAATAATGGCCTTTTTTCCTGCTCTGAGTGTAGGTTTAAAAATTAAAAACTCATCAGGAGTGACGGTTCCCTGGACAATATTTTCACCCAGGCCCCATACGCCCGCCAAATGTATCACGTTTAAAAAGCCCGACTCGGGTTCCAGGGTAAAGCCGACTCCGGAACATCCCTTGTCTGCCCGAACTATCTCCTGTATTCCAACGGATAAAAATACTTTTGAATGATCGAAGCCTTTATCTTCGCGATATTTAATAGCCCGGTTTGTATAAAGCGAAGCAAAGCACCTTTTCACCGTGTTAACCAGATCAATTCCGCCGCTGATGTTAAGAAATGAGTCGTGCTGGCCTGCAAAGCTTGCTTCGGGAAGGTCTTCGGCTGTTGCACTACTTCTAACGGCCACGTGCGGGTTCCTTCCATAAAACAATTCCTCATAAGCCGTCAAAATAGCATCTGACAAATCGCCCGGCATATGTGATTGGAGGATCAGTTCCCGGGCCTTCTGGCCGATTTTATTTAAATTTATATAGTTTTTTCTGTCGAGCCCGGCTAAAAGGCTGGTATGTATACCGTCCAATTTGTTATGTGAGATAAAATGCCTGAAGGCATATGCAGTTACAGCGAAACCATCGGGCAGCTCAATGCCATTAGCAGACAGGCGGCTTTTCATTTCCCCGAGGGAAGCATTCTTACCCCCTACCTCGGGAATATCAGCTATGGAAATTTCGGAAAATATCTTAATATAATTCATAATCAGATTTATCTGGGCGAGAGCTGTAAATGGTTTTTTACATCATTTGTACAGTTTAACCGTACAGATATGCTATCAAATATCATTTGTATCAGCTGTAAAATGAATGACCGTCCTCAGTCAAAAGAATGACACTTGTCACGGCAAGAACTTATCAGGATCATGTTCCCCTATGATGCCGGTCATAGAAAACAATGCCTGTTTTAATGAATTTTGAATCTAAACTGATGAATTATGAAGTCGATATTGGTATTAACTGACTTTTCAGAGAAAGCAGAATACGCTGCGAAAATGGCTATGCAAATTGCAGCAACGGTTAAGGCTAAGGTACAGCTGTACACTGCGTTCCATGCAGCGCAGGTTTTCCCTTCAGATGCCGGAGTTTATCCTTTTTTTGAGGATTATTCCGAAGAAGAAAGGTTAATTAACCATAAGTTGAGTGAATTGGCTGAGGCCCTGAAAAATAGTTTCCAGGGCAACAAAAAATGCCCTAAAATTAGCTTTAGCAGCAGACCAGGGAATTTGTCAGATAATATTGAAGGCATGGATCCATGGCTCATTGTCATGGGCGGCAAAAGCAAGACTTCAGCACTGAGTCACTTCCTTTTCGGAAGTAACAGTTCGGCTGTTATGGAAAAGGCATCTTGCCCGGTACTGATCGTTCCGGAAGGAGCAGTCCTGACGGACTTTAAGAAAATCGTTTTTGCTACTGACTTGCAGCCCTCAGAGAAGAACTCCTTATTGTTTTTGGAAGAATTCGGTAAAGCATGGAAGGCCGGTATAATGGTGCTTCACGTTTCTGACAAACAACTGCCTGATGATATCTGGGATGGCCAATACGAATATTATAAAAATATCATTTCAGGAAGCCACCCTTCCATACAATATACTGATGTTAGGGGAACAGATATAGCCAAAGCTATCAATAAATACGTCGGGAGTCAGGGCTTCGACCTTGTGGCAATTGCACATAAAAAGAGGTCATTTATAGGCCAACTTCTTCATAAAAGCATCGGAAAGGACATGCTTAACTACCAGGAAGTACCGGTATTGATTTTACAAACAAACTAATAAGGTGTCTGGGATTTTACACCTGACACCTCATTTCTTACAATTTCAGAAAGCTGGCTCTTATCATTTCAGCGCTTGTCGAAATCATTCTACGGAGATCGTCTTTTTCTTAGGTTCAGCCTTTTTGCTTTTTAAAAGCTGGAGATGAAGAAGTCCGTCTTCATATTTTGCGTTTACTGTTTCGTCGTTTACATTGTCGGGAAGGCTGAACGAACGGCGGAAAGACGATGAAGTAAACTCTTTTCGGGTGTAATTGTCCGTCTCCTCTGATTTTTCGTCTTTTGTCTCGGCACTAATACTAAGAACGCCTTCCGAGACTTCAATTTTGAAATCGCTTTTTTTGTAACCGGGTGCAGCTACTTCGATTTGATAATCAGCCTCATTTTCTTTAATGTTTACGGCTGGCAGGTTGTCATTTCTGAACAGTGCACGATCTAACACGCTCTCATTGTTCCAGAAATCTTCCATCAATGATCGTAAAGATGGAACGCCTGATGATTTAATTAATGTGCTCATAATATTTATTATTTGTGGTTTATATTATGAAGTTCGGGCAAAGCTTTAAGGAAAGTACTGACAATGGTTATTCAAAAGGTTGATCTTGATCAGTACCAGACGGACTTGCCGAGCGGCGGGCATTTAAAAGATCTTTAACATGGTCTATAAGCATATCAAGATCAAAAGGTTTATGTAGAATATAATCACAATAATTCAGATTCTCGGTATCTAATGGATAAGCCGACATCAAAATAACTGGCACTTCATTCATATGAAATTCTTTTTTTATTATTCTGCACAGTTCCACTCCGTTTTGGCCTGGAAGACGGTAATCCATTAAAAGCAGTGCGGGCCGGAAATTCATCAGCACTCGTTTTAGATCTCTCCCGCTACTTAAGGTCCTTACCTTAAAATGATAATAGGCCAGGGCTTCCGCAAGGATCTCCCGGTGTTGCCTATCATCGTCAATTACAAGAACCCGTGCTTTCATTTCTAAGAATATTTAGAAACTTTTTGAATTATTTATTATGTGCTATAAACAGTGGCAATTTCAAAGAGGACATTAGTACGTCAGCAAGACTAGCCCTGAACCACCTTGAAACAGCGCTACGCCTGTAAGCACCAAGTACAACCAGAGTCCCCGGCGGGAGTTTTATAAGATATCCTGGTATTTCTATTTCCGGATTTCCGTAGAGCAGCGTGTATTTTGCACCAGGATAATGGCAGTTGATAAATTCTTTGATAAGTTCGTCATCCGGAAAGTGCGTCTGAACTGAGGGATCTACAACCGAAACGACTTCCGTTTCAAGATTTACCATCCAGGGCATCAGGTAATTAAACATTTTTATTGCAAAAACAGATGTGGGTGTTCCGTCATACAACAGAATTACCCTGTTTATTTCTGAATATTCCTTGGGTACGAGTATTACCGGACATTGTATTTCAATTAAAAGATCTTTGATAAACTGCGTAGGATACTCTTCCTGGAAATGGGTAAACGTCTCGTCTGGACTGATCAGCAGGAGGTCGCTGTAAACGGTTTCTTTCAATAATTCCTGCGCTGCTATACTGCGGTCATGATGAATGGTATAGCCGATGTAATTTTTTATACACGCGTATTTGAATTCATCTGCAGCCTGGCTTCTCAGGTCGATATCCTTTTCCATCAAATTTCTAAGCTTTACCCTGGAAACGCCCTGGCTGCCTACCATGTCAGACAACTTGTAGCTATGGTATGTGAAATCGTCGAGAAAAATCCCGGTCAGTAATGACTTGCTTTTGGCCGCTATTTGCACAGCGTACTCAAGAGTGCCTCTTGAGAACTTTAAGCCATCGAAAGCAGCACTAACTTTTTTCATTTTTAAATATTGAAGGCATAAGAAGGCATTTCAACTTCGAGCCGATTTTCAATAGCTTCTACCCCCGGTGCCAGCCAGGCAGCGGTTTCAGCGTCCTCTTTTTCAGCCCAGGATCTCACTTTACCGCTTAGAGTTACTTTATTTCCGTCAACCTTTACATCTATCTTACCTGAATCTATCCGGGCATGGCGCTCAAAAGCACTTGTTATTTGTTCGTGAATATTTGCCACGGCCCGACCTGATTTTATCGTTAAAAGATTTATCACAGAACGAACTCCTGCCAGGTGTTCGACGACAGACTGTGCCGAGCTTCGTTGAAAGTCCCAGTCGGTTTCTCCTTCCAGCTTTACAATTCCATCTTCTACCTTTATATAAATTCGCTCATCAGGTATTGTGGTATTCCATTTTAATGCGTTTAACACAATTTGTGCAATTTCAGAGTCAGTTTTCTCAAATTCTGGCGAGACTCCTACCTCGATATCTTCTGCCAAAGCCCTTACTCCAGCTATGCGTTTAACCGCCTTTTCCAGGGCCATCTTTTTAGAAAAACTATTGACCTTTCCCGAGAGTGTTACAACGCCGTCCTTAACGGCTACGCCAATTTCTGAGGAATTTAAATAAGGTTCCCATTCCAGTTCGTCCAGTATATCTCTTTGAATTTGAATATCAGTTTTCATCAGCTAATCCTTTATTCAAATTAAAAGGAAAATTTTAAGCCGGCCAATGACAGCCATCATGCGGCATAGTGATAGTAATCAAAAATACATAGTTCTTGCCCTATTCATACTTTGCGCTTGAACTCTAACTTGATCAAACATGGGATGCGAATACTTTGGATCAACTCTTTACAAATCCGCTGAGCTTTGAACGGCGAGACAACTCAAAATGCATTCGGTAAGGTCTTCTTCTGAAAATGGCTTGCGGATAAAAGCTTTAACACCTAAAGCGAGCACGGGGTCGACTAGTGCCTGTTGTGACAAAGCTGTAAGAATAATTACCGGGATGTCCGCTGTTGTCTTATCCTTTCGGAGTTCGCTGATTACTGCATAACCATCAATCCCGTTCATGACTATATCGCAAATGATTACACCCGGAACGACTTCCTTTGCCAGTTCAAGACCTGCCTTGCCCGAACCGGCAGACAATACTTCATATCCATCCAGCTCCAGCAGTTCACAGATATTTTCCCGGATGTCGGCGTTGTCTTCGATTACCAATATCTTTTTCATTTGCCGCGGAAGTTAGAAAATAAGACCAGGAAGTAAAGATGGAGGATCGGCTTGTTTAAGGAATTTACGAAAAAAAAATCTAATTTTCAAGAATTTTTTTTAAATAGAAACTGCACAAAGGATACGGAGGCCCCGAAAACTTTTCTACAATTAAAGTCATCGCCAGACTTGATCCATATCATGTTTTTGAATGCGGCCAGAATACATATTTGTCTATAAAATTTGAAAAATCATGATCACGAACACAGGAACTACCGACAGAATAATCCGCGGCATATTAGCAGTGATTCTTGTTATCCTTTTTGCAACCGGCATAGTGAGCGCCCAATGGGGAATAGCAATCCTGGTAATCGCAGTAGTTTTGGTGCTAACAGCCGGGGCGGGATTTTGTCCGATTTACAGTATTTTTGGAGTTAATACCTGTAAAAAAGTTTGATCTAAATGAAGGTAACTTCTTCGTTCTAGAAGTCTTTGCTACTTGTTCCTCGCTCCCTGCTGACCAATATCAGGCATACGGCTGATAACACTCATCAACCGTAAAGCATAAATGAATTATTTTGCACTGTCCTTAAACTTAATTAACCAACAAATGAAAACAGACGCTCAAATTCAAAAAGACGTTATGGATGAGCTCAAGTGGGAGCCCTTTTTAAACGAAAGGGAGGTGTTTTACGTAGCCACTGCCCAAAACGAAAACAAACGACGTTTTACGCTTCAGTCCCAACCTTCGCAAACCTGTTTCGATATTCAATTGGAGTAAGACCTGTCACTTTCCTGAAAATATCTCTGAATGCCTTGGTATCAGTATAACCCACACCATACATCACTTCAGTTACATTCTTTCGCGAGGCTTCAAAAAACTTCTTTGCAGCTTCTATTCTTACCCGCTGTATGTACTCGGTCGGGGTATTGTTTGTCGCATACTTAAATCTTCTTTCAAAAGTTCTCCGGCCAACGTTTATATGGTTTGTTAAATCATCAACAGTGATTTTGTCCCCGTAGTTTTTTTCTATATAATCCTGTACCTTTTGAATATCTGCATCACGGTGATTTTTCTGTCCCCGGAAAATGGCAAACTGGGATTGGCTCTCTCTGCCTATATCTAAAGCAAAATATTTTGAAATCATAACAGCCGTCTCTCTGTCGGAAAACTTTTCTACCAAATAAAGTATAAGATTCCACAGACTGCTTGCACCGCCGCTGCTATATATATTGTCATGTTCTGTTATGATTGCTCCATCTTCGACTTCCACCCCGGGATACCTTTCTCTAAACTCATTTACATGAGCCCAATGAGTCGAGCATTTCCTTCCATCTAACAATCCTGTTTCGGCCAAAAGAAAAGCACCGACACATAAACTGGCGAGACTGCTGCCGTTCTGATGTAGCTTCTTAAAATAAGGTATCGCTTCAGCATTAGCTTCAAGGCCTGAGTCAATACTTCCAAAAGTAGGGGGAATGATCAGCAAATCCGTATGGCTGACCTCCCTGAGGAGCCTGTCTGTTTTTACAGTGTATTCGCCATTGTTGGCAGGCACATACTCATTCAAGCCAACATATTCCACTTTGAAGACGGGCTTTTTACCAAAGGCTGTAAGAAATTCGTTGGCTGTATTAAACGTTCTGAAAGCTGGGGTGATTGCTTCTATTACACCGTACTGAGGAACGAAGACTGAAACTTGCATAGCCATTTCTAATTAAACTAATACCTATAGACTTGTCGTAATCCACCCCTACTTTGACGTTATTACAATAGCGCCCGTTCTGGGCGGAGTAGCATCTTTGTATTATAATTATAACAAAAAATTAATTTACTAAGGTCTGAACAAACAAAAATAAAGATACAAGCGACAGTAAATGCTCCAGTAAAAAAATCTGGCGGATGTGGAATACCCCTGCCCTCTTTGCGTTCCTCAGTCATGCGATCTTGGATCAAAACCGTGACTTTATGCTAATGCCACTGGTGATCCTTGGGATTTTGTCTGTATCTTATACTAATAAGGGTGAAGAATTAAGAACAAACCATCCAGAATAAAGCACAGCGGCAGGAAAAATAAATGTGATTTAAACAGGTACAAAAGGTTAATTTACTAATCATAAAAATAAAAACAATGGAAAAAAATACTGTTTCATTACACCGTATACTGACGGCTAGCCCAGAAAAGGTATTCCGGGCATTTTCAGATCCAGTGGCACATTCAAGCTGGATATCACCTTATGGCTTTATATGCGAGGTACATCAGATGGAATTTAGGCAAGGGGGCAAATTTAAGATGAGTTTCATCAATTTCAGCACTGGCAACGGTCATTCATTTGGCGGGGAATACTTAGAGATAAAACCTGACGAGTTTATTAAATACTCCGACAAATTTGACGATCCCAACTTGCCCGGGGAACTTATAACTTCAGTATGGCTAACAAAGGTTTCCTGCGGCACAGAACTTAAAATAACACAAACCGGAATACCTGATGCTATTCCTGCAGAAATGTGTTATCTGGGATGGCAGGAGTCTCTGGATAAATTGAAAAAGCTTGTTGAACCTGAAATTCCGGACGCCTGATGGGATGATCTGGACCCTACAGTGTATAAAAATCTTTCATCACTGATCCCAGTTTCTTTATATCCACGGATAACTGCAGACAAAAGTCGGTTCCTGCCTGTTCAGCGAGTTTGCTTATTCCACGGTCATGCCCCCGAAAATTTATTTAAAGAAATATTAAACCGACTGTATATCCGTGAAGATCTGAGGGCAAGAGTCAAGCGCGCGGGATTTACGCGACCGAAAGCCTCAATGATTCAATTCTTTTGCAAGCCGCGTCATCGAGTTAATAATGCAATCGAAATGTGAATCACGTGTCATTGATGCGCTTACTTATTGAAAACTTTTTTTTTTAAAACAATCAGTAATGACGGTTGTTGCTTTTTTCAAACTCCAAATTATGGCGAGCCGAATTCTTTGCGTAGACGACGATCACGATATTACCGAATTTTTAACTATTGTATTAAGCGGTGAGGGCTATGAGGTCTTTAGCGCGAATTCTCCTTCTAATATTTTTGATTTAATACAGCTTTACAAGCCTCATCTGATCTTATTAGACGTTTATATGGGCCCTTATAATGGAATGGAAATTTGCAAGGCTATGCGTTCTTATATACGAACAGAAGAAACACCGGTATTGATTATCTCTTCAGACGAGTCGATTGAGGCTGCAGTTGAAGATTTTGGCGCAACAGACATCATACTTAAACCATTTAATACCAAGATCTTAATCGAAAAAGTCAATTCCTACCTTTCTCCAAAAATATCCGGTTAAATCCTGGACATTGCAAGATGGCAGCGTTTTATGATCCAGTTAGTTCTATTTGGCTTGAGACAGCAATTGACAGATTAATTTCATAGCGCCAATTTTCGACTGTACGGCTTAATTAATCATTATTGATACTGTAACGAAACTAAACCAGTTAGGTAAGTCTTTCCTCAAACCTTAAACATGATTGGGCGTCAGTAGAAAGGCTTGAATAATAAAGTCAGACACCCTGCTCTTACATAGATAAGAGTATTTACAAACTTAATAAATCAAAGCTGCGCGTGTATTTCAGTGTCAGGGTCTGAGTATCTAACAGATCGGGCAAATCTTTATCTTTTACGAGATTCACTACCACAAACAACCCATTATTTGCATTTTGAAGCCAGCCAAACCGTGCATTTACAGAAGTAATTTTTGACCTGTTGTTATATTGTACTAAGCTCTGAACAAACATACGTGGGGTAAACGAATAAGCCAGGCGATTCCCAAGTATAATAGCTTTCAATTCCCCATTTGGCAGGTTTAATATATTGTAGTTGACAATGGCCGATGAATTCAGTTTATCTCCCACTCTTGCCTTTACAGTCGCTGTTGTAGCTATTCTATCTCCTCCAAAATATCCTCCTATAATTGTCCGGGCATTCAATGAAACCGCTTTGTTTTGATTTGTTATCATAACCAGTTGCAGTTCATTATGTTTATATGTTCCCTTGGTCACTGAAACCCCTGATAATTTAAAATCCTGTAAAACACCTTCTGTGGTGTAATTAATTCCCGTATGTATTTCCAGGCCGCTTTTCCAAACCCAATGATTATCAATATGGAGGTAACTTGTAACTAAATTTCCGTCAAAATCGGAATATTGTCTCATGGAGATATGAGGACGGAGTTCTAATAAATTCAATAGATTATCCGGTCTCCACCTGTGCTGGATAAAAAATTCAGGTTTTCTGAAAGCAGTCCTTTGAAGAAAACCAACTTCCGGGTTAAATCCTTCACCTAATTCAGTATACGCAGCTCTAAGTTCCCATCTTTCCCAATTATAACTGAACTGAAGTTTATAAGAATGATCAGAATCGGTAATTCCGGGAGTTGCACTTTTAGCTAAAAAACCGGTGATTTGTGCCTTTTGGCCCAGGCCCCATTTTCCATCTACTGCCATGACGTGATTGTAATCATCTTTACCATCACCCAACCCGGTCCTGTTTATAAATGCCCCTCCAATGGATGACCTGCTTTTTGGAAAATCGTGGTTAACCCGAGCCATGTTATAGCTATTCTTATCTATGCCCAGGCTTTGGACATCGTCAGTAAACATGCTTAATAATCCCACATTAGTTTGCCCGATTTTACCTGAAACCCGCCCTCCACCTGTGATAGGTATGATATTGCCATTCTCACTAATTCCAATTTTCCGGCTAAAAAATAAATCTACCTCACCCGGACTGCCCACGGTAAACTGACCTGCATTTTCCAGGAAGAACGGTCTTTTTTCCGGAAAAAATAAATTGAATCGGTCCAGATTAACCTGCTCATCATCTACTTCAACCTGAGCAAAATCCGTATTATAGGTTAAATCAACCGTCAAACTAGGGGTCAGACTATATTTTAAATCCATTCCAGCCTCAAAATTTGTGTTAGTTTTATCAGGCGATGCAGCCCTATTGTTGACTACCTGAGTAAGAGCATATGGAAATATTTTGAAATTGCCCGGATTTTTGAGGATTAATCCGTTCAGTTTGCCAGCCATGGATAATCTTTTCAGATCAAAACCAATTGGAATTGTTGCCCAATATGCAGTTTCAGAAGTTTTACTAATGTTCCTTTCAAAATTGATACCCCAAACCATGTTTTCTCCCGCGGTAAATCTCAGCGAGCGCAATGGTATAGCGAACTCAGCACTCCACCCATAATCTCCAATATGCGTCTTCACATCCCAGTCTGCATCCCAGTTTAAGTTTATACCACCTATTACACCACCCTGCTGACGATTGGTATTATTACTGCCTTTGCCTTCGTTATCAATCTGGGCATCATATTCCATACCATCTGCATTGGTCCCGAATAAAAAACCATTTTGAGTATCGTTATAGGTGTCGAGGATAAATAGAAAACTATCGTCATCTGTCAGATCGGCATCTCTTCTTGAGTCAGAAACTACTATTGCCTTGGGATCACTATCGTAACAGATAGCTGACACATAAAACATTTTATCTGTATAAGCAATCCTTATTACTGTCTTTTCGGAAGCAGGCGCCCCGATATTCGGTTTGATTTGAGTTAAATCACCAATGGGTTCTATACTTTCCCAAAATGAATCGCCTATTATTTTACCGTCTACAATCGGGTTTTCATTAGTTAATTTGGCTTCAACAGTAGGCCGGTTTGTAATCTGTGTTTGTGTTCGGGTTTCCTGAGCTTCAACATAAAATGAAAAAAACAGCAGGAATGATAGTATCCATGGAGATATACGCTGAATGGTCATGTCTGAAATAGAAGGTTGTTTTAATGTCGGGCAAATTAAGTTTTATATTCACTTAATCCAAAAGGCTTGTAAATCACCTCAGCAATAATGCTCGCGACATATGCCTGCCTGAAATCTTCTGTTTAATGAAGTTAGAAAGGTTGCTCATTAAATTACAGCAGTTGATTAAAGCCGGGATATGCAGGCAGCTGTAATGCAATTGGATGTGATTTTACGCCAATTACAATAAAGTCGTTTATTGACCGATGATTGACAGTAAACAAAAAAGGCATCGTAAATACGTGATTTACAATGCCTTTGTTTGACACTTCGTAGCCCGTAGGGAACTAAAACCTTGTTCGTAACCTACTGGTTGTTAATGTCTTATGTAGTCGGAAATTCTTTACTCTTCGAATCACTCACTACGTTGTTTCACCTTTTAGCTGCAAAACTTATGATATAAAGTTACTAAAGTAGTTTAAATAATATGAACCTCCTGAACCTACTACAAAAAGTGGCTTTTCACTATTATGGAGAATTTCATCACGGATGTCACCGTCGGATTGATCGAGCGCCCAATCCAAAGGTATCACTTATTTTTTCTAGCTCTTTTACAAATGGTTTTCCCATATAGGGTAAAAATAGGAGTTTAATTGTTTATGTCTCTTTAATAAAGGCAGTCGTTATCAACAAAAATACATCTGCTAGTTTACTAAAATTATTAGTAAGTATCTTAGATTATTCGTCTTAAGAACTGAACATTTAATTTTATTCTTATCTCGTCATCGCTTAAATCCTTATAACAAAAGTCAAATGTGGAAATAAATGGCCACACACTACAGCTGCGTGGAGCGGTATACAGTTGGAAGCAAAAGCTCGAGATTTCATAATTGATAACTGTATAACATGCCAGTTCCATGAACTAGTTCATGTTGACAATCTAGGAATAACTATTTTAGAAGAGAATGAAAAACTCCAAAACGAAAAAAGAAAAAAGAGTGAAGATGAACTTTCGACCGCTTATAACAATGTAGTTAGCAGTGTAATGGAATACGCTTTAACAAACCCCACACTGCATATTCCGGGAAAAGCTTAATTAACAAGGTTAATAGCCAACACGAAAGAGCAAGGCAAAGATTAGGAGGAGAAATTATTTTTGATATCTTACTTACTTTTCCGTGAACATTTAACACTCAACACGCGATTAAGAAAAACGGTAAGAAACAATGGCACAGGACAAAAAAAGAGATGAAATAATTGAAGCAGCGAAAAAGCGGTTCTCACATTTTGGTGTTGCGAAAACAACTATGAATGAGATCGCGGATGACTTGTCTATATCAAAGGCGTCTTTATATTACTACTTCCCTGACAAGCTAAATCTGTATGCTGCAGTCTTGCAAGGGAGCATTGAAGCCGAACGGGCTAATGAACGTGACTTATTAAACGAACAATACCTGTTAAATGCGCTTAATAAATACTTAGAAACAAGAACGGAGTTTATCATCAAGAACTATAACATCCTTGAGTACCTCAAAACAATAGGTACCTCTTTTCCCTCTGAACTTGAAACCATCTTTATTGCAAGCAGGAGCAGGGATATTAATCTTATCGCTACCATCCTCTCTAATAACGCAAAAGCACAAGGCTTAAAAATTAAGGATACACTAAAAGTAGCCGAACTACTAATTGAATGCCTTGACGGCCTGCGACATGCTACTTTCGGCCGTAAAGCAAATTTTTTTCCTGATCAAGGGCAGTTTTACAAACTTCTAATAAGGGAGAAGGAAGTTGCTGCCATCTTCGTTAAAGGCTTGAGTTGCTAAACTTTACTACCTCCAACTCGGAAAAAAACTCACGAGGGCGCTCTTCGTGGTTGCCGTTGACGCCCATGTTTAACAATTAATATGCATTGAAAATCTACAAAAATTTGGAACGAAGTCTTGTTTGTTGTAACTTTGACTTTTAAAGCAAAAAAGTCAGTAATTAATTAAGTCAAATACTCGAAATGAAAGAAGAGGTTTCGGTGAAGCAGGACCACATCGTAGAGGCTGCTATCAAAAGGTTTACACATTTTGGTATCAATAAGACAACGCTTGGGGAAATAGCGGAGGATATAGGTATTTCAAAAGCATCCTTATTTTACTATTTCCAGGATAAAGGCACACTGCTTGAGGCTGTTGGACAAAAGATAATAAACGAGGTTTTGGAAGGATTTAATTCAGCATTAAGCTCGGTAAGTTCTGTGGAAGATGGTTTGTTAGCTTTAATAGAAGTTAAGAGACAGTTCTTTAAGAAGTACATGATGTTAGCACTCCAGTCCGAAAGTGTTGAAATGAATAAGTTGTCTCCGCAATTCACGCATTTTATCCAACAATCTCATTTAAGGAAAGAACGAATCGTATCAGATTTTTTGAAGCGAGGAATAGAGGCTAAAACACTTCGTCCGCTTGATACCGAAAAGACAGCACGGCTACTACTTGAAACCCTCCAGGCTTTTGACCATTGTATCAAAGGCAAGTCACCGTTTCTACAAAACCTGGATATGGATGCCTTATTTGATAAGCAGAAGGATGTAATGCAAATTTTGTTAAACGGATTGAAAAGTAACGAATGGAAGAACTGATTATATCCAAAGCAAGAGAGCTGTTCTTTTCGAATGGCATAAAGAGCGTATCGATGGATGATATCTCCAAAGGTGTGGCTGTATCTAAAAAGACAATCTATAAATGTTTTGTAGATAAAAACCAACTGGTTGAACGGATAGTGGAGGATTTAATTGAAGGTTTTAAAGACCGGACCTCTGAATGTAGAAAGCACGCTAATAACCCGATTGAAGAGGTAGTTCTTTTCACAGCAGCGGCAGCTGATGTAGTTGCGAATATCAGTGCATCTTTCTTCTATCAACTTAAGAAATTCTTCCCAGTCATCTGGAGAAGGATAGAAGATTTTCAAAAGAATTGGCTACTCCCGTTCATTACCGAAAACTTGAAACAAGGAATAAATGAAGAAGTATATCGTCCTGATATAAATATTCCTTTTACAGTAGATATACGTCTACAGCAAATACTAACAGTTCTCGATGCAAGAACTCTTATAGGAAGACCCATGCAATTGCACAAACTGATGCAGTTAACCGAGTTCTACCTGCATGCAATTGCAACACCAAAGGGAAAAAGTTTAATAATTAAATATTTAAAAGCAGATAATGAAACATAGTTTTCGAATTGAAATGAAACAAACAAACAAAAAAAAGCGCCTGAGACAATCTAGGGGTGTTTGGAAGTTGCTGCTAATGTTCATCGCAGTAATGTTCCTCAACACTTCTAACGCACAGCAGCCTACTACGCTTTACTTAAAAGATGCATTGAAGTATGCCTTAGAAGCAAGCCAGAATGCAAGAAAGGCAAACCTGGATGTAGAGAACAGTCAATACAGAATTGATGAAGTAAGGGCGAGAGCTTTACCACAGATAAACGGTTCAGGTGGGTTAACTTATAATCCAATTCTTCAACAAAGTGCTCTACCCGGTGACTTTTTTGGGCGTCCAGGTGAGACTGTATTAGTGGCATTTGGTCAAAAGTGGAATGCAAATGCTGGGGTATCTTTTAACCAAACATTATTTGATAACTCTGTATTTACAGGGTTAAAGGCTGCTCGTACAACAGTGGAGTTTTACAGGTTAAATAAGCAACTAACCGAAGAGCAGATTATTGAACAGGTAGCCACCAGTTACTACCGGGTATTAGTACAACGACAGCAACTTGGCTTAATTGATAGCACCATCAAGAATACACAGAAGGTGCAGGCCGTATTACAAAGTTTGTATGACAATGGCTTAGCCAAAAAGATAGATGTAGACCGGATAGCAGTAAATGTATCTAACCTAAGAAGCCGTCGTCAACAACTGTTGAACGCTGTAGAGCTGTTACAAAATCAGTTGAAGTTTTACATAGGAATGCCTATTGAAACACCTATTACAGTTCCTGATGTTGAGTTGGCTACAATAAGAGCACAGGCAATACTACAAACAGATACTGTAGATGTTTCGACCAGAACAGAATTGGCAGTACTAAAAACTCAAAGAACATTGTTGGAGTACCAGCGCCAGTCAACCAAGAGTGAGTACTTGCCTAACTTATCGCTATCAGGCTCCTATTCATACCAAGGTTTGAGTAACAGTTTCCCGATATTTAAAGGTCAGTCAGAAGGTGCTAACTGGTTTGATGTTGCATCAGTGGGTTTAAACCTTCGTGTGCCGATTTTTAATGGCGGTGCTACTAAAGCAAGAATAAAACAAGCTGATGTAGCAATCAGTAAGTTGAACGAAGATATAGCTCAGACAAAGTTGTCGTTAAACCTTGCTTACGAGAATGCAAAAACACAAATCAACAACAGTGTTATTACACTGAACAACCAGCAGGAGAACGTAAGGTTGGCGCAAGAGGTTTACTCAAATACGCTAAACAACTACAACAATGGTCTTGCAACATTAACCGATTTGATTGATGCAGAAAACTCATTAACAGAAGCACAAACAAATTATTCATCAGCGTTACTCGATTATAGAGTTGCCGAAATACAATTGATAAAAGCACAAGGTTCACTTAAATCTTTACTAAACTAAACTAATAAAAAAATACAAATGAAAAAGAGGTCTGTAGTAAGAACATTATTAACCGTAGCAATCATTGCAGGATCTGTTGCGCTGATAGGTTGGATTCTTACAAATAACAAAAAGAAGAACGAAGCTAAGACGGCTGTAGTTGCACAATCAAGCAGTGATGTGGCTGTTAGGGTAGCCGATGTGCAAACACAAACGCTTGATTTAGATTTTGCTGTTAATGGAAACTTTGCACCTGCAGCGCAAATGGATTTTGCTTCTGAAAGTGCAGGTCGTGTTGTGAGGGTTTTGGTGGATGAAGGTAGTCGTGTAAGGAGAGGTCAAACATTGGCTATAGTTGATGCAGGTACGCTAAATGTTGATTTAGAAAGTGGACAGGCAACGCTTCAAAATGCACTACGAGACCTGCAGCGTTACGAGAATGCTTTTAAAACCGGAGGTGTTACCCAACAACAACTCGATCAGGCAAGACTTGCCGTTACAAATGCAAGGGCACGCGTGTCTCAATCACGTATTCGTGTTGGTGATGCTAATGCAAGAGCTTCCATCAACGGTATCATCAACAAGCGTTACATAGAGCCTGGAGCTTATGTTTCTCCTGGTACAAAAATGTTTGAGATTGTAGATGTATCGAAGCTAAAGCTTACAGTTAATGTAAACGAGAACCAGGTTGCTCAGTTAAAAATTGGTAGTCCTGTACAGGTAAAAGCAAGTGTGTTTCCTGATAAAACCTTTACAGGTCGTGTAAGCTTTATTGCAGCAAAGGCTGATGCTGCTTTAAACTTTCCTGTTGAGATTGAGATAGCAAATGCAGGCAGCCAGCTAAAGGCGGGCATGTATGGGACTGCCATCTTCGATTTTCCAGGTCAAACTCCTGTAGTTGTTGTGCCACGTGCCGCCTTTGTTGGTAGCGTAAGCAGCAATAAAGTGTTTGTACTTGATGCAGGTAACGTAGCAAGAACACGCAAGGTTATTCCCGGCAGAATTATTGGCGAGCAGGTTGAAATACTTCAAGGTTTAACTACAGGCGATAAGGTTATTACAAGCGGTCAGATAAACCTTGTTGACGGAAGTAAAGTGAAGCCTATTTAAGGGACCACAACCCTTAAATAGGCTTTAAGAAAACATGATTTGTTAGAACGATTTTTTGGGGACGGGCAACGGGATAAGGATTAGATATCGTTGTGCCACTTGCTTGTTCCTGTAGTTTATATATTTCAATTAATACGAAGTCAAGAACAAAAGTAAACGTCAATGGTAGGAGGTACGACGAAGCAATCTGATGATTGAATTGAAAAAGATTTAAAATCAGTAGAGCTGTTGCTTCGTTCCCCGCAACAACAAAGAATTTTCTTCAGCACCAGAGTGCGACGCAACGGATGATTAATCGGAGCTACTAAAGCGTGCTACACAAAAAAAAACGAACTGAAAGAGAGATTATAAATAATTTGAAAAATGAAAATTGCAGAAATATCTATAAAACGCCCAACGCTGGTGATAGTACTTTTTACAGTACTTATATTAGGAGGGTTGTTAAGTTATACTTCGCTTAATTACGAGTTGTTACCGAAGTTCAGCCCGGCCGTCGTATCTATTACAACGGTGTACCCGGGTGCATCTCCTAGCGAAGTTGAAAATACCGTATCGAAGAAGATTGAAGATGCAGTGTCTTCAATGGAGAACATTAAGAAGCTAGACACGAAGTCGTTTGAAAGTGTATCAACGGTAATTATAACGCTTAAAAGCGGCAGCGATGTAGACTATGCCTTAAACGATGCACAACGTAAGGTGAACGCTATTTTAAAGGACTTACCAGAAGATGTAGACCCGCCTTCGTTAGCTAAATTTTCGCTGGATGACTTACCTGTTATGACGTTGTCAGGTACAGGTAATGTTGATGAGGCTACTTTTTACGACCTTATGGATAAGCGGATTGCGCCTATACTATCCAGAGTCGAAGGTGTTGCAAGGGTGAACCTGATTGGTGGACAAGAGCGTGAGATACAGGTAAGCATTGACGCAAACAGGCTTGAAGCAAACGGTCTTTCATTATTGCAGGTACAAAATGCAGTCTTGCAAAGCAACCTCGACTTCCCAACAGGTAGTGTTCAAACGAGGGAAAGGGATATACTCATCAGGCTTACCGGTAAGTATAAAAATATAGATGAGTTAAGTAATCTTGTGATTGCTACTTCTCCTGCCGGTGCACAGGTTAGGCTGATGGAGGTGGCAGATGTACAGGATACCCAGAAAGATGTCGAGAAGTTAGCACGTGTAGACCAAACCAGTGCAATTGCCGTACAAATCATTAAGCAATCAGATGCTAATGCTGTTGCCGTAAGTGAGCAGGTACGTGCAGCAATAGAAAAACTACAAAAAGATTATGCTTCGTCAGGCTTGAAGATGAATGTAGTGAATGACAGTTCTATCTACACGTTAGAATCTGCAGATGCTGTTATATTCGACTTATTTATTGCGATTTTACTGGTAGCTTTTGTTATGTTGTTCTTCCTGCATAGCTTAAGAAACGCATTGATTGTAATGGTAGCCATTCCGGCATCGTTAATTGCAACATTTATATTTATGGCATTGCTTGGCTACTCGCTAAACCTGATGTCGTTGTTAGGACTATCACTGGTGGTAGGGATATTGGTGGATGATGCGATTGTGGTGTTGGAAAACATCTATCGGCACATGGAAATGGGTAAGAACCGTGTTCGTGCTGCCTATGATGCTACAAAAGAAATAGGTTTTACTGTTACATCAATTACATTGGTTATTGTGGTGGTGTTTGTACCTATCGCACTAAGTACAGGTCTGGCTGCAGATATATTGAAGCAGTTTTGTGTAACGGTATCCATAGCTACATTGCTATCACTGTTATCATCGTTCACAATTGTTCCATGGTTGTCATCCAGGTTTGGTAAGCTTGAACGTATAACAGGTAATAGTTTCTTTGGAAGGATAATTCTTGCTTTCGAAAAAGGGTTGCACAAATTCACAAACTGGGTTACGAATATTTTGAAATGGTCGTTAGCTCATAAGAAAACAACATTGGCGTTAGTGTTTGGCTTGCTGATAGCGTCATTTGCTTTAGTAGGAGCAGGGTTTATTGGTACAGAGTTTTTTGCCAAGAGTGACAGAGGTGAATTTTTAGTACAGATTGAGCTGCCTAAAGATGCTTCTATTGAACAAACAAATGCTATTACACAAAAAGCGGAGAACTACCTGAAGACAAAGCCGGAGGTTACAAAGCTTATTACCACTGTAGGCCAATCTAGTGATGGTATGGGTGCTACGCAGGCAACAGCATACAAATCAGAAATAAATGTGCAATTGGTTCCTAAAAAAGAAAGGGCAGATGAAGCAAGTATTTATGCTGCAAAGATTAAACAAGAGTTACAACCAATGCTTGTTGGTGCAAAAGTGAAGACAGTACCTATTAGTATTTTGGGTTCAGCAGAACGGGCACCTCTTGCTTTAGTTGTTACTGCTCCAACGTTGGATAGTGCTCTAGCTTTTGCTAACGCTGCAATGGCAGAATTAAGAAAGATAAAAGGTGCTACTGAAATGCGATTATCTGTTGAAGCAGGTAATCCTGAAATCAATGTTCAGGTTGACAGAGATAAGATGGCAGCGCTTGGATTGAACCTTGCAACTGTAGGACAAACAATGCGTACTGCATTTAGTGGTAATACAGATAGTAAGTTCAGGCAAGGGGAATATGAGTACGATATAAATATTCGCTTTGGTAGTTTTAACAGGCAAAGTATACAGGATGTAAGTAATCTTTTGTTCACGAATAATACTGGTCAACAAATTCGATTGTCGCAATTCGCTACTATCAGTGAAGGTTCTGGTCCAAGCATGTTGGAGAGAAGAGACAAGAGCACGTCTGTTACCGTGGAGGCACAAACTGTTGGTCGTCCATCAGGTTCTGTAGCACAGGAGTGGGGGGTAGCTTTAGAAAAGCTAAGAAAGCCTACAGGTGTAACAACAATATGGAGTGGTGACATGGAAAACCAGAGCGAAGGTTTTGGTTCGCTAGGTATTGCATTATTAGCAGCAGTAGTACTGGTATATCTTATCCTGGTGTCGTTGTACAACAGCTTCGTTTATCCGTTGGTGGTGTTGTTCTCTATACCCTTGTCGGTAGTAGGCGCGTTGCTTGCATTGGCGTTAACTAATAATTCACTTAATCTGTTTACCATACTTGGTTTAATAATGTTAATTGGATTAGTTGCTAAAAACGCGATCATTTTGGTTGACTTTACCAACCAGAGAAAGGCTGAAGGTGAAAGTACTTATCAGGCGTTGATCGATGCTAACCATGCACGCCTTCGTCCAATATTGATGACAACTATAGCCATGGTAATCGGTATGCTACCAATTGCACTAGCAAGCGGTGCTGGTGCAGAATGGAAGAATGGTTTGGCATGGGTAATTATCGGTGGATTGTTGAGTTCATTGTTCTTGACCCTTGTTGTCGTACCTGTGATGTATGCCATCTTCGATAAGTTGATTGCTAAGTTTAGTAAGAAGAAGAAACAGCCCATAGAGGAATTGATGGTGGAAGATTATGAGCCACAGGAGTTTCATGAGGTGTATGAGGAAGCAGAGTTTAACCCATCTCATGTGTAGTAAGGCTTTGGATGCGGAGTTTGGTTTAGTTATAACGGGGGCAAATGCCCCCCTGCTTATTATTGACGATCACACTAATTGTTGTATTTAAAGGCTAATCTTTTTAGAAGCGAAACATTAAAAGTGTGGTAGTAAATGAAAGGAAGATATTTCACCAGAAAAACAAAGTATAGACGTATCCGCCCGACCAACCCCATCTCCAGAACTTTAATTAATTTCTTAAAGTTCTGTGGATAAAGGTCCCGGATGTCTTTATGATTGATAGTCATGATATTCTGGAGGGCGTATTTGAGCCACTGGAAAGGATTAACCTCATGCTTTTTACAGATGGCGAAGAAGGAATAGATCATGGCGGCACGCTGCGCAGCTACAGCCAAGCCTTGTACTAGGTGAGAGACGCTAAGTTCAGTTATTCAGATCAAATGAATACTTCGAAAAGCTCATTTATTAATGGAGCGCGCTACTACAGTTGTGATGGTACAAGCTGAATCATTAGGACGATTCTATTCAAACGGTATTAGATATAAATATCAAATGAAATTAGAATGACAATAAGAGCTACTTAAGGGGATTTTTAGAGCAGAGGGTCTAAATATTTCCTAAAAATCCTCTCCTGTTCAAAGCAGGTAATCCGCAAAGTGGCATTTGACCTTATAAAGTTACCATTTCATTATTAAGAAAAATATTGTTTTCCCTTAAATTTAAAAGTATAAAGTTATTTGTTTTTTAATTGTGTACAACTTAATTTTGTACAATTAATTACTTTGCAATTCAAATCCAACAACTTAATTTGATGAAAGAAATTCTGAAATTAGAGAACCAGCTATGCTTTCACATCTATGCTTTGTCCCGTAAGATTACCAGTATGTATCAACCGTTTTTAGCCAACTTGGGCATTACCTATCCCCAATACCTGGTGATGTTGGTGCTTTGGGAAAAGGAGAGTGTAAACGTAAAGGAATTGGGCGACTGCCTGTTGTTAGACAGTGGCACGCTTACTCCCCTTTTAAAACGGTTAGAGAAAAATAAACTTATAACTAGGACGAGAAGCGATAAGGATGAAAGGATCGTGATCATATCACTTACTCAACAGGGAAAGAAAATGGAGGAGCAAGCCGCAAATATTCCGCTGCAGTTCAGTAAACACATCAAAAGCTGCAATGTTAATCCTAAATACCTACAAAAATTAGTAAAGGAAGTAACGGGTGTTATTTATCAGTAATCTACCAAATCAATTTAATAAACAACAAAAAACACACAGACAAAATGGAAATACTTTATACATCCACTGTTACTGCAACTGGCGGTAGAAACGGACACGTAAAAAGCGACAATAATGTACTTAACCTGGAAGTCCGTTTTCCAAAAGCATTAGGTGGCGCTAATGACGATTACACAAACCCCGAACAATTGTTTGCTGCAGGCTATGCTGCCTGTTTCGACAGTGCATTGAGCGGAGTAATAAGGATGGAAAAAATAAAAACCGGCATTACTACAGTTGAAGCAAATGTGAGCATTTTCAAAAACAAAACAGGCGGTTTTCAACTGGCTGTGAAATTGAATATAAACATACCCGGGATTGATCTTGAGCAGGCGAAAGCATTTGCTGAAAAGGCGCATCAGGTATGCCCGTACTCCAATGCAACCCGAAACAACATTGAAGTAGAATTAATATCAACTAATCATGATTAATATGAAATGGTACCATTATTTGACAGCCTTTTTTGCTGGCATGTTCCTGGCCAATGCAGTACCCCATTTTGTAAATGGTGTTTCCGGAAACCCCTTTCCCTCACCATTTGCTGATCCCCCAGGCAAAGGGCTTTCGGTGCCAATAGTAAACCTATTGTGGGGCTTGTTTAACATCGTTATTGGTTATCTGCTTTTTAGATACAGCAAAATCAATTCTCAAAACAAAATGTCTGTACTTGTTTTCTTTTTGGGGATTGTGGCTATCAGCATCATGCTAAGTATTGTTTTTTTAGATAAAGCAAAAATGTAATGGGAAAAAATATTATGGAAACAGAATTTTATACTCTGCAGGCTAAAAAGCCCAATGGAGAAATCCTGGAAATGAAAGATTTCAAAGGGAAAAATGTATTGATCGTAAACACGGCAACCAAATGCGGACTGGCACCGCAGTTTGAAGGGCTGGAGGCACTACATCAAAAATATAAAGACAAAGGTTTGGTAGTGCTGGGTTTCCCCTCGGCACAGTTTAGGAACCAGGAACCGGAGACAAATGAAACAGTAGAACAAGCCTGCAAAATAAATCACGGAGTAACCTTTCAACTTACTGAAAAAGTGGATGTAAACGGTAATAATGAACATTCTGTTTACACCTACTTAAAAAGTAAGAAAGGCGGCTTTTTGGGAAGCAAAATCAAATGGAACTTCACCAAGTTTCTGATTGATAAAAACGGAAAAGTGCTAAAAAGATATGCACCAACCACTAAGCCGGAAGCCATTGAAAAAGATATTTTGAAAATAATAAATTATTAAAATAATGTCAGACAATCTTCAAGGAAAGAAAATTATTATTACAGGAGCCACTTCAGGCCTTGGTTTAGCCATGGCAAAAGCTGTGGCTGCAGCAGGTGCATCTGTTCTAATTACCGGGCGCTCGGAAGAAAAAATCCATAACGCTGTTGAAGAAGTAAAAGCGCTTAATGCAGAAGTATACGGACTGATGATGAATGTGAGAAACGAAACCGAAATAGAAAACGCCGTACAGTGGGTAACAAATAAATGGGGAATACTAGATGTGCTTGTTAATAATGCAGGTATTGGTATGCGCACGGTGAATCCTTCGTTTTTATCAAAGCCAGAGCCATTTTATAAAGTAACTGCCGAAGGATTTCGTAACCTCATCGACACCAATCTCACCGGGTATTTTCTGGTTGCCAAAGCTTTTGTACCCCTCTTTTTGCAAGCCGGCAAAGGAAAAATCATAAACATCTCTATGAACTACGAAACGATGCGCCGCAAAGGATTTGTGCCTTATGGCCCATCAAGAGCAGGTGCTGAATCGTTGTCACTGATTATGGCAGAGGATTTAAAGGAAAAAAATATTGACGTTAATATGTTGCTGCCTGGAGGTGCTACTGAAACAGGCATGATACCAAATGAGTTTAGGGAAGAAATTATTCAATATTTTCAGTTATTAAACCCCAATGTGATGGCTGCACCAATTGTATTTCTTTCGTCCGATGAAAGCAACGGAATAACAGGTCAGCGAATTGTGGCCATTGAATTTGAAGCATGGAAAAGCAAATTGAAGTAAGGGAAAAATAAATTCAGTTAAAAATAAAAGCATATGAAAAAAAAATTAGAAAATCAAGGATTAGAAGTGTCTGCTGTAGGACTTGGTTGTATGGGCATGTCTGAATTTTACAGCCACCGTGAACCGATGAAATTATGATAACCACTATGGCTGTTGACTATGAAGCTCGCAGAAAATCATTTGAATTATTGGCAAATGCTTTTGAATTGAAACCCATTTTAACGGAAACTATCTGTTAAATCTTAAAACAATTAACGTACAATTAAAAAAAAGGTAATGAAATACAATCAATTAGGTAAATCTGGTTTATTAGTGTCTGAACTTTGTTTTGGCACCATGAGTTTTGGTAGCAGTGGCTACTGGAGTGTTGTAGGAAGTTTAGATTACAAGGACAGCAAACGACTGGTGGATATTGCTTTGGATGCCGGCATCAATTATTTTGATTCTGCTGATGTGTATTCACATGGGCAATCGGAGGAAATATTAGGGAAAGCCCTTAAAGACAAACGCAATGAAGTGGTGATTGCCACCAAAGTACGTGGCAGAATGAGTAAAGAAATTAATAATGTGGGGCTTTCCCGTAAGCACATTATTGAAAGCTGTGACAATAGTTTACGCAGATTGGGTACTGACTATATTGATCATTACATTGTACACAGTTTTGACCCCATTACACCGTTGGAAGAAACCTTGAGTGCTTTGACGGATTTGGTGCGTCAGGGAAAAGTCCGCTACATCGGGGCAAGCAATTTTACCGGGTGGCAGTTGATGAAGGCATTGGCTATTTCAAAAGAAAATCATTTTGAAAAATTTGTTTCTCTACAAGCAATATACTCACTTATTTCCAGGGATGTCGAATATGAATTGGTTCCTTTGCTCCAGGATCAGGGTCTGGGACTTACGCCATGGTCGCCGCTGGGAGGTGGTTTCTTAACAGGAAAATACCGTAAAGACCAACCTATGCCAGAAGGTACCAGAAGAAGTAACGAAGAACAAAACTTTATTCAAATTAATCCGGAAAAGGGATATGCCATTGTAGATGCTTTGGAGCAAATTGCTAATAAAAATAATGCAACAATTGCACAAGCCGCTTTAAATTATTTGTTGAGAAAGCCTATCGTTTCCTCAGTTTTAATAGGAGCCACCAAACCACATCAGATTGAAGACAACATTAAAGCGACTACGTGGGAAATGACAACCGAAGATGTGGCACATTTAGATGAATTGACCAAACTTACCCCCATCTATCCGCACTGGATGCTCCAATTCACCGCAGCAGACAGAACCAACGGGGATTTCTTTTTTTAAACAACTTAAATAACCAGAAAATAATAAGAAATGAAACCTGCATGAGCTTACCGCTCACTCAGCGATATGAATATAAGCTCATGCAAGCTTCATCACCATTAAAAACAATTATATACAGATGAAAAAAATAGTAATCTTTTTTGCAGTAATACTCTTTACAAGTATTCAAGTTTCTGCAAAAGTAGTTTCAAGAGCTGTTGAATACAAAGACGGTGAAACCATTTTACAAGGATGGTTGTATTATGATGATGCTATAAAAATTCCAAAACCGGGCGTAATAGTAGTTCACGAATGGTGGGGGATAGATGATTATGCAAAGAGCCGTGCCAATAAATTGGCACAGTTAGGTTATGTAGCTTTTGCAGCCGATATTTTTGGTAAAGGCGTTTTGTTTACCGACTTCCAGTCCGCCGGTGCCAATGCAGGCAAATACAGACAAGACACAACACTGCTTCGCTCCCGTATCAAGGCTGCATTGTCTGTTTTCAAAAAACAAAAGCAAGTAGATGTCAACAATATTGCGGCTATGGGCTATTGCTTTGGTGGGACAACCGTTTTGGAATTAGCACGTAGCGGAGTTGGGATAAAAGGTGTGATTAGTTTTCACGGTGGTTTAAGCACACCTAATCCTGACGATGCCCAAAATATTAAAACCAAAGTATTGGTGTGCCATGGAGCAGTAGATCCTTTTGTGAGTGCGGAAGAGTTCAACACCTTTATAAGTTCTATGAACAAAGCCGGAACAGATTATCAGCTTATATCCTATAGCAGCGCTGTTCACGGATTTTCTAACATAAACAATGGTAATGATCCATCAAAAGGATTGGCCTATAACAAAATAGCCGATGAGCGTTCCTGGATAGCGATGAAACAGTTTTTTGATGAGATTTTTAACAAAAACCGTTAAAACGGTTTTTGTTGTTGTTTATTCCATCATAGCCCACGGTTTAAACCCTGGGCTATGATGTTTGGCAATTTTCAACCCCTTTTAACTTTTTAGGATTGAATTGGGTAACTCATAAAAATGAAAAATACCAAATCCATAAAAAAAATGTATATACTCATTGTCATCATTGTATTATTGGTGTTTTCTGTTGTTATTTTTATGCAACAACCCCAATTCGGAAAATTACCTACAGGAGAACGATTAGAACGCATTAAAAAATCGCCCAACTATCACGATGGTGCTTTTCAAAACCAAAGTCTAACCCCAATTATGTCGGAAGGTGTTAGCTATTTTACCATTATGAAAGAATCTCTTTTTGAGAAAAGCAAAAGGGTAAAACCGGTTGATGAAATTCCTTCCGTAAAAACCGACCTGTTGCATTTAGACAAAAACGAAGACCTGCTGGTGTGGTTTGGACATTCCTCCTATTTTATGCAGATTGACGGAAAAAAAATATTGGTTGATCCCGTTTTAAGCCGGTACGCCTCCCCTCTTTCATTTTCAATAAAAGCATTCAAAGGCACCAATAATTATACTCCGGAAGATTTCCCCGAAATAGATTATCTCTTTATTTCGCACGACCATTGGGATCACCTGGATTACAATGCCATCAAAAAATTAAAGCCGAAAATCAAAAAAGTCATTTGCGGACTAGGCACGGGTGCTCATTTTGAAAGCTGGGGTTTTCCCAAAGAAATGATTATTGAAAAAGACTGGAATGAGGAAGAAATTTTAGAACCGGGTTCCGTGGTCTATACTGCACCGGCCAGGCATTTTTCGGGTCGTGGTTTTAAACGTAACCAAGCTCTATGGATTTCTTTTGTATTGCAAACACCCACCATGAAAATATACATTGGTGGCGATAGTGGCTATGACAAACATTTCGCTGAAATTGGAAAAACATTTGGCCCTTTTGATTTGGCAATTATCGAAAACGGTCAATACAATGAAAATTGGAAACACGTGCATCTGTTGCCCGTGGAAATTGTACAGGTTGCCAACGATTTGAGCGCAAAACGGCTCTTTACGGTGCATTCCTCAAAATTTGCTTTGGGTAATCATGCCTGGAACGAACCTCTGATAAGAGCTTTTGAAAACACCCAAAAAGCAAACATTCCATTAATAACTCCAAAGATAGGAGAAGTTGTTTTGCTGAAAGAAATTCCACAACAATTTGATCAATGGTGGAAAGGGATAAACTAATTGCCAACAAAAGTAGAATCACAAACTAAAACAATATCCAAAACATTAAAATTGGCAAGCTGATTATTTAAGGTTGTGAGTTGTTTTATTATTTAATGAGTATTAAATATGAATAGGAAAGATTTTATGCAATGGTGAAACTTGCCACAGTAAACCCAAAATCTATGACATCTCATATATTTTCTAATATTAAGTCTGTGTTCGCCATGATGGATGAGAACGCAAATATTGAAGATACTTTTGAAGAACTATTACCTGCATTCAGCAATAGAAGTTTTAGAATTGGATGATTTTTAATTACAAAATGTTATGAGCGAAGTAATTACCGGTAAGAGAAGACGAAAGGCCAATTACAACGTCATCGAATCCGCATTTATCAAAGCGGCAATTATGCTTGCCAATATGCCTGTGTTTATCATCTGCCATGCTTTTGCACGGTCTTTCTTTCTGAAGTTGGCTTGTTCAACTGTGTAATTTTTTCCGAGATTTCCGAAATTAATAATCCTTTTATCCCGAATGCAACGCAGAAACGGAAATACCACAGCTGAAAACTAACTGCGAAAGATGTAACTGGAACAAACAGCGTTAATCTCCACGGTCGGTTTTCAGGCAGCATCAATAAAACCATTATGAGGATAACGGTAACCACCAGTGATGCTAAAGCAGCGAATTTTCGTCTTTTTATTTCTTCTTTCCCGATATTGCAAACTCCCGGGATGTAATGATTATTCGTTTAATCGTTACGATTGATGTTACGCCAAAATTCTGTCATAGAAAGAATTTAAGGATTTAGAGTGCTTGTTTTTATATTTATTTAGGTGAATTATAATAAAACCGTTCGTGAATAATTTGTCCGTCTTTCCATTTTTGTACCGCTACCTGTTCCATTTTTGCACGATGACCTCCTTTATAAGTCATGTCAAACATCCATTCGACCATGGTAACGTCTGGGCCAACAGCAACCGCTTTTATTTCCGCTCCGTGAAATGCTTCCACCATTTGCACTGATTGGTTTTCTCTCTCTCGATTGGCTGATTTTCCAACAGTAGGAGATTGATTATTTTCCTGCATTACCACATCTTCATGATAATATTTTTCAAAGGCATCCATTTGTTTACCTGTAAGAATCATTTGATTCAGGTCTTCGATTTTTTCTTTTAAATTCATGGTTTGATATTTTTTCGTGTATGGAATAATTCTGGTTTTACAGCAAATAACTATGTAAGTGCCGGTGGTGAATAAACAGTTTTAAGAAAATCCTTTAAATCCAGAGGTTTATGACCTATTAATGTTTCTAAGGTATCATCAGCATAATCAAATTCACCGGCTTTCATAGTCTCTGCAATACTTGTCATCATAACAGCAACATCTTCCGGCAAGCCATGTTGCAGCATGCCATTTTTCAAATCCTCCAGAGGAATTTCCACATATTGGATGGGTTTATTTACAATATCTGAAAGCATAGTGGCAATATCTTTAAATGTATAAGCTGCAGATGCAGTAATATTATACACTTTGTTCTGATGGGCTGATGGATTGGAAAGTACTACCGCATTGGCTTCTGCCATGTCATTTCGAGTGGCAAAATTAACCCTTGCATCACCTGAGCTGTAATAAATGGTACCGGTTTCCTTAAAATCACCCAGCAGCATCGGCAAAAAATCAGCATAATAGGTATTGCCCATGATGGTATATGATATGCCTGAAGCTTTAACTTCAGCTTCGGTTTTTACATGGTCAATTCCGGCACTAAATTTAGATTCAGGTGAAGATTTTAGGACACTGGTATAAACGATATGGCGTATACCGCTTGTCTTTGCCGCTTTTATAACATTGGCGTGCTGTTCATAGCGTCCGGTTATGGAACTGGATGAAACCAATAAAAGGGTATCAATACCCTGCAGGGCGGCAAGCAGCGAATCATAGTTGAAGTAATCTCCAATAGCAATATCCACTCCTTTTTCTTTGAATGCAGTTCCTTTTTCTTCGGTTCTTACCAATGCCCTGATTGGGGTCTCAGGATTTTTTTTCATTAAAAATTCAATAGTGGCCGACCCTAAATGTCCGTTGGCTCCTGTAATTAGTATCATAATTTTTTTGGTTTTTAATTCTTACTTGCAAACTTAACTATATATGGTTTATATTTGTAACCAGTTTACCAAAGGATACTAGTATCCTTTGGTAAACCTGCTTTGAAAAAAAACTATATTTGCAAATCATTTCAAAATACTCCATACAGAATGGCTGAAAAAATAAAAGAAGAATGCAACAAACTACTTCTTCCTGTGAGCGATGCACTAGATATTCTTAGCGGAAAGTGGAAACTCCCAATTATTTTTGCTTTGTTTTTGGGCAACCACCGGTTTAGGGAATTACAAAGAGAAGTTAAAGGGATAAGCGGAAAAATGCTATCGAAAGAGCTGAAAGATTTAGAAATAAACCAATTAGTTAAGCGAACCGTTTTTGATACTTCTCCTGTAACGGTGGAATATTCATTGACAGAATACGGTAGGACATTAGAGAAACTGATTAATGAATTACACAATTGGGGTCAGCAACACCGAAATATTATTTTTAGATAAGACTAAGTAAGTCTTGCACTTTATGTTTCTTTTTTTCGCGGTGAGGAATGTTTGGCACGATGGCAAATATGGAATTTTCGGTTTGCTTGCGAAGCTTACCAATAGAAAAATCGGGATGGGTAGTGCCAAATAAATAGACTGAGATTTTTATAGTTTATGAATTTAAATATTTTGAAAATACTTCTTTAGCAGCCATCTCACCTGCTTTTATCAGTTCATCTGCTTTATGAAAGTCGAATGTATTTGCTGAATCAGCAGGAAGATTAATTAAGATTTTGCAAGCTTCCCATTTTTGTAAGCTTCCCTGAAATTAATAAATATACCACATGCTAAGCAATAATACTAGTCTTTTGGTACCAATCTATGATCTGCTACCATCCTTAAGACTGGTTTTCAGAAGAGTAAACATTTCAAAGCTTAGCACCTTCATACATTTGGAATTTGGCTACGATCTCAGCATCATCTCTTTATAATGTCTTAGCTATTTCACCTTTTAAGCAGGGGCTTAAATAACTAAGTGTTGTCTGGTTAAACTTAGGACTGACTAAACAATCTTAAAAAGCAAGAGGCGGCATTACAATCTACTTTGGGATTCAACTAAACTATTATACCATGACGTGCCAGTCCCAGAGTAAAAAAATACCAGCTATTATTAGTATAGGCATAAGCCTGTATTAGGTTTATCAGGCTGCTTTATCATGTATATTGCTTTGGGCAAGGATCAACTCAATGAAAGCTTCTACCGTAAGTTGCAAGGGAATAAAATTTTCCCGGATTTCTACTGCGCGTTTCCATTCTAATTCGTTTAAAAACCAGTTTATATCTTGCGTAGTTAAGTTAAGTTTTTTTAAGGTTATTTTCTTTACATGATTGAAATCGGCGGGAATGATCCATACAGTTTCATTAGCTGAAAAGTATCTTCGGCAGTAATATTTAACACAGTGAGTTACATTTTGAAATAAGTAAAAAGAATTTTAATGGTTTATTTTTATCGTTCCGTCTAAATTTCCGGTGAAATACTGGTAAACAGCTACTTTAAGCTGAAAATTAGCATAAGCATTAACATGCGCACTGGATGCCTCCTGGTAAGAAGTCTGGGCGTCCATTAATTCAGGAATTTCGATCAGGCCGCTGGCGTAATTATCCTGGCTTACTTTGAGGTTCTCCTTGGCCTGTTCCAGGTTTTCCTTAGCAAACTGAATCTCTTTCCGGGCATCGGTCAGGTCATACCAGGCTTTAGTAATGCCGACTTTTAACTGGTTCTGGGCCACTTCAAAATTATGTTGGGCTTTTTGTTCGCTTATGACGCGTTTTTTCAAATCCTGCTTTCCCTGGCCCCACCAATCCGAAATAGGCACGCTTATCGTTCCCATAGCCACCGGCATAAAACTGCTACCCAAACCACTATTCACACTCCCAATTTGTGCCACATTTGCTCCAATCGATACCGTAGGCAGTAAATCTGACCGGGTTAATCTGGTTTGCAGTTTTTCCGCTTCCAAACTTTTTTGCAGCAAGCGGTAGGAATCATTTTTCGCCAGGGAAGTATCTGGAACCGTTGCAACCAAAGCAGGAAAGGAAGAAGTTACCAAAATATCCTGCATCACTAAAAGCGAATCGTAGGGAATGCCAATGTACACGCAGAAGTCCAGCAAGGCCAGTTTCTTTCCGTTTTCCAGTTTGCTTTTGTTGAGCAATAATTTACTGCGCTGCACCTTTACTTTTAACTGGTCGTTGCGGGCTATCAAGCCGGAAGCCAGCAGGTCATTTTGCTGTTTCAATATACCGTCCAATAGCTTTTCGTTCGCCAAAAGCGTTTTGTGCTGTTCCTGGATGTTGACCAGATTCCAATACTTCTGCTCTGTGACCAGCAAAACCGAATCAACCGATTGTTTAGCCCTGATTTTATTTACCTCCAGCCGCAGGGCCGCCAGTTGATTAGTGGTTCTGATTTTACCGCCTACATACACCGGTTGAGTAGCGCTGGCCCCGGCAAAATAGAAATTGTTAATCCCTTGTTCAAGCATTGGCGGCATGGGGCCAATCAAATCCTTGAAACCATACACCCCCACCCCAGTAAGGCTCACAGAGGGCAGATAAGCAGATTTGGCCGCCTTCACATCTGTTTCTGCCGAAGCAATATCTAATTTTCCGTTTTTTATTGCCTCGCTATAGACTAAAGCGGCCTGTTTACTTTTATCCAGGGAAATTGTATGTTCCTGGGCCTGCGCCAGTAAGGCTAGGCACATAAATATAATCGTTAAAAAGAGTCTCATAATATCCACATTATATTTAAGTAGCTGACACTGGTGCGGCGTTACTCTCCGGATTATTAGCATCTTCTTTGCGGAAGGCCAACCAGTACAAGGTAGGCAAGGCAAAAAGCGTCAGTAGCATTGAAACCAGCAGTCCGAAGCAAATTACTGTTCCCAACGGTCCCCAAAGGGTAGATCGGCTCACAATCATGGGGATAACGCCCACGGCCGCCGCCGATGAAGTAAGGAAAATAGGGCGCATCCGGCGTTCAGCCGCTACCCGGGCTGCCTCTTTTACCGAAAGACCTTCTTTTTCCCGGAGTTCTTCGGCAAAATCAATCAGAATAATACCATTCCGGACTACAATACCGCACAAGGCTAGAAGCCCTAAGAAAGAAGTAAAGCCAAAGGGGTATTGCATCAGCATGAGGCCCAGGGAAGCGCCTAGAATACTTAAGAACATGGTGGTAAGGCTAAGCACTGCATGCTTGATGCGCTGGAAGTGCCAGACCAGGATCAGGAAAATAATAACCACGCTCATCCCCAGAGAGAGCCCCATTGGTACAATATTCTCTTCCTGCATTTCCAGCTCCCCGCCATAGCTCATGCTGACGCCTTCCGGTAAGTTTAATGCGTTAATAGCGGGTTGTATGTCACCAAGTACGTTGTTGGCTACGGCATTTTGGGTCAAGTCCATGCGCACCGTCAGGGTGCGAACCCCGTTGCGGTGCGCGATCTGGCCCTGGTGCCATTCTGGTGAAATTTGTGCCACCTGGCGCAGCGGTAATACGGTTTGGGATTGCTTCACCGGAATTCGCAAGTCGAGCAAAGCATCGGTACTGCTTCTTACTGCTTCGCTGGTCTTTATTTTAACCTCTAAAGGGTAGCTGCCTTCCCACACCTGGGTGGCTGGCAAGCCCTGCATGTTTATGGCCACGATGTCGGCCACATCCTTTTTGGTCAGCCCTAAACGCGCCGCTTCGTTGTGCTTTACCTCCAGCCGGATGCCTTCCTTCATTTCCTCATAATCCGTCCGGACCCAGGTAATGCCGGGCTGTTTTTCCCCTATTTCTGTTACCTGTGCGCCTATTTTTTTTAGCGCCGCTATATCGTTGCCTGCAATACGAACTTCGACGGGCGCCGGGGTGGGTACCATGGTAAGCTGTTTCATCCGGACATAAGCCGTGGGGAAACTATTGCTATATTTCGTCTCGTATTCCCTCAGAATCTCTTCGGTGGTTTTTGGGGTGGTGGTATTAATCAGTACCTGGGCATAGTTCTCGGCCGGCAGGTTGGGCGCATAAAGGGTGTGAAAACGGGGCGATGACGTTCCGATAAAACTGGTGTACGAAACAATGCGTTTGTCCTGTGCCATGATGCCTTCCATCTTTTTCACCACGCTGTCGGTTTGCGACAAATTGTAGCCTTGCGGCAGATAAATTTCCATGGCAAACTGATTGCGCTCAACCTTTGGGAACAACTGCTGCGGCAAAAGCGCCATTAATGCCCCTCCGATGACCACCGAAAGAACAGCAAAAATAGTTGTTAACACCGGATGATTAATGGCCTTACTGATGTGGCGGTCGAACACTTTTTGCACCCTATCCAGCATAGAGGGTTTTCCGGTAATAGATTTGCCATGGTTTAGCCCTTTTTTAATGAACATAGTATTAAAATACGGCACCAGGAGCATGGAAATAATCAGCGAAAGTGATAAGGCAATAATTATAGTGAAGGGGAACATGCCAACAAAATCGGACGCTATCCCTTCCATAAAGAACATAAGCGGGGCAAAAGTGGCGGCAATGGCCAGCGTGGCCGTAAATACCGACGGGAAAAGCTCTACGGCGCTACTTTTGGCTGCCTCCCAAACCGAAAAGCCATCATCCAGCTTTTCGACGTGGTTATCAATGACCACAATCGGGTCGTCTACGACTATGCCCAGCACAACAATGAGGGCCGCCAGCGTAACAGTGTTTAATTCGTACCCCAATAAGTACATAATAGCCAGCGTAGCAGCAATTGTGATTGGTATAGTAGCTGCTGCCACCGAAGCCACCCTGAAAGGCAGCAACAACAAGGCCACGATGATCACCCCCACCAGAGCGTAGCCGAACTCCTTCATAAAGTGGGAAATAGACTCATCTACTACTTCCGGCTGGTTGGCCAGCTTGGTGATATTGATATCGGAAGGCTGTTTACTTTGAATTTGCTGCAGACGGGCTTCCACTTCCTCCCCAAAATGTACAATATTATACCCGGTAGCCATTTCCATCGAAATAACAATGCATTTGGTGCCATTGGCTGTTACATAAGACTCGGGGTTTTCGTATTCCCGTCTGATGGTGGCAATATCGCGCAGGCGAATCACGTTGCCATTCGCATTACTCTGGATAACCTGGTCGGCCAGGTCGGCTTCCGATTTAAAGAAGGAGGTTAAATGAATAGGCCGGTCAATTACATAGCCGTTCAGGCTGCCCGCCGGGTTAATGGCACCTTCCTTCTGTAAAGCCTGCATCAGCGAACCCGAGGTAATGCCGTAATTAATGAGCTTGTTGTTATCTACATAGATGCTAATTTGTTCGCTCATGGCGCCCACCCGGGTAATTTTAGCCAGACTATTAATTCCCCGCAGTTGATCCTCCATTTCCTCTACATGCTTCTGTAGATCTTTATAAGGCCTGGTCTTAGACTCTACTGCCAGCAGCACAGCGGAGGTGCTGCCGAACTCGCTGTTCACTACTATGCCCAAAACCTCTTGTGGTAACTGGGCTTTTAACAAAAGGGTCCCGTTTTTAAGCTTGTTCCAGAAATCTTTGGTGTCGCTATCCCTTACCCTGGCGGCTACTTCCACGAAAACGAACATCATGCCATCTCGGGAATATGAATAGGTTTTGGTTTTGTCTACTTCATTAAAGCTAAAGAGGTATTCTTCTACTTTTTTTGTCAGTTGCTGTTCCACCTGCTCCGATGACGCCCCCGGATACACGCCCACAATAACACCTTGCCGGATGGTGAAACTTGGGAATTCGTTGCGGGGCATATTAAAAAGAGCATAAATGCCCAGCACTACCAACACAGTAGCCAGGGAGAGTGGGAGGGCCTTATAGCGCATAGCCCATTCCACAATATTTGTATTTTCTTTCATAAACCTAAGGACTGATTACCGGACAATCTGAATGGCGGTGCTGTCGGTTAATTTATGATAGCCGGATGTGATGAGATTTTCTGAGCCTTGCAGGCCTTCGGTTACCCGAATACCGTTGTTATATAAAGTGCCGATCCGGATGTTTTTACGCAACGCCAGTTGGCCGTCGGCACTGGCGACATACACAAAATTTTGCCCGTTCACGTCTACCTGCACGGCTTCTACCGGCACAATAAGCTGGCTGGAATTAGCCGCATTAACGTTGCTTGCGCGGCTACTCTGAAAGGTTACATTGCAAAACATACCGGGTTTTAACTCTTCACCCGGGTTGGGTAAGCTAATTTTAACTGTATAGTTGGGGGTGCCGGCGGCGGTCAGTACGGCTACTTCGTCTACCGTACCCTCCACTTTTTTATTGCCCAGGGCCGGCACCGTCACCCGTGCTTTATCTCCTTTTTTGTGAGTATTTATTTCGGCTTCCGGAATGGGCACGGCGACACTTACCTGGGAAATATCCAGTATCTGAACCGCAGGCGCACCGGGAGCCGCCAATGAACCAGCTTCAATATTTTTAGCCCCGATATATCCGCTTTGGGGGGCATAGAGTTTGGTATGGGCAATATTTTGATAAGTAACCCGGGCCCCAGAACGGGCCTGGTCGTATTGCGATTTCGCTTCCAACATCCTGATTTCGGCAATACTGCCTTTTTTAAAGACTTCTGAAATGCGTTTATAATTCTCCTCCGCCAATCTTACCTGAGCCATTTGAGCCTCGTATTGGCTGCGGTAAGCGGTTTCATCTACCGTGGCAATAAGTTGTCCTTTCTTCACAAACTGCCCTTCAGCCACCGGTACAGATTTTATATTGCCTGATACCAGGAAGCTCAACTGCACTACTTTATTAGCCTGAATGGTGCCGGTATATTCCAGGTTGCTGCCTTGATTCTGGGAATTAGCTAAAGCCACTGTTTCTACCCGCACTGGTTCAATGGTTTTAGTCTCTTCCTGATTCATTTGACAAGCAGTATTTAGCAAGCCAATTAGTGTAAGACTGGCTGCTAAGGGAATTTTCAGTAATTTCATGTAACCAAATAAATTTAAACATTTAAACAAATTTTTGCTTTTTTGTCGAAGCTAGAAGCAAAAATTTTTACTTTAATCCTTTTATAAGGATATCAACCAGCCACTTAAGCCTGTTTTCTAAGCCAGCCATACCATTAAAGAGGACTATTTCCTGTTCAAAGCTGCGAAAGGCAATAACAAGAGTTTCCACTAAAAATTTCTTATCCTCCTGATGAAGTTCAGCGATTTCTCCTTTTTCTACGCCAAAAGTGAATATACCATTCACAACATCGAATTCTTCCTCCAATAGCAACCGGTTAAGCGTGAAAACTAATTGTTCCTGGTCATTCAGGTCTTTCATGATATTACCATATTCCATAATTAAAACCTTTAACCGCTTCAACTTTACAAGATTGTAAGCAACAAGGTTTTCGGCTAAGGAGGCTTTCGGGTTTATTTTCTCTTTCGCTAGTTTTATAATACCCGTAAACTCAGTAATAGCAAATGCCTCAAAAACCTCGGTTTTATTGCCAAAGTAATGATAGATAGTGCTACGGCCTTTTCCTGATGCTTTGGAAATATCATCCATGTTCACTTTCGTGTAGCCGTAACGCCGGAAAACTTCTTTCGAAGCCTTCACAATGTTTTCTTTCACCATCTCAAAATTTGCATCCAATTTCATTCGACAAAATTATAAATTATGTCGAAAAATAAAAATATATTTTTAATATTTGGAGACTGTTTTAATAATTAGGGATTAGTGTAAAAGGATCTGTCAGTCATAAACAAAGGAGCTAACCAAAAACAGATTCTATTGGGATATAGGGGTAAATTAAAAGAAAGTACAAAAAGCGCCATGACTTCGCTGTAGAAAAATTCCTTGGGCTTTATCCAAGTATATCTAATTCTCATGGATTAGAATTAGGGATTCAGCAGTATCAGCAAAATTATTACTCCAGACTAATTAATTAAGTTTTATTAGACTATCTCTTTTTAGAACTAAAGAAGAAGGGAGAGGAGCATTCAGGAGCTTTTTTGGAACTATGAGATTACAATAGTGTTTACGAAATATTTCGCTAAACCCGGAGAATCGAGAATTCAAAGGAAATGTTAATAAAAAATCCTGCAGCGAAGTCGTGACGGATTTTGTATTTTTCTTTAATAGACACATGATCATGGAATTGCCTGATTTATATTTTAACGACCTTTTTGAAAATACGAGCGATCTCATATACTACGTGAGCGGTAGTGGTGTTATCGAGAAAGTGAATCCTGTCTGGCTGTCAACTCTTGGTTATAAATACGATGAAGTAAGGGGCAAGTCAGTTTACGAATTTGTATCTCCGGAGGAACTTTCTGTCTTTAAAGCCTACCGGGAAAAAATCTTCTTCGAATCAATAACCCCTGGAAACGCAAAAGATCGTAAAGCAGATCCCTACCCATTTTGATATCATGTTTTTCCATCTCAGGCAGGAGCAGAAACAATAGCTTCCGTGTACCCAACATAGGAATAGCTGAGCGAAATTCACTTACCAGGGACAACACGATCATATGCGCTATACTTGTTCGAGCGGCCTTATGATGAGCTAAATAATAAGTCTGGCGGCTTATACCAAACAATGCACACAATTCTAACAGGGTGTTTTACGGTAGCTTCTGCCTCATTCTTAAGACTGTTTGGTACCACGCTTTTTTCGGATCTTAATATGCAAGTCAGTCTCAGCAACTTCGATCATTGTTTCCAGTGCAATGTTCTTCAATTGGGAGTGTGCAAGTGCCTTAGTCAATTCTTCTATCTTCCTGATGAGTAATTTTGATTCTTGACTTTCGGTCATAGCCGATGGCTTTCGAGAACTTTGTGCATTTAGCAATGTAACCAAATTGTCCTTGCGTTGCCAATGAATTATGGTAGTTCGTGGTATACCGTATCTTCTGCTTGCTTCCCGCTGACCAATTAAACCTAATTTAAGTTCTTTTAAAATTTTGCTCTTGGTATTCTCGTCTAATCTACCCCACGCCTTCCGTTTTTCGATAGTGACTTTTCCCTTGATAATCGTTTTTGTTTTCATGTATGCTTGGCTTTAATGACAAGCTATGTCAGGACGAGACAGGATGAGCAAACTTCGGCAACATTAAAAGGCGGGACGTCTCCCTCCGCTGTTCTTAAAAATCCACAGATAAAATCTTTTTCCCCTTCTGAAAGCGATACACCATCGGTAGCCCGCTGGAAAAGATCTGTTAATATGTTGTGCAACCGCAGATCCTCGCCAGGATTCTCCCAATTGGGTTTTATTTCAGATGATGTATACTTACCAATCATAATTACAAAAATAAAGTTTCTCGTGCCGACTCATTAATAAAGAAGAGATTCTTTCGAATTAAAAGATCGTTACTCATAATTATTCTGGAGAGCTATTGTCAAAAAACTTAGTTTCATCTTCACTTTGAGGAATCAAGACCATTGTAAGTGAATTTAAGACACTGAATGGGTGTGGTATACCGTAAACCAGCATTTGCTTTTTATCATAGAAAATGTGCGCGATATCAGGAAAGCAATCCGGGTCAACCGGGTATTTAGCGTCAGGGTTATGGTACATGACCAGACCATCACCCCAAGCCTCTTCATAATCTTCGTCGGCTATGTTTTTAGCCATACGTATTGGGGTAATAGAATTTGGATCGGGATTGTAAACATCCATGAAGCGGATCATCTGTGTGTCCGCACGCCCTAACCCTGCCAGCTGGCCCATTCGGTTAAAAGTGGTTAAGGTAGCACTATTGGAAAAAAGAACGACGCTTACATTTTCAGCATCCGGCAAAAGAAAAAAACCGGATTCTATTTTTTTGCCTTTCCATTCGTGCCAGTGCACAGATTCATAATCCTGGCTAACGCCATGCTTTGTTTGGCGAACTCCCAACACTACTTCACCATTTTCATCAAGTGTATATTTCGGCCTTACGCCGAAAAGATAATCGATCAGTGCATTCCTCGACCAGGTCATCGAACCCAGTTTTTCAGGAGTGGATGCTTGATGAAAATCGTGTATGGCAATTATGAAAGGCTTGCCCGAAACGTGGTTTTTAAGCCAGTATTTTTTTCTTAGTTTGGAAATCAGCGAGCTGCCATATTTGATCGGCATGTAATCCCGGCTGAGTAAAAAGGCATCAGTCATATTTTGCGGATTAGGCTCATCAAACTGTGTACTTTTGTTTACCGTCACCGCTTCGATAGCGAAATCTTCTCCGTAATAGGATACCAGGTAATCCGGAGCGCTTTTGCTTTTGTCAAAATCAAATCCGGCAGAATACAGGTAAACATACAGGTACAGTTCCCATAACCTGGCATCAAATCCTGTTGTCTGGAAATCCTTAATGTAGTTGCCATCAACGTCCATAAAGCTGTAGACGATCTCATTGATCATGTTTCGCGCCCCTTCATGCCCTCGTTGATCCAGTAAGGATTTGAAATAGGGATGTAACTTGTCTACGGGTACCTGTGGCTGCAAAAATTCATGAGGCAGCATCTTTTCATCCCCTTGTTCATAAACCTCCTGCCCGTCATTTTCATATTTTGCAAAAGCCTCTATTAGCGCCTCTTCTGCCTCATCCTGTGTTTCAAAGGTATGGTTAGCAAAATCCCAGGCCCTGAATATTTTACGCTTATCCCTAGCCAGTATCATATATAAGTATTCCCCGTCAGTGTCTATAACAACCGTTCCCAGTAATTTGACATTAAAGGCTTCGTACCAGGCCAGCTCTTTAAAGCTATACAGGAGGAAAGGCAGGCGTACATAACAAAAGGCATTAAACCGGCGTAAGGAGATTTTCCTAATCATGGTGTTTCTAATATGCTTATCTGCCCAACGGCAAGCATTGATATATTATTTTACCTGTTGGATCTGCTCCCTGTTGCATCATCAGCAACGGCAGCGCTTCCGGCATAACGAAATCTGCCAGCAGGTCGCGGTATTGTTCAATGGCACCCTGATCATAGATCCAGATAAAAGGTTGGATCAATATCTGCTCATACCGGGCATGAAGTAGAGGTTCATCGAATTTCTTCTCTTTCCACTTTTTCTCAATCCGGTGTGTGAGGACGATACGTAAACCTTCGCGGTCAGTGATGCGGTCGTGATCCAGGTTGACATTTAAAATATCTATCAAAACCTTTTGACCATCCGGGCGGATCAGTAATAGATCCGCATCCTTACCTTTATTGTCGATCATCCCGTTTTTGTGGATGTAATGATGTTTAAGAGAGCTGGGGCGTGCCGGGGCAAATGCTTTAATCAATTGCACGGTGCTTAGAAGTTCGCCTACACGATCAAGGTATTTCGCCTGATTATCCCAGAAAAGTCCTTCCATCTGATCTTTCAGTTGGCGGAATAAAACAGGATCATTATCAGTTAGGACCGAAAATTCAGACAATTTAGCCTCCAGTAATGAAAGTAGTCCCCAGGCTACCTTTTTCCTCCTGTCATTTCCTCCGACCGTATCAATCACCTGGATAAAGTGGTCATAAAAAGTAGCATTATAACTTGCTCTGGTAATTTCAATATCCCGGTTTCTTCTGGTCAGTTTTGCATTCACTTCCTGCATCTTATCTTTCGAGATGTAAACTTTGCCGAGGTTGGGAAAATGATGATCCAAATGATCTTGCCAATCAATATCCAAGGGCTCGGTTATTTCATCCCCACTGTGTTTTTCCATTGTGAATCTAGTTATCAGCATCTATTATTACCTACTACCTCTGTTCACATCCTAGCAGCGTTTGTAAAATCTGGAAGTTGCTTACAAAGAGATAGACATATTTTCTCACAGTAAAAGTGATTGAATCATCAAAATCACAAGTAGATACGCTAAGATTCTCGACTCAAACATAGTTTTACCAAAAGCTACTTAACGAATTTCCGTCCAGTCTACCTTAATTAAGTTCAATCCAATAATGCAACAAACTTATATCCTTTAATGTGCGCCGCGTATGTGTTGAACTATATTTATAAATCTTATTTTTCTTAAATTCTGTGTCATGCACAAGTTTATCGCAGTTATCCCAGACGATTGTATCATTGGAGTTTAACACTATTTGTTCATCAACCCAGTCGTTAATAGTGGAATGCCAGTGTATATGATTGTTTTCTTGTATATATGCCAGCATTATACTAAAAGCAAGGTTTTCCTTACCTGCGTGTTTCTCGCATTTAAATCGCTCTATGCCGCCCATCTTGGACTTGCTTTTATAACACACGTATTCGCTGTCCTCTCTTTTCGGTTGTTTAGGAGTTGGAAGTCTCTTAGCTTCTATAAAACAAATCACGCGATGGTTTGAATATTTCCTCGCGATTATGCCAATATCTGTTGTGGCATTGGCTTCTGGGGTTTTAGATTGAGGCTCAAAATCAAACTGACTATTCAAATTTCTGAAGAAGCGGCCAAAGGTAATGGTTATATCATCTTCTTGTTCCAACCTTTCCTTTTTTGTCAATCTAGCATTCTTGTATTCATTTTCAGCTTCTAATAAAAATGCCGGATAAGCCTCAATATTATTATCAATTAATGTAACCAGCGAACCATAAATTACCTCTGATGGCAGAGCGTTCTCAATGCTTGTATTTGTGTGGGGCTTCTGCACTAATTTTCACCTCCTATTATATCATTAAAAGTGTCGTCAGCATCTCTCAACGCTATAGATTTAAGCCAATATTTTAGCTTTTTGGGCTTTACAAAAGTAATAGTGTCGTTATTTGCGTATAAGCGCATTATCCTGTTACTGATGGAATTATAACCGGACTGTTGCTTCAATAATGCGCTTATTTCTATATCGCTGTTGATAAAGCGATATTCATGAGATTGCATGCTGTAGTAGAATTCACATGCATAAAAGACGCTACCTTCATATATCGTCTTTAACTTAAGCTCTCTATCATCTTGTTTATAGATAGAGTTGATAGTGTCACAAAAAATACCGGCATAGTTCAAAAGAACCGGTTTGTCGGCCGTAGTTGTGTTTATTATGGCAGCTTCTCCTTCATACCAAGATGGGTATATATAATCTAAAGCATCATTCAGTACTATTGCTTCTTCTGTGGAAAGACCGATATCTTCTTTGTTTAAAGGAATAACCCATTTGTCAATATCCCCTTTTTGGATGACAGACGTGTCGCCGAGGAAGAATTGAGCACATGTCGCCAGAGTTTGTAACGAATAAATTCTCTGATTTTTTTTTAAGACATTAAATAGTCTCCTCAGACCATCTTCCTTGGATATTGGCACACTAATTCCTACTATTCGCGAGTCAAATGGGGTGTCAACATTATGATAAGCCAAAGGGATTTTTGTTTTACTGATTTCCTCCTTAATAGTTATTAGGGGTGCCTGGTATAATATTCTCTTTCTAGGTCTCTCGAATCTTTGATTGGAGTCAATATTTACGAAGCGATAATTTTCAGAGGAAAAATTTTTGGCTATCAAATTTGGTTGCGATGTAATAAAGTCCGCGGACTGCGATCCTTCCGCACTGCTTCGGCTATAACCTTCTCCATATCGTTCCTTCTCAATCAATAGATGATCTTTAAGATAAGATTTCAAAGCGGTTTTCTCCTCATTGTTTGTACCTAATGATTCAATCAAATAATTCACTCTACTGCCACCAAGTAAATTGCACCGCCAAATATTTTCATCATCCAATGCCTTAGCTTTAGGTACCTCGTGAAAATCATAATAATCAAACTCAAAAAACAACCCGTCTTTTGTATTTTTCAGGAGCCTTGAAATGATATGGTTGACTATGTAATCATCCTTCTGTTCTTTCTTATAAAAAATGGCAGCTGTTTCAACCAGGGCGTTTTCAAAAAGGACATTCTTCAATAATGTGAAATCGATTATCTGATGAACATAAAAGCTATTTAATATTGCCTTTTTAAATTGTTGTGATTTTTTATTTTGATTGTAAAGAAACGATGTTGATTTCTGTATAAAGCACAAATCAGCGCCATCTTTCAATAGTACAGCACTAGCTTCCAAAAACATTAAAGCAATTTGGCGGTCTGGTACCCCCGCCTTGAATTCAAAGTTAATTTGCTTGAGTTTATCCACATAACTCTGATAAATATCTATATTCTTTTTATTGATTGATTGGAAAGGAGGATTTCCGATAACCAAATCAAACGTGCCGTGGAGATTTTTCTTTTCTGGCAAAAAATCAAAGAAATCTATCTCAAAGATATTGTCATTTAAATCATCAAAAACTTTTTCTTCACTCCAGTTCCATAGCTCGTTGTTAGGTACAATTTGGCATAGCGCAAGTTGAAGACTGAATTTTGTGAGTTTAACAGCTGTTTTATTTTTATCTACGCCATAGATATTTTTCGACAGAATTTTTTTCACATCTTTTAATTGGATGTTAGCTTTATCTAAGGGTTTCCCCTTTACACCTTGCTGAATACGCCATCTTTGTACAAGCCGCTTATATGCCGACGTAATAAAGATCCCCGAACCGCAGCTTACATCTATGAGTTTGATATTGTATGCTTTATCCTGCCACTTGTTCGAGAGCGGCAGGCACTCGTCTATTAGAAGATTAACTAGGAAACTCGGTGTATAAACAGTTCCTGCATTTTCCTCTGTTTTGGGAATGAACTGTTCATAAAAGTTACTTATTAATTCAATGGGTATATCTTTAAATGAATATATATTCCACAAGGCTATTTGACGGTTATTGCTTAATTTACCATCTAAATGCTCAGCTAAAAGGGATAAGTCAAACGTTTCCAGTAATCTCCTATTCTCTTGGCCCTCAAAACTGAATACATTACCGCTAAAATGGTCTTGCAATTTATCCAGCAAAGTTATGATCTCGCCATTCCGCAATATCTCACTTAAGGTATCAAACTTTAAATTGCTTCTTCTATAAAAATCCCTTGCATAATTGTTGTTTTCATCTTTACCGTTTTCTTCTAGATATTTTATTAATATACATTTGAACAGTAGATCATCAGCCAGTTCTTGTGGGAAGTCATTTTTTACAAAGGTTTTTATAAATCCATTTCTGATATCAGTGAGGACTTGTACCAACTTCTCATAGGCCGATTGATTATTTAGGAAGCTTTTTGATGCCTGCTTACTTTCCCAGAATAAACCATAATTTAAGTGCCTTGCGGAAAAATAGCTATTTAAGCTTTCGAGGCTATCTAGGCTTTCCTTTTTAAACAGACATGAGATATTTGTGATTTCACCTTGCTTGGTTGCAACAACAGGCTTTCTACAGTCATATATCGTAATGTGCGTTTCATCGATAAAACAAATTAAAGGAACTTGACAACTGCTGTAAACCTTTTTGTGTATATCAACTATTTCCTCTTTGCTCCGTTGTTTCTGGGTATTGTCGTAAAAATAAACCTGGGGGACGCAATACCTATTATCATCATAATACCTGAAATAAACAGCGTCAACATCATAGATCTCAGCAAATTCCAGAGCCATATAGTGTTTCGGGTGAAGATTTTCGGAAATATTATTTACAAAAACAATCTCAGGCAAAGGCTGATCCTCAAATGAGAAATCAAGTTTTTCTAATGTATCTATTAGGGAGTCGTTTTTGTTTGGGTTCTGCATATCTTAGAAATTGGCAAAAGTACATTTAAGGAATTTAATTCTTAAGATTACAATCCCCCGCTTGGTAATATTTGCCGTTACACCATAATGAGTTTTAACCAGGACAATCTACGATTTTATAACTAAATATTTTAGCAAAAAGTTCTAGACTCAGAAATTTTAGTGGATACATCATACTATAACGGAGTCGGTAATGTACTTAAATCGTTTGGCGCTTTTAGCTTTCAAACAGCTGCAAGATGGCTGTGATCATACTTATTAGAAAAACGACGTAATAAGAGCTGCATAATATCTCGCAGTGCTTCAAATCAAATCACTACTTGAATTTGCTGCTCAACTTCAACCTGGTTGACTGCCCTGATCCGTTCATAGATTTCCAGTTCACCATGAAGTACTTCGAGGCTTACGGCAAAAGAAAAAGGCACTTCCTCGGAAAGATCTTTTTCCCATCCTTTATGACCGATAACAGCAAAAGATAATTGTTCCGGCAAAGTATTGGATTTAACAACAATCCAATCTTTCTGCGTTGCGCTGTCTTGTCTTTTTAATCCTTTTACCGTACCCCATCCTGGGTTTGACCAGACAGACCATTTAATCGAATTATTATCTTCCACTGAGTCAGCTTCAGGATCTTCGATGTGTTTCAATACCCTGGCTTTAAACGGATCGTATAATTCGCCGATCTTTGATGATTCCCAGCTGAGCCAAGATGACAAATAAGACTGCGTTCTCCTGCGTGTTCGACGGGGTTTAGCAGTGTAACATAACGTTACCTCAATGAGGATATCAAAATCCTCTCCCGGCCGTCTAAGCTCCTGTGGAATGTTAATCGTGTAAAGATTGGCGACCCCCGGTTTTACAGTTGCACTTTCCACAAGGGTAACCCTCCTTTCGGAGTTTTCCGTTGCTCTGTTCAAATTGGGCATACCGTATCCAAACATCCGCATGGCTGTCAAGGTGGGTGTCTTGAATAAGTTTTGAGGCAATCTGGCTGATTGTATGATTAATGTTTTATATAGCAATGCACTTTCATTAGGGAATACCGCCTGTAATTTGGAAGCGATATGCGTTACCTTCGGAGCAGAAAACGAAGTCCCGACCGTTCCCCGGTCAACTCCGGTTCCACCAGCTCGTACTAGCAGCGGATTAATTGAGTTTTCATAGGATAGGTTATTGCCCAGCTTCTCTCTAACCCAATCACCGCCGTATTCGACAACTTACGGTTTAATACCACCCCATAGTCCTAAACCAGTTCTTGAGAATGAGGATATTGTGTCACGCTGGCCAAAAGAGATCTTGTCAGGGTCTTCAAAGTCACCAAGACATACTGACCCGACCGTTATGGCAAATTTGCTTTGGGCAGGATCGGCGATTCGGCAACTTGCTTCCAGCAGATACTGTGGATAGTTTCTTCCAGCAGCCATATGTTCCATGATGCCGGGATTAGTAACCACACCTGTGGATTTTTTTAAATTACCAGCAGACACAATGAAAAGCACTTCTTCTTCATGCGACAACTGATCAATGGCGGCGGCCCAGGGAGACATATGTACCAACCGGCAAGGTATAGTCGTATTTATGGAAAGATTAAATATTTTTGAATCAACAAAATTGTAAACGATATCGCCCATTAACGCTGGAGGATAAAGTTGGGAGGACATCATATTATCGCGATTTAAAACCCTGGCATTTAGAATAAAACAATGCAGCTGGTGCGACCCCTGAGCCGGGATATCCTCGCCGTACAGCACCGCTCCGGTAACCCTAGTACCATGTCCACCCTGCGCAACCAAATCGGCCGTTGTCGCATCAAAAGGATCGTAGTTTACAGATTCCTGGGCTAAAATCGCCGGTGCTAACAGGCGGTGGTTTTCCTGCATCCCGCTGTCAATAATACATATTTTAGGGGCATTATCTTGCGGGGCTACGATGTCCAGATCATTTTCAACCACTTCCCCGTCAATGATTAAAGGAGCATCAACCTCAACGTATTCAATCACTTCAAAGACGTAAGGATAGTTCAGGACAAAATCTTTTAAAGCCTGTCTCGGCAAAGTGACCCGAAAACAAAAGCTATCTTCAAATTGCACACTTCCAGGGTTGATGTCAGCACTATATACCGATATAAATTCCTGGATCGATTCTGCCCGTTCATCCGCAAGATCAGATTTCTGAAGCTCTATTTCCTGAATTTTGGCTTCCCATCTTGCCAGCTTCGCCTGGTAGTGTTGTTCTTCCTCCCCTTCCTCCATAACAGGCTGAGGGGGTTTACTTATATAACACGCGACGGAGATATCCACAATAAGCGTATCATCGTCCGCAATGTTCGGCCATTTTGCAAAGAGCTCTTCAGAAAGGATTTGCTGGGCGCGCCATTGGTTTCCAGCAACGATCTGCCATAACTGTGCAGCCTGGTTCTTGAATTTTCCTTCTTCGTTAATGAATTTATCGATCTTGGCATGTAAGGAAGTAAAGCCATCACTGCTGGCACCGATTATAAATCCATCCAGTTCTTCTGCGATGATCTCAATTCCCATGCCGCGAAGGGATT
>JAZKHM010000178.1:0-2571 GCA_040385405.1 Bacteroidota bacterium | reverse complement strand
CAGGATTCGCGAAAAACCCGAAGGCTGAAATTGCATTCCTTTGCGATGTTGACGACAGACGGGCGGCGGAAACGGTAAAAACCTATCCCAAAGCTAAATATTATAAAGACTGGCGTGAAATGTTTGATAAGGAGCGGCGCCACTTTGATGCGGTATCGGTTTCAACCCCGGATCATAATCATGCGATAGTGGCGCTGGCAGCTATGAGAAGGAGGAAGCATGTGTATGTCCAGAAGCCTTTAACCCACGATATATATGAAGCAAGGGTGTTAACGGCAGCTGCTAAGAAATATAAGGTAGTGACCCAAATGGGTAACCAGGGATCTTCATCTGATGGGTCGAGGAGTGTGATGGAATGGTATGCTGCCGGATTAATTGGAGAGGTTCACACGGTTTACTGCTGGACTGACCGGCCTGTCTGGCCTCAGGGCATTCCATGGCCTGCTGCCAAAGCGGTAGTTCCAAAGGAGCTTGACTGGGATCTGTGGCTGGGAACAGCTCCTTATACGGAATACGTAGAAAAACTTGTTCCCTTTAACTGGAGAGGCTGGTGGGATTATGGAACCGGTGCTATCGGCGATATGGGATGCCATATGGTTGATGTGCCTTTCAAGACTTTGGGACTGAATTACCCGTCGGACGTTCAATGCAGCGTGGGCAGCGTCTATGTTGATGAGTTTAAACGAGGCTATTTCCCGGAAAGCTGTCCCCCATCATCACATGTGACCATGACATTTGATAATCCTTCGAAGCAGATCGGCTCACCTGTTAGATTGCACTGGATGGATGGCGGTATTCAGCCGGAACGGCCTATGGAACTCGGTCCGGATGAAAAGTTTGGCGACAACGGAAACGGCGTACTTTTTATAGGAACCAAAGGCAAAATGCTTTGCAATGCCTACGGCAGAAACCCCCGCTTACTGCCTTTATCCAGAATGGACGATCTCAATGTTCCTGAAACCATTCTGAGGGTTCCCGGTCAGGAAGAAGGTCATTATACGCAATGGGTTGATGCGGCAATCGCCGGATACGGGAAAATGGAATTAAGTTCAGATTTTTCAATAGCAGGACCATTAACAGAAGCCTTACTGGTGGGCAACCTGGCCCTCCGTGCCTATGATATTCGTGTGCCACGGGCTAACTCAACAAGTTTCGATTATCCGGGACGGTACAGGAAATTCCTTTGGGATTATAAGAATATGAAGATCACTAATTTTGACCTGGCTAATCAGTTTGTGAAGAGGGAGTACAGGGATGGGTGGAAGTTTAAGGTATGAGATCGAAGTCGGAAGTCCGAAGTCGGAAGTCGGAGGTCTGAAGGGGGTTTTATACGTTATCGGGGATAGGTAGTAATCAGTTGCCAGTTGCCAGGCTGGACGGCCAGAGGGGAGTGTTAGTTTAGCGGGGGTTATCGCTATCAGTTGCCATTTACCAGTCTGCCGCCCGGTAGCCAGGTTGCCAGGCTAGATGGGATTGAGGGCAAGTTCATAAGCCGTACTTCTACCACTCATACCGGTTATGCCAACAAAAATACCTTGTTCAACTAAATCCTGTAAGTCTCTGGTCGCTGTCGCTTTCGAAACCTGAGTAATTGAAGCGTATTTTCTTGCATTCATTCCGCCTTCAAAGCCTACCGGCCCTTCTTCGAGCATTCTACTGATCACTTTGAGCTGCCGTGCAGACAGCTGATCCCGGAACCGGTCAAAAAATTTCGCCTTTTTCAAGGTGAAATAGATCTGTTGTTCAGCGTCTGACTGCGCTGCAACAACCACATCTACAAACCAGGTAATCCATGCAGTGATCTCGTTAGAACGCTGGGCGGTCTTCAGGGCTTCATAATATGCAGCTTTGTCGGCCTCTATTGTTTTGGAAAGTGCGAGCAAAGCAGGCCGGCCTATTCCCTGGGAGAGTGCCTTTTCGGCAACAGCCCTGCCTATCCTGCCATTACCATCTTCAAAAGGATGGATGGTTTCAAAATACAGGTGAGCAATAGCCGAACGCACAGGCGCCTGGATAATAGGTGCCTTTCCTCCGGGAGCCGTAGCATTAAACCAGGTGATGAATTGTTGCATTTCTTCAGGTACCCGGTCAGACGGCGGGGCTTCGAAATAAACTTTTTCCTTACCATAAGTTCCTGATACCACCTGCATACGTTCAGCGGAATTTCTCCATTGGCCGGCCTTGATCTTGTTATCAGTCCCTAATAGCATGGAGTGCCATGAGAATAATGTTTCCTGGTCCAGAGAGGCCGAAAATGTATTTCGGACATCGACCATTAATTGTCCGATCCCTTTTGCTTTTTTATCTGATACAGGCTCTGGTTTGTCATTTAAGCCCAGGTTATTCCTGATCGAAGACATTACATCGTTCCGGCTCAAGTATTCGCCTTCGATCTCCGAAGTCTTGATGGCTTCAGCGACCATCGTATCAATAAAAGCAGATAACTGTGTATGCTCCGGCAGGGCCTTTAAAACACCACTTACGAGCCCAATCTTTTCTGAGAAAAGATATAGTTTCTCTTCTACCCGGGAGAGGTCATAGGTGAATTCAGGCCAATTTTTTTGCTGCCAA
>JAZKHM010000177.1:0-23406 GCA_040385405.1 Bacteroidota bacterium | reverse complement strand
TATGGTGGATGATCGCTACAATAATCGGTGGTGCTATGTTTCTTGGATGTCAGGCATTAGAGTGGTCACATTTGCATCATGAGGGTTACTGGTGGGGTAGTTTCCCCGCATCTTACACCGGGGCCGATACCGTTGGTGCGCTGCAGTTTGCAAACCTGTTCTTTACTATCACCGGCTTCCATGGTTTCCACGTATTTACAGGTGTTATCATCAATATTATTATTACTTTGATGGTTGTCGCAGGTGTTTTTCAACGAAGCGGAAGCTATTTAATGGTTGAGAAGGTTGGCCTTTACTGGCACTTTGTAGACCTTGTTTGGGTATTCGTATTTACATTCTTCTATTTAGTTTAATATCAGATAAATCATATAAAATGTCTGCAGAACACACACACAGCGAGCATGGTACTGAACATGCGGAACATGAAGGAATGACCAAAAAGAAAATCTGGCAGGTTTTCTTTTACATGCTGGGCATTACTGCGATAGAGTTTTTTATCGCACTTTATTTGCTTCCGAAAGGTATTTTAGGCCAGGGCGTTGGGAATTTCATATATGTCGTCCTTACTTTAGTAAAAGCCTTTTACATTGTAGCTTATTTCATGCACCTTAAGTATGAAAAATTTGCTTTAAAAACAGGGATCATGGTTTCTCTGGTATTCATCATATACTTCATTGTTTTAATGCTTACAGAAGGTTCCTACCAGTACCTTCATATGAATTAATGGGCTTACCTGCCTTTCCGGTAAAAAAGATCCTGGTACTTCTGATTTTATTAGTCGTGCCGGGATCTGTGTATTATCTGCTAAAGGCAAAAGGTGAAAACCGTTACCGGCCTCTGGCTATCTACGGTCCTAAACAGCCGGCAACTACATACCATACTAAACGCGGTAAACAAATCCGTGATACCCTTTATCACCAGGTTCGGGATTTTACTCTGCTGGATCAGAATGGGGATTCTGCAAAGTTTCCTGCAGACAGCAGCCAGATAACGGTGGTTAATTTCTTTTTCTCCAGGTGCCCCACCTTCTGCTCAAACATGAACAGAGAGATGGCGCGTGTTGCGAAGATCAATAAAGGGAACAGGCTTCTGAGGTTCCTCTCGATAAGTGTCGATCCGCAGCATGACCGGCCAGAGGTGCTTAAAGCATATAGTAAGAAATATCGTTCTGAGAATGAAAAGTGGGACTTCCTAACGGGTGATAAGGATCAAATTTTTGCGCTGGCTAAAGAAGATTTTCTTGTTGATGCTTTCCAGGACACAACTAAGGAAGTGAATTTTATTCACAGTCCGATGATCATGCTTATTGATTCGCATAAAAGGATAAGAGGTTACTACGATTCAACAGCCGGTAACGAAAAGATGAACCTGTTAACAGATGAGATCCGGGTTTTAATAGCCGAGGAGCTTAGGAACGTAAAGGATCGTTAATCAGTAATCAACATATGAATAATAGATTTATCGCAAGGCTTATAACAGCTGTTTCCATTTTCGTATTGCTTGTTGTAGTTATACTGCAAAGTAAGGTTCTGAATATTTTCCCTGACAAAAATGCTATCCCGGGATGGGTGTTTTTCCTTCCCAAATTGAATGCGATTATTAACGGTACATGCAGCGTGCTGTTAATACTTTCACTGTATTTTATCAAAAAGAAAGATATCGCGACGCACAAAATGTTGAATATTACCACTTTCGTTTTGTCTTCTCTCTTCCTTGTATCCTACATTATCTTCCATGCCACTGGGATTAAGACCACTTTTGGCGGCACGGGTCCTATCCGAACCATTTATTATTTCATCCTGATCACCCACATTATCCTTGCAGCCGTAGTTTTGCCACTTGTGCTTTTCAGTTTTCAAAAGGGCCTACAGATGCAGGTTGAAAAACATAAAAAACTGGTTCGATGGAGTTATCCTATTTGGCTGTACGTAACCATAACCGGGGTTGTAGTGTATTTGATGATCTCACCATATTATACGTTTTAAATAGATTGTTGCGGGGTGCCTGGCTGTTCTTAGTCGGCTAGTTAATAAATAATCAAAAATTAATTTTGATTATTTAATTATTGCAATTACTTTGTTACTCGGTAATAATCTCGTTACCGCCAAACTATTTAAAGCAAAATGAAAAAAACACACCCACAGCGCTGGCGGATGGAAGTTCCTACACTAGCGTTAGTCTGTATGCTTTCTGTTTATTCAGAGAATCCAACCTTTGCTGCGCTCAAAATTGAAACCGAAACAGTCAGCTCTGCAAGGAGATCGGTACTTTTTAAAAGAGCGGCAATCTGGCCGATTTCGGGCCGCATTACCTCCACCGATGGCGAACCATTGCCAGGTGTTTCCATTTTCGTAAAAGGAACAAGTACCGGGGTTACAACCGATGTTGAGGGAAGATATAGTATCAATGTTCCCGAAAAAGCAGGTATTCTGGTGTATTCCTTTATTGGATTTAATTCACAGGAAAAGTCATTTTCCGGACCGGCAACCATAAATGTTACTATGACTGAGGACTCGAAGTCATTACAGGAAGTGGTGGTTACCGGTTATAATTCTCAGGCTAAAAGAGATATTACAGGTGCAGTTACTACAGTTTCTGCAAAAGATCTTTTATCCGCTCCGGCTACCAACGTAGCCCAGGCTTTGCAAGGAAGAGCTGCGGGTGTTACTGTTGGAAATGAAAATAGTCCGGGTGGCGGGGTAATGGTTAGGGTGCGTGGATTTGGTACCATCAACGACAATTCGCCATTGTACGTAATTGACGGCGTGCCGACAAAAGGGAACCTGAATACGTTGAACCCCAACGATATCGAGTCGATGCAGATTTTGAAAGATGCTTCTTCGGCCTCTATCTATGGAGCAAGGGCGGGTAACGGGGTGGTTATTATTACGACTAAGAAAGGTAAGAGCGGAGAACCCAAGATTTCATTCGACTCGTATTTTGGAACACAGCAGCGCGGACCAGTATTGGACTTATTAAATACCAATGAATTGGCTCAGCTTACCTGGGAAAGCGAGCGAAATGCTGGCAATTTAAAAAATGGTAATCCTTCAAATCCACAATATGGAAATGGTGCTCAGCCGGTGATCCCAGATTTTATTTTTCCTACAGGAGCGTCAGCAAGTGACCCACGAGTGGCACCGGCAAATTATACTAAAAATATAGACGATCCGAATTTCAACAAAACAAAATTCCTGATCACCCCGGCAAATAAACAGGGTACACGTTGGATGGAAGAGATATTCAATCCGGCACCAATGCAGAATTATCAACTCGGCGCAACAGGAGGCACAGATAAAGGTGCATATGCTTTTTCGGTCAACTATCTGAACCAGGAAGGCATTCTTAAATATACCTCTTATAAGCGCTACTCTATACGGGCAAACACAGAGTTTAAAGTAAAAAATAGAATACGCATTGGAGAAAATATGCAGATCGCTTCAGGTGAACGCGTTGGTCAGGCTTCCGGTAATAACAGTGAGAGCAATCCAATCTCTATGGCTTACCGGATGCAGCCCATAATTCCGGTGTATGATATTCAAGGGAATTTTGCGGGAACTAAAGGTGGTGGACTGGGCAATGCAAGAAATCCGCTAGCCTTACTTGAGCGGGGCAAGGATAATGTCGGTCAGGATATCCGCTTATTTGGAAACGCTTTCGCCGAATTGGATGTCTTGAAAAATCTTGTTGCACGTACCAGTTTTGGTGTTGATTATAACTTATTTAACATACGAAGTTTTACAATACGCGACATAGAATCGGCAGAAGCAGCCAATACAAATAGTTTAAATACAAATAACTCATATGATCGAAACTGGACATGGTCTAATACCCTAACCTATAACACAACAATAAAGGAACGCCACCGGCTAAATATTCTGGGCGGAACCGAATCCATAAAAGCTTATGGTGAAGGTTTTTCAGCAAGCCGTAGTGGCTTTTTTGTAGATGATCTGAATTTTCGTTATTTGAATGCAGGTTCCCTCGCTCCAGCCAACGGAGGCGGCGCCTTCGACTGGCGTTTGTTCTCTTATTTCGGTAAGTTGAACTATTCCTTTAATGATAAATACCTGATCGAAGGAACTGTCAGAAAGGATGCTTCTTCCCGTTTTGCACCTAAGTTCCGCAATGCTGTTTTCCCAGCGTTTAGTGTAGGATGGCGCGTTACTGAAGAAAAATTTATGGAAGGCATAACTTTTATTGATGACCTTAAGTTACGTGCAGGATGGGGGCAAACCGGTAATCAGGAAATAGGGAACTATAACTTTGCTTCGACGTTCGAATCGAATCCTGATCGTTCTAATTATGATATTAATGGAACTCGTAATTCAGTTGTAATTGGGTATGACCGAAACCAGTTTGGTAATGCTAATGCCAAATGGGAGACTACCAGCAGTACAAACATCGGTTTTGATGCCGCTTTATTTAGCGGTCGTTTTGACCTTGTTTTTGATTGGTATACCCGTTCTACAACAGACATGCTGTTTCCTGTGGAAGTACCGCTTACTCAGGGAATTGCGAATAATCCTTTTGTGAATATTGGAGAGATGAATAACAAAGGAGTTGATGTAGGACTTAATTATAATGGAACAGCATTGTCCAGTCAGCTTAAATTTAGCATTGGAACTAATTTTTCAACCTATAGAAATAATGTAGTAAAAACCAATGGCGATCCTAATACCATTTACACTGGATTTGGATTACGTATACCGGCTGTAACGGCTACGCGCCAGGGTAGTCCTCTTTCCTCTTTTTACGGCTATAAGATCGACGGTATTTTTCAGTCGGATAGTGAAGGCGCAGCACATGCAAAGCAGCGTAATGGTATCGATAATGTCGCGGGTCGGTTCAAATTCAGGGATGTGAATTCGGATGGAATAATTAATGCAGCTGATCAGGGCTTCATTGGCAGTCCTCATCCTGAGTTTGCTTATGGTTTGAACCTGAATGCCTCGTTTAAAAATTTCACGTTTACCGCATTTGCTCAAGGTGTGCAAGGAAATCAGCTTTTCAATTACACACGTTACTGGACTGATTTTCAGACTTTCCAGGGTAATCGCAGCACTCGTATGTTATATGAATCTTGGGCACCGGGCAGAACAAACGCCAAATTACCTATGTTACGTTCGGGAGATGCTGCAAGTAGTGTACCGTCTGACTATTTCCTTGAAGATGGCTCTTATCTTAGGATTAAGAATATTCAGCTAGGGTACAATTTACCTTTAAAATGGATAAGAAAAGCGGGCATGAGTACAGCTCATATCTATGTTCAGGGACAAAACATGTTTACGTTCACCAAATATACTGGCCTGGACCCTGAGATTAATCTCAGAGGATATGGCGATGGTAATGACCGTCAATTGGGAGTGGATGAGGGTGCTTATCCATCCGCGAAGAATCTCCTGTTTGGCGTTAACATAAGTTTTTAATAACCTATAAATTGTAGAAAAGATGAATAAGAAAATATTTTGCCTTGCCGCATTTTTAGTCGCAAATTCACTCTCAGGATGTAAGGAGGATTTTTTGACTACTACGCCAAAAGGGGTAATCAACCAGCAAGCTTTAGAAACTAAACAAGGTGTAGACGCCTTACTTATTGGAGCTTACTCCCTTTTAGATGGAGTAGGTTCAGGTAATACTTCATGGCATAGCGCTATTACTAACTGGGTTTATGGTGCGGTTGCTGCCGATGATACGTACAAGGGTACTGATGCGGGAGACCAACCGGAAATTACCTTTATTGAAACGTACAACTGGTTACCAACTAATACACATTTCAGAGGAAAATGGCGCAATGTATATGATGGTGTAGCGCGCTGCAATGATGTATTGCAGGTAATGGCAAATGCCAAAGATATGACTGCAGCAGAAAAAGCACAGGTTACTGCAGAAGCTCGTTTTTTAAGGGGTCATTACCATTTTGAAGCCAAAAAGATGTGGAATAAGGTGCCCTACATCGATGAAAAAACCTATGATACAAGCAATCCGGAGAGTACCAAAATTCCTAATAAGGAAGATATCTGGCCAAAAATTGAAGCTGATTTCAAGGCTGCTTATGATGTATTGCCGATAAATCAGACTCAGAAGGGACGGGCAACTAAATTTGCAGCTGGCGCTTATCTCGCAAAAGCTTATATTTTTCAGCGGAAATTTGCACAAGCAAGACCTCTTCTGGACGAGATAATTGCCAGTAATAAGTACACGTTGGTTCCTTTATTGTATGATAATTTTAATGCTGCTACCAATAATAACAGCGAATCAATTTTTGAAGTGCAAATGTCCGTAAATGATGGTTCGCCAGGGGGAAGTAATGGTAATAATGGAAACATCCTGAACTATCCTTACACTGGTCCTTGGAATTGCTGTGGTTTTGAGCAGCCCTCCCAGAATCTCGTGAATGCCTACCAGACTGAAAATGGATTACCTTTACTGGACACCTATAACAACGTCGATGTAAAAAACGATGAAGGGTTAAATGCTACTGATCCTTTCACGCCCCATACCGGACCGTTGGATCCGCGCTTAGACCATACTGTTGGACGTAGAGGGATTCCTTATCTGGATCATGGCATGCATACAGGTAAACCTTGGGTGCGTGATCAGGCGTATGCAGGCCCCTATTCTCCGAAAAAAGCGGTATGGTCTAAAGGATTTTCACATGCAACCAACCGGAATAACTCCAATAATTATCGCTTGCTCCGCCTTGGTCATGTACTTTTATGGAGAGCCGAAGTTGCGGTGGAGGAAAACGATCTCGAAAAAGCCCGAACTCTCATAAACCAGATTCGAACCAGGGCTGGAAACCCTGCCGGATTTGTAAAGATGCCCGATGGAAAACCGGCAGCAAACTACGTAATAAGTACCTATTCCAGCCCATTCGCATCCCAAGCGGTTGCACGGAAAGCTGTACAGTTTGAAACCAGGCTGGAGTTCGGCATGGAGGGTCACCGATTCTTCGACCTCGTAAGATGGGGAATAGCTGATCAGGTTTTGAATACATATGTAGCGAAAGAAAAAACCAAGCGAACTTATCTGAATGGTGCTGCATTTAAGAAAGGTTTAAATGAATACTATCCGATTCCTCAAGCTGAGATCATAAACAGTACTGTTGGTGGAGTCAATACGCTGACTCAGAATCCGGGATACTAGTCTCAGGATTTTGTTTTCAAGGTTTGGCATATTGTTGAACCGCACAGAATGCCCTATAAGATAGCTGGATAATTTATTTGCAAATGCAAATAATTATTCAGCTATTTTACTGTAAAAAGATACCGCAACGGCAGGTAAGGTCGATATATTCTTCTATAATCCATATCTTTGCCTTATGAAACCTATTAAGATATTTCTAGTGCTTTTCATGTTTCTTTTTGTTGTAGCCGGTACTTCTGAAGTTTCAGCTCAGTGTGCCATGTGTACCTTGAACGCAGACAATTCAACACAAAACGGTAATACGGAAGGCAACGGATTGAATAGCGGAATTTTATACCTCCTCGCAGCGCCATACATTGCAGTAGCCGCAGTTGGGTTTATATGGTATAAAAAATACAAACGCAAAAACGTCTCGGTACATATGAAGAGTGGGAAGATTAACCTGAACTAACGTTGAGAGTTGAGAGTTGAGAGTTGAGAGTTGAATGTGGAGAGTGGAAAGTTGAAAGAGTCAGGCCTCACAAATTAAGGAATAGATACCATCACTTACAGCGTTTAATTCTAACAATTAACCACCAGCAACCACAAACTAACAATGATCAAGGCCGGAACATTTTCTTTTCTGAAAGACCTGGCTGAGAATAATAATCGGGAATGGTTTCAGGATAATAAAACCAGGCACGATGATGCGCGCAGCAACGTACTCGAATTCGTTGGCGGGCTGATCTGGGGTCTTTCCAGGATAGATAAAACAATACCCGCCGATCTTGACCCAAAAACCTGTGTGATGCGAATCTATCGTGATGTCAGGTTCAGCCTGGATAAAACCCCGTATAAAACGAATTTTGGAGCCGGCATTTCCCAAAAGGGGAAGAACTTCAATGGACCGGGTTACTATCTGCACATTCATCCTGAAGAACCTTTTATTGCGGGCGGTTGCTGGATGCCGGAAACCGACATGTTAAAATCGATTCGGCAGGAAATAGACTATAGCGGTAACGATTTCCGCACAATAGTTGCATCGGCGAAGTTTAAGAAGTATTTTGGCGAACCGGATCAGGAGTATAAACTTAAGACAGTTCCGAAGGGGTATTCACCAGATAACCCGGAAATAGAATATCTTAAATTGAAGAGTTTCACTTTTACCCACATGGTAAAGCCAAATGACCTTACCAGCGCTAACGCAGTAGAAAACGTTTTAGAGGGTTTTGAATTACTATATCCGTTTATGATTTTTTTAAGAAACGCAATTGCATAAATCCAATTTTACCATGAGAAAGGCACGCTTTCCGATTCTAATAATTGCTTTAATAACCTTGTTTTCCTCGTGTGTTGTTTTATCTCCTAAAAAGTATAATGCTTTGCTGGCACAGCGGGATTCTCTTTCTCTTGGCTGGGAAGCTGCAAGGACAAGAATCACATCACTCGAGGAAGAAATTGCAAATCTCAGGGTGGATACTTCCTCCCTTCACTCGAAAATAGCAGGACTCGAAGGTAGAGTGGAGGGGCTTGATGAAAGCCTTAACTCTTTACGTTCAAACAGTACTTCAGAAATAAGTAAGCTTTCTGCGGACCTGCAGAAGCGTGAGGCCAGACTTAAAGAGGTTGAGGAAATTTTACGCAAAAGAGACGAAGCCACGAATGCGCTTAAGAATAAGCTTCAGAAGGCTTTACTGGGTTTTCAGCAAAGCGGGCTTACTGTTGATATAAGAGATGGAAAGGTTTATGTATCGCTGACTGATAAGCTTCTTTTTAGCAGTGGGAGTATAGTGATCGATGAGAAGGGAAAGCTTGCACTGAAAGAACTGGCTACAGTTTTAAAAACACAGCCTGAAATCAATATCTCCGTTGAAGGCCACACAGATAATCAGCGTGTGGTTAACCTCGGTCAGATAAAGGATAACTGGGACCTGAGTGTGTTGCGCGCAACATCTGTGGTACGGTTTCTCACAGAAGTTGAAAAGATTGAGAATAGCCGGATTACCGCTACAGGTAAGGGCGAATATCAGCCAATTGAGCAGGGTTCAAGCCCCGAAATCAGAAGCAGAAACAGACGGATTGAGATCGTTCTGTCGCCGAAACTGGATGAACTCTACAATCTTATAAAATAGTGGAAAATGGAGAGTTGAAAATGCACTGCCTTTTGTTCTGGACAGCTAACAGTTAACAAACCGCCGGCAGGAAACTAAAACGGGCTGACAAAATCTCTGAATACCGGGAGCGCCTTATCCTTTTCAGAAAGGGTCACTTCCGAAGCGCCAATACCCCAATCAATTCCCAGATCTTTATCATTCCACATCACCCCTATTTCTGATGACTTATCGTATAAGTTTGTCACTTTGTAGGTGAATATCGTATTATCTTCCAGCGTTACGAAACCATGTAAAAAGCCTGGCGGCACCCAAAACATATTATGATTTTCTCCGCTTAACTCAGCGATTACATGTTGCCCGTAAGTCGGGGAGTTTTTTCTGATATCAACCGCAACATCCAGCACACGGCCTGATATTACCCGTACAAGTTTTCCCTGGGCGCTTGGGTCTTTCTGAGCATGGAGGCCTCTTAACGTTCCCTTTTCCGAAAAGGATTGATTGTCTTGGACAAAGTCTGCAAAGATGCCAGCCTCGTCGAATGCTTTTCTACTATAGCTTTCATAGAAATAACCGCGATCATCACGCCACAGTTTAGGCTCAATAAGAAAAAGGCCTTTTATTTTAGTCTCTGTAAACTTCATCGGATGTCAATAAATTCCATAAGTGTTCGGAAAGAGACAAATTTGCTGCCAAACTCTTTGGGAAATTCAGCCTGAAGGGCGTTCGCATATTTTTCCTTATACTCGTTATAATTTTCGATTGAGTCGGCAATGTATTGAATGCAATATGTTATGCCTTCATTTGGAGAATCAAGCACGCGAAGCATCCGGTTGGATGCGAAGCACCCTGTATCCATAACCTGCCCTATATGAACCTGGTTCATCCATTTAAGCCAGGATTCATGAATGCTCTCATCAATTATAATGGTTACGTTGTAGAGAATCATGGCCAAAGATATGAATTATCAGTTAGTGCTAAAGAGGATCCAGATACGAGTTAACTGTTACACGTTGCCAGGCTATTGGGATAGAATGGAGAGCCAAAGCCTACTAAGGGAATTAACCGACATGCAAATACGACCGGCATAGCAACTCCAAACGGGTACCAGGCAGCAGATATACGCCCAGCCTGGTAACGGGCAACTGGTAACTGTTCCTATCCCAATTTGTCTCCTCTAAGCATCCTAAACCTCTTCCTGGCCTCGATTACATACAAGCTTCCGGGGAAATCGGTAATAATTTTCTGATATAATTCCAGGGCTTTCGCAGGTTGATTAAGTTTAGTTTCATAGAGATCGGCGAGCATAAACAATGCGTCATCACCCCACAAGTCGGATACGTGTTTATCCGCTATTTCATGGAGTTGCGCCACGGCCTTATCGGTTTCATTGTTTTTTAGGAAGATCTTTGACTTCGCCATCAGTATGTCGTCGGCAAGTGAATTTCCTGGATAGAGGATATTCAGACTGTCCAGCAGTGCCAGTGCTTTATCCGGCTGATTTTTAAAAATAAGCAGATCAGCATACGAATATTTTTTAAGGGCAGCCGTATCGCTTTCATTCTGAAGATTGTCTGATATCAGCAAACTCAGATTTAGGGCATCATTGGCTATCAGCTGCGAAGTTGAGCTCTTGAGAACATCCAGCTGAGCCTTCGACCAAACATAGTCGCCCTGGAAATACGAAAGTTTCGCATTCTTAAATTTAGCTTCCTGTCCGTAGGGTTCATTTGTGAACTGCTTTTCAACCTGTCCGTACAAAAGCACTGCTTCCCATACTTCATCGGTAAGAATATAAATGTCACCCAGTTCTAGTTTCGCCTGAGCTAATACAAGAGGTGAGATTCCGGGCATCTCAACAAGTTGTGAGAGCTGTTCGGCAGCTTCCATGGGCTTCTGAAGATAGAATGCCTGAAGATTTGCGAGTTTACGGATGGCAAATGAGGTATTAGCGCTTCGCCCAAATTCAGTGAGTAATGACATATAGCCTTTCTCTAAATCAAGTAAATCAGCCTGACTGAATTTATTCGCGGTGAGTTGCTTGGTTTTGGCATCGAGCAGATCAATTTTTGCAGGGATATAAAACTTTCCTTCGCTGCCCTTTGCGACAAGGTAATTCAGAGCTTCGATCGCCTGGTCGTAGGCCTGATTTGACAAAAGCAGGCGTGACAGCTCGAACACCCGTTGACCATCTTCTTTGAGCCGGCGATCCAGTGCAAGTGTCTGCCGGATCGCCATATCGAATTCCTTCTGTTGAATATACTGCCAGGTAAGGAATTCGGTATACGCAACGTTTTGAGGATCTTTTTGTAACCGCCTCAACAGCGCTGTTTTTAACAGATCATAGTCGGCTTTATCTTCAAGAATAGCAGCAAGAACATTTTGTGCCTGTGGTAATATGTCGGGATTTGTATTCAGGACGACAAGATATTCCTGAATAAGCATCGGCTTATCCTTTCTGAACCGATATAAACTCAATAAGTCATAAGAGAATGCACTTTCATCATTTAAAAGCTTGCGTCCATTCAGCAGAGCTTTTACCGAGAAATCGTAGCCTTCAGCACGGTAAAAGGTAATAGCAAGGTCTTTTATCGCAAATTCATTTGCAGGTAGTTCCCTTATTAGCTTGTTAAACCATTCATTAGCTTTTTCCTGTTCACCTCTTTCCTGGTAAATCCGGCCTACGTCCACTGCATAAGTATAGTTTCCCGGGTTGGCTTTTAGAAGTTTTTTCGCGAGATCTTCTGCTTCATCGTACTGCTTGGTTTTCAAATAGCAGGTAAAAAGAGGATCATAATAACCAGGGTTTTTCGTCCGGTTAAACAGCTTTTCATAAATCATTGCGGCCTTGTCGAACTCCCCTGTTTGAAAAAACTGAACAGCCAGTGCCTCTTCAGAATTGATCTGAGCCATAAGGCCAGAAGAGCTCAAAGCCATTAACAGAAGAAGAAAAAATCTTTTCATGTGTTCTATTTACAATGTGCCTGCAAGAAAACTAATATACCGATAATTAGAAGCAATTAATAAGTCTGCGCACCCGTTTAACTAAAAGTACGGTCATATTTAAACTGAAAACGCGGTTGTAGTTTAAATGTTACGCTACCATCAACTCGGATCATAAATGTTTTGTTAACTTGAAAAGTTGAATAAGGATTCTTTCATAAGAATATAATTTTTATTAATGGCGAATGTGCTTGCAATGAGCTTATATAATGTTGTTTTTTGAACGATAAGTCTTCCTGTGGCAGGCAGGATCATGCAGGTCTCAGCTACATTTTTATTTTTTAGTAATTTTTCAGTTGCAATTATTTCATTGCAGCGATTTTGTGGATTTTTGATCAGGATTTGGCATATTACCAGGAAATGCAGCATAATATAAAATATTTTTTCTTCCTTATATTTCTTGTAAGTATTTCCTGTTCAATGGAAAATGCAGCAGAACGCATTCCTGTCGAGAATTTCTTTAAGCCTGCGTTCAAGACCTCTTTCCTGGTTTCGCCGGACGGAGAATATATCTCATACCTAAAACCTGACAATAATCGCATCCATATTTATGTGGAAACCTGGGATGGAAAAAATACCACACAGTTAACCTGCGACTCAAACCGTAATATTTCTTTTTATATATGGGCAAATAATAATGAACTCCTCTATTTGAAAAACCAGACTGAAAACGAAAACTCAGGTCTGTTTGCGGTAAGGAGGGATGGTTCAAATAAAAGGCAGCTACTTTCGTTTGCTAATACCAAGATCCGCGTCATTTCCTCGGAACCGGTACTGGATGACAATGTTCTCGTTTCTATGAATAAACGGGATTCAACCGTCTTCGATGCGTACCGGTTAAATATTGAGACGGGGAAGCTTTCTCTCCTGGTTCGCAACCCGGGTAATATTACAAAATGGTATTCCGACAGGAAAGGCAAGCTTAGAATGGCTATCGCAAGCGACGGCGTGAACGAAACTTTGTTATACCGGGATTCAGAAGAGGTTGGATTTAGCCCCGTGCTGACTAATAATTTCAAGGCGAGTGTGGCGCCAGTGGGTTTCAGCAAGGACAATAGCTGCATTTATGCCTTATCGAATAAGAATCGGGACAAGATGGCACTTGTAGAGCTGGATTGTGTCTCCGGCAGGGAACACCGTATCATTTACGGCAACAACGAAGTTGACGTTTCTGAAGCCGTCTTTTCGGCAAATAAAGATAAATTGATCTACGCGGGGTATGAGACATGGAAAAAAGAACGTCATTACCTGGATGACTCCGTACAAGCTATGTACAGACGTCTCGAAAAGCTTCTTCCTAATAATGAGATAAATGTTACCAGCTCAAATGCTTCTGAAACTAAGTTTATAATACGCACCTATACGGATAAAAATCCCGGGTCATTTTACCTCTACACTAACAGAGACAATAAACTGGTTAAGTTAAGTGATGTCAACCCTTCAATCGATCTGGAAGAAATGGCCGAAATGAAGCCCGTTTCATTTAAGACACGTGATGGCTTGACGGTAGACGGGTATTTAACTTTGCCAAAAGGCCGGGCAAAAACCAATCTTCCGGTAGTAGTCATGCCCCACGGGGGGCCAGATTCCCGAAACAGCTGGGGTTATAATTCTGAAGTACAGTTTCTGGCCAACCGCGGGTATGCTGTATTCCAGGTAAATTTCAGGGGCTCAAAGGGATATGGAAAGAAATTCTGGATCGCGGGTTTTAAAGAGTGGGGCGGGAAAATGCAGGATGATGTAACAGATGGTGTAAGATGGCTGATAAGGCAGAAAATTGCAGACCCTAATCGTATCGGTATCTACGGCTCAAGCTTTGGAGGATATTCTGCGCTTCATGGTTTAGTTTTCCGGCCTGATCTTTATAAATGCGGGGCATCGTACTCAGGGCTAACAAATTTGTTCACTTACTTAAAAGACATTCCTCCATATTACCGGCCATACCTGCAAATGTACTACGAGACAGTTGGTAATCCGGAAGCTGACGCCGATTATTTTCGCGCTGTTTCTCCTGTTTTTCACACAGATAAGATCAGGGCGCCGGTTCTTATTGCACAGGGTGCCAGAGATCCGCGTGTCAACATGAACGAAACCAACCAGTTTGTTAAGGAACTGAAAAAGAGGAAAGTTCCGGTAACCTATATTCTTAAAGAAGATGAAGGGCATTTTTTTAAGAATGCCGAGAATAAGCTGGAATTTTATAGGGAACTCGAAAAGTTTCTTGATAAGAATCTAAGAATGGAATAATAAATGAAGGAGTATCAGCAGATCTACCGAAAAAATTCTTCATTAATTACAACCTTCTTCATATTAATTACAGCCTCTATGGCTGTCGCTTTTTACCTCGGATACAATCTTACTACAAAGTATGTCGAAAACGAATTTGTATCCCAAAAGATCGAGGTGCTGGAGGAAACGGTAAAACCTTATACTAATTTTTTCCAGAACAAGATACCTGAAATCTCTTTTTACCAGGGCTACCTGGATTCAAGTCAGGCGGTTAAATATGCAGATACCATTTTTAGCAAGTTTAAATTTGTAGACAGAATTGTTTTTTACGACGCGGCAATTAGCAATCACAACATCCCGGACGGTGTAAAGATCAATAATTTTGCGATGGGGCCCAAGTCGGTATATCAATTCGGAAGGACTATTGACAGAGATTCCAGCTTGCTTTTCAAAAATGATCAACCAAACAGGAACTTTTCTCTGAATACAGGCGATGAGTTCAATAAAATGGCGATTAAATTCACCGGATTTATAGAATCATCAGATACTACAAAAGCTCTTAGCGATGATGACAGGTTTAATATTTTCTACACAATTACTTCTAACAGGATAACATACATGAATATCCCGAGGAGGGAGGAGTTGAAGATATTTAAAGAGATAATGACCAAAGATCTCCCCAGATCGCCGGTTTACGAAATCGACATGATGACCTTTTACCTCGATCCTCTGAAACTTTCCATAATCAACACCAATCCTGAACTCTATCAGCATATCAGTATTAAACCTTTAGTATATGAATCGCTGGCTAATGATCCTGAGCTAATAAGTAATGACCTGCCTTTGTCAGGCCCGTTTTCTGATTATAAGCTCTATTTCAGTTCAGACAAGAGATATCTGATGGGAGAGATTAACAGGCGTTTTCTTCCAATTGCAGGAGGTATATTCATTACATATGGAATGCTGGTGCTCATCGGTTACTTGATTTACCGCAATCTTAACGTCAATAGTAAAATGTTTAAGCTACAGTATGACTTCGTTAACAACCTGACACATGAGTTTAAAACGCCGGTTAGCGTTATTAAGATCGCAGGAAATAATATCAGAAGTGCCACTACTCTATCCGACAGGGAAAGATTGCATTATGGAAAAATCCTCGACGAAGAAGCAGATAAACTAAATGATCTGATGAATAAATTACTCTCCTTTACTCAGATAGAGAATAAAGCGATCAAAGTCAAGGAAGAAAGTATTAATCTCGACGTCTTTTGTCAGAATATGATCGACGCATACCAGCTTAAATACCCAAAATTTGATATTGTATGTAATATTGACGGGATAGAATATTTTAAAACCGATCCGGTCCTTTTGGGGAGCATCTTTCAAAACCTCATCGATAATGCGTATAAATATTCCAATCCTGAAAATAAATTTCTCGAAATAACTATAAGGAAGGTGAAAAAGAATCTTATGTTTAAATTCAAAGACCGCGGGATTGGCATACCATCAAGGGATATCGAAAACATTTTTAAAAAGTTTTTCCGGGTGCAGAACCAATACAATCAACAAGGCAGTGTTGGTTTAGGTTTGGCATTCTGTAAAGAACTGGTTAAATTTATGAACGGAACCATTACTGTTCAAAGCGTGGAAGGAAAAGGGTCAGAATTTACAATTGAGTTGCCTTACGAAATTTAAGTATGTCTAAAGAAATTAAAGTTGCCGTTATTGAGGATGATGAAAATCTCCGTTTTTTGGTTGTGCACCGCCTGAAAACCGAGGGGTACAAAGTTGTGGAAGCTTCCGATGGTGAAACAGCCGAAGAGCTTATCCTGAACGAACAGCCAGATATTGTACTTTTGGATTGGATGCTTCCCAACAAACAAGGTTCGGAAGTCTGCCAGAATGTGCGCAAGCTTGGTTTTAACAATATCATTGTAATGATGACTGCCAAAGCGCAGGACGTCGACAAGATTGATGCTTACAGCTTTGGAGTATCTGATTACGTAACCAAGCCTTTTAATATGGATGTTTTGGTCGCTTTGATCGACAATAAGGTGAAATTTGTCATCAACAACGAGAAATCGGAAGTATACAGATTTGGAAATATGGAACATCATCCAAACACGCATTCGCTTATGCGTGATGGCAAAAAAATCGAGCTTACAATTCTTGAGAACCGGATACTGCTTTACTTTCTGAAAAACGCGAATACCGTTATTAACCGTGATGAACTTATGATGGTGGTATGGGGCTATAACTCAGATGTGAACACCCGAACGCTTGATATGCATATTGTTCGCCTGCGAAAGAAAATTGAAAACAATCCGGACAGGCCGCATTTTATGCAAACGGTAAGAGGGGTGGGGTACAAGTTCGTAGCTGAGTAAAGTTATAAGTTATAGGTCATAAGTTGTAAGTCTGGACGGACATCTGTGTCTATTTGCACGAGTGGTATAAGTTCAACGTTTCGAAAAATATCGCCACAAAAGTAACCACCAAAGCTTACAACCTATAACTTACAACTTACAGCTAAAAATATATGTCCACATAATCCGTCGTCGTACCATCACAGCTTAACATGTTCTGAAGCCTCCAGTACTGCCTGGTACCTGTAGCTTTAAATACCTGTTTTCCGGTGCGGACGCAAGGTTTCCCGTCTACAGCAGCGTGCACATTATGTTCTATCTTTCCTTCGAATTCGAGTTCTCTTTCTGTTAAAGGCTTGATTTTTCCATCTATTCTGAGATAGGCTTCATTATTAGTCTGGCCTCCCTTTATAGTGTACCAGCCATCGTCCGCAGTTGTGATGATAACCGAGCCGGGTTTATCCCAGCTGATCCATTGCAAGGTGAGGTCATGCTTACCGGCAAACGTCGGAGATGGTGCTTTTGGAAGTGTTTTAGGCAATGTTTGTATAGTATCGCCTTCATACGTCCTCTGTGATTTTTCAACCATTGCGCTGAGACTGTCATTTTCTTTCTTAAGTCTGAAGTTTTCCTGTCGTAAACGCTCCTCAGCGGAATCACCGGTTTTTGGTTTACAGGAGACGGCGCCCAGGACCGCTATGAATATGATTACTGATGATTTCATGATAAGGAGGTGCACAAAGACGATACCAAATGGAGTTATAAGTGATAGGTTATAAGTTATAAGTCTGGACGAACATAATGTGTCACTTAATCCGATGTGGTTTACGCCCAGTCCAGCAACTATCAACAAAACTTATTACCTATAACTTATAACTTACAACTTCCCAAGTTTCTTCTCAAACATCTCCCTCCAGTCCCTGCTCAGTTCTTTCAGATTAACAAGCCGTTCCACCCATTCTTTATTTTTCGAATCGTGATAGCGTACGTGGTTAACGTCCATTACGGATATCTTTTCAGGATGGGAACTGATGTGGACTAGCTTGTCTGTTTTCTTTACCAGACCCGTTCTTATTGTTCTCATGTAATAGCCTGTCAAGCCCGTCTGCTGGAGATGGACAGGGAACTGTTTGTAGTTATATCGTATACCGATAACATAACAGGGGCCACGGGGCTCCGACACTTCCACAATGGCTTCTCCCAGCTGATAACGATCACCAATAAAAAGATTGTTTTCAAGAGCTGAATCCCCTTCCAGTGTTAAATTTTCTCCAAATGCCGCTGGCGCAAGTTCAAAGCCAAGCTCGTCTTTCCACTTCTTGAAGTGATCTGAATTGTAACAGCAAATAGCCTTATCATTGCCACCATGGTGTTTTTTATCCTGGACCATGTCGCCAACGAAGGATGTCATGCCGAGTTGTATCCCTTCAGTTTCTATTGGAATTTTCCGGAAAGCCGTTTTCACAGATTGATATTCTGAGCTGATGACCTCTGGTTTCCCTAAAATATTAATTGATATAATGGAGATGGGCTTCATAAGGGAAAGTAGCTGCAAAGGAGCAGCATTAGAAATTGGACGATCATTGTTCCGTCCAGGTAGAAAAAATAATAGTATTCATTTCTCTGCCATTTCGATTTAAAAATAAGCCAGCCGGTTAATATAATAGTGAGCATCAAACCGAGGAAGTTTCCGTCAACACTCTTTGTAAAAAGAAGCAGTAAAATCAGATATATCAACAATAAGCCCTGGCAAACTAGCAGCGCTTTCTTTTCTCCGAGAATGACAGGAATAGTTTTAAGCTCGTTTCTTTTATCCTGGAAAAGATCACGAATGTCAAAGGGGACTGTAATGGCTGCGATGAATAAAAAGCGTTTTGCAATCAGCAGGATACTGTCGTTCATTGAAACAGCGGCTTCAATACTGCTTTCGAGTTCGAGAATCGGGATCAGAACGCAGCTTAATGACCAGACTGCAGCGATTAAAAATAGCTTCACTCCTGGGATATTCCTTAACCCAAAATTCTTATCGTGGATAGTAAATATCGGCAGACTGTAAGCTACTGAAACAAGCGCCAGGCAAACTAATAGGATTTTGGAACTGGTGTTAAGGAAAAAAAACAGTGGCAGAATACCAAAAACAGCGATCATGGTTAGCGTGATCATCAGCCTGTAGTGGGAAAATATCCACCTTACTCTTATGAACTCAGAATTTTCAGGTTTGTCAGGCCTGGCCAATAGGATACTGAAATTATATAAGGCGAGTGTGGAGAAGAAAAGCAGGCCTAAAACATGTTTTTCAGGTTTCATGCCGAGGAGCTGGTATGTTACCAATCCCTGCGCTACCGCACATAAGGCAATAAAAATATTGCTGAATAACAAACAATCAAGCGCCTGCCCAAGGTATTTGTTCATAGTTGAGAACGCGCGTCTGCTTATGCAAGGCTCCTGCGCAATTCAAATATCGTAATTTCAGGTAATATTCCAACTCGTCCCGGATATCCCAGAAAGCCATATCCAACATTTACATAAAGCTGCTGGTTATTTTCCTGATAATGTCCGGCCCATTCATTATAAACATACTGCGCCGGGCTCCATTGGAATCTTTCTGTTATCAGCCCAAACTGCATACCATGGGTATGGCCGCTGAACATGGCATCTATCTGAGGGTATTCCGGAAGTACCTGTGCCCGCCAGTGCGAAGGGTCATGAGATAAAAGTAGTTTCACGGGTAGGTCATCAGTGTCTTTTATCGCAAGATCCATCCTGCCATATTTCGCAAAGCGGCCGGCACCCCAGTTTTCGATGCCAAGTACGCCAATTTCCTGATTACCTATTTTCAGTCTCCGATTTTCGTTAAGCAGGAGATCCCAGCCCATATTTTTATGGCTAAGCTTAACATTCTCCAGGTTTTTGGACTTAGCCTGTGAAGGCCCTGCTCCGAAAAAATAATCTCCATAATCATGATTCCCCAAAACGGAATAGACCCCGAGGGGTGCCTTTACCCTTGAGAATATGTCCTGATAATCCTTCATTTCTGAAGCGACGTTATTTACAAGGTCGCCTGTAAAGAATATCATATCCGGCTTTTCTTTCAGCAGCATTTCAACTCCGCCAATTACCGCTTTGCGATCATAGAAACTTCCGGAATGGATATCAGAGATTTGACCGAGCTTAATTCCATCGAATGAATCCGGCAGGTTTGGAAGGTACAGCGTTTTGTGTTTTATCCTATAATCATAAGCGCTTGATACCATGCCATAAGTGAAGGAGGCCAGTGGCAGCGCGGCGACCAGAGTGCCTGCTCTTATCAGGAACTCTGAACGGGGAATAGTTGCCGACTCATTTGGAGCGTTCTCCGATAGCTCTCCGCTTTTCCCGAATAGCTTTCTTTTGATCCAAACCAGGCCCCTTCGTATGTCATCAGCGAGAAGAAAGGGTAAAATGAAGATCTTCGAAACGAATGTCATGAAAAACAGAACCAAAATCACGGTCCTGAGCATAAACTTGATGTTAAAGAATATTCCGATAAAAACCCCAATAATCAGCAACAAGGAGTATCCCCACCAGATATATTGAAACGTTAAAAGATTCCTATCCTTCCACTTCCAACTAACCGAACGTACTGCTCTGTAAATATAAATATCCACGATGACCAGCAGGATGGTTACGAGGATGAGTACGAAAACGCGGTTGCCCATTAATACCTCCCTCTGTCCTCATTATAATCCTCATCTTCATCCTCTCCAAACTCCGGGCTGAAAAGGCTGTTAAACATATCAGCAAATGCAAACCCTTTATCAAGGAATGATTTGTTAACGAGTGAAAACTCAGCGAGCCCGTGAAGTAGAAATTCCATCAGAAGAAGTTGTTGGTTTTCACTTAGACGAGGGTGAAACTGTTTTATTACAGCTTTTAATCCGGGAACAGACAGGAGCGCAGCTTTGTACTGCTGAAGGGACAGGTCATCAACGAGGCTGATGGTATTGCCGGAGCCAAACCAGTTAATTATCTCAGCATATGGGTTAGCAGATTTAGATTTTTTTATCTTTTCTGGGTCCGGGAAATACGTGATCATTAAGGTTCTGATCGCCTTCCCGAGAAGGATATTGGCAACTTTGGTAGGACCCTCTAATTCTCCTTCATAAACCAGCTCAATTTTGCCAGTAATAGCCGGTATCACCCCAAGGAAGTCAGAGATTCTAACAAAAGTCTGATTTTCATCATTCAGGAGCATTCTTCGTTCCGCATTACTAATAAGATTCTCGAAAGCCGTGATGGTTAATCTGGCAGAAACACCCGACTTCTTATCAATATATTCTGAATCGCGCGCTTCAAAGGCGATCTGCTCAACCAGATCTTTTACCAGCCCATCTGCTTCAACTTTTGAACGCTGTGAAGCCGCGAGGCGTGCCTCCTGCTGAGTAATTTTTCTTGAGATTTCAACAGATTTAGGGTAATGGGTAAGGATCTGGCTTTCGATCCGGTCTTTGAGTGGCGTGACGATTGCGCCGCGGTTTGTATAATCTTCCGGATTCGCTGTGAATACAAATTGCAGGTCAAGCGGTAAACGAAGTTTAAAACCCCTGATCTGTATGTCTTTTTCCTGGAGTATGTTAAATAATGCAACCTGTATGCGCGCCTGAAGATCCGGAAGCTCATTAATTACAAAGATCCCCCTGTGAGCCCGCGGGATTAACCCGAAATGAATAACCCTTTCGTCTGAATAAGTTAGTTTTAGGGTGGCGGCCTTGATAGGGTCGACATCGCCTATCAAATCCGCAACAGTCACATCAGGGGTAGCAAGTTTTTCAGTGTATCTGTCGGAGCGGTGAAGCCAGGCAACAGGTGTGTCATCTCCCTTTATGCTTATGATATGGTGTCCAAACCATGAAATTGGATTCATCGGGTCTTCAAACAACTCAGATCCCTCGATATAAGGAACGTATTCATCCAGTAAGTTGATCATAAGTCTCGCTATCCTGGTCTTTGCCTGTCCGCGAAGCCCAAGTAACAAGATATTATGCTGAGAAAGGATAGCGGTCTGAAGGTCAGGGATTACTGTATCCTCATAACCAATGATGCCTTCCATCACTGTATCCTTGTTCATTAGCTGTTTGATCAGGTTTTCGCGGAGTTCTTCTTTAACTGAACGCGAAATATATCCCGATGCTTTCAGGTCTTTTATTGTCTTTATTTGCAGCTTATTCATTTTTTATCTAACCGTTCTTCTTCTGTTTTTAATATAATCTTCAAAAATATACTCACCCAAACCTTTAAGTGAACTGTAAAAGGCTTTGCCGCCATTAATTTCTGTAAACTGACGTACAAATTGCTGGAGATAAGGGTCTTTTGCGATCATAAACGTTGTGATCGGAATTCCGATTCGTTTACACTGCGCCGCCATGTTTAAGGTCTTGTTAACCACTTTTCGGTCAAGGCCGATGCTGTTCTTATAATACTTATTACCTTCTTTCAGGCAAGTTGGTTTACCATCGGTGATCATAAAGATCTGTTTGTTATGAGTTTTGCGCCGGCGTAAAAGATCCACCGCAAGCTCAAGTCCGGCGTAAGTATTGGTATGATACGGCCCAACCTGCAGATAGGGCAGTTCTTTGAGAGAAATGGGCCAGGCATCGTTTCCGAATACTACAATATCCAGGGTGTCTTTAGGATATTTGGTGCGGATAAGTTCAGCAAGAGCCATCGCTACCTTTTTTGCAGGTGTAATTCTGTCTTCACCATATAGGATCATCGAGTGTGAAATGTCGATCATAAGTACGGTGGACGTGATTGTCTTATAGTCTTTCTCTTCAACCTCAAGATCCCGCTCAGTCATCGAAAAATCTCCTATGCCATGATTCACCTGCGCGTTGTGGATGGATGCCGTCATGTCAATCTGATCCAGACTGTCGCCGAACTGATATTCCCGGCGGTCGGCATTTTTTTCTTCACCCAGGCCTGAAATATTTGCATTATGACTTCCCTTACCGGACTTCTTGAGTTTCCCAAAAATTTCTTCCAGCGCCGACTGACGAATTGTTTGCTCTGTTTTAGATGTGATTATGAAACCACCCGGGTTTTGATCATCATCCCCGAGATAGCCCTTTTTTTTAAGGTCCTCGATGAAATCGCCCATGCCATATTCGTCGGTCGTGAGCTTATACTGCTTATCGAGTTCATTCATCCAGGCGATTGCCTCATTGGCATCGCCGGATGTATAATTTAAAAGCTCAAGAAACAGCTTTAATAACTCATCAAAACCGCCTTTTGGAAGCTCATTCGGGATAAATTTCGAAAATGAATGTCCGCGCATAACCTAACTCTTCTTTAATCTACGAAGAATCAAAGATAAAGGTTTAAACAGGCAAAAATGTTACGGGGGTGTCAAAGATGAAGTCTGAGGTTGGAGATCTGAAGTCCGAGGTCGGAGGTCTGAAGTAGGAAAGGGGTGTCTTTGCGAGGAGGAACGACGAAGCAATCTCCAATAGCAGTCTTCAGAGATTGCTTCGCTCTGCTACCATTGACGTTTTTAATCAATAGAGTCCGGTTAGAATTTAAATCTCAATAAA
>JAZKHM010000176.1:0-1644 GCA_040385405.1 Bacteroidota bacterium | reverse complement strand
TAAAGAATAAAGATAAAAACAATTGATTTGGAAATCAACACAGAATCTCTGCGTTGTACTTTGCAGTCTTGGCGCCTATTTTACCGCAGAACGCAGAGCATGTCTTTTACTGTCAATACTAATGACCATTAAAAAAGATTTCCAGAAAACCTCTGCGCACTCTGTGTTGTACTCTGCGAACTCTGCGGTAAAAAGATGACGCTAGCAGCATGGCTGCTATTCCGTTACCCTTCCTTTCCCTTCAATCCAAAAATTATTAAACCCCAACCCCGTCTGAATCGTTATCAGTTCCTGCTGAAGCATTTCCAGTAAAGCCAGGAAATTATAAACAAAATGAACCTTATTTTCTGAATGAGAAAGTAAACTTTTAAAATCAAGTCTTTTATTAACTTCCAAAAGCCGCTTTATGATGGTTTTTTGATCCTCGATGTTATACGGGTACTGTTCAACGATATGTTCCTCTTTGTTTTCGCGAAACCGGCTTCTGCTAATGACCTTGTGAAAAGTCATCATTAACTTATATAAGTCAAATGATTCCAGCTCTTCTCCCGGCTCAGAACTTAGTGCCACCTGCTGCATATCAAACTGAATATTTCCCCTCTTCTCCAATTGAAATCTTTCATTTTCAAGCAGCCTGAACTCCTCAGTTACTGATTTTATCTTTTTATATTCAATAAGCTTTTGTATCAGATCGCGTTTCAGATCGATCTCATTCCCTTCCTCATCCAGGTCGGGACGCGGCAGGAGCATTTTCGCTTTAATCCGCATCAAGGTTGCCGCCACGAAAATAAATTCACTGGCCAGCTCGATATTAAGGCTGCTCATATGATGCAGGTAATCGAGAAAGTCGTCGGTGATCTTTGCGATAGGAACGTCCTGAATATCAAGTTCATCACGCTCTATAAAAAACAACAAAAGATCAAACGGCCCCTCGAATTGGGGGAGGTGGATTTGGAAGTTGTCGGTTGCTTGCATGAGGTGATTTAAAAGTACGGGGAATTTTTTGGAAACTGAAGTCTGAGGTCTGAGGTCTGAGCTGGGCGGTGAGGCAAGGCCTTTCGCTGTGCTTGAGATAAAGCCAGGTGATATTCCAATCCCTCAGCTAAGATGGAGGCATTAGATGCCAACGCACACATGACGTCGCTATTAATTCAAATCATGGTTAGGGATGAGGTCCCTTGCTTCGCTGCGGGATGACGGACGTTGGGGGGGGTGAGGAATGAGATTTCTCCTCGCGGCTCGTACCTGGTACATTATTCCAGTGTCGGATGCTCGTCGAAATATTTTACGATTTAAGTGAAAAGCATCTGATGATGTTCCGCTTCCGATTACATCTCAGCTTACAGCCAACAGTATGAAGTGATTCCAGTAAATTAACCATGGGTTCATTAAAGGGCGCAGAAGTCTAAATCGGAATATGAGTTTAAACTCTGAGCGCAGCCTAGTTTACTTCTGCTCCTTCTCATTCTAAATTTAACCAAAACAAATCTAAAGGAGCGCAGCGAAGGATCTCATTCGTCCTGGGACGGTCGAGGAGAAATCTCAGGAGTGAAACACATGCATACGACACGCGCCGGTCGACACTTGCGGCTGTGGCCGCATGTCATTAACGAGATCCCCGACTGGTCCCGGGTCTTGCCCGGG
>JAZKHM010000175.1:1684-3905 GCA_040385405.1 Bacteroidota bacterium | reverse complement strand
ATATAGCCTCATTGCGTTAAAGTAAATAAAATAAACAATTTGTTTGCCACGGCGACCTCAGCCGTTTTAAACGTCCCAAAACGGTAAATACTACAACATGGATGGGGGGAGCATTGACCAACGATGAACTAAAACGAAAGGCTCAGAAGTGGGCCGAGAAGAAGGGTATTCACGAGGCTCAAAGGGTTTTAATCAATGAGGGGCTTAGCTTCTCATTGGCCTATCAGATTACGATGGGCACTTATGTATCAGATCCAAAAGAGCGGGTTATCGCTGCGCTGAAAAAAGCGATGGCAGCCTAATGTGGTCATGGATCTTATCTAAGATGTTTAGTTTAAGCACCTTAGCTAACGCGATCTCACGACATAGGGAGGTTATCTCAGTTACTGTGCTCACATCAAGCGACCTTAGAGAGATGCATTCAACATGGAGCGAGCCGGCTCGGGGGATAAAATCATATGAGCACAACATACACTAACTACCATAACCTACCTGAGGCCATCGTTCGGGCAGTCCAGGCAGACCCTTACCACAAGGGAGACGCCGAATTCTCAATCACGGAGCTTCTCAAACCTGCAAGGCAAATGGCTTTACAGATCAAGCATGCGGACGAGATTGCGGAAGATGTATCCGATAGGCTATGGAGCCTCTATGGTCAGATAGCCCATACGATATTAGAACGGGCCAACGGAGAGGATTTAGCCGAGAAGCGCTTTTTCGTGAAGATTGATGGGCGCGTAATTTCTGGTCAAATTGATACTTTGTCTTTAGATCATGGAGTCTTGTCAGACTGGAAATTCACCACATCTTGGGGATTCATGGCGGGACGAGAGCCAAAACCTGAATGGATAGCCCAGCTCAACATGCAAGCTTTTTTATTAGAAGCTAATGGTTACAAAGTCAGTGATCTTCAGATCATTGGCCTGCTCCGAGATTGGCAGATTAACGAGGCAAAGAAGAATCAAGATTATCCGCAAAGCCCAATAGTTAAAATGCAAATAGGTTGGTGGACAAGGGAGATAACAATGTCTTTTATCAAGGACCGAATTGCAGCTCATTTAAAAGCCATGGAATCACTTCCCCTGTGCACAGATGAGGAAAGGTGGGCAAGACCAGGTGGATGGGCCGTAATGAAGCCTGGCGGCAAGCGGGCTGTTAAGATCGTATCTACCAAAGAAGAAGCTCAAGATATAGCTAGCCAGTATCCAGGTGGAAAAGTTGAAGAACGTAGAGGCATAGCTATGAGATGTGAGAATTATTGCAATGTAAACAAATTCTGTTCACAATACAAGGAGTCGATCAATGGCTAAAATAAATGCATTCATAGCGAGAAAGAAAACATCAAAAGCCGGAAAGGTTTATTATGCCGCCCCTTATGGATTAGTCGATCTGGTTGGATTCGTTAATCAGGCAGGCGACATAATGTTCCATTATTCAGAGCGAGAAGAGAGCCAAGTGCATCCTGGCAAAACGCAGACTACTGGCCCAACATATGGAGCAGGATCAACGGAAAGGCCAAAGCCTAAGATTACACCAAAACCACAGAATCTTGCCCCTCAATCGGGTCCTCCGCCTGATCTCTGGGAAAGAGACGATGCTGGTCCAAGCGATATGCCGGAGTTTTAATGGATTCAACATTATCAAGACGCCTTAACGCACTGAATGAGCAAAACGACAAGCTCACTAAATCTGAGGCAATTGCTTTGGAACTAGATGCTCAAAAAAAGGTGATCTATTCACAGCTGCTGCTTAAGTTATTAGATCCTGCTCTTAATATGGCAACAAAGGAGGCAAAAGTTTACGCCTCACAAGAATGGCAGGACTTTATCAATGGCCTGGTAGCTGCGGAGTCTTCTAAGAATTCAGATAAGCGTAGATACGAGATCTTGAACAATGCCTTTATTGCGGAGCTGAATACTTATAAACGCGAAGGTTCTTTAATCGATAAGGGTGGAATTAATCCGTGAAAAAAAAAATAACCAAACTAACAAAAGAGCAGGAATCAAAATTAGAATCTTATAAAGATAAGTGGGTTAAGCTAGGTCTTTCAACAGAGAAAACGAATTATAAAAGAGCCCTGGCCCAGGTCGCGCCCTATTATAGGGCTGGCGGACTAGATGCACCAAGATCCGTGATATTTGCTGGCTCCCCTTATGGGGCAATGCTTCTTTTGTCTGTTTTAAAGAACTTGAAAATTGATTTAGGAAAAATAAATCAGGTG
>JAZKHM010000175.1:0-1584 GCA_040385405.1 Bacteroidota bacterium | reverse complement strand
TCAGGTGTACGCTCAGGTGTCAAAAACTAAAATCGAATGGCATGGGAATTTTGCTGGTGGAAACCTATGGGCAGCATGGCAATCTTTTTATGACTTTTTTAATGAAGAATTTAATCTTGATGGATTGGATAAAATAAGGCCCACAATCGAACTATCAAAAGACGTTGGATGGATTTTCCCATATAAAGACTTGTGTGTTTTAACTGAAAAACCAATCTCACTTCATCTTAATGCTAACGGCAGGCTTCATAATGAAAAAGGCCCATGTATAGAATGGCCAGATGGCTGGAACTTTTATGCTTTAAATGGAGTGAGGGTTCCAGCTTGGATTGTGACAACATCTGCAGACAAACTAGATCCTAAGAAAATAATGAAACTGCCAAACGCAGAGCAACGAGTTTTGGCTATTAAGAAATTAGGCGCTCATAATATGCTCGAAGCGCTAGAAGCAAAATCCATATCAAAAAAGGGTAGTGAATATGAATTATTTGAAGTTAAAATAGAAGGCTCTAAAGAAAAACTCTTAAAGATGAAAAATCCATCTGAAGAGAAGATTCATTATGAATTCGTTGAACCACAGATTAAAACGGTTAACGAAGCGTTAGCATATAGAATTGGATGGAAGACATTTAAAGAACCAATTGCTAAAACTTAAAACAGGAGAAAACATGAAACCATTTAATGAACACAATCCACAATCAGCAAAGGACATGAAGCCAGGGGAATATAGCCTACACGGCGACGTCATAATCTTCGCAGAAGACAAACAGCCAAAAGGCTTTGATAAGATGGAAAAAGTCAAAGATGACTGCGTGGCCTATGGAGAAGCGACCGGGCATGCACATAAGATATTTGGCGATGAAGGCTCTTTTGACTTAAGAGAGTGCCCAACAACTAAGATCAGGCATTTACACGTGGTAAGGCCCGTTATGTTTAAGCATCAAGAGCATTCGCCTATTGTTGTGCCACCAGGACATTACCGCATTGGTATACAGACCGAATATGATCCTTACGAAAAATTATCACGACAGGTTATAGACTAATGAAATTCCTGGGGGTTAGTGAATTAATATTCATGTTGGTTGTGATGGCTGGGGTTTGGTTAGTTGTTTTCGTCGTTGGGTAACTGATAAAATAGGAGAATTTATGGAAGCAGATATGAACAGCATTTCAATTAACGGCATGGAGTATGTGCCAAAAGGGTCTCAGGTAAATTACGTAGCCAGTCCAGTTAAAATAGTTATCTTGCAGCGTGGATGGGTAATGGCTGGATACTATAAGCGCGAAGGCGATAATTGCTCACTAACTAACGCAGTGGTTTTACGTAAATGGGGTACGACAAAAGGCCTTGGTGAGATAGCTAAGAATGGTCCTAATTCAGAAACGACGTTAGACCCAACAAACGGGCTAGTTGAGTTCCACCGCTTAACAGAAGTCGCGACAATATCGTGCAATGAGGGCAAGTGGAAGTCGCATCTAGCTTAGGAGAAGATAGCCAAACAACGTTTGGCTCCGGCGACGGCTACGGCTACGGCTACGGCTACGGCTACGGCTACGGCTACGGCTACGGCTACGGCGACGGCT
>JAZKHM010000174.1:0-8277 GCA_040385405.1 Bacteroidota bacterium | reverse complement strand
GGAATTGCTGTGTCAAGACTTGCGCACCTTCTCACCGGGGCGTCCAGAAACTCAAAGCAGTGTTCCGCAATATGGGCGCTGATCTCTGCACCAAATCCTCCAGTCAAGGTATCTTCATGCAGTATGAGTACTTTCCCGGTTTTTTTAACTGAGTTTTCGACTGAAGCTTTATCCCATGGCTGTAAGCTTCGCAGGTCAACAAGGTCGGCGGATATTTCCGGATGCTCATCGAGGTATTCAATCGCCCAGTGGACACCCAGGCCGTAGGTGATTATACTTAAATGCTCACCATGTCGTACGACTCTCGCTTTTCCAATTTCAAGGGTATAGTAATCGTCAAATATGGGTTCAGATATAGCCCTGTAGAGATATTTATGTTCAAAAAACATTACCGGGTTCGGATCTTCGATAGCGGCTGTTAATAAGCCTTTTGCATCCGAAGGAAAAGCCGGGTAAACAACTTTAAGTCCCGGGGTTTTTGTAAACCAGGCCTCATTGCTTTGAGAGTGAAATGGCCCTGCCCCGGATCCTGCTCCTGTAGGCATGCGAATTACTACATCAGCTTTTTCAGCCCACCGGTAATGCGTTTTAGCCAGATTATTTATTATTTGATTGAACCCACAGGTAACGAAATCGGCAAACTGCATTTCCATAACCGCTTTGCAGCCGTTTATAGAAAGTCCCAGGGCTGCCCCCACAATCGCTGATTCGCAAATAGGAGTATTACGAACGCGACCTTTTCCGAATTCTTCTACAAAACCTTGAGTAATTTTAAATGCCCCGCCATATTCAGCGATATCCTGGCCCATAATAACCAGTTTGGGAAACTTCTGCATGGATTGTCTCAAGCCATCACTAATTGCATCGATATACCTTTTATCACTTTTATTTGAGGGATTTAAGGGATCGATAGTCACTCCGGCATATGGAGCATACATGTCTATGACCTCTGAATCTGTATCAGCGGTAATCTCTTCTTCAGCAAAAGCCAGTTCAATTTCGGCTTCAATTTCGATCTTGAAATCTCCGCGAATCTCACTTATGAGTTGTTCATCAAGTATCTTCTCGTTTAACAGGTACTGTTCAAAATTCATGAGGGGATCTTTTTTCTCCCATTCTTCGAATAGTTCCTGTGGAATATACTTAGTTCCCGAGGCTTCTTCATGCCCTCTCATTCTAAAGGTCATACATTCAACAAGAACGGGCCGGGGCTTTTGCCGGATATCCAGAGCAATGTCGTTTATGGTGTGGTAGACTTCAAGGATATTATTTCCATCTATGCGATGTCCCTCCATACCATATCCAATGGCCCTGTCTACAAGGTTTTTGCAGCGGTATTGCTCATTAGTTGGTGTTGAAAGGCCATAAGCGTTATTTTCAATAATAAAAATCACAGGGAGGTCCCATACAGCGGCAACGTTCAGGGCCTCGTGAAAATCACCTTCACTTGTGGCACCTTCCCCTGTAAATACTAAGGTTGCATTCTTTTGATCTTTAAGAATATCTGCAAGTGCAATGCCATCTGCTAAAGCGAGCTGAGGGCCCAGATGGGAGATCATGCCAACGATCTTAAATTCTTTAGTTCCAAAGTGAAAAGAGCGGTCGCGGCCTTTGGTAAAACCTGTTTTCTTTCCCTGCCATTGTGCCATTAACCGGGATAATGGAATATCGCGGCTGGTGAAGACACCAAGGTTGCGGTGCATAGGCAAAATGTATTCATCCGGATTCATAGCCAGGGTTGTTCCAACAGCAATGGCCTCCTGACCGATACCAGAAAACCATTTACCAATTCTACCTTGTCTCAGCAAGATCAGCATTTTCTCCTCAATCATTCTTGGCTTGAGAAGGTGCTTGTAAAATTTTATAAGGCTTTTATCGCTAAGATCTTTGGGATCGAAATTCATTTCAATTTTAAATATTCAGTTTTCACTTTTAACTCTCCACTTTCCACCCGATAGCTATCGGGTCTCAACTTTCTACTTTCTTAGTCCACTGTTTACTAAATGATTCCTTCGCAAGTTCCGGAAGATTTCGATGTTTACCCCAGCCTTTTTTGAAGAACATTTTCAAAATGGTGTTTTTCCAGCCTCCGCCCAGCATATCCATCATTTTCCTTTTCATCATACCCATTTTCCATCCTTTCCAGCTTAAGTTTTCCGATCCCGGATTTAAACCCTCTTTTACCGAATCTCTGCGGTTTAATAAAAGCATCTTATGGATATCAATTTTTACAGGGCAAACTTCAGAGCATTTTCCGCAAAGACTGGACGCATAACTGAGATGTTTAAACTCTTTCATTCCCGCCATATGAGGTGTAATGATGGAGCCAATCGGACCGCTGTATGTTGTTTCGTAGGTATGTCCGCCAATATTCTTATAAACCGGGCAGGCATTTAAACAGGCGCCGCAGCGGATACAGTATAATGCCTGACGCTGATCTTTTTGGGCAAGGAGGTTGGTACGCCCATTGTCCAATAATATGACATACATTTCTTCAGGTCCATCAGTTTCATTACTTTGTTTTGGACCGCCCAGAATAGTGTTGTACACAGTTAGATTTTGGCCGGTACCATGGGTTGACAAAATCGGCCAGAAAAGATCTAAGTCTGCCATTGAAGGAATGATCTTTTCAATTCCTACTATTGCTATGTGGATTTTCGGAAAAGTGGTTGTAAGACGCGCATTCCCCTCGTTTTCTGTTAGCGCAATACTTCCGCTATCGGCGATAAGAAAATTTCCTCCCGTGATTCCCACGTCAGCAGAAGTGTATTTTTCCCTCAGCAATTCCCTGGCTTTTAATGTCAGCTGCTCAGGTGTTGCATCGACAGGGGTTCCAAATTTTTCATTAAAAAGTTTAGCAATATCTTCCTTGCTAAGGTGCATTGCAGGGGTAACTATATGATATGGCTTTTGCCCTAGCAACTGTACAATGTATTCACCAAGGTCGCTTTCAACTGTACTTATGCTGTTATGTTCAAGAAATTCATTTAAATGAATTTCTTCAGTTACCATCGACTTGGATTTGATAACTGTTTTTGCGTTTGCTTTTTTTAAAATATTGAGGATTTCCTTATTTGCTTCGGCTGCGTCATTGGCCCATATCACCTTGCCGCCTTTTCGCTGGAAGTTGGACTCAAACTCAGGCAAAAGCTTATCCAGGTTCTCCATGACCTTCCACTTGATTGTATGTGCCTTGCGTTTTGAATTCTCCAGGTCATAAAAGCGTGAAAGGCCTCTGGCAACAGCGGTATCATATTTTCCAATATTGTTGTTGATGATGCGTCTGTGATCCAGATCAAAAGCCTTTGTTTCGGATGTGGTGACGAATTCAGATGCCAATGTACTCATACTGCGAATTTAAGTATTTAGACTTAACGCTCGTTATTGTTTTTATTTCATCCCAAGATTTCAATACCTGGTATCGGGAAAAAAATTGCTTCCCGACCCCGAAGGCGCACTGTCATTAAGTTAAGGGTCGAGGGTCCTGCTTCCGATGCCAGACTCCAAAGGACAATGTCGTTAGATTAAAGATCGGGAGGTTCCAGCTTCAGCTGGAATGACAGTGCCAACATGCGACCACCTTCAGGGTCGGGGAAATGGCTAGAATGAATTCTTCTATAAACATTTGACCACCTTCGGGGTCAAGCCTGCCTAATTTTTATAGGAAGGCTCGCTTTTTACATTGGCAAAAAACATTCTATACAAAGCATAAAAAGAATTTTACAGAGATTTTGATTTTAAGCGGACACTAATAGTTCTCAACCTGTAGAGCATTTTTTTAAATTTCGTGTAACTCTTTCTGGTGGTTGATCGTCTATGGAAGTATTAGTTATCAAATATTTATTTTATGAAACCTTTAATTACACTTATTTTATCTCTTGTATTAATTATAGCCTCTTGTAGCTCTAATGTCTATAAAGACAAATCTTTTCTGTCAAAAACAAATCTTAGCGGACAAACTCTTGCTGTCCTTCCGGCAGAGGTAATTTATAGCGGCAATCTTCCAAAGAACTGGGATGCAGATCGAATTGAGAAAATGGAAATAGAAGGAAGCTCAAGACTTCAGCAGGAAGTTCATGATGACTTTCTTTACCATGCCTCCGACCGGGCTATTAGAAAAAAATGGGATATCAATCTTATCGATGTCAAAGTGGTCAATGACAGGCTTGAAAAGAACGGGATCTCGTTGAAAGATTCCTGGAGACTTCCCTCAGAGGAAATTGCCAGAATCGTTGGAGCCGATATGGTGGTGAGAGTCAGAGTGCAAAATGTCCGGTATATGTCGCAGGCCGCAGCAACCGGAATTAATATTGGCGCTTCCGTTATAGAAGGAATGCTGAACAGGGGGAACAATAACATGGTTGGAATACCAAGAACCAGATCCGGTGAAACTGATATGGATCTTTCACTCTATCATTCATCGAAATCCAGCGCCATTGCCCGTTTCGATGCTGAGCGTAAGTTGAGGACGAATAGGTTGCCGGTTTACGTGAAGAATTAAATTAGAGCCAGGAACCAGGAGCTAAGAACCAAGAACCAAGAACCAAGACTTAGGATGGGACACCGAAAAGTCTCGTATATAAAAAATCCTTCGTTCAAATTATGTATTTGAACGAAGGATTTTCACCTGTTACCTCACTTTCCACTCTCCACCCGATAGCTATCGGGTCTCAACTCATCGTGTGTTGGGCATATCATTCTTCACATCAACTACCGGCCTTTTATCCCTGTTGGCCAGATCCCATCCCGTGTAGAATACAAGCTGAGCTCTTTTTGCCAACAAATCGAAATTGATCTTATCGACCTCGTCAGATGCTTTGTGATAATCTTCGTGCACTCCGTTGAAATAGAATACGATTGGCACTCCATGTTTAGCGAAATTATAATGGTCTGAGCGATAGTAAATCCGCTCAGGATCTTTTGGATCATTGTATTTGTAATCGATCTTCATTTTAGTGTATACCGCATTTGCGTTTTCACTGATTTTGTGAAGATCCGTGCTAAGCTTATCGGAGCCTATCAGGTAACAATAATTGGCTGAATCTGCAGAACCTTTATATTCTTCACCGGTTCTTCCAATCATATCGATATTCAGGTCGGTAATTGTATTTGCCATCGGATAAATCGGATTTTCTGCGTACCACTCTGAGCCCAAAAGGCCTTTTTCCTCGCCAGTTACAAGCAGGAACAAAATGCTTCTGCGTGGTCCCTTGCCCTGTTTCTTAGCTTTAGCATAGGCTCTTGCGATTGCAAGCACTCCTGTTGTTCCTGAACCATCATCATCTGCACCGTTGTTTACTTTATCCGTACCACCATCTGTAGTCAATCCAATATGATCATAATGCGCAGAAAATACGAGCACTTCGCTTTTAAGATCAGAACCTTCAAGGTAGCCAAGAACATTTACCGACTGGACATCTTTTAAAGAAGGACCGTAGCTCAGGGTTAAAGCCGAACTTAAAGTTTGTGATTGGGGCATGCTGCTATTATCGATTGAAGATTTCAGACCTTCAAAAGTTTTTCCGGAACTCTTCAATATCAGGTTGGCTGTTTCGGGAGTTGCATAAACAACTGCAGCTGAACCGGGACGTGTTGATGGAGCTGCATTAGTTTTTTTCAGACTTAACCTTCCCGTAGCAGGACGATACTGTTTTAGTGAATTGTTCACATCCGGACTTACCGCTATGATCAGTGATGGGCCTTTAGACATGATGTTCTGAAGACGCTTGGTACGGCTGCTTGACCAATCGGAAGCAGTGGCTGACTTGCTAATTGCTGAAACGCCGTTTGCCATTGGCTCTCCTTTATTGATCAGCATCACCACCTTACCCATAATATCGATGTTTTTCAGGTCGTCATAGTTTTCTGAACTGATTCCATAACCTACAAATACAATATCACTTGCCTTAATTTCCTTTGAAGCGCCGCTGCCAGTAAATAGAAAATCTTTACCGATAGAGAGGGGAGTCCCATTTGCAGTAAATGAATTTACTTGAAATGAAGTTTCTACCAAAGGGACTTGTTGAAAATAAGATCCGTTTACTGGTGCTGTAAGGCCAAGTTTTTTGAATTCTGCTGCAATATAATTTGCCGCTTTGTCTGCCCCTGGTTTTCCTGTTTCCCTGCCTTCAAATTTATCAGAGGCAAGAATTTTCAGATGTTTTTTCCCAAGTTTAGGGGTTATTACTCCGGCATATTTTTGTGCAATCGGGTCCTGTGCAAATACTTGCATCGATAGGCCCAATACAAGAACTGCCCATAGTGATTGTTTAATTTTCATAAGATTATAATTGGTTTTTTAATGGCAATGAAGCTTGCATGAGCTTATATTCATCTCGGAGTGTGAGCGGTAAGCTCATGCAGGTTTCATCATATAAAAGGTTAGTTTAAAGATTAGCAGGATATCTTATTTACCCTGTTGGCATGACGTCCGCCCTCGAACGTTGAATTAATAAATTTTCGGGTAATTTCTTTAGCGAGATCTTCCGATACAAAACGCGCTGGAATACACAAAACGTTAGCGTTATTGTGACTTCGTGCAAGTTCCGCTAGTTCTTCGTTCCAGCAAATTGCCGCCCTGATACCCTGGTGTTTATTGGCTGTGATAGCCACTCCATTTGCGCTTCCGCAGATCAATATACCCAGATCGAATTCTCCGTCCTCAACAGCACTTGCAACAGGATGCGCGAAATCAGGATAGTCAACAGAATCGCTGCCATAAGTTCCAAAGTCCTTCACTTTATATTCATTAAGAAATTCAATAAGGATCTTTTTGTATTCGAACCCTGCATGATCTCCACCAATTGCAATGCTTAAATTCTTGTTCATTTTACAAATCTAAAGTTTTGAATAAATTCAACTGTCAGACTACCTTACTAATTCTTGTAGAATTCAATTTCTGCTTTCTTTTTACGACGCTCTACCTGAGCAGAGACATAGATACTGGCTTCGTAAAGCAGGAATAAAGGTAAACTTACTGTAAACATTGTCAGAAGATCAGGCGTCGGCGTAACTACGGCGGCAATAATCAAAATAATAACTGTGGCATATCTTCTGGAAGAGCGCATAAATGCTGGGGTCATTATGCCCAGCTTCGAAAGTATATAGATAATAATGGGAAGCTCAAATGTGATGCCAGCTCCTATTGTAAGAGTGGCTAAAATGGAGAAATAGGAATCGATTTCAATATTGTTATTGATGATTGAACTGACTTCATAGTTCGACAGGAAGTTTATCGATAATGGCGAGATGATATAATAGCCGAATAACACTCCAGTTATAAATAATAATGAAGCCCATAGAACGAAACCTGATGCCGAATTACGCTCATTATCATGCAGAGCCGGTTTAACAAATCGCCAAACTTCAAATAACAAATACGGGAAACCTAACACAACACCAATCATCAGGGATGAATTAAGCTGCAACGTAAATTGCCCTCCTAATTGAGTATTTATGATGATGAAGTTTAGTTTTTTTACGCAAAAATCAGCTCCAAGATTGAATCGTTCTGTAGCAGCACACATCATTCTGTAAGTCCAGAAATCCGTTTGACCAGGTGCCATTATGATTTTGGTAAAAATGAAATCGTAAAAACTGAAAGCCAAAATGGTGAATACCACTATCGCTATAGCAGCCCGTATCAAATGCCCCCGAAGCACATCCAGATGATCAAAGAATGACATCTCGGCTTCTATCGTTTTTCCTTTTTCCTTAATTGCCTTAATCAGGTCGGTGCGTTCTTCGCTCATAATTTTCTAAAACAAAAATACCATTCTGTTTCAGTTGAGAATGGTATTCTTAGAATATTTAATGATCATCAGTTTATTTGTGACAGTCAGACTTAACGACGTTATGCAAACAAACGAATTTTGCATTCAATTAGATTTATTCAGCCTATTCGGTGAGGTCAAAACTTTCCATGAATTTGGTCGTAAAGTTACCAGCACGGAAATTCGGATCTCTCATCAATCTCAAGTGAAAAGGTATAGTGGTTTTTACACCTTCAATCACGAATTCGCTTAGTGAACGTTCCATTGTGCTTAAAGCTTCTTCACGTGTTTGAGCTACGCAAATCAGTTTAGCGATCATTGAATCATAATTTGGCGGAATCTGGTATCCTGCGTAAACATGTGTATCCACACGAACCCCATGCCCCCCCGGTGAATGGAAATGCGTTATTAATCCCGGAGATGGTCTGAAATTATTAAAAGGATCTTCCGCATTTATCCTGCATTCAATGGCGTGCATTGCCGGGATATAATTTTTCCCGGAAAT
>JAZKHM010000173.1:0-5302 GCA_040385405.1 Bacteroidota bacterium | reverse complement strand
CATGTCTTCTGCCACAAAACCCGGCGACAGATGCTGCATTTCATTTAAGAGTTTAAGGCGTTCGCTCATTCCTGGAATATTAAGGTCAGTTAAACCGGAGTTCACGATTATTCCTGATCTCTTGTCGTTCAATATGAAAGGAAAAACATCCCAGGAAGTAAAAGCTATTACCTTACCTTCAAAGCCTTTCTGTTTGTTTATGTATTCCAGCAAATTGGTATTGGAATTCGGGATCTTATCGTTTGAACTTACGCGGGGATCCGGGAAGCCGGTAAACAACTCATTATATCCCGGATAGGAAAACCTGAATGTGTTAGCTACTTCAGCCTTATTCCCGAGGTCGCGGTTGCCGTAGATCTGGCCTTTCTTCACAATTGTTGACCAGAAGAAAGGCATCAGCAATGATCTTCGTGCTTCAGGTGATTCCCTTATGAAATTTGCTGTTATCCCCTTTTTATCAGGATTATATTCTTTTATATTAACCAGTGTGGAATCTGCACCCCTGAAAACCTCCTGCCATCTTAATCCGTCCAAAGTGACAATAATCAGGTTTTTGGTTTTATTTTGAGCAGATGTAAGTGATCCCCAAAGAAATAATAAGCCAATTAGAAATATCCTTTTCATTAAAGCGCGGGTTGAGAGCTTAACTTAATCTGGAATAATTTGTCCCATTTCTTCCCGGTAACAAAGAGGCGTTTTCCAGCAGCATCCCAGGCAATGCCGTTGAGTACCAGATCCGGATCCCGAGATAAATCGGGATAAAGTTCCGACAAATCGATCTCGGCTGTTACTTGTCCGTTAGCCGGATTAATAACCACAATCCGGTCTGATTCATAGATATTTGCATAGATCAGTCCGTCTATGTATTCCAGCTCATTCAGTGAGCTGACGGGCCCATTATTATCGTAAACCTCTATATAGCCTTCTTCCATATAGGTATCCTTGTTAAGGATGTGCAGCACATTGGAGCCATCTGAATTATAGATCTTGCTGCCATCGTTACACAGGCCCCATCCCTGGCGTGCGTAAGGTGTCTGGTATTGACGCAGTAACTTCAGACTTTTCAGATCAAATTCCATATTGATGTTCTCTGTGTAGGTAAGCATCAGGATCTTATCTCCAATGATAGTGATCCCTTCTGCAAATACATTCTCAACCGGGGTCAACTGCAAAACTTTACCTGTTGCAGGTTCTACCTTTCTTACCGATGATTCACCTACCAGCCCATCGCTCTCATAGAAAAACCCATTGTGGTATTCCAATCCCTGAGTATAGGACTCGGTATCATGTTTGAATTGCTGAACTACAGTGTATTGTATTTTCACCGGGACCAATGACGATTTCAAGGTAATGCTCGTGCTGATCTCTTCCGGCTCAGCGCCTTCCCGGTATATTTTAGCAGTGATCGCTTTCACTCCAAGAGCTAACTTATCGGTTTGGATACTTACCGGCTTTTCACCCACCGAATTCGACAGACGTTCACCATCTGCGAAATAAACAACTGAGTCAGCTTTATCGTTCAGCTTGACCTGCAGGTTAATTGTATCGCCTACATTTATTGTCCGGCCTGCTTCCGGGCTGACAAAAGTGGATGTCTCCTCAGTCTTTTCAGTATCTCCTGCGCAGTGGGATAAAAACATAACTGTTGCTACTGCAGGTAAAATCAATTTCAATCGCATAGTATTTGGTGTTTAGAAGCTATGACCCGGGCCAAAAGGCATCTTCAATATGATTTACGGTATAACTATCAAATTTATCAAAGAGTATTGAGATAATATCAAATCGGATCTCATCATTATGATTGCTTTTATAAATATACTCTTCAGCGGCCAATTCCATCAGGCCCTGTTTAGCGAAAGTCACGAACTCTTCAGGGTCACCATAATAATTGCCGGTACGGGTTTTCACTTCAGCGAAGATGAGTGTTGAATCTTTGGATGCGATCAGGTCGACTTCAGCTCTGCGGTATCTCCAGTTTGTTTCCAGGATCTTATAGCCTTTGTCTTCCAGATGCTTTTTAGCAATGGATTCGCCCATTGTGCCGGTGTCGTTATGACTGGCCATCACTTCACTATCACAGATCCCAGGAATGCCGATATTCCCTTTTCAACTTCCTTTACCTGCAGGTATTTTTTCATCAGGATAGCCTGATTGTCAGCATCATTTTCTGCCTGAATCTCATCGCGGATCTTTTTCAGGATACGGTCGACCTTGCGCTTTTTTAAATGGAAAATACCGCCCAGTATAGTAGACCTTAAATCTTCGCTTTCATTCTTCACATATATTTTTCTCTTGGCGTACCAGTTTTCGCTGAGAACATATGGTGAGGAAACCATGGTTATTGCCAGGTCGGCGATCTGATGATCAGGATGTTTAATAAAATCCTGTTCTGAAGGCAGATCTCCATTCTCGAGCTGCTTTTTATATTCATCTATAATGCGAATACACAAAGGATTCTCGAAAGTCACATCGGCAAGGTTGCCGATTACATAAGGCGCAATATAAGTGTCAGTTATTCCATCCCAATGAACCAGTTCATGGCCATAGTTTAAAAGTAAGCGAACAATTTCTTTCTCCTGAGCTTCATCTGTATCGGATGAACTTCCGGGCATTTCAGCAAAATCCGGCTCTGGCGCAATGTCAGGGTTTGGCTGGGGCTGAGACTGATATGAACTCTTATTTTTTGCAGCGCGAATCTTATTTAGTTCCGAAATCAGAACCCGTTCTTCGATCTGCAAAAGCGAACTACATTCCCTGACAAACACAGAAGCTTTAATTCCGTCAGGAATCTTCGCAATACTTTCAACCACCTCCCTGATTATCCCGGCCCGTTTGATTGGATCCTTTCCTGCATCTTTTAAGAGAATGCTGGTCTTAAAAAGTATAAAATCCTTTTTACTTTGCTCGATGTGAGTTTTAAATGCAGCGCTTCCGAATTTCTGCACGTAAGAGTCAGGATCATCGCCATCGGGAAAAAGAACAACCTTAACATTCAGACCCTCTTCGAGGATCATATCAAGTCCTCTTAAGGATGCTTTGATTCCGGCCTCATCACCATCATATAAAATCGTAATATTTTCTGTGAAGCGTTTAATCAGGCGTATCTGCTCAACGGTGAGCGAAGTACCTGACGATGCTACTACATTCTCTATACCCGCCTGATGAACAGATAATACATCGGCATAACCTTCAACCAGATAACAATTGTCGAGATCACGGATTGCCTTCTTGGCGAATGATAAACCATAAAGCACATTCGACTTATGGTAAATATCGCTCTCCGGTGAGTTGACATATTTGGGAACCGCTTTGTCGGTTTTTAATGTTCGTCCGCCGAAACCAATTACCCTGCCTGTGAAACTGTGAATGGGGAACATGACGCGACCACGGAAGCGATCGTAGAATTTTTCGTTGTCTTTGCGGATAGTCAGGCCGGTTTCCTCAAGGAACTGGATGTTATATCCTTCAGAAACTGCGGCAGTTGACAGGGAATCCCAAACATCAGGTGAATAACCGAGCTCAAATTTTTTGATAATATCTTCACGGAAACCCCGCTCCTTAAAATAGCTGAGGCCAATGCTTTTCCCTTCTTCGGTTTCAAACATCTGCTGCTGGAAGAATTTTGAAGCAAAAGCGGAAACGATATATAAGCTTTCCCGGCGGTCGTTAATAGCCTGCTCTTCGGGTGTATTTTCGACCTCAGCGATTTCTATGCTGTATTTATTTGCAAGGTATCTTAAGGCTTCGGGATAACTAGCCTTTTCATGGTCCATAATGAACCGGACAGAGTCTCCTCCCTTACCGCAGCCAAAACACTTGTAAATGCCTTTGCTTACGGAAACATGGAAAGAAGGGGTTTTCTCATTGTGAAACGGGCATAAGCCGATCATACTAGTCCCCCTCCGTTTTAAAGACACAAAGTCGCCAACCACATCTTCAATACGGGAGCTTTCAATGATCTTATCAACGGTTTCTTTAGGAATCAAAACTTAGCAGCCAGGCTTTAAAATTAATCAAAATTTCGTGCTCAAAATTGAAACGGGCAAATTTCTTAGAGAAAGGATTACTTTATCTCATAAAAAAAGCGGCATTATTTCTAATGCCGCCCGTCATCGACTACTTAAATAGCTCAGACTATTATTATAAAGGTTAAAAAGATTCTAGGATTTCAAATTTTTTACATCCGCACTCAGCTTATGAATATCAGTGCCCGTCATATTCGCTTTCACAATATATTTAACAAGCCTCGCTTCAGCGATCCAATTAATCACGCGCCATCTAAAATTCATATAAATTACCCAAGCCACAATACCCAGACATAGGTAATTTCGGGACCAGAAAGTAGCTTAAAGCTGAGATGAAAACTTGATGTGAAAGAGTGAAAATCAGATACGAATAAGCGAGTTTTTTATTCCGTAAACCACTAAACCTGTTCTGGATTTGATATTCAGCTTGGCAAAAAGTGATTCACGATAGTTATCAACCGTCCTCGGACTTACGTTCATTTTATCAGCAATCTCTTTGTATGTGAGTTCTGTACTGCAATATTGCAGGAATTCCATTTCCCTATCGCTAAGCTTTAAATCAGCCGTATTGCCTTTAGATTCATTACGTAACGACATCAGCATTCTGCCGGAAACATTATCGTTGATGAACAAGCCTTTTTCTTTGGTGATCTTAATTGCTTCCAGCAGATCTGAAGCATTCGATTCCTTCAACAAATAACCGCACGCACCAGATTTTAACATTTTGATGATCGATTTCTCATCATCGAACATGCTTAGGGCCAACACAGAGATCCCGGGATATTGTGCAGTCACCCATTTTGTAGCTTCGTAGCCATCCATCAGGGGCATGGTAATATCCATTAAAATGATATCCGGTAAATTATCTGCGGAGATCTTTTGCTGAAGATCTTTTCCGCTTGAAGCCTGGAAAAGCACATCGATCTCTTCAAACTCCGAAAGCAGGTTTGCCACACCCGAACGGAACAGGGTATGGTCATCAACGATTGCAATGGAAATTTTCTCTGCCATAATCAGGGATAAGGAACTTTAATAGTGACTGTAGTGCCATTGCCAGGGACTGAAATAATATAAAGTTCACCCTGGATAGCGTTTGTCCGCCGCGATAAGTTGGACAGGCCCATTCCATTTTTAGAGACCTCTTCTGTTATAAAGCCTACCCCGTTGTCGGTAATGGAAAGGAAAATATCGTTTTGATCCTGCCTTAAACTAATTGTAATTTTTGAAGCAGACGCATGTTTTATGATGTTATTGATCACTTCCTGCACGAGCCTGAA
>JAZKHM010000172.1:0-1824 GCA_040385405.1 Bacteroidota bacterium | reverse complement strand
CTATACTCGCTTACTTGAGATTAAATAGATAGATTCCCTTTACTCAAGTGTATCTAATTCATTCACTTTTGAGACATTAAGGACAGCTAGGGTCTTCTCGATTGCTTCATCATTATCACCTGTTATTATTAAACGATCGGCTTGTTCTAACCTGGTACTCCCGCTCGGGGTAATGTACTTTCCGTCCCGGTTTATTAAGACAATTAAAACGTTTTTTGGTAAAGGCAGCTCGACGATTTTCCTGTTAATAGCAGAACTTTCACTGGAAAGCTCAATCTCTAAAAGGGCATTTTTAGATTCATCCGATAGTTCAATATCAATGGCGAACTTTCGTTTCGCTTTTTCCGGTACTATCAATCTTAACCACTTCGCTACTATGGGCAATGTGGTACCCTGTAACAAAACAGACGTCGTTGAAATAAAGAATACCAGATTGAAAATGGTACCGGCTTTATCAACCCCGGCGATTAATGGATAGGTAGCAAAAACTATTGGAACCGCCCCTCGTAGCCCCACCCAGGATATGAAGATTTTCTCCCTGATTTTCATATTAAACGGGCTGAGGCTAAGGAAAACACTTAGTGGTCGGGCAATAAGGATAAGGAACAGCGAAATAAGAAGTCCTATGCCCATTAAAGGCAAAATACGGCTAGGAAAGACCAGTAGTCCGAGTGTCAGGAAGATCAGAATTTGCATCAACCAGGCCTGCCCATCATAAAAACGGATCAGGCTTTTCTTATGAATGAATTTACTATTCCCAAGGATGATAGCTGAAATATAGATGGCTAAGAAACCGTTACCGCCAATAATATCTGTAAATGCAAAGGTGAAGAACATCAATGCCATTACTAACACAGGGTAAAGGCCCTCAGCCTGAAGTTTGATCCTGTTGATGATTCGGATATTAATGTATCCCATTGCAATTCCGACTATGGCACCTAAGGCCATCTGTTTCACAAACATCCAAATCAAATCGAACCAGGAAGCATCTCCGCTAACAATGAGAAACGTAAGGCTAATCGTGAGGAAGTATGCCATTGGGTCGTTTGAACCGCTCTCCAACTCTAATGTCGGTCTGAGATTTCTTTTCAGCCCAATATTTTTTGATCTTAGAATTGAAAACACAGCTGCTGCATCGGTTGAAGATACTATCGCTCCTAAAAGAAGTCCTTCCAGCAAGCTGAAATCGGTGATCCAAAAAACAAATAAACCTATAGAGAGGGCAGTTAGCAGCACACCTACAGTCGACAAAGCAACACCACGCCAAAGAACTGGTTTGATGCTAGTCCATTGCGTTTCTAAGCCTCCAGAAAACAAGATGAAGTTTAGTGCTACCACACCAATGAATTGAGTAAGCTTCGGATCGTCGAACTGAATTCCACCAATGCCCTCAGAGCCGGCAAACATCCCCACGAAAATGAATAAGAGCAGGGTTGGGATACCGACTCTACTTCCCGTCTTACTTATTACAATACTAGCAAGAAGCAATATTGACGCTACGAGCAGGAAATTATCAGCTTCAAATGTCATATTTACAATATTAGGTTTTTTAAGCTTTTGTTACGATAATTAAGTTGCAAGGCATACTGCTTTAGTTATAACGATCAACTTTCATGTAACCACACATTTTATCAGATCAGCTCACTATGCGCTTGCCAATCACATTTAATCCTCTTTTTGTCTACGACAACAATGACTTCAACTATTTTATTATTATAATCTCCACAAATTTATCTTTCAATCTCCACACATACAATGAGCTTGGCATAATGGAAATACCGGTGAAACTGACCACCCTAAACCGGAGCAAATTGACCACCTAAA
>JAZKHM010000171.1:0-3238 GCA_040385405.1 Bacteroidota bacterium | reverse complement strand
CAATAAAAGTCGGCACTCCTGTCAAAGTAACTGTTAATGGATTTCCTGAGCTAGAGCAGACAGTGAAAATAAATTTTATTTCACCTCAAATTGATCCTTCAAGCCAAATATTAAAAGTCAGGGCACCTATACAAAGTCAGGGAAAACTCCAATCTGGAATGCAGGCCACTGTATTGTTAAATACGGCAAAAATAAATAATGCAGTTGCGTTGCCTCTGAACGCAGTAATACGAGATGGCAAAGGCGCCCATGTATGGATTAAAACAGGCAAAAACACGTTCGCCCCTAAAATGGTTACAACCGGACAGGAAGATGAAAATCAGATTATCATCACCTCAGGATTAGAGAATGTTAAAGAAGTAGTGGTAAGTGGCGCTTATTTGTTATCAAGTGAGTATATCTTAAAGAAGGGTTCTGATCCTATGGCAGGACACGATATGAGTAAAATGTAAAGTAATAACCCCTCACCGACATATTTATTATGAACTATGTCAGGTTAAGGGCGATGGAAAAACTACTTTCATAGTTCGAAAGTTGCGCTTCGCACGTCCCGGAAACATGAATAGTTCTATTTGAAATTGATAACCACAGTTTTGGAATGAATAAGATCTTTCAAAAAGAAAACGTCACATTACTATTGATTTTTTACCGGGAGTGTGATTAGAATCATTTTATTGCATGACCCAAAGCAGATAATACACCTGCGGCGTTTCTTATTTTTGATATATAGAACTCAAAAATCATGAAAAAGCTAAAAGTATTAATTCTTCTAACAATCACTATTCTTTCAACTGATGCTATAAAAGCTTCCGGACAAACTACATCTGAAATATTCATCAATAAAAAAGGTGAAATCCACAATCACGGAGGAACCAAACTTGGATTTATCGATAAAGACGATATCGTTAGAAACAATAAAGGTCAAAAACTCTATTTCATTGATAAGAACGGAAATGTTATAGATGCCAATGGTAAAAAGTTAGGAAAAGCACAGAAAAATGTAATTACTATAGTATCGACGGAGTAAGTGTAATTACGGTAAGAGATAAAGATGCTGAACAATGCCAAATACTAGATCCAAAAGGACACTCACTTGGTACTGTGCATAAGAACTATAAGCTCCATGCTTGTGCTGCCCATTGCTTCTGGTTAGAACAGGAAAAGCAAAAAGAGAAAAAGCAAAAATAAGGTAACCATAAACAGTAGGTGTAACACTTATCAATTATTTGATCTGATCGAGATGAGTTTCAGCATGGAAAAATATCCTCGATTGATAAGGTCGTTTAAAGGTGTTGACTACTCATTGTATTAAATAAAAAACGAAACCATGAACAAACATTTATTTTGGATGGTCATCGGATGCACTGTCCCTTTGTTGCTGATTTTCCTTTTGCCATTATTTGGCCTTACCGGGAACTACGCCTTTCTTATATTCATCGTGTTTATGTTTGCCTGCCATCTGCTAATGCCGATGCATCACGAGAGACATGGCCGGGATACCCATAAAGAAAATTCTGAAACTACTAAACCAGACGGTCATGGATCACATCAACATTAGAAAATTCGGATTGGCCTTTGGTATTACGGGAGTACTGCTATACTTCGGCTGCGCTTTGGTTATGCTCATATTAGGACATGACAGCACTGTCAAGTTTTTCAACACGCTGCTTCATGGCTTGGATGTTTCTTCCATAATAAGAATGAATATAGCACCTGTGGAAGTATTATTAGGCCTTATTCAAACATTTATTATTAGTTGGCTAATCGGTTCTTGTATTGCAGGCATTTACAATGCAAGCTTAAAATAAAAATGAAATGGAAAAGACCTATCAGTTACAAGGAATGAGTTGCGGAGGCTGTGTCAATAACGTAAAGCGGGCGTGTTGCAAGTACCTGATGTCAAAGAAGCCGATGTCCAATTGAATCCGCAAAGAGCTGTGCTTACTATGAGGACAGCTGTTAATGTGGATGAATTGCAGGCACAGCTTTCCAAGGCTGGGCATTATACAATTAGGGAGATTGTTTCAATATAGTAACCTTAAAAGAAGTAAGTAATGTGTTTTTCAGCTACAGCAAGCTTTATCTCGGGAACTGCACTATGTGTTATCGGCATTGCGACACTCAAAAAAACCAAAACGTCTGCTGAAGTACCTTTCGCGCTTATTCCGCTACTTTTTGGGATCCAACAACTGACTGAAGGTATTATCTGGCTGACATTCAGCCGTGATTTGCCCCTGCTCAGCCAGATAATGACATATCTGTATTCGCTATTCTCGCATGTGCTGTGGCCGATTTACGTGCCGATCGCAGTAGGCCTGATTGAAGCCGTAAGCTGGCGAAAGAAGACAATATCCGCATTTGGAGCCGCGGGAATTATTGCGGGTCTATACCTACTCTATTCCCTTATTGCCAGTCCGATGGTTGCTGAAGTAGTGGGTAGACATATCGTCTACGTATCGCCACATTTCTATGTGGTTCCGGTCATGTTGCTCTACCTCGCAGCGACCTGTGTCAGTTGTTTCTTTTCAAGCCACGGATTCGTGAAGTTGTTTGGCGTGTTGATGTTGCTGTCTTTCATTACAGCGTACATTGTTCATATCAAGGCATTGGTCTCAATTTGGTGCTTCTTCGCGGCGATACTGAGTCTGCTCATCTATTTTCACTTCAGGTTCAGGCATATCGGTTGGGGTCAAAGTGAGACGCAAATTCTGCCAGGTGCCAGCAAAGCGCATTCGGCAAAAATGATTTAAACAAATGAATTTACTAAAGGAAAAAATCATGAAAATACTATTAGCTACAGATGGCTCTGCGTATAGCAAAGCAGCGATTGATGAGATAGCCAACAGGTCATACCCAATCAAGACTCAAGTACGAATTGTTTCTGTTTACGACAGGGTTCAGCTCATAACGGCTATGGGCCCAATGGGTGTGTCGCAAGAATATTATGCAGCAGCCGACCTAGAGGCTTCCAAAGCGGCAGAAGCGGCAACCGAAATTGCTTCGAAAATTTTGCATAAGAAAAACCCCTCATTAACGATTTCAACGATTGTTATTCAAGGTTCTCCGAAGAGTAGTATCCTCGAAGAAGCAGAAAAATTTGGCGCTGATTTAATAGTCGTTGGCTCTCATGGTTATGGTGCAGTTGAACGCTTTCTGCTGGGCTCGGTTTCCCAGGCGGTTGCATTACATGCAAAATGTTCTGTGGAGATAGTCCGTAAATAAATTATTCGGGCAACAG
>JAZKHM010000170.1:0-30150 GCA_040385405.1 Bacteroidota bacterium | reverse complement strand
TTCTACTCCTTTTTATCATCCGTTAAGAACTAACGGACTTTTTCAGTGCCCTCCTCTATTGTGAAGGGCTTTTTTGTGCAGGATTGTACCGTAAATAGACAACTGCGCTCACTTCTTTACTGGACGTGATCTGGATTTGATGCTCCTTTGCGCCATCAAATACTTTTAACGTAGAGGTATTTGGAGGAATCCGTCCCAAATTTTCAGCATATAAAATTAGCTCATGTAGTTCCGTGTCCCTGTTAAGTTTTAGGGAATGGATCGTTTTTCTATTAACTATTGGAAGATTTTTTATGAAAGGGCGTCGGTTATGGTAAACAGACACAATATCACCATCTTCCCGCAAATAATCCCCGATTTCCAGTTCGATGACATTATTTGTAACCTCGAGGACGATAGGTCGGGCAAGTTTAGTTTGCAAAAACACGTTGGGATCCCGGTCGTCCAGCAAAAGACTGGTAAGTAACCGGGGAGGTATATCGTCCTGATTACCCTTGTTGAAACGTTCAAGATAGGCTTTTCCAGGATAGCAGGCCACCGTGTTCTCCCCAGCGCCGGTAAACGTGCCGCTTAAGCTTTCTATGCCTTTTTCCTGCGATAGGGATAAATCAAGATCTTTAATACAGAGAAATCTCGCAGTATCTGCAGGGATTCTGGAATAAAGGATTTTAAGTTCTTTTATCTTTAGCTCCGGGCCATTCAGCACGCCGATAAAGTCCAGAGCACCTTCCGCTTTAAGCGGATTGTTGCGGTACAAGTATGCTTTTCCATTAACTATGTTTTGATTTTGATCCTTAACATGCAAAATATACTGGATATTAAGGACCGTAGCCCCATAAACGTCAGCACGCAGATAGCCTGTCCAAATACCTTTGTAATCCTGTGCGAATAATGACGAGCACCATACGAAAAAGACTAAGGCTAGATATAATTTTTTCATCCCAATAAGTTAACTTAAGATCTATCGAAACTTCGGCTTATATCGAAGATATACAGCAGCAGTTTTCTCTTTGTCAGATACTATCATAACACGATGTCGGTTCACACCATCAATGAGGATTAGTTCAGAAGTGTTGGGAGGGACCTGTCCGAGGTTTTCTGCAAATAATAATATTTCGTGGTGCTCAATACGAGTATCAAGCTTAAAATTCAGTAAAGCTGGTCTTTTAGCAATCCTGATATTCTTGGCCAGTAAATTGCGGTTTACGTAAACGGAAACAGTATCGTTATCAACTTTCATGTAGTCAACAAGCTGAATCTGCAAGTCAGGTTGATTTACAACAATTTCAGTGATTTTTCGGGGTTCCGTATTAAGAAATGGAACGCGAAAATCTAGTTCGGCTGGAACAACGTTCGTTGTTACTATTGCCTCAGTTGTCACAATCGAGTCTTTATGATCTTCAAGAAATCTATTTAGCCCGGCCAGTGTTCTGGAAAGAATAACTTTTCCCGGAAAGCAGGGTTTAGTGAGATCATCAGTCCCTACGCCGGTCCATCGGCCTTCAAGGTACTCGAAATTGTCTTCTTTGCGATAGGCCAATACAAATTGCTTCACACAAGCTACCCAGCTAAATGGAACCTTATCTTCACGTATCCAACCCAGGCTTTCATTTAGGCGAATACTATCTTTTGCGATATATCCTGATAGGCCAAATCTAATTCGAACAGAATCACCCTCAAATGCGTACGATTCACCCCAGATATTCTTGCGCTGGGTAAGATCCAGTTCCAAATCATAAAGCTCGCTGTATCCACCAGGGTTCTGCGTAACCTTTCCTATCCACTTTCCCTGGATGTTTTGGGAAAATGATGTTGGGAAATACGAAATTAGGATGATACATAACGAGAGCCATTTCATACCAAAGAAATTTTAAATCAAGTTAATGATTTAAAATCGCTTTACTACAGCCGACCGGGTAAAAGTTTTAGTACAAGTTTTTCGTAATTTATTACGGCTCCATGGCTATTAAGGATATCGCCACCGAGTACTCCTATTACAGGTGGTAAATTAAGCGTCTCGTAGGCAGTACTAATTGTGGAAAGATCCAGTACAGCTGTCTCGAAGTTTTTTAGCTTAAGTTTACCAATTTGGAGACGACGAATAACAATAGTGTAGCTTTCCATAGTACTGGTCCCTAAACCTGTCGAAAGTTTTTCCGACTGCTGTAACTCCTCATCAGTTATATATTTCTCGATAGTTGTTTTATCGAGTACGGTCTTGGAAGCTCCGGTATCTAAAACGGCATTAAACTTTTTGCCAAAAATGACAACTTCCACCAAAAGGTGGAAGCCGTCATCATGCAGATTTATAAGTGCTAAGGGAACTGTTATTTTTTTCATCTGTTTTATGACTTTCGAACTCATGGGCCACTACTGGATTGAGTTGAGTCAAAGACTTAGTAATAACAGCGTTAAATTATATTTGTATCGCGCAATACCTGATTCATACTTCTAACTGCATCGGCGCTTTTTGCAAATTCAGATTGTTCAGCATCAGAAAGTTTAAAATCAAGAATCTTTTCCCAGCCGTTTTTCCCAATAATAACAGGAACAACTAAAGAAATATCTTTCTGTCCGTACTCGCCATCGAGAGCTACACCGCACGTTATAAGGCGCTTCTCATCGCGTACAATGCTCTCCACCATAGCAGCTGTTCCAGCTCCCGGAGCGTACCATGCAGAAGTACCTATAAGTTTGGTTAACGTAGCTCCACCAACCATGGTTGAAGAAACGACTCTGTCTTGTTGTTCTTTCGAAAGCAGCTGGGTCACAGGAATACTATTCCAGGTAGCATGCTGAATCAGGGGAATCATCGTTGTATCACCGTGTCCGCCAATTACCACTGCATTCAGGTCAGCAGGAGAGCAGCCCAGTTCGACGCTTAAGTAATATTTGAACCTTGCAGAATCGAGGGCACCACCCATTCCCAGTATACGTTCCTTGGGTAGTCCTGAAGTTTTTAAAGTTAAATAGTTCATGGTATCCATAGGGTTTGAGACCACGATAATAATAGTGTTAGGAGAATGCTTAAGAATATTTTCAGTTACACTCTTAACAATATTTGCATTAGTTCCAATGAGTTCTTCCCTTGTCATACCGGGTTTGCGCGGCAATCCGGATGTGATTACTACAACTTCGGAATCTGCTGTACTTGCGTAATCGTTGGTAACGCCCTTGACTTTCGTGTCAAATCCCAGAAGAGCTGAGGTCTGCATTATGTCAATCGCTTTACCTTCTGCAAAGCCTTCCCTGATGTCTAATAAAATAAGTTCTTCAGCAAGTTCTTTCCTTGCGATGTTATCTGCACAGGTTGCTCCAACGGCACCAGCTCCTACAACTGTAATTTTCATCTTTTTATCGTTTATTTTAATCTTGATGTAGCAATAATGATCTCCTGTTTACTCTATCGTGGTCGTACAAGATCATGTGGTTTCAATAGTCCAACTTCATTCAGGAACATATCTGCCCGAAGATAGATAATAGTATCTTTTTCTCGAAATGAGGATGGAAATTTTTTGCAATTCAGTTCCGCTCGACTATCGGCGACCCAGCTTTAATCCGGCTGTGTCAGGTCTCTTCCCCCGACACCGATAACTAAACCAATGCTAAATACAGAATTGCCTGCGGTAAGAAACTTACGATTTTTTAGGCCAAAATTACTGCCGCTTGTGTACTGTATCTGCACCCCATTGCTAATCGCCATTCTGGTGAAGAATACGGGTTCCAGGAAAATATTGTCCTCCTTCGGCTGTTCTATATTATTCCGGAGAAACTCTGTCATCCTGATATGGCTTACACGCAGGACAGTACCGTAATTAAGAGGGAACCTGGCACCAAAAAGCTTCAGGTCCTGCTTTCTTTTTGAACTGTAGTTCACCTGGAAAAATGTCTTGGAGAAATTCACTTCCTGACGGTCTTCTGTAATGGAACCATCTGTTGATCTGTTAATATAGACACGTTCACTATTGCCCTTTCCTATTCCCGCATATAGTTCAAGAATCCGGTTTCTCTCTATGCCAAAGGTGGTAAAATATCCTGCGCCAGATTCGATCAGGTTATGGCTAAACTCTTTTTTTCTTTGGTTACTGTTCATAAGAGACCCGTTAAGTAAAATTGCAAAGTGGTCTGAAGCGGCGTATGCCGAATTTACTGAAACATTGCCTTTCAATGTGATATGGCCGGCAGCATGCAGTTCACCCCTGGCAGTCATCATTGGCGTGTTAGGTACATTCGGCATGTAAAGCGAGGAACAGGAGGATAGAAAAAGTAATAAAAAGGATGTTGCTATAAAAAAGGTTGCGCGCATAGATTTCCTGAGATGGATTTGTGAATAAACTCTTATTGGATGGAAATATTGTATTTCCTGATACAACACAGAAACCGAGAAGCAGTTCACACAACAGCTTAAAAATTGTTTTTTACTTTTCCACAAGTATAACGTCGGTTTAAAAGATTTGTAAATTTGTTATTCATCTCATTCTAAAAATGCCTGATTTTTCCCATCTCCACGTACATACCCAATTTTCACTTCTTGATGGCGCTGCTGACATCTCGCGTCTTTTCAAGAAAGCTAAAGCCGATGGTATGAAAGCTATGGCTATTACCGACCATGGAAACATGTTCGGTGTATTTAAGTTTGTGGCAGAAGCAGGCAAGCAAGGGATTAAACCGATCGTAGGGTGTGAGTTTTACGTCGTTAACGACAGGCACATCAAGCAGTTCACGAAAGAAAAACGTGACCAGCGGTTTCATCAGCTTTTGCTCGCAAAAAATGCACAGGGATATAAGAATCTTGTAAAGCTATGTTCACTTGGGTATATGGAAGGCTTATATAGCAAATGGCCAAGAATTGATAAAGAACTAATCCTTCAGTATCACGAGGGACTAATAGCCACTACCTGCTGCCTGGGAGCTTCAGTTCCCCAGACAATTTTGAAAAAAGGGGAAGAAGAAGCGGAAACCGAGTTTAAATGGTGGCTCGATCTATTTGGGGAAGATTATTACATAGAGCTTCAACGTCATGACATCCCCGAGCAGCATATTGTAAATGAAGTTCTGCTGAGATTTGCAAAAAAATATAACGTAAAAGTTATCTGCTCTAATGATTCCCATTATGTAGATCAACAGGATGCAAACGCGCATGACATTTTGTTATGTGTCAATACCGGGGATATGCAAAGCACTCCGATTGCAACAGATGAAGAGGGTGGTAAAGGTTTTCGCTTTGGGTTTCCTAATGATCAGTTCTTTTTCAAGAGCCAGGCAGAAATGGCGCAGCTTTTTCATGACCTCCCTGAGTCGCTTGACAATACAAATGAGATTGTAGATAAGGTTGAACACCTTCAATTGAAAAGGGATATTATGCTTCCGAACTTCCCAATACCGGAAGAATTTAAGATTCATTCCGGCGCTGAAGCTGAGAATATGAATCAGTGGGAATATCTTAAGCATCTTACATTTACCGGTGCGAAGGAGCGATATCGTGATATTACGCCTGAAGTAGAGGAAAGACTAAACTTCGAACTTTTCACAGTGAGAACAATGGGCTTTGCTGGTTACTTCCTGATTGTTGCCGACTTTATTAGAGCAGGCCGCGACCTGGGGGTTTTCATTGGCCCTGGCAGGGGCTCAGCAGCGGGTTCAGTGGTTGCTTATTGTATTGGCATTACAAACATTGACCCTATAAAGTACAATTTGCTTTTTGAGAGGTTTCTTAATCCCGACCGTAAATCAATGCCCGATATTGATACGGATTTCGATGATGCGGGACGTCAGAAAGTCATAGATTACGTCGTTGATAAATATGGTAAAAATCAGGTAGCCCAGATAATTACCTACGGATCAATGGCTGCTAAGTCAAGCATTAAGGACGTAGCCCGCGTTCTTGATCTGCCCCTGACCGAATCTAACATGCTTGCCAAACTTGTTCCTGACAGGCCTGGAACCAGCCTTGTTCAGGTAATGACTGCGCCAATTGAAACGGTAAAAAAGGAACAGAATCCGGAAGATTTCGAAAATATTAAAACTCTTCGCAAGATCCTTGAAGAAGGAAAAACCATTCAGGCTAAAGTATTAAAGGAAGCATTGATACTCGAAGGCTCGGTCCGGAATGTTGGAGTTCATGCTGCGGGAATCATTATCGCTCCTTATGATCTAACTGATATCATCCCGGTGGCTACCTCTAAAGAATCGGATCTTCTGGTTACTCAGTTTGACGGCCGTGTTATCGAAGACGCAGGTGTAATAAAGATGGACTTTCTTGGATTAAAGACTCTAACCATTATTAAAGACGCCCTTCGGTTGATTAAGCAGAACCACGATGTTGATATTGATATAGATTATATTTCGCTCGAAGACGCCAGGACGTTTGAACTTTACCAGCGGGGTGATACCAATGGAACTTTTCAATTTGAAAGTGATGGTATGCAAATGTACCTCCGGGAGCTCAAGCCTGATAAATTCGAAGACCTTATCGCCATGAATGCCCTTTACCGGCCCGGACCGATGGAGTATATCCCTAAGTTCATCTCAAGAAAGCATGGCCGGGAAGATGTAACCTATGATCTTCAGGATATGCAGGAACATCTTGAAGAAACTTACGGCATCACTGTATATCAGGAACAGGTGATGCTTCTTTCTCAAAAACTGGCCGGATTTAGTAAGGGAGACGCGGACGTTTTAAGAAAGGCGATGGGTAAGAAGCAAATCGAGATCCTTAATAAAATGAAGGCGCAGTTTATGGACGGCTGCAAGGCCAATAACCATGACGTTAAGGTTGCTGAAAAGGTTTGGACTGATTGGGAAGCCTTCGCACAATATGCCTTCAACAAATCTCATTCGACATGTTATGCTTTCGTAGCTTATCAAACGGCCTATTTGAAAGCTAATTATCCCGCAGAATATATGGCGGCAGTTTTAAATAATCAGAATAATATCGATAAGATATCCTTTTTCATGGAGGAGTGTAAACGTATGGGCGTACCCGTTCTGGGTCCAGACATCAATGAATCGGAGTTAACCTTTACTGTGAATAAAAAAGGGGAGGTCCGTTTCGGCATGTCTGGGATGAAAGGGGTTGGCGAGAAAGCTGTAGAAAGTATAGTGGAGGAAAGGGTCAATAATGGGTTGTATCAGAGCATTTATGATTTCTCCCGCCGAACAAACTCGCGGGCAGTAAGCAAAAAAGTGTATGAAAACCTGGTATATGGCGGAGCTTTTGATTGCTTTGGATTCAAGCGCTCCCAGTTTTTTCATAAGCCGGAATCAAGTTTATACAACGGAATTGAAAGACTGGTGAAGTACACAAATGACTTTCAGAATAATCTGAATTCTTCACAAGCATCGCTTTTCGGTGGCACCTCAGATGCCCAGATTACAGAGCCGATATTGCCTGAGTGCGAGGAGTGGGGTTTAATTGAAAAGCTAAAATATGAAAAAGAATCTATCGGGATATATCTGACGGGACATCCCTTAGATAATTATAAATTTGAGCTCGAGAATTTTTGCTCTCACAAGGTTAAACACCTCAGCCTGATAAACAGAATGAAAAGTGCAGAAGCTCTGCCTGAAGATGTCGAGGAATTTAAGAAGATAAGTAACCGGGATCTAATTATTGGAGGTCTTGTTTCCGCCAGCAGCCATCGGACTACCAAAACCGGCAAGCCATTTGGTTCGTTTATGCTCGAGGACTACAGCGATACTTTTGAAGTAGTACTTTTTGGGGAGGATTATGTAAAGCTCAAGCAGTATTTACATGAAGGGTACTTTATTCAGGTTAGGGGACTAGTGACAGAACGGTTTAAACAAAAGGACAATTGGGAATTTAAAGTCAATAGTATTGTTCTGCTTTCTGAACTTCGGGATAAAATGTCAAAGTGTCTTACGATCCAGTTACCTCTGACGGAACTCTCAGAAGGTTTCATGGAGAAGATAGACGAGATCGTAAAAACTAATACTGAACAGAATCCTGTCAGAAATTGCCAACTGAAATTTATGATCATGGATTATGATGAAGAAACCACTCTCGAGATGCCCTCCAAAACTCTGAAGATAAGTCCTAGCAATGAGTTTCTCGAGGATATCTCTAAATTGATAGGGGTAAGGTATAAGTTGAATTAATGTCACATTAGCAGATCAAGTTTGTGGCAGGAATATTGAATAGTATATTTGATTATAAACAGTAAAAAATAATATCATGGCATTAGAAATAACAGATGCAAACTTTGATGAGTTAGTACTTAAATCCGACAAGCCGGTTTTGATCGATTTTTGGGCTGAATGGTGCGGACCATGTCGTATGGTTGGACCAGTGGTTGAAGAATTGGCTAAGGAATATGAAGGGAAAGCAATTGTAGGTAAAGTGAATGTTGACAATAACCCGGAAATCTCCATGAAATTCGGCATACGTAACATCCCCGCCTTACTGTACTTTAAAGGCGGTGAAATTGTAGATAAGCAGATCGGGGCGGTGCCTAAATCAGTCCTCGCAGAGAAACTGATGAAACAACTTGCATAACTACATAGGTAGTTAAAATAAAAAAACTCCATCACATAAGCTGATGGAGTTTTTTTTGGTTCTATTTTGGCTACTTCCAATAATCCAGAAATTCCGCCGGTACAGGTTTCTCTAACAGGTGTCTATACATAAACCGCACTGTTTCCTGTGAACTGTGGCGGGCCTTTAAGCCACCCCAGCCATGTCGCTCCCCAGGGTATAACATGAATTCAAAATGCTTATTTAAATCCTGTAGTTTGTTCACAAACTGTATTGAATTTTGCATATGGACATTGTCGTCCATAGTGCCGTGCACTATTCTTAAAGTACCTTTAAGTTTATCAGCGTAAGTTATGGGAGAAGTAACCCTATATCCTTCGGGATTATTTTTCGGTGTGCCCATAAAACGCTCGGTATAATGGGTGTCATACAAGGACCAATCGGTCACTGAGTAATTTGCAATCCCATGTGTGAAAACATCAGCACCATATGTTAAAGCCATTGCCGTTATATAACCCCCAAAACTGCCTCCGGTGATTCCGATTTTCTTTCCGTCGACATATGGTTTTGTCTTAAGGCTTGTCGCAGCATCCATATAGTCTTCGATCTCGTATTTACCCATTTTTCTGTAGATGAAATCCATACCAACTTTTCCTAAATGCCCTGAGCTGCGATTGTCAATTGCAACCTGTATCACTCCTTCCCTTGCCCACCAATAGTTAAGGCCCAATGGATTTTTCCATCTGTCATAAACGGTTCCAGCATCCGGTCCTCCGTAGACACTGATCCATACGGGGTATTTTTTTGAAGGATCGAAATTCAGTGGTAACGTTATGGTCATAGGTAGTTCAAGACCATCGCGAGTTTTGTAATAGCTTAGCTCGGTTTTAGGCAGGCTGTACGAATCATATAAAGGACCCTTTGCGCTTGCCAGTTCCCGAACTATCTCGCCTTTCTTATTTACCAAAGCAGATTTTGAAGGATTAGTAAGACTAGAATATGTTGTTATAAAGTACTTTCCGTCCGGGGAAAGCTTAATCTGGTGATCATAATTTCCAAACGTGAGGCGTTCAGGTTCATCATCGCCTTTTAGGCTGGCGGTATAGAGATCATATCGGGTTGAGTTTTCCTGACGGGCAGTAAAGTATATTTCCTGATCTCTTTCGTCAACAAGTAATAATTCACCGACTCTCCAAGATCCGGAGGTGAGTTGTTTTTTCAGGTTCCCTTTCAAATCAAAATAGTAGAAGTGCCCCCATCCGGATTTATCACTTTTAAGAATAAACCCTGCCCCGTTCTTTAGGAAATACATTCCATCAAACCAGTCAACCCAAGTATTTTGTTTCTCTTCGTAAATGATTGATTTAGTGCCTGAATTGGGTTCGACACTATATATTATAAGGTCATTCTGATCCCTGTTCATCCACTGAACCCACAGGGATTTACTGTCAGCCATCCAATATGGCGTACCAAAATACTGATCCTTTTTGGGATCAAAATCTGCCCATACTGTTCCTTTGGTACCGGCGTTCACGATACCTACTTTCACTTCAGGATTTTTATCACCAGTTTTCGGATAGCGTGTATTTTCAAGAAAGCCATGTTGACCGGCTGAGTTGTAAATAGGATAAACGGGAACCTGAGTGTCATCAAAACGCATAAAAGCTAGTTTTTTACTATCAGGGCTCCACCAAAATGCTTTGTAACGAGTCGGCCTGCCGAGAATCTCTTCATAATAAACCCATGAAGCCCAGCCATTATATATTACTTCCGACCCATCGGTAGTATACCGTGTTTCTGTGCCGGATAAAACATCTACTGAAAAAAGGTCGTTATTTCTGGTAAACGCCACTAGTTTTTTGTCTGGAGAAAGAGTCGGATTTTTTTCCAGAGCTGTATCTCTAGTGAGTTGTCTTTCCGTTCCTCCGGCATCCTTAAAGAAAACATCCTTGTTCTTGATATAGACCGATGACTCGTTTACCTGTGCAGGTGCCGACGGAACAGCTTCTCCCGTTTTTGCATCCACGGTATAAGGCTTGTTCTGCTGACCTTCAAGGCGGTATTCTATATAATGTGTATCATCGGCCCAGCCGCTGTATTGTGGCAGGGGCTTTAGGATATCTTTAGCTGGATTAACAAAAACCTCGTTAAAATTTAATATTTTTTGCTGCGACTGTGCATTCAGCGTTATCGTAAAAAGGCATGAGAATAATGCAATTCTTAATCTGTAAAACATCATTTTAGGATCGATAATAGCGTTAATAATTTCGATTAGATATATCGGGAGTATCGTTTGGTTATAACGTTACATAAAGTTCGAAGGTATAAATCTTTTTCATAAAAACCATTTACACGGAAGCTGTGTTCCGATAGGAGCACACAACCTATTAATCGAAATTATAAAGATTGATTAATTCATACCATCAAACATCAATTTTAAAATTCTAATTTTATGGAATGGAGCCCAATCTAACGAATTACAAAGACCTGCAGGATTTCGGTAATCTTGAACTGCTTTCACAGCAGGTCGTTGAGGGTTTTATTACCGGCCTCCATAAAAGTCCGTTCCATGGTTTCTCTGTTGAATTTGCAGAACACCGGTTGTATAATACCGGGGATTCCATCAGGAATATTGACTGGAAATTATATGGTCGTACGGACAAGCTTTTTGTTAAACGATTTGAAGAAGAGACAAACTTAAGATGCCAGATAGTTATAGATGTTTCATCATCTATGTATTATCCTAAAAAAGATTTCAATAAACTCTTATTTTCAGTTTATTCAGCGGCCTCTCTAATGTACCTATTCAAGAAGCAAAGGGATGCTTTTGGATTAAGTTGTTTTTCGGATAAGTTGGAGCTTTCCACTCCTGCAAAATCAACGGCCGTTCACCAGAAATTTCTGTTTTCTGAATTGGAGAAATTAATGAGCCGGGAAAGGCGAGGTGACGGCACGGCTGTTGCGCCTGCCCTCCACGAAATTGCTGAGCAGATCCATAAGCGATCACTGGTAATCATCTTTAGTGATATGCTTGAAGGTGGGGATGATGGGAAGTTGTCGGACATATTTTCTGCGCTTCAGCATCTCAAACACAATAAACATGAAGTGGTAATTTTCAATGTACTGGATCATCAAATGGAACTTGAGTTTAATTTTGATAACAGGCCATACCATTTTGTGGATCTTGAAAGCGGGGAAGAATTAAAAGTCCATCCCGGAAATGTTAAAGATGCCTACCTTAGTGCAATTAATTCGTATCATAAAGAGCTGAAACTTAAGTGTGCTCAATACCATATCGATCTTATTGACGCGGACATCCACGCAGGTTTTTATCAGATTCTTCATTCTTATTTGATAAAACGAGCGAAGATGGCATAATATCTAATTATAAATAAGAATTTAGCCGAACAAAATTACTATATGAGATTATCAGTTGAACGCAGCCCTGTAAAGGTGTACCCGGATCCGAAACGTGTTATTGCAAGGTTTTTCTTTAGCCAGGACGTACGTGCGAAAGAATTAATTTTAAGAGTGATGGCTCTTTCAGAAGAAGATGTATTTACGATAATTTCGCCCATCTTACAGGAATATTCCAAGCGCCATCGCAACATTACAAAAATACTTAACAGACACTGCGATAAAGTAAAAAGACTTATCACTGAAGTGGGAATCGACTATGAGGAACTCAGTCAGTTCCGAAAATTGTTAATAGGCTCTTATTTTACCCATGAATATTCGATTGAATCTGCAGCATTTTTCAATCCCTCTATAATTGAAGATCCGGATCAAACGGAACTGGTTGATGGACAAAAGCGAATGATTATCAGCTTTAGAGCTGTAGGTGAAGGGCATATTTCCTCGATCGTCTTTAGAAGAGCCCTCGTAGAGAAGGACGGCAATCTGAATGTTCTTCCCGCAGGTAATTACATTGATGAAGCAGAAGTCGTAAGAAATGCAGTCTATGTTAAAAAGTTTTTCTTTGGTAAAGCAGTTGATAATAATATCGACAATAACGTACTGGAAAATGTCAAGGCAAAGTTAGGTGACCAGTTTGAATACCAGGAGCTTAGGAACGTTATTGTTGCGTTGAAAAATGAACAAACTTCCGAAGAAGCAAAAATAGACTACGATAAAGTGCTTTGGCTGTCTGATTCGTATCATGATATCAGCTTCTCAAAAGATACAGACATTTCTGACCGTGTGATTTTCCCGATTTCTGAATTCGAAAAGAAAGGGATTGAAGATGCCCGGTTCGTGAAATTCATAAACGATGACGGTTCAATAATATATTACGCAACCTACACGGCTTATGATGGTCAAATGATCATGCCTAAGCTTCTTCAAACCACCGATTTCTACGATTTTAAAATTTGCCCGCTCTATGGAGCAGGAGCTCAGAATAAAAATCTGGCATTATTTCCCCGCAAAATAAATGGAAAGTATGCCATGATGTCGAGGATAGACGGGTGGAATAATTACATCATGTATTCAGATAAAATACAGGTCTGGGAAAGCCCGGAACTGCTTCAGCAGCCACATGCAGCATGGGAATACATTCAGATCGGGAACTGTGGGTCACCGATCGAGACTGAAGACGGGTGGTTAATTATTACACACGGGGTGGGGCCTATGAGGCGATATTGCCTGGGTGCAAGCCTGCTTAAACTTGACGACCCGTCGGTAGAGATTGGCCGTCTTTCAGAGCCACTTATTGTACCTAACAAGGATGAGCGCGAGGGGTATGTGCCAAATGTTCTATACTCGTGCGGATCGATCATTCACAATGACAAGCTGATCATTCCATATGGTCTGTCTGATTATTGTTCGTCATTCGCCACGGTTGATATTACGGCTCTTCTGGACAAACTTAAAAGCAAATCATCATCTTTGTACGATCTGTTTATATAAGTTCAAATAGTCGGATACCATCTTTTCACTTGAGAATTTTTCCTCTGCCCAGGTGCGACAGTCGGCTCTTATAATTGATTTGATGTTATTAACCGCATCAGCGGCTGATCGGACATCGTTTACGAGATATCCGCTCACGCCGTGGTTGATCAATTCAGTCATCGAGCCTCTGTTGAATGCGATAACAGGAGTTCCGCAACACATCGCTTCTGCTACACTTAAACCGAATGGTTCATCAAAGTTTATAGGATGAAGCAATGCTGTTGCTTTGCCAAGCAGTTCGTTGCGCTCTTTAGGCCCGGCATGTCCAATAAAAGTAATCTGATCATTCAGATGCGGTTCAATCTTTTCTTTAAAATAATTTTGATCCTGAACAATGCCAGCAATAATCAATTTTCTTTTTGACTTTTTAGCAATTTCAATAGCTTCAAATGTACCCTTGTCGGGATGTATGCGTCCAAAAAATAAAAGGTATTCTTCGGGTAATTCAATGAAAGAAAATTCAGACGTTTTAACACCGTTATATACTGTCGCTAAATAGTTGAGTTCCGGCGAGCGGTTAGAATTGCTAATCGAAACGTAAGATGATGATTCATTATATTTTTGGTAAACCGCAATTATCTTTGGTGACGAAAAACCATGAATCGTGGTGATCAACGGAGTCTTTATAAGTTTTGAATAAGTTAACGGAAGAAAATCATAGTGGTTATGGATAATGTCAAAACCGGAAGATTTCTCCATTAAATTACTTATATGCAGACATTCTACGACTTTTGCATCAAGGTTTCGGTCTTCTTCATAGCCTGCCGCGATGACGGAATCAAGAGTTCCCGAAGTAATTGAATCACCCGTGGCGAAAAGGGTGACATTCATCCCTTTTGCAATAAGACCTTCTGCAATATTCGAAGCCATTTGCTCCCAGGGTCCATAATGTCGGGGAGGAGTGCGCCAGGCAACCGGCGACAAAATCGCAATCTTCATCAGGCCGCTTCAAAATCGGACTCCTTCTGGATTAATTTCAGCTTTTTCTCGTCTCCGAGAACTGATTCAAGTTCCAGTCCTTTTAACACAAGCAGGTGTGAAATAAAATAGGCGAGCGTACTTTCGGCACCCTGGTTCCTGTTTAATCCGTCTGGTTTCAAGCCATCGCAGCATCCTTTGGTCTCATGGTCATATAGGGGTAAACGCAGCGTATTTTCGCCTAGAAACCACTGGTAACACAAATACATTTTGCTTAAGAATTGTTTGTCTCCGCTTACATCGTATGCCTTAAAATACATAAGAACCATAGCCATGCTTTCAATCGCTTGCTGGTCAAATATCGCCATGCTCCCGTTTCTATAATACCATCCATCGCTGCCCACAGGGCTTAGATAACCCTTGCACAGAGTCAGACTGTCAAGAAATTTTATAGACTCATAAGCTATTTCCAATACTTGGTCATCGCCTGTGACTTCTGCAGAGTGTAATAAGGCAAGAGGCAATATTGCATTGTCATAACTAAGTTTGTCCTCAAACCACTGCCAATATTCCCCTCTATGGTTTACATAGGCGTCAATTAAAGGTTTTGTGAGTTCTTTGAGTTCTTCGATTAAGCCTTCATTGTGAGGATGAGCATGAAGGTAGTGTGACAAGCCAATTACCGTGTTGGCAAGACCCCTGAGGTGATGAAGAGATTTGAAATGTGGAATCGACCGCTGAAAGAGCTCTTCTGCAAATTCCCTGTACGAATTGTTTGGAGCCGAATTTATAAGATAACCCAGGGCCCAGATAGTCCTCCCGAATGAATCTTCAGATCCAACTTCATCGAGGTATTCTCTGCGGAAGCTTAGGAAATTTCTGAAGTTTCCATCATCCAGCTGCATGTATTGGATATAACTCAGATAAATCGGCAAAAGATCGAGCGCTTCTTTACTTTTATTTTGCTCATAGGCCATTAGGGCCATAATCAACGCCCTGGAATTATCATCCAGGCAGTAGCCTTCTTTTAGATTTGGAATTCCGTATTTTGCGTGCTGAACTATTCCTGTATCGTCTGTTAAACGCTTAACATGTGTTAAGTTAAACTCCGGAATGATTTCAGAATCTATGATATGCCTGCTCTTATTCTTAATTGACACTGGCTGCGCCACTGAAGATTCAAGCAGCGCGGTGTATTCCCGGCCTATTGCCGGCCATCTCAAATTCAAACCATAGGTAAAAGCGTTCTTTTTCAATTCTCTCAGTTTTTCCGGATGGTCAAGAAGGTCATTGACTGAGGATGCCAGACTTTCGAAGTCTTTGAAATCAAAAAGTCTGCCTCGTTTATTCTCAAGCAGTTCCTGTGCATGCCAGTATGGAGTTGACAAAACCGCTGCTCCGGCTCCTACAGCATAGGATAGTGTGCCGCTTGTAATTTGCGCCTCGTTAAGGTACGGGGTAACATAGATATCACACGCGGTAAGATAATTATGAAGTTCTACTTCAGATACGAACTGATTAATGAAAGTGAGATGCTCTTCGACGTTTAGGCTTTTAGCAAGTCTTTTAAGGCTGTCACGATATTCTTCACCTGAGTTTTTTCTGACACCCGGATGAGTATTGCCCAACACCACGTACATAACTTCAGGATGATTTGCTACAATCGCCGGCAAGGCTTTGATAACAGTTTCCAGCCCTTTATTTCTGCTAATCAGGCCAAAAGTAAATAGTACTCTCTTGTTCTTGAACGAAGGGAGGCTTTTAACAGGATTTTTATCAGCTGGCTCCAAATCCGGCACTCCATGTTCAATTAGCTGAATTTTTTCGGTTGGGATATTATAAATATTCATTAAGAAATCAACCGCACGTTTGCTCATAACAACAATTTTTGACGACTGATTGGCAATTTCTCTAATGATGATCTGCTGCATAAAACTTGGCTCCTTGAGTACCGTATGTAATATTGTTATCAGCGGTTTATTAAGCCTGCTGATCAAGGGCAGAAGATAAACACCACTTTCGCCTCCGTAGATGCCAAATTCATGCTCTATTACACAAGCGTCTACATCACTATTATTTATGTGATCAGCTGCTTTTATATAGTCGTTTTGATACTCCTGACGGATTTTAAACTTTACTTCACCTGGATAATCATATTCATCCAGATCATCTGAGTCATTCATCGCAACTACAAATCCATTAAGAGAACCATCCGCGTTTCCTGCATTTATCGCCCGTATCAGATTGTAATTAAAAGTCGCTATTCCACATTCCCGTGGTGTGTAAGATGAAAGGTATGCAATTTTCATAGGTGTTGGTTTAGTCTATGTGTTATACGAGTACAGGAATAATTTCAATTATTGTCTTTGCTGCTTTTATCCGCAAATTACATTCCAGCCTTTTTCAAATCTCCTTTTTAGCTGTTATCTTCAGTGAATATTACGTCGAACTGATTAATAGCTGAAAATTTGTGGGGCTGCAGAATATATTATCTCCCGCTTACTTATATTTTAACAGTATTTGTTCTAATTTGTTGGCTATTAGCGTTAGATTTAAATGTTATTTTAATAAATCGTTTTGCACTTATCACTTTCAGATGAAATTTATCCGGCTAGTCATTTCCCTCTTTGTTGTTTTTGGGCTTACAAGTATGCAACTTCAAAAACCTGTTAAGGTTGTCCTATTTGGAGATTCTATTACTCAGGCTGGCGTAAGGCCGGGTGGGTATATTTCGATCATGCAGCAATCGCAAAAAGATTTCGAATTGATTGGAGCAGGTATTGGCGGAAATAAGGTATATGATCTATTTCTAAGAATGGAGGATGATGTTTTAAAATTAAAGCCTGACGTAGTAGTTATCTATGTTGGCGTAAATGATGTGTGGCACAAACAAACCCATCAGACTGGAACAGATCCAGATAAATTTATAACTTTTTATTCTGCAATGATTCGAAAAATGCAGTCAGCAGGGATAAAAGTCATCTTGGCCACCCCCGCTGTGATAGGTGAGAGAACCGATTTCAGTAATCCTCAGGACGGAGACCTTAATAGTTATAGTAAGATGATAAGAAATCTTGCCAGGCAATACAACTGTGGCCTGGTCGATCTGCGAAAAGAATTTCTTGCCTATAACCTGCTTAATAATCCGGAAAATAAAGAGTCAGGCATCCTTACAACCGACAGAGTTCATCTGAATCCTGTCGGAAATAAATTGGTCGCTGATTTAATGATGAAAGCCCTGAACAAGTTAAAAGATAACAATTGACTTTTGGCAAATTAAGTCTTTGCTCCCGACTTACCGTCAACTGTCAGCCATTCTTTTCTAGCGCCTCTTCCCAAAGTACCTTTTTGGGGCGCCTTTTGCTCCGGAAGTATTTTCAGATCGCTCCGGCTTTTTGCTTTTGGATGAACCCCCTTTTTTCTTTGTTGACTGAGCTAACAGGTATGCCGCGCCTTTCATGTGGTAAGGCTGGTCTTCAACTACAGGAATGGAACGTGAAATCAGTTTCTCGATATCTTTAAGATATTCCATTTCTTCATCATCGCAGAATGAAAGTGCAATACCGCTTGATCCGGCCCGGCCTGTTCTGCCAATGCGGTGAACATATGTCTCGGGAACATTAGGTAGTTCATAATTGATTACGTGAGATAGTTCTTCAATGTCAATTCCCCTCGCGGCTATATCAGTGGCTATTAACGCCTTTAATTGTCCTGTTTTAAAGTTCGATAATGCCTTTTGGCGGGCGTTTTGCGATTTATTTCCGTGGATGGCTTCGGTCTTTATTCCCGCTTTAACCAGATCCTTCACGATCTTATCAGCTCCATGTTTAGTACGGGTAAAAATCAACGCAGATTTAATTGCTTTATCATTTAACAAATGAATAAGAAGCTTTTTCTTGTCGCCTTTTTCTACAAAAAAGATAGACTGGTCAATGGTATCTGCCGTGCTAGAAACAGGCGTGACTTCCACTTTTTCAGGATCAACGAGTATAGTATTAGCTAGTTTTTGAATCTCCGGCGGCATAGTGGCCGAGAAGAATAGCGTCTGCCGTTTTTGAGGGATCTTTGTTATGATCTTTTTAACATCGTTAATAAATCCCATATCCAGCATACGGTCTGCCTCGTCAAGTACAAATATTTTCAGATAGTGTAAGTGGACGAACTTCTGGTTTATCAAATCCAACAGTCTCCCCGGAGTGGCAATGAGAATATCAATGCCCGATTTTAAAGCGGATACTTGAGCACCCTGGGAAACACCACCAAAAATTACCGCGTGCTTCATCCCGGTATGGCGACCGTAAGCACCGAAACTCTCACCAATTTGTATTGCGAGTTCGCGTGTCGGTGTAAGGATCAGACACTTTATAGCCCTTGGACCTTTGTCGTAGATTTTGCCTCCTTCTAGTATCTGAAGGATCGGTATTGCGAATGCAGCTGTTTTTCCTGTACCAGTTTGGGCACAGCCGAGCAAATCTTTGCGATCCAGGATTATAGGTATAGATTGTTCCTGAATCGGCGTGGGAATTGTATAACCTTCTGTCTTTAAAGCCCTTAAAATAGGCTCTATTAAATTTAAATTTTCGAACGACATGTATTGATTTTAATATTGCTGTTAAAAATACCAGCAATTTATTTTGGCGCAAAGGTACAGGATTATTGTGAGAAGAACGAGGAATGAAGTTGGAGGTCTCAAGTCGGAGGTCGGAAGTCTGAAGTCGGATACCGCACATCTGAAGCCAATCTGGTTGTTATTCTGTTTTATTTCCCCTTTCAGGAAAACAAATAAATACATTTATAATCCAAAGAACTACCAGATAGATACATAATCCCACCTAAACGTTAAGCTCCCATTCACTGAAATACATAAATAGTATACTAAATGGAAGTGGTTTACTTCAAAATTTAGCTGGAAAGTCACTTTAGATTTCTGAAAAGTAAGTTAAGTCACCTTTGGAGCGTCATTTCTATCTGGATTGCTTCTGTAATTATCTTACAGGCAGCGATAATCTCATTTTCCGTTATAATCAACGGAGGAGCGATCCGCAAAGCCGTATCACAGTGTAAGAACCAGTCTATGATAAGCCCCTGCTCAATACAGCGCTTGCTGACATTTTCAACCTGTTCAAAGGTGTCAAGTTGAACGCTTAACATTAAGCCTTTGCCCCTTATTTCCCGGATCATAGGATGTGTAAGACAGGTTCTGAATAATATTTCTTTGGCTGGGACATCAACCATGAGTTTCTCATTCAAAATTACGTTGAGGCTTGCCAAACCGGCCGCGCAGCTTACAGGGTGACCGCCAAACGTTGTAATGTGCCCCAGTATAGGATTTTCTTTCAGCGCTCCCATAATATCATTTGAAGATATAAAAGCCCCTATGGGCATTCCACCACCCATGCCTTTCGCTAGTAAGAGGATGTCAGGGACAATTCCGAATTGCTCAAATCCAAATAAGCTGCCGGTACGTCCAAAGCCCGTCTGGATTTCGTCCAGAATTAATAAGGAACCCGTTTCATCACAGCGATTTCTCAATTTTTGCATATAATCCCTATCCGGCACCCTTATCCCTGCTTCACCCTGGATAGTTTCCAGGATTACTGCGGCGGTATCAGAAGAAATCTGATCAAGATCAACAGGATTATTAAAATCAATAAAACTGATTCCAGGAAGGAGAGGACGATAAGCCTGTTTATAATATTCGTTACCCATCACGCTTAGGGCACCCTGGGTACTTCCATGGTAGGAATTTTTACAGGCAATGATCCCGGATCTTCCTGTATAGCGCTTGGCTAATTTCATCGCCCCTTCAGTTGCTTCCGCACCTGAATTGACGAAGTAAACAGAGCATAATGATGGGGGGAGAATGGAAGCCAGTTTCTCCGCGAATTTAACCTGGGGAGTCTGGACATATTCTCCGTATACAGTAAGATGGAGATATTTATCAGCCTGGTCTTTAATAGCTTTTACAACTTCAGGATTCCTGTGACCGGTATTGCTGACGGCGAAACCTGATACGAGGTCCATATATTGCCTGCCCTCGCGATCATATAGATACATTCCCTCCGCACGTTCAATTTCAAGCAAGCGTGGAAAAGAAGAGGTTTGAGCAGTATTTAGCAGGAAAAGCTGGCGGGTGGTAAGCATTCACAAAATTACGGAAACTTTACCTTCCTGAAGTTGAAAGTTGACGGCGGGTAATGATCAGTGATTATAGGTTGCTCTGTTAGCATCCACAAAATGTTAGTAGTTTTTAATATCCTTTTATGCGGATAACTGGCAATCTATTTCTCGTTACCTTTCTTCCTGTTATTCAATTGCTTATATAAATGTTCCCGAAACTCGCTTTCCGCTCTGTATAATGCCAGGATTTTTTGAGGGGGGATAGCTTTAGCGTATAATTTTCTATACTTCTTCTTTAAGTCAAGCATTTTGCTCTCGTAGATGAGATCAGCTGTTATTGTTTCATTAGGGTCGCTATTTTGTTTATATCTGGCTTCCCTCTTTTTCTTAAGTAATTCCAAAAATTCTTTTGTATAACTGTTGTACACAGGCCAGAATTTTTGAGCTTCCTCGGTTGTCAGGTCGAGCTTACTGGTAATAAATGCTACTTTGATCGATTCAATTTGTTCTGATCGCCCCCAGCTCTTTTGCGCAAATGATTGCATTGTCAACGCGAAACACATTACGAATAACCACAGTCCGTTCTTTACTTTTCCGTTCATAATGTTGTACTGTTGATATAAAGTTCCAGTTCCTCGGATGAAACATCCTGTGTTACAGCTTCCAATTGATCAGTATTAAGATTCTCAATAATAAATGGTGTATCGCCTGCAGTGCTGTAAACTTGCAGATAATTTAGAATTTCCTGATCCGGAACTTCAGAAAGTTGTTGGTTAAATTTATAAGAATTAGAATTGAAGTAAATTCCGCTTGCAATCATCACGGTTATACAGGCTGCAGCAGCATAACTCACCCAAGAGGTTAATAATCTGCGAACTGGTGTCGCTCTTTTTGATGATTCCTCCAGCTTTGAGTTAATTTGTCCGGAAAGCTCGGCAAAATATCCTTCAGGCACCGTAAATCCTTCGGACAGAGCAAGTGTTCTGATATTTTCTACAGACACACTATTTTCGATCCGGGAAGAAAGTTCCTCAAAATACTTAGGGGGAACTATAAACCCATTATTGTCATCAATATGCATTGATTCAACTAGTGCCCGGCTTTTTAAATTATAAGAAAGTTCTTCAAAATATCCGGAAGGTACAATAAAAGGAATTTTCTTCCCGACCGCAGCAAGTGTTGGCGCTTCCTTCTGCAAATCTATATCTCTTTCATTCAATTCCATATCACTTAGATACTAAGCTCATAAAAAGGTTTAATCAGTGCTCAATAAATAATCTTCAATTTTCTTTACCGCTATATGAAAGGAAGCTTTAAGGCCTCCAACTGTAGTTCCCAAAATTTCTGAAATTTCTTCATATTTCAGATCATCATAATATTTCATGTTAAAAACAAGGCGCTGTTTCTCAGGCAGCGTCAGCAAGGCTTTTTGAAGTTTCATTTGTGCCTTATCGCCATCGAAATAAGGACTGTCGGCCAAAGTCTGGGCAAGATCATAACCAGCGCTTTCATCAAGCGAGATGTTATTTCTTTGCTTCTTACGGTTCAAAAACGTTATGCTTTCGTTAGTTGCTATCCGATAAAGCCATGTAAAGAGTTGAGAGTCATTTCTGAAATTCCCCAGGCTTTTCCAGACTTTAATAAACACCTCCTGAACAATATCGTCCGTATCATCATGATCAATTACCAAACGACGAATGTGCCAGTAGACCTTTTGCTGGTATTTATTCAGAAGAAGGTTGAAAGCCTCATTGCGGCTGCTTTCCACGGAAAATTTATCTAGAATCTCTGAATCTTCTACCATGCTCGGTTATCAGTTGGCCGTTGTCGGGCTAATTGGACAGGCAAGACGTCTATTATCTTATAAAAAGTTTTTATGTCGTTTGATTATGCACCCAGCCTGGTAACTAGAAACTGGTAACTTTAAATATTCTTCCTTTTCATCACCCTCTCCACTGCTTTAACAATATCATCCGTATCTAAACCGTATTTTGTCATTAACTGATCAGGCGTTCCGCTTTCGCCAAAACTATCATTAACGGCAACATACTCCTGCGGTACAGGGTTGTTTCTGGTGAGAACCTGAGCAATACTGTCGCCGAGTCCCCCGTATCGGTTATGCTCTTCAGCAGTAACAACGCAACCTGTTTTTCCTACCGACTTTAAGACTGCCGCCTCATCCAATGGTTTAATGGTATGGATATTAATTATTTCGGCATTGATACCTAACTCTGCCAGTTTTTCACCTGCTTCAATAGCTTTCCATACTAAATGCCCGGTTGCGAAGATTGAAACGTCGGTACCCTCGCTAACCATCCATGCCTTTCCGATTTCAAATATCTGGTCGGCATCGGTAAATACAGGTACAACCGGACGGCCAAATCTTAAATATACGGGTCCGTGATGCTCGGCAATTGCGATAGTGGCGGCTTTGGTTTGGTTATAATCGCAAGGGTTTATTACTGTCATGCCCGGAAGCATTTTCATCATTCCAATATCTTCAAGTATCTGGTGGGTAGCCCCATCTTCGCCTAATGTCAGACCCGCATGTGAAGCGCAGATCTTTACGTTTTTGTCAGAATACGCAATTGATTGTCTGATCTGATCATACACACGTCCTGTTGAAAAATTCGCAAAGGTGCCGGTGAATGGAATTTTACCGCCAATGGTTAAGCCGGCGGCAATTCCCATCATATTCGCTTCGGCGATCCCAATTTGAAAAAAGCGATCGGGAAATTCTTTAATAAAGGCATCCATTTTCAGGGAACCTATAAGATCTGCACATAAAGCAACCACCTGTTGGTTTCTTTTTCCGGCTTCTAACAGGCCAGCTCCGAAGCCGGAGCGTGTGTCTTTTTTCTCTGTGTATGTATATTTCTTCATATTAAACCTGTAACCAGGGTAGGGTAAGCTTAAGGAACATTTAGTATTAGTAATCTCCGTGGGTTTCTTCAACCTGGGCGAGTGCAAGTGCCAGCTGCTCATCATTAGGAGCAACACCATGCCATTTATGTGAATGCATCATGAAATCAATACCGTTGCCCATCATCGTTTGCATTAGAATCATAATAGGCTTTCCTTTACTGGTTTTGGAAACCGCAAGGTCAAGTACACGTACAACATCGGTCATGTCATTTCCGTTCATTTCCAAAACCTCCCAGCCAAATGCTTCCCATTTCGCCCTGAGATTGCCAAGTGATAAGACGCTTTCTGTGGAACCATCAATTTGCTGGCCGTTGACATCAATTGCAGAAATCAGGTTATCTACTTTGTTATGACTTGCGTACATTGCCGCCTCCCAGGTTTGTCCTTCCTGTAATTCACCATCACCGTGTAAGGAATAAACAAGACGTCCGTCGTTGTTAAGCTTTTTTGCAAGTGCTGCCCCAATAGCAACAGACATCCCTTGTCCGAGTGAACCTGACGCAACCCGGATTCCCGGAAGCCCTTCATGAGTAGTGGGATGTCCCTGTAACCTGGAGTTTATTTTTCGGAAGCTGGCAAGTTCGCTCACTTCAAAATAGCCTGACCGAGCAAGTACACTATACCAAACCGGCGAGATATGGCCGTTAGACAGAAAGAAAAGATCCTCGTCCCTTCCGTCCATGTCAAATTTTGTGTTGTGTTTTAAAGCGTGAAAATACAGCGCTACGAAGTAGTCAGCGCATCCAAGCGAACCTCCCGGGTGTCCTGATTGGCAGCCGTGTACCATCCTTAAGATATCACGCCGCACCTGGGCCGCAAGTTTTGTTAGTTTGTCTATATCTGGGTTCATATTTTTTGCTTAAAGCGCCGCTAAAATAGTTAATGTTGTTTGAATTGGCAGGGTCGTCTGTGATTATCGCGGGAAGTGTCACCGGATATTTGATTTTAATTAAGCGATTCAATAACCTGCTTAGAAGAGTTTTTCGTGTCTACTTTTTCAATGATTTTCCGTATTGTGCCATTTTTGCCAATAATGAAGGTTTTCCGTGCAACTCCCATGTATTTCTTCCCATACATGTTCTTTTCAACCCAGACGCCATACGCTTCAACTATTTTTTTATCGGTGTCGGAAATCAGGGGAAACGGGAGACTATATTTGGTTATGAATTTTTGATGCGATTTTTCATCATCGACGCTAACCCCGAGAACCTCGAACCCCGACGCCTGTAGTGACTGGTAATTATCTCTGAAACTGCATGCTTCAGCGGTACATCCCGGAGTGTCATCTTTGGGATAGAAGTATAAGATTACATCCTTACCTGAAAAATCACTGAGTGAAATCGCATTACCATTTTGATCTTTTGCCGTAAAGCCGGGTGCCTTTTGTCCTTCGTTCAATTCAGTCATTCCAGGGATTTTGAATGGCTAAATTACTGAAAAATCCTTTGCCTTGCTGAATTAAAATGGCAGTTTATCTGAAAAAAGCAGCGTTGTATTCAGTTATATTAGATTTCATATCCCTTACGGTTAGCAGAAAGTTATGCCTCCCTTTAGCTGTTTGATCGTCGAAAGTATGCCAGAGAGAAGCTGTTTTTGCATCGTACTCCATAAGAACCCATTTTCCGTCAATCCTTCCTGTGAATGTTTTAATTCCAGAGAGATTATCTGATATTTTAAACTGTATTCGGGAAACACCCGATAGTGACTTTCCATTACTAATGTTAATCGGTGTTATTCTTGGGGAGATGGTATCCAAAGCAACATAAAAGCTGCCAAGTCCGCGGAGCTCTGCACTTACCTGCCCGTTTTCGTAATTTCCTCCCTGGGAAATTCTTTTTTCATTTACCAGTAAGGCTTTTGATTGCAGCTTTTCGGGCAATTCGAAATTCGTTTGAATTGTTAGCTTAAAAGGCAAATGAACAGGTGTTAAGCGATTATGTACGTGATGTACCTTTGAGTATCCGCCGACAGGGGTTGGGGAGCTTGAATACACAAAGTTTAAGTCACTGTACAATGCGTTTCCTGGCATATGAAGTTTCATGCCATTAGTATCTAATTGATTCTCCTGATTAAACCTGAACATTCGACCTGGTAAGAGTTTAGCGACTTTCGTAGCATTATTATCTTGCCTAAGCCTGAAGTTTAGAACACTTTCGTTGCCAGCCACATCGCTCACTATATATTGGGCTTCATGAATCTCTTTGTCCGTGAAATTTACGACGCCATTGTTGACTTTTGTTTTATAGATCTGTAAAGGATTTCCGGGCTCGATAAAGCCCTTTTGAATTCTCCGGCCGGTACTCATCAATAAAGGATAATCCACGTGCGAGTTTATACCACGTGAGTTAGAAAACGAAAATTTCTCCCAGACAGAAGAGTAAATTGTCTGCCCGTCGATACGAAGTTCTATCGAATAGGGTCCATTTGAATTTTCGGAGGCAGAGTTCTTGTCAATTGTCATGATCCCAAATCCAGTTTCTCCACTAATTGTCACAATATTTCCCGAACTCAACTCATAATTACCACCAGCTCCGCTTACTGCAAAAAACTGTCGCGGTGTGTTTTCACTAAAAGGCTCACCGTTAAGCTGATACATATATAACCCATTTATTGCCGGTTTGACTCTGTCGGGGATTGTAATGCCAAAGAGCTGAGGATTTATTGTTTCCTCGGTATTTGAATCCCTTATCTCAAAATGGAGATGAGGGCCGCTTGAGCCACCGGTATTACCGGACCATGCAATGATGTCGCCTTTTTTTACTGGAATTTCCACAGGTAAAAGTGGGAAATCAACGTCGAAATTCTCAATTCGATATTGATATGCTTTTAGTGTTCTACTAATTCTGCTGTTGTACTTTTGAAGGTGCATATACACAGTGGTATACCCGTTTGGATGCGTTAGATACAAAGCATTGCCGCCGCCACCGATTTGTACTCTTACCCTTGATACATAGCCGTCTGCTACCGCATACACCGGATAACCTTCTCTTTGGTTCGTTTTAAAGTCCAATCCAGAATGAAAGTGATTTGATCTAAGTTCTCCGAAATTCCCTGCTATAATCGGTGAAAGTCCGAGGGGATAGCGGAAATCCGAATCGGGATAATCCGTTGAGGTATCATCCTGAGCGATGGCCGTAGTGCATAGAAATAACAGAAAGGGCAGAACTCTTAATCCAATCATAGTTAGCAGATAATTACCGGATGTAAAAGTCCAGTAACTTATCTTCTTCCAAATAGCCTGCCAAATGATCACCGATATTCACTTTTCCTACTCCCTGCGGTGTTCCGGTAAAGATCAGATCGCCTTTTTTCAAGGTAATATATTGAGACACAAATGCAATGATCTTCTCAAAAGAAAAAAGCAGATCTTTAGTATTCCCAGATTGAACAGTGTTTCCATTGATATCCAGTTTAAAATTCAAATTTGTCAAATCTTTGAACTTTGATTTCGGAAGAAATCTGCTGACAGGAGCAGAGCTGTCAAAAGCTTTTGCAAGTTCCCAGGGCAGTCCTTTTTCTTTATGTTTCTGCTGTATATCCCGAGCCGTGAAATCTACACCCAAGCCGATTTCATCAAAATAATTCGAAGCGAATTTTTCGGCAACGTGTTTGCCTTCTTTTGATATCTTAATCACAAGCTCTATCTCATGGTGAATATCAGATGAGAACTCGGGATGATAAAAAGGTTTGTTGTCTTTCAATAGAGCGGTATTTGGCTTCATAAATATAACCGGCACCGTAGGTACAGGGTTATTCAGCTCTTTTGCGTGTTCGGCATAATTGCGTCCGATTGCGATGATTTTCATTTGCAAATAGTTTGTTTTTTATGGCATTGAAGGTTTCTGGAACTTATTTAATGTTAATTTTTTTACAAGATGCAAGCTCGTGCAGGGTCCTTTGCCGCCAGAATTTTAAAGAATGAATGGATACACATATAACTGCACAACGTTGTTGCTTCCGCTAAGATATAAATACAGGAAAGATTTAATTGAAGTGGACTGTTATAAAACAGAGATTCTTTTGGTGATAATTTCACCTGATACGCTTACCCGGATGAAATAGAACCCACTGGTTAGACGCGAAGCGATATTAAAAGAGTTGGCCTGATCTCCGGCGGAAAGCCTTTCAGTAAGTAATGTTGTGATCTCATTTCCAAGAACATCCATGATTTTGATGGTAACATTAGAATCCTTTGTGATTGAATAAGATAGATTCAACTGATCTGAAACCGGATTCGGATAAACTTTGACATTATTCAATACCTTATCACTGTCTCCCTGCCTGGCTGTTCGCGATGTTGGTGAACCCGAGAATATCTTTTCTTTTCCAGGCTTGAACGGAACAAAGTCAACCATCACTCCATTCTTTAAAAATGCCGGCCTGTTAAGTCGCGTATCCGTGATTTTAGTGGAAATGGTAGCCTTTATAACTTTAGAGGTATCGGTGGAGCTCCTATCGCCAACGGCAAATGCATCAGCTTGACCCGGCATTGCCATGCCGCCCAAAGTGATGAATATTGCTAACAGTCCGAGGTAGAAGTTTCTCATACGCACTTAATACAGTATAAATATAGGGCTTTATAATATATACGCTTGCAGCGTAATAAAGTTTTTAACAAATTTTAACTAAAATATGATCTTATACGTTAAAGTTTACCAATATGTTAAGGATAAATTTAACAAATCTGATTGAAATTAAACATAAAAAACAGGACGTTGTTAAATTGTTTTTAAGGCGTACTTTTGTCCCATAATTTTCAAGAAGTGTCGAATTCAAAAAACCTCCATAAGCTATCTGCAGCCGGTTTATTGCTTAGCTTAGGGATTATTTACGGAGACATTGGAACGTCGCCTTTATACGTTTTTAAAGCTATTGTCGGAGATAGAATCATTACAACTGACCTTATTTTGGGTGGTTTGTCCTGTATTTTCTGGACTTTGACTTTGCAGACCACAATAAAGTATGTGATTATTACGTTACGCGCGGATAATAAAGGGGAGGGCGGCATACTGTCTCTTTTTTCGCTGGTAAAGAAAAGGGCGAAATGGCTGGTAATTCCTGCGATGATCGGGGGCTCAGCCTTGCTTGCGGATGGAATGATTACTCCTCCGATTACTGTTTCGGCGGCTATCGAAGGTCTGCGGGTTATTGAGGGTTATGAAAATATCCCTACGGTGCCGATTGTAATCGTTATAATATCTATATTATTTCTAGTCCAGCAGTTTGGTACCTCAATAATAGGTAAGGCATTCGGCCCAATTATGTCAGTTTGGTTCACCATGATGGCCGTATTAGGGAGTGTTTATCTTTTTCAGTTTCCGGAAATTTTAAAAGCTGTAAATCCCTATTATGCTTACGTCATCTTGTCGTCCAATCCAAATGCTTTGTTCATATTAGGAGCGGTTTTCTTATGTACAACCGGAGCAGAAGCGTTATATTCTGACCTTGGGCATTGCGGGCGTGCTAACATTCAAATAAGTTGGATCGTTGTCAAACTTTGCCTTCTTTTGAACTATTTCGGTCAGGGAGTGTGGTTGTGGCAACATCAGGGCGGTGTTCTGGGTAAGCTCGATAATCCATTTTATAGTATTATGCCCGAATGGTTCCGTATTTTCGGTATTTGTATTGCTACAGCAGCGGCAATTATTGCCAGCCAGGCCATGATATCAGGCTCATTTACCCTGATATCGGAAGCAGTGAGGTTAAATCTTTGGCCAAAAGTTAGGATTAATTATCCGAGCAATCAGAAAGGGCAGCTTTATGTGCCTTCTATAAATATCTTGTTGTGGTTAGGCTGTGTTGTGGTCGTACTTATTTTCCGTGAATCGGCGAATATGGAGGGAGCTTATGGGCTGGCTATTAACCTCACCTTTCTTATGACCACCATCCTGGTTGCTTCCTATTTGAAGAGAAAGAAATTTCCAAATTACATCATTGGTATTTTCCTTGGAGTTTACGGAATTATCGAGCTGGGATTCCTGGTAGCAAACATGGCTAAATTCCTTCATGGTGGCTGGTTTACATTGGTGCTTGCTTCATTGATTTTATCAGTAATGTGGGCATGGTCATCGGCAAGAAAGATCAAGAACCGCTTCGTGAAATTTGTCGAAATTGATTCTTACTATCCGATTCTGAAAGAGCTCAGCGAAGATGAATCAGTTCCGAAATACGCTTCTCAGCTGGTTTATCTCACCAGTGCTAATTTTAATTCGGAGATTGAATCAAAAATTATGTATTCAATCCTGCAAAAGCAGCCTAAAAGGGCAGATGTTTATTGGCTGGTCCATGTTGATGTAACTGATGAACCCTTTACGAGGGAATTTAAAGTTGATTTTCTGATTCCTAACAAATTGATCCGTTTAGATTTTAAACTGGGGTTCCGGGTCGAACAGCAAATCAATGTTTTTTTCAGGAAAGTGGTCGAGGAACTTGTAAAAAACGGAGAGGTCGACATTACCAGTAAATATACTTCACTGAACAAACATAAAATAGTGGGCGACTTCAGGTTTATCGTCCTCGAGAAGGTTCTATCAAAATCTAATATGCTTAGTTTTATTGAGCGCTTTACTATGGATTACTATTTCATACTTAAAAAATTCTCGCTTTCCGAAGAACGTGGTTTTGGCTTAGATATTAGTTTCGTAACTATCGAAAGAGTACCCTTGATAGTGTCACCGCAGGATGATAACGGGCTGAAGAGGCTGTAGGTCTGAGGTCTGAGGTCTGAGGTCTGAGGTCTGAGG
>JAZKHM010000169.1:0-4580 GCA_040385405.1 Bacteroidota bacterium | reverse complement strand
AAGATTTAACTTCAGAAAACGCAAATAAATTAGTGGGGGAATCCATTGACAAATCAACTAATCGACAAATCGACAAATTGATCGTTCCTACAATGGCCGAAATGGCCGCAAAAGGGGAGTCTCCTGAAATACTTTTCTGGGTTGGATGTGCAGGGAGTTTCGACGATCGCGCACAAAAGATAACGCGCGATATATGCAAGATACTGGAGCATGTGGGAATGAAATATGCAGTACTAGGAACCGAGGAGAGCTGTACGGGCGACCCGGCGAAACGTGCAGGGAACGAATTTCTTTTCCAGATGCAGGCCATGACCAATATACAAATCCTTGATGGCTACAAGATTAAAAAGATAGTGACAGGTTGCCCTCATTGTTTCAATACTATTAAAAACGAATATCCAGGACTCGGTGGAAACTATGAAGTAATTCATCATTCTCAGCTAATACAGCAATTGATCGACGAAGGAAAGCTAAAAGCAGAAGGCGGAGAATCATTTAAAGGAAAAAAAATCACTTTTCATGATCCCTGCTATTTAGGGCGGGGTAATAATATCTACGAAGCGCCACGCGCAGCTCTTGAGATCCTGGACGCTGAACTTGTTGAGATGAAACGATGCAAATCAAACGGGTTATGCTGCGGAGCGGGCGGTGCCCAGATGTTTAAAGAACCGGAAAAAGGAAATAAGGATATAAATATCGAACGCATTGATGAGGCTTTGTCACTCGAACCCAATATTGTAGCCTCCTCCTGTCCTTTCTGCATGACTATGCTAAGCGATGGGGTAAAAAATTATAATAAAGAAGGGGAAGTAAAAGTGCTGGATATTGCAGAAATTACCGCAAGTGCGAACGGGTTATAGAATTTTAACAGACCTGTAAGACTAAACTTACAGGCCTGTTAAGTATCTAAAACCTTAGTCCCAGGCAAAGACCCGCACGAAGACCCGCCCATGGTCCTGTAATATCAACACGAGCTCCCTGTGCATTTACAGTAGTTTTAGTCTCTGCGAAAGGAATTTCCAGCGCTTCCAGTTCTGGACGTAATTCATCTTGTTGAGCCTGAGATAAAGATTGTTTAGCAGTAAGACTGCCATTAGCAGAACCATACTGCGGACCAAGTGTCCACCAATCCAGGTAGATACCCCCTCCAAGTTTCCACTGGGCACCGATCAATAATCCCCCGGTTACCGTGTTCAATTTTCCAACCAAGGGAAGAGTTTCCGGGTTATTATTAACGTCATATTCGAACGGCCCATCAAGCTTATAGTTACTAATGCGAACAAATGGCCCCAGGTAAAATCCACGGAGTGCTTCCTTACCCAAATAAAATCTAAGCTCGGGTGTAATAGCAGAATTACTGGTTTTAAACTGGTCTAATTGCGCTTCGGTATCCGGATCATCAATAAGATTTGAAATAGTAGATTTGAGAGGTATGCCAGATTTGGGCATGAAACGATATCCCATTCCGACAGTTATCTTATTTGCAACTACCCTCTCATATTCAAAGGAGAAGTTACCCAGCGGCAGTGACAGTAAATTGATCTTTAACAAATTTTTGCCAGACACTCCGCTCCCGTAATTTGCCTTAACATTCTCCTGAGCATATATCAGGCGGGAACTTATACAAAGTAAGATGCATAGAAATAACTTTCTCATATATTATTGGGTCGAATAGGTTAAGTAATTTACTTTAATCTGTTTTGAATCTCATTTATCACTCCCTCATATTTCCTTAATACACGATCCCATTCCTGGAATCTTTCATCTGACTTTGGACTAGTGCCCGGTTCGCCGGATTGCTCGCTAATTAGCTTTATTTTGTAATAAAGAGGATCAGTCCCACCTAATTTTACTACAATACGGGTCCGTATGGTATTTCCTTTAAATGTCTGTACGGCCCAGGCTGTACGAAGATATCCAGTCTCTTTATCAGTAATTTCAATTATGTCAAATTGAGAAGTAATGATCTGGTTCATCAATCTCCACGCATCCGCTTCAGATTTAGTAGTTCGTACGTCGATGTCGTTATTAGCAAAATCAATTTTCAGGGAAGCGTCATAAGAATCGTCTCTCTTGAGCTCTACAAACAGCGACTTGGGGATTGTGGCAGCACTTTTCTTATCGCAAAAAGACAGGTTTTCAGTTAAAAACCCGGTCTTTACAATTTTTACACTGACACAGGAACCTTTGTCAATTTTGATCTCTGCCGAAGAGCCACTAGGTTTTCCATCCACAAAGATGACAGCATCCTGTTCGGAAACGCTGATCTTAAGTTTTTCATCTGCCAAAACCGGTGGCGCAAAACTTATTGAAAGCAATGCGGCTAATTGTAATATTTTCTTCATAAAGTTTTAGTTTTTAACAAATGTATATCTTAAGATTAGCCTGTTAAATACCTAATTATGGGTATTTATGGCCCCGTTATAAAGCAGGCATGCTGATAAAGGATTTGTATCTCAACTAGCTGATCTTAAATATTAATTCTAAATTTGAAAATGCATATTTCTGAAAATTCGCGGGTCTGGATCTATCAGTCCGATCGTGTCCTTAATCCGGAGGAAGAGCAAAGAATTCAGCAAAAGCTGGATGAGTTTACATCCCAATGGCTTGCCCATGGACATCAGTTAGCTGCTTATGGGGAGATCAGGCATAGTCAGTTTCTGATTTTATCAGTGGATGAACAGGTTGCCGGAGCCACCGGTTGTTCTATCGATAAATCAGTGCATTTGATGAAGGAGATAGAAAAGGAGTTTGGTATCGGACTTTTCGACCGGTTCAGAATAGCTTATCGGAATGGAGACCAAATAGTTAACTGTAGCAAAACAGAATTTGAAGATCTTCTTAACAAAGGTGAGCTAAACTCTGATACCCTCGTTTTTAACAACATGATATCGTCGAGGAAAGACCTGGACAGTTCGTGGGAGGTGGCGATGAAGAATAGCTGGCACGGGCAGGTTTTCGGGGGCAAGGTATAAATTGAAGCACCGTGGGTGCTTAAGTAATTTAAACGCAGAGGCCGCGAAGTTTTTCGCAGCGCAGAGATTATTTTTCGCCTAAGTACTATATCAAAAAATTCTTTCTCTGCGTCCTCCGCGTGTACCCTGCGCACTCGGCGGTAAATTTTTATGCCCTTTTAATGCTGACGTCGAACGTTAAGGAAGCCTAGAAAGGCAATTTCCCCAACCTCCTCATATTTCTGAGTATCAGTCTTTGTTTACGATATATATACGCTGTTGGCCTGGCTGGCGACCATCGACGTGGATTAGGTAAAACCGCAACCAAAAGTGCCGCCTGAGCTTTGGACATGCTGGCGGCACTTTTGTTATAATATTTTTGGGCAGCTGCTTCAGCACCATATAATCCATCGCCGGTTTCAATTACATTGAGATAGACTTCCAGGATTCGTTCTTTACCCCAGAGCAGTTCAATTAAAACGGTAAAATAAGCTTCAAAAGCTTTCCTGACATATGATCTTCCCGGCCACAGAAAAACGTTCTTGGCAGTCTGCTGGCTGATAGTGCTTCCCCCGATCACCCGCTTACTGGATTGATTTTTCTCGAAAGCATTTTCCATAGCTTTGAAATCAAAGCCCCAGTGATTCAGGAAATTTACATCTTCACCGGCAATAGCCGCTTTCTTGAGATTATCGGACAAATCTTCAAAATTGATCCACTTCTTTTCAAGCTTCCATTCTTTACCATCAAGCTTACGTTCAACACCCCGCTGCAGCATAAGGTATGTGATGGGGGGATTAATGAATCGCAGGACAAGAACCCATATGAAAGTGATGGTGAGGAACCAGAGGATTATTTTGCCGAGAAGACGGGTGAGGTTTCTAAATTTAGTCCGCGTAGATTTTTTGGGGGAGGTTCGTTTTGCCATATAGGCTGGTTATTAATTGTTAGTTGGTTAGTTGTCAGGCTGGACAGATAATCGCAGCACGGTTGTCGTTAGTCTAACTACAAACCAACTAACAACTAACCAACTACAAAATCTTAAATTAAAAAATGCTTTCTGAAATAAATCAGAAAGCATTTTATTAGTTGTTCCTTGTTAGTACTTTATTGTTAGACTGCTCGCATAACCGTAGTCCAGATGTCGTCAGTCTAACAACTAACAACTAACCAACTAACAACTAACCAACTAACCAACTAACTATTCCGCTACAACCTCAAACGGAACCTTAACCTTAACTTCTTTATGAAGGTTTAAGTTTGCGATGTATTCGCCTACAAACTTAGGTTCTGTTTCGAAAGTGATCCGTCTCCGGTCCACGTCAAATCCTTCTTTCTTTAAAGCGTCCGCTATTTGAATAGTGTTTACAGATCCGAAGATTTTGCCACTCTCACCAGCTTTAGCTCCGATAGACAATTTCACACCTTCAAGTCTGCTGGCAATAGCGTCAGCATCTTTCTTGATTTTATCTTGTTTAAACGTAGCCTGCTTTAAGTTCTCAGCTAAAACTTTCTTCGCTGATACGGTAGCCAGAGTAGCATAACCCTTAGGGATAAGGAAGTTACGGCCATATCCTGGCTTTACATTTACAACATCATCTTTCTCTCCGAGATTCTTGATGTCTT
>JAZKHM010000168.1:0-7282 GCA_040385405.1 Bacteroidota bacterium | reverse complement strand
ATATTACCTCTGGAATTGACCAGCCGGGTTATCCGGTTAAGAATAACCGAGTAACAAGCCGAGTTTATACTCTGAGTATTTGGGTCATTTGCTAGTACAAGGACTCCCGGATGTGCCGGATCGCTGATCTTCAGATCGAAGTCATCACCGGAAAATACCCAAAAGGTTTCTTTAGTGGCCAGACGGCTAATAAAGATCTTAAGTGTTCCAACCTGACCTTCCAACTGATCAAAAGCACGAGCTTTATAGGCAGTCATAAAAGGGGATAGCAATGAAGCAAGTTCCTTATTGCTAAACAAGGTGCTGAATATGTCCTCATAAGACAGGTTAAGGAAAGCAAGTACATGAGGAAAACTTGAGTATTGCCCTCCATTATACTTACTGAAAAAGTAAATGCAGGAGGCAAGGAAGTTGATGGCTGACTGGGTAAAAAACTGATCACTACCTCCTGATTTATCTCCTTTTTTCATCGCCTCGACCAGACCTTCGGCGGTTTCAGACGCATCAGCCAGGGTAGATAAATAAGCTGCCCGCCAGGGATTCAGACGTCTGCTTTTCTCTGGTTCACTAAGGTTGACTACGTGGAATTCATAATTCTTGCATTTTCCGTTTTGTTTAGCCAGTAAATAATGATAGTAAGCAACTTTTCCAAGATCCGGAAACTTGAAATCGTATAAACATAACGTGAAGCCATTTGCCAGAAATTGCCTAATCACAGGCATTACTACTCCAAAACTTTTACCACTGCCTGGTACTCCGCAAAGCAATGTTCCACGAAATACGTTTTCCAGTACGATATAACCTTTACGGACTTTCTTCTTATAATAGAATAATGTTGGAATATTTACGGCATAGGGAGTAATCTTTGGTTTTGTAGCCTGCATAAAGGATTCGCCCTCGACATTCCATTTGTCCTTACCCAGATTGGAGCTGATGATCTTGGATACGTTGTCCATTGCGACATGTATCAGTATGGCACCTAAAAAAGCGGAAGCTATGTACCCGATATCATACCAATTGGTATGAAGGAAAACAATCCCTCCGCTTTTACCATAGAACCAAAGTCCACCAAGAAAAATCAGCAGGCCCGCGGTTAGCGGATATACAATGGAATTTTTAGGGTTCAGGTCTTTTTTCTTCCGGCTGAGCGTTCCAACGGACACCAGGCAGATCAGGATCAGCGTAAACAGTTTGCTGTTCAGCGGATGGTGGTAGATAATGATCCTGTCGATGCGTTCTAAAAAATGGGAAAGTCCGTAGCGCAAGCTGGCGGCATTGCCGATGATCTTGTGCGCATAAACGAACAGCAAGATGTCAAGGGCTACCGAAAGGTAAATACCGAATTGCAGGAAGCGGTGCAGCGACTGCTGCTCTTTTGTTTCCTCCATAATAAGTGATTTAGAATTGTTCGATTAATTTTAAATTCCCCTTCCGGGCTGCTGATGCATGTCCATTGCATAGAGATCATGGCGTAATTTATCGAGCACCAGTTCCCCGGTATCCGGGATCGCCCTGGTTGATTCACAGAGTAATGCCCTACCGTTTGGGATGCTGGTGGTTTTGCCCGGCACCACGGTTCGCCTCAAAAAGGATAGCAAAATTGGTCTCGGCCAGTGGAACGATAACTGCCCTTTGTTCCGCACGGAAATTATAGCGATCCAGATAATAGCCATCCTGTTTTTTAAAGTACCGCGCCAGCCCTACCGGGTCTAAATGGACAATACTTGGGGTCTGTACTGCAAAAACCCCGTCAGGGATCCCTGTCGCCCGCCAGTCGGGATGAAAGACCGATCGTGTCGAGGGGGAATAAAGAAAGGTCGCTTTTACATCATGTTCGTAGGGACTGATCTCATCCAGGGATATGGACGTTAACGGATCATCTTTGAGCCTCAATTGCCAGAGCCGAACGTCGATATAAAAGGTATGGCCGGCCATTTCGATGGTAGGGAGTTTCCCCATGAGCCGGTCATTCAGCTCCTGGTTCGCAAGGTGAAATCCGTAGCCGTTCTCTCGGCTTTCCAGGTTGATCCGGTGGCATTATTCTTCGTCCGAAGGCGTCTGAGCTAAGGCCGTCAATTCTTTAGGGAGCAGGATGAGTTCACGGTCGTCTCTTTTAAATGCTTTTTTCAGAGGCACGTCAAGATGATTGTGCTGCACCCAGTCGTATACCATCACGTGTTGACCCTTGAACTTGGGAAGCTTGTCGAGTGCGATGGTATTGGGCGGAAAAGTTCCGTTCTGAATAAGCGTACGCTGCGGAGCATCGATCAGGAAGACCACGCCCAGTTCGCCGATGACCACTTTGGGCAGGTAGATATTAAAGGGGTTTGTATCCATGATTTCTCGATGTTGGGTTCAGAATGTATCTGCCTTCAGGATATCCTTGTATTTTACCGGGAGGGTAATTACCCTGCCGGAGATCTGTTTTTCAGTTAGCTCTATGTTCAGCACCTTGTTTTCAGGGAACGTAACCTTTTTAAGCACATAAATATTTCGGAAGGTTTTTTTGAAACTGGTTCCGGGATAAAGCTGCCAGACTGGTTTAATTTCTATTGATTGTACGTTCGTAGCTTTATTAATCTTCTTATCCTCAATTTTGAAACGCACCTCATCGATATCGTAAGCCAGGTTCGTCTCATTCTTATACGTTAAGTCCAGGAATATATCATCGCCAATGGTGTAAACATGGTTCAGCGTGGCTTTAAGCCCGTAAGCATTTTCTTTCCTTACAATAGAACTGCTGTGATCTTTTAATATTGCCAAAGCATAGCCTTTCATTTCCTGTCCTGTCAGGCTAATACCTGGCACGTCCAATGGACTCATTTGCTCTGGTAAAATTTGCACTTGCGAACTAATCACTGGATGTAGAACACCTGCATACCGAAGGTTATACTGTGCGATAAAACTTTCTCCTATAATAGTAACCACACCAATATAACCTGCCTCAAAAGTCAGAGAATCAGCTTTAATTTTTAGCCGAAGTATATTCTTAACTGGTAAATCGCCTGCTATTCCCGATGTAGATATATCTGCATAAGTAATAGGTTCCGGCGAAATAAAATGAAGTGAAATATTCTCACTGATATAAATATCCGGCAAGTCTTTGCGGTAGATACCAGGTACGCTTTGAGCATACACTTCCTGGAACAGGCTGAACACAGCCAGTATAATGACATATATTGTTTTCATAAATAAATATTTAATAGTTGTTTTGATTGGCTTTCAATTCGTCTGGGTCTATGAGATAGACTATCGTGTTATATTTCAGCTTTGCTTTATTCTGGCGAATCAATTTGCTAACAGCGGTTGTTGTTGACTGAAACATTTTCTGAACCATACTCATAACCAGTTGATTGTTATTTTCAGCTTGTTGTTGAAGCGTAATGCCCTGACTGGTACTGCCACCTAATTCCCTGGTAAATTCCCTAAAGGCTGAGGCTGGGACATACAGGCCCGGAAGCCCATCGTTGTCATAAACATCCAGTTTTACGGGCAGGATATTATTTCCCTGCATGATCGTGGTAATGGTAAGGTTAACCCGCTGGCCACTAAAACCGGAGATCTGGGCAAACAAATAAGTGCCTTTTTTAACCAAAAAGCGTCCCGCCATCATATCCTCCAATAAGCGGATCCTTAAACGTGAGCCTGCATAGCCGGTAATATCCTGGTCAATGATCGCAGTAATAAAAGTTTCGTTTTGATCGGCACTTATGGTGTTAAATACATGGGCATTAGCATCAGATTTACTGACAGACAATTTTTTCTTGCTCTTCAAGTCTTTTTCCAACAGCTCGGCTTGTTGCTTCTGCTGCTGCTTTTCCTTGTAATCGGGGTCATTGGCTTTCCCTATACTATCAACTAAAGCCATTTGCTGTCGGAATAGCTGCATAGGATCTGTTTGTTCAGGTGCAGTCTGGCGATAACCGGTAACCGGAGGATGTTGGTTCATTTTTGCCAAAGCTTCTGCGAGAGCCTTATCCTGCTGTTCTGGCGATCTTGACTTCCTGATCGGGAGGGAAGCATCTGGAAAATTAGTATTGGAACCGATTGGCCTTTCCTGTGAGGCCATTCCATATTTTCGGTTCATGGCTTTTTCGATAGAGTCAAGCATTCGCTTTTCTTTATCATTATATAAAGAATTTGGATCCTGATTACTTGCCTGCTCTTCTTGGATCTGCCCGATAGCAGTATAACCATCTGCTTTTTTATACTCATTACGGTAAGCATCCAGCTTATCTGTTAGCGCCTGGTTTCTGACCTGATCAGATACACCGGCAAGGTTTACTTGCAGGGAGTCTTTACCTGCTTGTGGTGGTGTTTCTTTACCAAAGCTGCTCTTATAGACATAAAAGAAAATGCACACAAAAGGCAGTATAATCAGCGGTATAATGTACCGTGGCTTTTTAAAATCTATCTTCATGGCTTGGGGTTTAATTTTTTGTTAATGGATTCCAGCCTGTCGAATGCCGCTTTTAACAAAAGGCTATCGGCCTGATTCAGGCTGTCTTTTTTAAGAATAATTTCAACTTGACTTTGCAGCTCCAGTATTTCTTTCAAGGCAGTGCCGGTATTTAGTATCTGTCCCAACCCGGAAGTCATCTCGGCTCCGGCCTTTCCAATCCCTGATGGGGTTGATACCTTCTTCTGACGCATTACCGAAAATGCAAGCACAACAGAGGTGACGAGGCAGATCAGCATACCCATAAAAACTTGCCTTGGATATCTTTGCAGAAACTGGTTTCGTCGCTGTGAAAGCAGGGTAAAGTACCCTGCGAATTCTTTTCTTAGTTCACTGAACAGAGTAACCTGGTTATCCTGTTCAGAAATTGTTTTTCTGGACATTTTCAAGGTCTTTGTTTTCCAAAGTTTTCCAGCGCGTAATCAGTACGGCATGCGGATTATTGTCCGATCGTTTTTTAAGATCACTTAGGTAGCCTTCGGTAATTAGAGAGCGTGTTATGGTTGAACTTCTGCGGTCTATCTTTTGCGTACCGTAATAGCGGAAGTACTTTTTTCCTTCATCCACATAAATGGAGTCTGTACGGATGGTAAGTACAGCGCTTGAAGAAAGGATCGAATTAAAATACCCCTTTTCCTTTAAGTTATTATACTGGGCAGCACCGCTTTCATCGATCAGGTACATTGCCTGCTTCATCTGATATTCAATAAACTTATCGTCGGGAGTAAGATTAAAGAATAGTGTGTGAAACAGATTGGTATGTGCTCGATATTCTGCCGCCCGATTCATATGTACATCCGTTTGTCGGGCCAGAAGCGGAACGCTGTTTGCATCCAGAAGGTAAACACTTTTACGGGCATCGGCCACCTGCTCGTAAGCAAAAAAGCTGACAATTAATACCATAATAATGGCCGTGAGGAAACTGCCCGCAGATAGAAAGGTGGCCAGCCTGACCTTGCTTTCAATATTTTTGATGATCATCGAATTTGGATTTAAAAGAAATGGCCACCCGTTAGAGCAGCCAAATCTGGGTTAAAGAATAAAGTATTATGCTTTAGTGATCATGCGGGTCATCATGCGGGACATATTGGATGCTCCTCTACCCATTGAAGAAGCGGCGGAGGTAATACCAGAGGTGGAAACAATCCATGTGGATATACTGGGAACGGTAAGCATGGTCAGTGCCCCGATGATAAATGTTCCGATAACTATCCCAAAAGAGAGGACACCATTTCCTGCAAACACACTAAGTTTCTCCATGCTTGCTCCAGATGTACCAACTAGCTCTTGGTAACGGGTAATCTCTGCTTCCATAGCATATTGCTGAAAAAGGGAAGCAACATACATTACCAAATACGCAATGCCAGAGTACAGATTGACAGATATAAAGCGTGCCACCCATGTACCAAACGAATCCCGAAAAGCAGGCAGAATACTGATCGCCACTGAAAAAGGTCCGAGAATGATCAAAATCGTTGAAAAGATGATTTGTATAATAAAGATCACATAGACGCATATGCGCAAGAACCACAAAGCAATTGTTTCCAGTAAGGAAGTTGCAAGCAGTTGAAGACCGACCTGTAAACGGTTGCGCATTTCGACAATCGGGTTCCAAACTTCGGAAAATCCTTCCTTTACTGAAGACTGGACGGATTCCCAAGCATTCTCATACCAGGTATCTGCCTCCTTTTTGGCTGTTTCAGTTTGGGCTTGTACGGTGAGCAACTGATCAGAAACTTCTACCATGAGCTTGGCACGTTGAAGGCGAAGGTCATTCACTGCTCTCTGGCTGCCGTCAAACACGGCTTCGGTTTTATTGGCAATCACCTCAGTCGGAAAAGCAACCACCCTGGTAAAAGTCGACCACCAGAGAATGACCATTACCAGGCCGAAAGGCCGTAAAAGCGGCATAATCTCTAGCTTTTTGTCGCCCGACATCATCTCATACGACTTAATAGCAAAGAAAATGAGCATAAAAATGGCTGACAGTGCCTGGGCATCTGCAACGAAAGCATCGTAATGCGTCCACATAGTGTTCTTCATCTGTTTTAAAAAGTGCATTGTTCCTTCCTCATATACTCCATTCCCTTGTAGAAAATTAAATGTATCCTTGAAAGAGTCCGGGACATTCACGGGCTGACCCTGCACAAAAAAACCGGCGAAGCCGGTTATCATTTGGATTGTTGTCATAGCTATTCGTTTAAAGTTTGGATTTGTTCAGTACATCATCTGCGATCTGTTTATCCGTTCTGTACCCAGTATTTTTCTCAATCGGGACGCCCTGACCCTTAACTTTATCTGCTGACTCCGCTAGAGAAAGATATAGTCTTGCATTTTGCTTCTTGGTATCCCATGTTGCAGCCAGCTTGCGGTATTCGGCCAGGAGGCGATGATAAGCTAACATGCGGGATCCTCTATCCACAGTTGTATTACGAGCGGCATCCAGGCGTTCATTCAAGGCATTACTTTCTTCCAGGTACCAGCTCAATACCCCGCTACGATTCAGGTAATCCTTTTCTTTTGAGGTAAGGCCGTTGAGTAATCCGTCATCCTGTTGATTTATTAGAGGATCGAATTCATGCCGATAGTACAACAACCATAAAGGGTCGGCAGCAGAGGCGATGCTGGAATAGTTGACTGCTTCCGTGACTGCCGTATTTCGGAAAGTGTCTGCTTGTAATTTATAAGCATTCTCCGTGTTTTGCATGGCAGCAACAAGAATCAGGCGTTGTGTCTGTGGCCCTATTGGCCCCAAGGGTCGCAGATCTTTTTTCTGGTAATCAGGATACCAGGCCCAGGTTAGCCAGTACAAGGGATTAAGAC
>JAZKHM010000167.1:0-1218 GCA_040385405.1 Bacteroidota bacterium | reverse complement strand
TGTAGCCTTCCCATTTTTAAGACATCACTAGTTTAGACTTATTTCCTCAATTAATTTAGATTTATTGTTAAAAGTCTGCTGTTGTTTGGCGATCATCGCGGGCACCATTCCTTTATGAGCGCTATGCGGTTTCATATAATTGTAATCGTAAACCCATTCATCACATAAGATCCGTAATTGCTCGAGGGTATCGAAGAGATAAGCGTTTAAAACATCTTCCCTAAATGTCCGGTTTAGTCGTTCCACATATCCGTTCTGCATCGGTTTTCCTGGCTGAATAAATTGGAGAGTTATTCCATTATTTTCACACCAGCCTTTGAGTTCTTTGCTGATGAATTCAGGCCCGTTATCCACCCGGATCTTTGCAGGCTTTCCTCTTTCATTTATAACCTGTTCTAAAACCATAATTACTTTCCATGCCGGAATACTGTAATCTGCGTAGGCAGCCAGACATTCTCTGCTGCAATCATCCATGATGTTTAATATCCTGACCCTTCTTCCACTTGTCAGTGCATCACTGACAAAGTCCATACTGTAACTGTAATTAATCTGCTGTGCTGCTTGTAATGGTTGTTTAATACGCTGTGGCAGCCTACGTTTGTGTTTACGCCTAAATACTAATCTCATGGACCGGTAAACTCGAAGAACCCGTTTGCGATTCCATACCAGTCCCTCTAGCCGGATCTTTCCGTAATAGTCATCAAAGCCTCTGGTAGGATAACGTTCTGCAAGGCTTTGCAGCTTATCCATCACCTCTGTGTCGTCTTTTCTACTACGGTAATACCATAGCGAACGGTGCAAACCTATGGTCCGGCAAGCCCTGTCAATGCTGACTCCCACTTCACTAACCGACCACTCCGCCAGCTCCCGCTTTTGGCAGGGCTTTACAACTTTTTTTCGATAATCGTTTTTGCAAGCTGGTAATCCAGACTTAGTTCCGCATACATCTGTTTCAGCCTGCGATTCTCATCCTGCAGGGCTTTAAGCTCGCGCAGGTGAGAGGAATCCATGCCGCTGTACTTCTTGCGCCAATTGTAGAGTGTGGCTTTACTGATCCCGTACTCCCGGCACACATCCTGCGCCTGGCGACCACCTTCATATTGCTTAATTGCGGTGGTGATTTGTGTTTCTGTGAATTGCTGCTTCTTCATTTTTCTGACATTTGAAATTAAACATTTTGTCTAACTGATCAATGTCTTAATTACAGGGAAGCTTACA
>JAZKHM010000166.1:0-1342 GCA_040385405.1 Bacteroidota bacterium | reverse complement strand
ACGGTAAAGTTGCCGGCTGTGCACTGTCGCTTATCGTGGATTATGAATTATTTGGGACCACACATTCCTACGCTGAAGCAACCGGAAATTACAGCTTTAATACGCATACTCCCGATGGAAATGTTTTATACGGAATTGAGGTTTTCGTAAATCCGGAATTCAGGAATATGAGGGTAGGAAGGCGGCTTTACGAAGCCAGAAAAGCCCTTTGCGAAAATCTAAATTTGTCGAGCATAGTTGCGGGCGGGAGAATACCGAACTATCATAAATATATTGACACTCTTACACCAAAGCAATATATACAGGCTGTAAAAAACAAGGAAATACACGATCCGGTATTGTCTTTTCAACTGGCTAATGATTTCCATGTCCTGAAAATTTTAACGGGGTATATGCCCGGCGACGAGGAATCACAGGCCTTTGCTACTCTTATCGAATGGAACAATGTATACTACGAAAGTGTCAGGCATGCTCACGTTAAGAAAAAGAACAATGTAAAAGTAGGCCTTGTTCAATGGCAAATGAGAACGCTCAAAAATCTTGAAGAGCTGTTTGATCAAATGGAGTTTTTTGTTGACGTGGTTTCGGGCTATAAATGCGATTTCATACTTTTTCCTGAGCTTTTCAATGCGCCTTTAATGTCGGCGACCAATAGTTTGTCTGAGGCTGAATCCATAAGGGACCTTGCAAAATATACTCAACAGATTCTGGACAAATTTGCGAAAATGGCGGTGGAGTATAATGTGAATATTATAACCGGCAGCATGCCTTTTGTAGAAAATGATGCATTATTGAATATTGGTTATCTATGCAAACGTAACGGAGGATTTGAGCGTTATGAAAAACTGCATATTACGCCAAATGAAAAGAAGTATTGGGGGATAAAAGGGGGAAATGGTTTACGGGTATTTGAAACTGACTGTGCAAAGATCGGAATCCTGATCTGCTATGATGTTGAGTTCCCGGAGCTCGGGCGACTCCTCGCCGATGAAGGGATGGAAATTTTGTTCGTGCCCTTCCTTACGGATACTCAGAACGCCTTTACAAGAGTTAAGCACTGTGCCATGGCCCGCGCAATAGAAAACGAATGCTTTGTAGCCATAGCCGGCAGCGTTGGGAATTTGCCCAAAGTGAAGAATATGGATATTCAGTATGCTCAATCTGCGGTTTTCACGCCCGGCGACTTTTCATTTCCAACAAATGGTATTAAATCTGAAGCCACCGCTAATGCTGAAACGGTGTTGATCGTTGATCTGGACCTCGACCTGCTGAAACATTTACATTCGAATGGTTCTGTTACGAATCTGAAGGATAGGAGGCTGGATTTGTATTCGTTGAATAA
>JAZKHM010000165.1:0-66465 GCA_040385405.1 Bacteroidota bacterium | reverse complement strand
CTTTCTACTCCTTTTTATCATCCGTTAAGAACTAACGGACTTTTTCAGTGCCCTCTATTTATAGAACGGGGCTTTTTTGTGAGAATCAAGTACCAGGAGCAAGATAGATCAAGGAGAAAGATCAAGCTGCAGGGACCAGGAGTATCTAACAGAAAAGTGCGCGCACTTCGGTTCAGTCTCAGTTCCTTGTTCTTTCCTCCTGCCCCGTTTCATTTAAATAACTATGTTTACTTTAAACAATTATTAGAGAGATGAAGATCGTTTCCTGGGGAATAATCGGCTGCGGCGATGTCACGGAAATAAAAAGTGGCCCCGCTTTTAATCTGGTCCCTGATTCAGAATTGGTAGCTGTGATGAGGCGGGATGAAAAAAAAGCGGGGGATTATGCAAAAAGACATGGAGTTAGAAAATGGTACTCAGATGCGGGTGATCTAATCAATGACACCGAGGTGAATGCAATCTACATAGCCACTCCTCCAGCTTACCATGAAGCTTACGCTCTGCAGGCGTTTAACGCGGGCAAACCAGTTTACGTAGAAAAGCCAATGGCTTTGGATTCCGTGCAGGCGGAACGAATGAAAATGGCGTCAGAAGAAACCGCTTGCAAACTAAGCATTGCACATTACCGCAGAGCACAGCCACGCTTCAAAATGATCTTAGACCTCATAAGCGAAAATGGCATAGGTGAAATTCTTTCTGCAGAGATAAAATTTCACCAGACCTACCAGCCCGGAACTGAAAATACCTGGCGTACCAATCCATCCATTTCAGGAGGAGGGCTTTTTCACGACCTGGCTCCGCATCAGTTGGATCTGATGCTCTTTTTCTTTGGTAAGCCAATAAAGGTAGAAGGTGCGTCCTTAAACCGCGCAAATTTGTATGAAGCCGACGATTATGCGAGTGCCGAAATCTTATTCCCCAACAATATCCGGTTTACAGGAGTGTGGGATTTCAATTCCAGGATTGAAGATGAAATTGATATTTGTGAAATTAAAGGAACCAAAGGAATTATTCGATTCGCTGTTTTCAGCAATTTCTGTGAAACCATTATAAATGAACGGCTTACACAGCTTGAGTTTGATCGCCTCCCTCATGTACAACAGCCGATGATTGATCAGGTGGTAAAATACTTTCTGGGTCAGGGCTCAAATCCCTGCTCTGCCGAGGATGCAGTGGAGGTTATGAGGATGATTGATAAAATTACCGGGAAGGGTAATTAGCAAATTTGCTCATCTGCTTAATTTAATAACTCTCTAATTTGCTAATTTCAGTACCAACCCTCCCAGGGGCGGCAAATTGACCAAACCCGAATGCTCTTTACCGTGCCAGAAAATATGCTCAGAAACAATAATATTGTCATTCACAAATTCGCTTCCGAAGAATTTCTGATCGTCCGAATTCAGGATAATAAGCCATTTCCCTTCTGCGGGCAACCCGATGCGCCACGAAGTACGCGGAACCGGCGTTAGATTAAGTATGATAACGAGGTCGTTCTCCGGGTCATTTCCTTTTCTCGAGTATACAAGCACAGAATTTTCTGCATCTCCACCCTCTATCCATTCGAAGCCGGCACTTTCAAAGCTTTTTTCATATAGAGCCGGCTCAGACGTATATAAATTGTTCAAGGATTTGACCATCTGACTAATTCCCTGATGCGGTGCATGCTCCAGCAAATGCCAATCGAGTGAGTGGTCGAAATCCCATTCCCTGCTTTGCCCTATTTCGTTTCCCATAAAAAGACATTTAGTCCCCGGATGGGTAAACATATACATATATAGCAATCTCAGATTAGCAAACTTCTGCCATTCATCGCCGGGCATTCTGTTTAGCAGGGATCCTTTTCCATGCACCACTTCATCATGTGAAAACGGCAGCATAAAGTTCTCCGTGAATGCATATTCCGTACTGAAAGTAATCCGGTTATGGTGATATTTGCGATGCACCGGGTCTTGTGTAAAGTACTCCAGGGTATCATGCATCCATCCCATCATCCATTTCATCCCGAAACCAAGTCCGCCTGCATAAGTAGGCTTGCTTACTCCCGGGAATGCTGTCGACTCCTCGGCAATGGTCTGCACATCGGGAAAGTTAGCGTATACAGCTTCATTAAATTCTTTCAGGAAGCTTATAGCTTCGAGATTCTCATTACCCCCAAACTCGTTGGGTATCCATTCACCCTGTTCGCGTGAATAATCCAGGTATAACATTGAAGCTACAGCGTCAACCCGCAGCCCGTCTGCATGGTATCGGTCGAGCCAGAAAATCGCATTACTAATTAAAAAAGATTTGACTTCATTTCGTCCATAATTGAAAATATAAGACTTCCAGTCCGGATGGAAACCCTTTTTCATATCCGCATGCTCATACAAATGTGTCCCGTCAAAACGGTACAAACCATGCTCATCGCCCGGAAAGTGAGATGGTACCCAGTCGAGGATCAAACCGATTTCATTCTTATGAAGTTCGTCAATAAGGAACATAAAGTCCTGGGGTGTGCCGAAACGAGAAGTTGCAGCAAAATAACCTGTGATCTGATAACCCCAGGAGGGATAAAATGGATGCTCCATCATCGGAAGAAACTCCACATGGGTGAATCCCATATTTTTAACATAGGGAACCAACTGTGCAGCCATCTGACGATAACTTAGAAAGTCATCAGGCGATTCGATATTTCGTGCCCATGAACCAAAATGCATTTCATAGACAGACATCGGCCTGTTCAGTGCATTTCTGTTATGCCTTGAATTCATCCAGTTCTGGTCTTTCCATTCATACCAGGTATCCCACACTATTGAGGCTGTTGATGGGGGTTCTTCCCAGCGTAAGGCAAAAGGGTCGGCCTTTTCAAGTGTTTCACCGGTATTTGAACTAATATAATATTTATAAACCTCGCCAGTGCTGATGCCTGGAATGAACAACTCCCAGATCCCTGATCCATCCCATCTTACCTGCATTGGGTGCGATGTCTTGTTCCAGCCATTAAAATTTCCCTCTACAGTAACTAATTTCGCATTGGGTGCCCATAAGGCAAAATAAGTACCATCAAGACCATCATGGGCAACCACATGAGAGCCAAGCTTCTCATATAATTTATAATGTTTACCAGCCCTGAAAAGACTGATATCGAAGTCAGAAAACCTCGAATACCAGTCCGCTGCTGCCGCAACAGCATTTGATGATAAGCCAGGTTGCGATGTTACCTTTTTTGCCATAATGTGAAATCACAAGACATTTATAATGCGGATTTGAAGATAGATGTTTATCCTATATATCAGGCAAAAATCTCTATTCGTTTGAAATTCTTATTTGACTTGATCCTAACGCGTCTGAGATCATCAAAACTTAGATCTCCTGCAAACTCCTTTCCATCAATTAAAACCTTTGCAGGAGTAAATGGCAGTCCAATTATCTTAAGGTCATATGTTTCATAACGCGGTGTAAAAAGGCCCTCAATGGACTGCGTTAATGTCATCGAACTTTCATTACCATTTACCACATATTTCTTCTCGAGATAGATATCCTGTTCAAAGGCAAAGGTATCATCGTGATCTTCGAAGTAAAAAGAGTTCGCTTCATAATCCGAGTAATAAACCTGGAACATCAGTTCGTCGATTTCAAACTCACCTACATGCTGCATCAACGGGGATTCGGGAATTACAGCCCCTCCTTTAACAAAGATTGGCATGGAATCAATCGGTGCATCAACAAAATGTTCCGTACCACCCTGCAGCATCTCATGGGTCCAGTAGTTATACCATATTCCGGCGGGCAGGTAAAGATTACGGTGTCTCGCCCCATGATCGGTCACAGGAGCAACCAGTATCTTATCACCAAAAGTAAATATATCCTGAATGCCATGGGTAAGGATATTTTCCTGCTCGTGCATAACAAGCGGACGGAGGATTGGGAAATTATGCTTGTGATGTTCCCAGAAAACGGAATAGATGTAGGGCATTAAGCGGTATCTTAAGCCAATAAACTTCCTGTTGATCTCTTCAAATTCGGGCCCGAAACTCCATGGTTCACGTTCGGCTGTGTCACCAGCCGAGTGTGCGCGCATGAAAGGGGAAAATACTCCCATTTGAATCCATCTTGTAAAAAGTTCCGCATCAGGCTCTCCGCTAAAACCTCCAATATCAGTTCCGCAAAACGGTATACCCGACATCGATAAGCGCTGCAATTGGACAATTCCAATTTTCAAATGTTCCCAGGAGGCAATATTGTCGCCAGTCCATACCGAAGCATACCGCTGCACACCTGAATAACCTGCCCTCGTGATGGTAAATGGTCTTTTATTCTTTTGCAATTTTTTCAGTCCCTCATAGGTTGCACGCACCATCTGCATCCCATAAACATTGTGGGCTTTGCGGTGTGAGCCATGAAAGCCATCATAATTATGCCGAACATCGTGCGGAAACGTTCCAGCTCCGAAAACTGCGGGTTCGTTCATGTCATTCCACACACCGGCTACCCCTGCATCAACGAGTTCCTTAAAAAGCCCGCCCCACCAGGTCCGGACTTTGGGATTCGTGAAGTCAGGAAATTGGCAACGTCCCGGCCATACGTGACCTTCCATAAAGTAATCATCACAGCGCCTGCAGAAGTAATTATTCTGTTTGCCCTCTTTAAAAACACTGTAATTTTCGTCCACCCTGATTCCCGGGTCAATGATCACTATGGTCTTAAATCCATCATCGGCAAGTTCCTTGATCATTTTCTGGGGATCGGGAAAATACTTTCTGTTCCATGTAAAGCAACGATAACCGTCCATGTAATCGATATCCAGATGGATTGCATCGCATGGGATTTTCCGTTCACGGAAGTTCCGTGCGATATCCTTAACCTTCTTTTCAGGGAAATAACTCCAGCGGCATTGATGGAAGCCAAGAGCCCATTTAGGAGGCATTTGGTGAGTACCCGTAAGTGTATGATAACGTTTTACGACATCCATTATATGTGGGCCATGGATATAATAATATTGCAATTCACCACCATCTGCCCAAAAGCTTATTTTATCACTTTCTTCCTGCCCAAAATCAAACTGGCTTTTAAAAGTATTATCAAAGAAAATCCCATAACTGACTCCTTCTTTTATCCCCATATAAAACGGAATGGTTCGGTAAAGAGGCTGTTGGCCCTTCCCGAATGAGTAGGCATCGGTATTCCAGTTCACAAACCGGTTTCCACGAAGGTTCAAATCACTCGACTTATCTCCCAGGCCATAGAAAGCCTCCTCAGGCTGGCATTTCTTAGTGGCGTAAACGTAATATCCTCCAAAGTCAGTATTTTCTTCCCAATGCATGGGTTCCATGTCTTCGTTCGTCACCTTTCCCAGAATATCTTCAAAAGAAATCTTAAAATCGCTTTTCCGAATTACACAGGCCACTGCATTCGTTTCAACCCGGTAGGTTTCCGCTTCATCTTCAAGCTTAAAGACAGTCACTCTGTGATCTGTCGATTCAACGGCATATGAAAAGTCCTCCAGAAAAACACTTTGAGGCGCAAGACGCACTCTTATGATTTGGTCACTAATAACCCTGACTTCTACTTTTGAGTTGCCGTCAGAAAAGTAAAAGTTATTACCATCCTGTGAATATTCAGTAACTGCAGTAAGATACTTTTTAACTATCGGCTCGAGCCCCACAACCGGATTATTAACGTGCTGCATATCACTTTCCAGATCATTGATATCCAATTCCGTCACTATCGGGTCTTTACTTACTTCCATGTTTCAATTTTAATTTTTAAATCAGCAAGAGAGAAATTATTTCACAAGTTTCAAGCTGTATCCTGTGCATTTGAGTCAAAGATTATGACAGCAGCAAAATAGCAGTTTAGACAGATACTAAGAAATAAAAAATCTCATTTATATTAAATAGCAAGTCCCGTTCCAAATGAATGAAACGGGACTTATTATTTTAGTTTAACCAGCTAAATGCCAGATTGCTTCATAGTTATTGATTAAATGTAAATCCTACATAATACATACCACCCATAAGGGGATTACCATAAGATGTAGTATAGTATTTATTCAAAAGGTCAGATGCTCCAAGTTTAATTACCGATTTAACACTAGGTATCTTTAAATTTACTTGCGCGTCTACTGTTCCAAAAGCAGGAACATCGCCTGATGCGAACGAAGAATTCCAGTAGAATGAATCCTGCCAGCGGTAAGAAACATTAAATCCAACATTCTTAACAACCTCCCGATTATTCAGCCCAATATTATAACGAACCGTTGGAGTGTTAAAATCGTTGATGTAAGTAACCGGTATATCACCCAATTTATTATAGGAAATATTTCCGCTAAGGTTGTAAGTTCCCATCATATAGTCAATTCCAAGTGCCGAACCGTAAGAGTTAACTTCACCTGCGGCATTTACAGGGACTCCAAATCTGGTGAATGCATTGGCATTATTCTGATAAACGTCTACTGCTGTGATGAAATCTTTATACTGATTGTAATAACCATAGGCATCGATCAGTACCTTGGTGCCTAACAATCCTCTGTAACCAAGTTCATATGCCTTGACACTTTCAGGCCTTACACCTTCTGTGTCAAAAGTATACGTTTGAAGTAAGGCAGGATTTGGAGTACCTGCTGAAGCTGAAGCAAGGAATGCCCTGTAACTTACATCGGTAAAAGGCTTATTGGTGTATAAGTTGTATTTGGATATACTTTCTGGCAAACCGCCGATCAAACGTGTTGCACCACCCAGAACTGAAAGATCAATATATTGATTCTGTGTGGTTGGGTTGCGATAGCCTGTTTGGTAAGAAGCACGAATATTATTGTTTGGGGCTACGGTGAAAACACCGGTAACTCTTGGAGTGAAACGCCCTTCAAAATTCATGCTCTTATCATAGCGCCCAGAAAGTGTCAGCTTAAATAAATCACTGAATTTCTTACCCGCCTGTATGAATCCACCATACTCATTAATATCGATTTCCCGATTCAGATCATCGAATATTGTTCCCGCTGAATTCAGGTCATAAATACGGTATGAAGCTCCAACCTGCAGTTCTAATTTATCCTGAAGTGCGTTAGTGAAATTATACATTCCCTCATAATGCCACAGGTTGGATTTGTCAGCAAATTTCGCCCCTGCCCCTGAACTAATTGTAGAGTTCATGATTTTTTCTTTCGCAGCATTAAATTGAGCTGACCCTTCTTGGTAACGGCCTACGTCCGCAGCACTGCGAGCAAGCCCATGAGCCTGAGCATCGGCTGCACCTGCTGCACGAGCTCCAACATAGTTTCCTACGTATTGCGGAAACCATGTAGTATTAGCTTTCGATGTTTCATTGATATACACCCCGAGGATTGAAGAAATATAAGAATCGCCCGAATTCTCCTGGGTAGTATAACCGCGAAGCATGAAATCCTGGCCTTTTAATTCAAGTTTATATTGTCCGATACTAAAATTCCTCAATGAGTAGCGGTCAGACCCCGTATAAACCGAAGTACCGGTTCCCCAGTTAACCTGTGCAACTGCTTCAACAGTATTGCTTAATTTATAATGAAGTGAGTTTGATGTCTTAAATGATCTGGCATCATAGTCAACAAGGTGTTTTTCGAGGTAACCCGTTCTGGAAACCGATTGATCAGGAATCAGACCCGCTGCCAGACCCGTGAAGAAAGGCCTTGTTTGAGCATTCGTTGACAAGAAACCGTTCAACTGCGCCAAGGTTGTGGGATTACCTCGGATTGCAGCAATTTGTGCTGGAGTGACACTTACATTTGCTGGGATTCCCAGAGCTACCCGAACGAATCCTTCTGTACCCGCATTAACAACACTATTCGCGACATTCCGCATATTCACATTTACCTCATCTCCGTACACATTTATTCCGTCATAATTCGGATCTGTTGCTCTGCTGCCTGCTTTTGAACTTCTGGAATTTCTGTCGAAATTAGTGTAGTTATCTGCTTGCCAATCGTCGGCTGTTAACAACGACACGGTGGATTTAACAGCAAATTTATTCCATGCTTTAGCAAACCTAACTCCCGCTTCCTGAAATGGGCGCGCTTTTTGGTTTGGATCATTAATATGGTTTATTCCGGTTTTTAGCTGGAAGCTGACACCTTGCGAAGAATAAGGGCTTTTAGATGTTAAGAGCATAGTTCCATTGATTCCACCAGCTCCGTAAAGTGCAGATGATGCTCCCGGCAAAAGCTCGACATTGTCAAGATCAAGTTCACTCATTCCGATAATATTACCCACTGCAAAATTCAAACCCGGCGCCTGGTTATCCATTCCATCCACGTACTGGTTGAAACGGGTATTTCCATTCGCATTGAAACCACGGGTATTCACTGATTTGAATGTTAAACTTTGAGCACTTAACTCAACACCTTTTAAATTAGTAAGAGCATCATAAAACGATGGAGACGCTGTTTCTCTAATAGCCGCTTGTCCTAATCGTTCAATTGATACCGGAGATTCCAGTATCCTTTCCGGAGTCCGGGATGCTGCTACAACTACTTCCTGCCCCATAATAGACTGGGCCTCGATAGAAATTAAAAGTCCTGTAGTAGATCCACTAACCGTTTGTTCAACGGTTTTATATCCGATATAACTTATTACTAATGTGAAAGGTGTTCTCACAGAACTGGATAATGTAAATTGCCCGCTTTCGTTAGTAGAAGTACTGTTCGTGGTTCCTTTAACGGTGACCGTAACTCCTGGAAGTTTCTCCCTGGTAAGATTATCTGTAACTGTGCCCGAAATGGTGGTATTTTGAGCGAATACCATGCTTGTACTCGCCGCAAGTACAACCAATATGCAAGCTAAACGGGTAAAAATTTTATTCATAATTCTCTGATTAGATTTGGTTAATTTAATTGCAATTATAAACATAAGTAGAATAATGAATTCTAACAAGCAATCAACTAATTTTTTTATGCTTGCATAGTAAAATTTCCGTTTTACGTACCTGTAAGTTAAGATTTTAGACTCATCCGGGAGAGACGGGACTTAATTTCCGCCATCCATTTTCGCTCTGTCAACAGCGATATTTCCAATTTTTCTGCCAGCGATAAGACCCTGTTCACAGTCTGATCGGTAATGAATTCCCCCGTACATCCGTGAATTGGAGGCTTCAAGAGCCATGGCGTCAAATTGTGCACTTTTTCCCGGTACCAGATAACCTAAAATCGCTGCAGCCGCGCCACTAAATGTTGAGTGCCCTGAGGTATAAGCAGGGAAATTCGGTACTCCTGTTAATGTTTTAATTGCAGGTCTTAATTGCGATGGACGAGGATTAAAATAGAAGAATTTTGTATTCCAGCAGACAATCGCCGCATCCATCATAGCTGCATTTAGTAAAGCATAATTTCGTGCCCACCGTACTTCGCTCATCTTACTCTTTACAAATTCTTCGGTACCGATTGCATTCCAATGTCCCGGAGGTGTGTAAGTTCCCACACCGTCGGCCCAGAAATTAACGATCCGTGTATTCTCCTTAGTAGGATTTTGAGTAAATTTCAATATTTCTTCAATCTCCGCACGCATCTTATCGCTGTTAACGGATGGTGGTGGCATTGCTCTCAGACTGGATATTAAAGATGGCGCAAAAAGAACAGGCTTTACATTTCCAAAAAGACAGAGCATTGGAGGCCTGGCCGGAGCTTCAAGAGACATCCAAGGGGTTTCACCCCTGGCTTTACAGTCATCTTCCAGTTGTTTCCATATCGCAGCGTTACCACCAGCTGCACCCATGCCATCAGCCCTGGCCTGTTGCACAACTTTCCGGGCCACCCAACGGCCTAATGAATCTCCTGCAACAATGTCGCTTTTAACATTAGCGCCGCTCCACAATCTGTAATTCTTCTCTTCTTCCGCTTTTCGGGTCACATAAGCGATGTCAGCAGGGAATAATAATTTCATTAACTCAAAAGTTGCTCCAGAGATCACTGCGTCTTCTGAGGGATACGAAGGCAAGTCACTTTTAGGGATGGAAACTTGAATTCCACCATCTACCTTATATGGTGCGGGCCGGTTGTACTGCGCTTTGAATTTCCAGGCCATTATCAATGCATCATATTGCGCGATACTCAAATAGGCATATGCGCGCGCTGCGTACGGTGGATTAGAGAAGGGAAATATCGGATAAGAAAATGGATTTGCAGCGCTAGGGGCGGGATATGTTCCATCACTATTTTGGTAAGGAGGGAGATTATGTTTAGCTACAAGCTCTCTCATAATCTCGTTCCAACGCAATACACTTCCTGCCTTCCAATAATTTATTACTTCTTTTTGTTCATTTGTAAGGCTTGTAGTTATCGTTTTGAGTTCACTTAATTCCTTTTGATAGGCAGGAGAATTTACAGCTTCGGGTGCCGGTAATGGATAGTCTGTTGATACACCGGCGAAAAATGGTTTCCAATCTCCTGCTTTCAAATCTAAGTTTACAGGGTCCAGTGCCTGATAATTCTCATTGATTTCTACAATATCTTTATTGCATGATACCAGGCTAAAGCCTAGATAAAATAATATGTATATATAAGTATTTTTCATGGTGTTTTAGTTTGAGAAGCTTTTGATTTTACATTGATGGTATAAAGAAAGCCGGCACTATAGCCAGTCGACTGGCCCACATTTCGGCCGCTTAAAGTATGTGCCATAGTGGCGTTAAAGCCTAAAGCATTATTAAGATAATATTTAGCTTCAAGACCAGCACTGTTACTGTTCATTTTATTGCTTACAAAGGGCATGTCGTTTTTCCGGATATCAAATCCGCCAAAAGTGGTCGTGTTTAAGAGGAAAGCTTCAGCTATAAGCTTCTTTCCCCGATAACCTGTCCTTAGTTGGAAATTACCCGCATCAGGCATCCGTACTTCATTGGAATTAATCTGACGGTCGGTAAAATAAGCGGAACGATCAAGTTCAACATTGCTTCTGTGCATATACCCAGCTGAAACAGTGCTGAAAAACTTATTTCTTTGAACATCAAAAATAATCCTGGCGCTTAAGACTTTCCCTCCTAAGCCGATAGCCATTGGCTGCATATCAATATCATAGTCGTTTGAGGGAGCAGTAAAACTACCAACACCAAAAACTGAAATTTTTTGCTTTCCCAACTGTTTTCTTAATGGCCTCCACTTGAGATAAAATCCAAGGTCCTGTAAGCCATTAAATCCTGCCAATGTCCCTTTAGAGGCTCTTGTGGAAACATAAGGCAATGAAGCTAAAATGTTCAGGTTATTACTAAGCCCGTAATTAAGCATCAACATGCCGTATGTTGTGGAAAGCCGGCCGATATTTTCATTGTCCCTTTTAAATTCACCTTCCCAGTAATTTGTCCAACTCGAATAACCACCCATACCAGCCACACATAAATTGCGGTGTCCCATCATCAGTGCGTCCTGATCAGTCTGGGCATTAGAAAACAATGGGATACTTGAGAAAATCAAAAAGATCATTCTCAAAATAAATTTTCCGTAAAAATTTTTCATTATCAATTATGCTTAGTATTAATAAACACTTATTAAAAAATAAATAAAATGAATTTTTTTTCTTCAGTCTGCTCCGAATTATTTTAGCAATCTGCTTTCCCGCTTTACCACTTGAATGGGTATCAGAAACAAAATTCCGCCGCAAGTTCTTGATGAGCCTGCTTCCGGAAACTAATTAAGATTGGGGTGTGAATTAAAAAATACACCAGCAATCCTAAAGAGATAGTGGTTCCTGCAAAATGAAACTTAAGGGAAAGGATAAGAAAGCTTATTAGGCTGAAGGCAGCAAGTAAATGGGGGGCCTTTCTAATTTAGCATGGTAGGAAGATGTTTCTAAATCCTGAATTAGGGACAAAGACCCAAATATTTTTAAAGGATAGACTGCTATCAAAGAAACTTCAGACTTTTGGTAATAGTCGTCCTTAGTATATTTAATTTCCTGTTTCCTTGAATTATCAGTATCCAGATCATTTACTTTTTTGAAGTATTCACTGCTATTGTTTTCAATAACAGATTTTTCCTGATATTTTACGCAAAGCAGTATTAAAGTATCCCGAAGCACTTTTCGCTTAACATACTTGTACGTCGTATTTTTATAGGTCATCTCCCCCTCAACGGATTCATAATGCTTCCAGTCTGTGTGGTAGGGCAATCTTAAGGGAATTTTAACAGTGAAAAGGCTTTCATCCGATTCATGAAGAACGTCAATCTTCGCCTGAATACGGGAATCAGCTTCTGTTAACTGGTAATAGAAAAATAGCTTATATCCTATTATATTAAACAGGAAAAAACTTAACAATAATATAGATATCGCCTTTTTCAATTATTAAACAATATACGATTTTTTTTAAAAATCAATTGCCTGCATCATTTGTATCAATTAATTTTATGTGAAACACGTTGATTACGGGTTTTCAGAGTTGTGGTTACTAAAGTGCCAACCAGTTTGCCTTCTACACTACCGTTAATGATTGCTGGCTTAAAGTGTATACCGCCATATAATCGGCTGATTGCAGCCTCGTCGGCAGCATGCTGAAAAGATTTAAAATTACGGCTTGGCAAGCCGTACTTAGTTTCCGTAGAATCTATAAAAGAAAAAGAATCTCCGTAAAGGGAGGTTAACGTAATAGCTGCGGCATTGGAAACGACACTGTGCCCACTCGGATATTCCGGAAAAGGAGGTGTTTGAAGAAGGGGCTGCCAATTTTCATCGATGGCTGAATTGATAATTGTTTCAGGTCGTATTACAGCGCTACGGTATTTTTCGTCCCAGCAACTGATAAAACCATCTGCCAAGGAGATTGAAACCAGCATATAGGTTTCTACCGTTTTCATCAAATCTGCTTTTGCTTTTTTAGATGCCACACCTGCTATATTCATCCAGTGGCCGCCAGGGCTGATTTTTTTTGAGGCATACATAACATGTCCTGTCTGATGCATTACAAATGGATTGCAGTCCCAAAAACTCGCGATGGCTTTTTGCTCTTCGGTAAGGTTTTTCGTGGCCTCATACACTTCCATGACCTCTTTATAAAATTTACTGCCTTTTTCCATGCTAAAACTAGTGGCAACCGGTGGCTTAAACTGACTGCAGGTATCCAATACGAAAGGGCGTATTTTATACCAGTTCGGTTCAACGGCATCCATATAAGCTGGTGGGGTAGGTTTCCATTTTGCTGGATCTTTTGTTACTGTATAACGAAATCCGCGTGTCTCCTTGTAGCCATCTTTCCCTGCCCATTCCAATATTTTAGTTGCCACAGCTGCACCATATTGAATTGATCGATCATAAACATCATCAGAAATGCCCACGTCTTTATATTGCTGATAAATTGCCGGCTCAAATTCATCAATCATATCCCCTGAAAACGTAAGCGTCCGGCCAACTGCAAGAAAGGCATGCACACTGGCCAGCGGAAAACAATACTCCTGCCCGATCTCAGGTTTGGGCAAGCTGTCTAATCCATTCAACTGTCCACTCAAAGAACGGTAATTCGAATACAGCGGCAATAATGCTTCATAAGCCGCAATGCTGGTATATGCATAGATACGGCTGGCCACCGGCGGAGAAAAAATATCATGCACCATGACATCCGTTAGTTTTCCCATCGCATTATGAATAAATGCTGTGTTGCGAGTGTCCTTTTTTTCTACCCGCTTTTGGCATCCTCCAAATAATAGAATATTTATTAACAGAACTGTAATGTAAGGGAACTTGAACTTCATCTTTTTTTTATTAGAGCACTGCACCTATATTATTGTGAGATTCAATATTAAACATGCTACTACATGCAATTTACGATTTTGTCAAAAATTATCAGAATATAATATGCCTAGATATAAAACAGAATGATGAGTTATTTACCAGAAAGCGTACTCAGTTTTTTAAATACTTGCAAGGGCGCGTTATTCGTGGCCACTAGGAAAATTTCTCCTCGAGCAGTTTTAAGAGATTTTATGTCTCTTACTTCACCATTTAATAAAAACCCGGAAAGAGTGGGCAAAAGAGGCTTGAATACACCTTTACCATTTCCTTTTAAGATCAGACCATAACTTGCATCATAACGTCCCTGGTAGGTACTAACTCCATAAAAATTACCTCCAAGCAGTATATCCATAGCACCATCTCCATCCACATCATTTGTTGAAAAAGAAAATATTTTAGACACCTGCGCTTCCTCAGGTAGGTTTCTAATATTAAATTGTTTGTTGCCCTTGTTTTCCAGATAAATCGAAGCAAACTTATTTACCTCCAAAATCAGGGCATTTTTCAGCTCTTCGGCACTAAACAACTGATCAATGGTTTTGCCAGCAAACTGCTCATAATTGGTAAACTTCTTATTCAAAAACGGCATCTGTTTACCCAATTCATCTTTTGAGGCTACGGGATACCATTCTTCTCCCTTTCTGTAGTTAAGAATATGGTCTACAGTTCCGTTTCCATCAATATCCTTGACCAACATTCTTAAACCGGAACTATTCCCTTTTTTAAATTTCGTATTAGTACCCAGATTGCCTACAATGAAATCTACGTCACCGTCCCGATCAAAATCTTCGGCCTTAATTGTTTGCCAGAATCCTTTGACGGCTTCCAATACTTTAGAAGATTTGTTTTCGGAAAGTTTATTATTGCTATTTTCAAATATCTTTACGGGCATCCAGTCGCCAACAACGATTAAATCAGGGTCACCATCTTTATCATAATCAGTCCAAACAGCATCTGTTACCATTCCGCATTTCCTTAGCAAAGGCGCAAGCTGCGCAGTCGAATCTTTAAAATAACCCTTCCCGTTATTAATCAGCAGATAAGAATTGGGGCTGACGCCATATCGAAACCCCGTCACCCTTCCACCAACAAACAAATCAAGGTCGCCATCCCCATCAAAATCTACGGCTCTTACACAGCTCTTGTTATCATACATAGCAGGCAAGCCTTTACTTTTCGTAAAATTACCTTTACCATCGTTGAGGTATAAACGGTCAAATTGCTCCGGCATTTTACCATAAAATTCATTCCCTCCCGACACCACATAAAGGTCCTGATCCTTATCATTGTCGGCGTCAAAAAAGATTGCATCGACATCCTCATATGTAGAATCTGTCTGAAAAATTGACTTGTTCGATGAAACAAACTTTCCCCGCTTCGTCTGAATAAATAGCTTCCCTGCCTGCCACTTAGCTCCACCTGCATAAAAATCGTCAAGCCCATCACCGTTTACATCACCTACCGCAAGTTTTGGTCCTTCTGTGGAAACCTGAAAAGGAATAAGGCTTTCGCGATAAAAATCCAGATAATTATTTTCCTCATGCTTGTAATCAATACCTGCAGTAGCTGATATGTCAACAAATAATGGAGCTGATTTAGGAAATATTTTCTGAAGTACAGCTTCAGAGCTTACGTTGGCATCGCTTTGCTTAAGGGTAAGGGTTGTATTGGCTTTTGTATTTACTTTTATCTCTGCCTTACCATCAGGCCATATAACAAAAAGGGAATCAATCTCTGATTTATTACCTAATCCAAATAACAGTTTTGGTTCGACCGATGACATAAAACCCCGGGTGGGCATCATTTGCTGGACCTGCATCCCGCCCGATTTATTTTTAATATAAACTTTAGCGCCAATACCGAAAGAATTAAAATTTTCTCCTTTCAAGGCTATTTTAAGATAATTATTTTTAAAAAGTTTATCACTGCTGTTATGATAAATTTTGGCTGTTTCATTTATATTGTTGGTTACCAGGTCGAGATCACCATCATTATCTAAATCCACATATACAGCACCGTTCGCTACTGTTTCTTGGCCAAAACCCCATTCCTGTGATTTATCGATAAAACGCAAATTTTCTGTGCCCTTGAAAAGATAATTATGCACCTTGCCTTCAGGCATCATTTGTATAGCTTTCTGATCTAAGGATTTGGAGATATTAGGCGAGTAATACATTGAATCCTGTGTAGCAAACTTAATGTAATCCAGGTTATTGGGCCTTTTAACTATTCCGTTCGAAATAAAAATATCTTTAATCCCATCATTATCATAATCTGCCAGCAGAGTAGACCAACTCCAGTCTGTCGCAGCTACGCCCGCCATCAGGCCTATGTCAGAAAATTTTTGGCCTGATAAATTTAACTGCAAACAATTGCGGCTGTATTGGTTGAAATAACCAAACTGAAGTTTAAATAAAAATATGTCGATAGGATCCTCGCCCATAGAGGACTTCTCGACAGTTTCATCTTCGGGATACATGTCGAGTGTCATAATATCCAAAAAACCATCATTATTCATGTCAGCAGCATCACATCCCATGGAAAAACGGCTGATATGTTGAAAATGATCTTTAACACTCTCGCTAAACGTGCCGTCCCTGTTATTCAAATAATAGTAATCATCTTCATGGAAATCATTGGCTACATAAATATCATCCCATCCGTCATTATTGAAATCGGACACAACAAGTCCCAGGCCGTATCCCATAGCTGCTCCATAAATCCCAGCCCGATCGCTAACGTCCTTAAATTTAGTAACAGCCGATGTTTTGGGTTTCCCCTTTTGCTGACTCATTTGGTTTTCAAACAAATAATCGCCTGCTTCATTGTTTCTCAAATTACGTGCACTCACGCGGTTGTAGCTGCGGGATGTATGCACGGCATGGTTTAACAAATACATATCCAGATCGCCGTCTCTGTCATAATCAAAAAATGCAGCCTGGGTAGAGAAACCTGTAAAATCTAATCCGTATTCAGCTGCACTCTCGGTAAAAGTAACTTGTCCGTCTGCTCCCACGCCGTTATTTATGTACAGCTCGTTAGCGCCTTCGAGCCCTTTGAAATTACCCACCGCACAAACATAGATATCCAGCCAACCGTCACCATTTACATCGGCCATGGTCACCCCATTTTGCCAGTCTGCAAAACCCTCTACCCCTGCATCGGAAGAAATGTCCTTAAATTTAAGGTTGCCAAGGTTTTGATAGAGTTTATTCTTGCCTTGATTAGATACAAAATACAAGTCGGGCAATCCATCGTTATTTAAATCACCTGAAGCTACACCACCCCCATTATAATAGTACAGATAGCTAACAATATTAAAATCATCATCTTCTTTTAGCTTATTACTAAAATTTATCTGGCTTTGGGATGAGTCGACTATATTGAAAAGAGGCTTTTCTGCTGGATCCGGCTGCTTTTTCTTGCATGATGCCGCGCCTATAATGAATATTGTCATTATCAACCAGACGTAACTATCAACATTCGATTTTATAATGTATTTTATTTTCAAGGTATATCTAATAGCTTAATTTATCGTTTTTTTAATTAATTAGAAGGTTTTTGTCTGAAACCTACTGCCTGAAGCTTATCATTGTTTTTGGCAAGTATGACTATATCTTTTCCTGCCGAATTTTTTATAATCCCGGATCTACGTACCTGACCTTTTATAAGAAATCCGGATTCAGCGGGCAATAAAACATCAAAATTAAGCCCTTTCTTTCCCTTCAACACCAAACCGTGATTAGCATCAAATCTGCCGATTTCCGGTAAGACATCATAAAAATTACCGGTCAGTATTAAATCCTTGATCCCATCATTATCAAAATCTGTAATTTCTGTAGCATGTATAGCGGAAAATTGAGCCCTCAATGGTAGTGCCTTCAAAGCAAATTTCATTTTACCCTGATTAATTAATAGTGATGAACTGGGGTTGCTGACTTTTTTAAAAACAGCTCCCTTCAATTGCTCTTCTGTAAAAATCTCTTCAACTGTTTTTCCAGCGTAATCACGATACTTAACAAATTTTTTCTTAATGATGGGGACCTGCTTTTGCAAATCACCTTTTAAAACCATCGGGTAACTTTTGCCGTTTTCTGTGTAGCAAGAAATGATCTGTTCTATCGTCCCGTTCCTATCAAAATCTGCCACAATTAATTCTGCCGGATTTGATACACTGGCTGTAATGCGTGAATTTGTACCGAGATTGCCTAGAACAAAATCTAAATCGCCATCGTCATCCAGGTCTGCAGATTTAATACTGTTCCACCAGCCTTCAGAATTTGGCAGCTGCGTTTCACTAAATTTTCGGCCCTTGTTGTTTTTAAAAATCGTCACTGGCATCCAGTCTCCAACGACGATTAGCTCCGGGTATTTATCGCTGTCCACATCCGCCCACTCAGCATCTGTAATCATTCCTATTTCATTTTTAGGCAAATATCGCTTGGTGTAGTTTTTGAAACTCCCGGCACCGTTGTTTATGAGTAAATAACTTGGCGGATCGAGTCCATAGCTACCAGAAACCATTCTGTTTCCAACGAAAATATCGACATCGCCATCAAGATCAAAATCCGCAACTGCTACACAAGCACCATTATCGGTCAGGTTTGGAAGCCGTCGGCTATCCTTTGTAAAATTTGCCTTTCCATCATTGATATACAACCTATCCAGAAGCTCTGACGCGCCAGGCAAAAACTCGTTACTGCCTGTCACTACAAAAAGATCAAGGTCTTTATCATTATCCGCATCGAAAAAAACTGCATCCACATCCTCTGATGCTATATCTTCTAAAAAACTTTTCGAATGATCAGAAAAAGTACCGTTTTTACTCTGAATAAATAAGCGCTTGGGGTTACCCGCCGCACCGCCTATATAAACATCATCAAGTCCATCTCCGTTTGCATCACCAATTGCCAGAGCTGGACCTTGAGTGGAAAACATCTGTTTTAAGAGGGCATCCCGGTTGTAATCTACAAACTGGTTTTCCTGATGAGTATAATCTATTTTTACTGATTCAGTAGTGTTATAAAAGGGCTTAAAGCCAATATCTTTCTTTATAGTAAATTCCTGATCAGCCTGCTTATGATCTAAAGTTAATTGACTATCTGATTTTACGTTTTGCAGTACTTGCTTTTTATCATCCGGCCATATTACTTCTACGGAATCAATCACCTTTTCCCTGCCTAATCCAAACACAAGAGTTAAATCTACGGAAGATTGAAAACCCCTGTTAGGCATCTGTTGCAGTAACAAAGTCTTACTATTTTGATGCACATATACTTTTGCACCTATGCCATTCCGGTTTTTTTCTCCGCCCTTAAGATTTACACGCAGGTAGTGCTGCTTTAAATCTTCTGTTGCCTTGTTTTTAAATATTGACGCAAGGGCATTTACATTATTTACTACAAGATCCAGGTCCCCGTCATTATCTAAATCACCATAAGCGGCGCCATTAGAAAACCCCGGTTCGTTTAAACCCCATTCGTTCGCCTTATTAACGAATTTTAAATTTTCAGTATTCTTGAAAGCATAATTCGGGATTGGTGTAGATGACATTTTAGATATCAATTGCTTATTGTAATCATAGCCACCGCCATTGATCGCTCCCTGCATCGCTTCTTCACTTCCTAAGAAATTTACAAAATCCTGATCCGTCAAATCATTATAAATTCCGTTTGCCACAAAAATGTCTTTTAAACCATCATTGTCCATATCAAAAATAAGCGCACCCCAACTCCAGTCTGTTGCATGCACACCTGAAAGCCGGGCTACCTCACTAAATGTTTGATCGCCGTTATTTAAATGCAACATATTCTGCATGTACTGATAATGAAAGTCTTTAGAAAGCTTCAACTGCTGCAATTCATAGCTTTCATATTGGGAAGTTGTTTTTAACCGGACATCATCACCGGGGAGCATATCAGTTACAAAGATATCCAGGCTGCCATCGTTGTTAATATCAGCAATGTCGGCACCCATGGATGAAAGGCTTTGGTGTTCCATCCATTCTTTACCAGCCTCCGTAAAAGTTCCGTTTTTATTATTGATATAGAGGTAATCTCTTTCGTAGAAATCGTTTGAAATAAAAATATCCGCCCAGTTGTCATTATTGACATCGCCAATGGTAATGCCCAGGCCGAAACCAATTAAACTGCCGTATATACCGGCTTGCTCGCTTACGTCTGCAAATTTTCCATTGTCATTACGAAGCAGCTTATCACCCCCTAATTTATCCCGTTCATTCCTGATGTTAGTATACCCAAGTCGGCTTACCGGGTAAGAACTGTTATTAAGCAGATATACGTCCAAATCTCCATCTCTATCAAAATCGAAAAAAGCAGCATGTGTTGAATAACCTTGATCATCTAAAGAATATTCAGCCGCTCGTTCGGTAAAAACAGGAACTCCGTTTTGTGTTTTTCCACTATTTATGAAAAGCTCATTTTTACGGTTATCACCGGTAACTTCACCTGAATTGCATACGTAAATATCCAGATAACCATCCGCGTTTACATCAGCCATGGTAACGCCAGTACTCCACGCCTGATTACCTTCAACTTTAGCCTGTTCGGTAATATCTTCAAAAACAAAGTTTCCTTTATTTAAGTACAGGTAATTCTTACCGGTGTTTGAGGTAAAATAGATATCAGGTAAGCTATCGTTATTTAAATCGCCAATAGCCACACCGCCGCCATTATAAAAATTACGGTAACTGAAGATGTTCATCTCTGGTGTGCTTTCAACCCTATTGATGAAATGAACATTTGACTTATCTGGACTAATTTTTTCAAATAAGCCGGATTGGCGTGAGGTCTTCTTTTTGCAAGCAGAAAAAGTGAAAGGGATAAGTAATAATATGCAGATCTTTATTCTTCCTGTCATTCAATACTCCAAATCTACTCTATCGATAAAAGTTTGATAATAGTAAAAAAGCAAGCTAAAATAACTTGCTTTTTTACAAAATTCTATAATTGACGTCTTAATAACCTGTGTTTTGTTTCAAATTAGGATTATTAGATATCTGTTGAGCAGGAATTGGAAATAATGAGCGGTGTGGCTGACTATTTGATTTAAACTCCCATGAACTGCTCCATTTACCAAAACGGATCAGATCACTTCTACGCCAACCTTCCCAGGCAAATTCACGGCCACGTTCTGCCAGCAATACATCAAGCGTAACAGAAGTTAATGGTGCAGCTTTCGCGCGTTCTCGTACCCGATTAACAAGAGTCAACGCCTCTGCTGAATTCCCCAGACGAAGTGATGCTTCCGCTTTCATTAAAAGGACATCAGCGAACCGAAACAGGGCGAAATCATTATCCTGATCAAACCGATTATTGTTGCTTTGAACTTCGTATTTTACGTTACGAACACCTTCATTGGCAAAAGCTTTCTCTAATGACGAAATTTTAGGTGTGAAATTCAATTCCTTGTTTACGTTATCTACTGCATCAGTAAACCGGAGTACATTACCCGCTTTATCTTTCTGAGGACCTTCAAGCCATATTGCTTTCCTTGCATCCCCATCAGAAAACGAATTGTAAAATTCTGCACGGGTTGCAAATCCATTCCAGGGATTTCCTGGTAGTCCGTAAACGCCGCCCTGAGCATAGTGGAGTGTCCTCATTTGCCAATTCATACCACCGGCTAGAACTTTATCGTACGGAACAGCCAGAATATTCTCACTGTACGTATTGGAATTGCTTCCGTTATTCACAGCAAAATTGTCCAGGTAGTTGGGAGTTAAAGAATAAGCTGCCGGAGAACTGATCACTGCGTTGGTTGCGGCTAACGCTTCCTGCCATCTCGGTGTTCCTGTGTAGACCTGCGCGTTGAGATATACTTTTGCAAGCAATGTATTTGCAGCGCCTTTAGTAAAACGGCCATAAACTTGCTGCCCTTTTTCATCCCGAAGTTTAGGAAGAGCCTCCGTAATTTCTTTCACAACAAACGCGTAGACTTCTGCACGGGTATTTTGCACAGCATTTCCTGCGGGCGATGTTTCGGTAATAATCGGAACATTGCCGAACATATCCATCAACGAGTAATAGGCGAAGGCACGTAATAACCTCAATTCCGCTAAAATTGCATCTTTACCCTGAACCTGTAGCGTGCTCGCAGAAATAGCCTTGAGATTGATATTCGAACCTGCAATAACTCTATAAGCCCATTCCCAGGAACCGTTTATTTGCCCTGGAGATACTGGAGTCCAATCGTGTTTTGCCATCTGCTGCCAAGATGCGTTATCGAACCAATCCGGTCCACGGGTAGGAACAACCATTTCATCGGATGTCGCCGAATTAAGAACAGTAACCGGATCATAATATCCACGCAACTGACCGTAGGTTGCGCCTACAGTTGATAATAATTCTTTCTCATTTTGAGGAAATTTGGAAGCTTCAGCACGGTCATAAACCTCTGGCTCCAACAAATCAGAGCAAGCGTTTAAACTTATTACGATGACAGCTGTAAATACTCCTGCTATGATTCTGCTTGACTTAAATATTTTCATCATTTTTTTAATTAAATCATTCTTTATAAATACGAATATCTGCAAAACTTAGAACTAAAATATCAACGAAAATCCAAGTGAGAAAGAACGCGTTCTAGGGTAAAATGTAATTGGCTCAATTCCCGGAGATAAATTTGTTCCTACATCAGAACCTCCATAAATATCACGGGTTGCACCTAATCTAGGCTCAGGGTCAATTCCACGATATTTAGTTAATACGAAAGTATTGTTTCCGGCAATATAAACCTGCGCATTAGAAAGGTATTTAACGAAGTTAGGCAAACGGTAAGCTAAACGGAAATTATCTAATCGTACAAAATCGCCATCTTCTACCCATAAGCTAGAAAAGGCCGGTGATAGACCATCAGGAATACCAGAAGAAAAGGCATCGACTAATGCATTGTTGCCAGGAAACCTGTTCGGGTTAGCTGAATAAATATAAGGTCCGTTAACTATTTGATGACCAAGTGCCCCGCGTAGTAAGAAGTTAAAATCAAAACGTTTAAATGTGAAATTATTTCCCCAGGCAAACGTCAGATCAGGTTGTGCACTACCAATGTAGGTGCGATCCTTGCCGAACGGATCGTTACCGCCTCCGCCAAAATCTTGCCAGTTATACTTTGGAGTACCATTAGCATTTTTTCCGAAGCCGAGGAATTTCGGGCCGAAGAACTGACCAATCGGGTAGCCTTCCTGCAATACAACAGGCTGGGCGATACCACCCTGTCCGCTTCCATAACCACCATAGGTTCTTGGGGATGCGGGATTGTATGCAAATATACCTGATGACAGTGATTTGACTTCATTTCTATTATGGGCAAAATTTACGTTAGTACGCCATTGGAAATCGGTCTTATCTATTGCGAGGTAATCCAAAGCTAATTCCACTCCCTTGTTATTAATTCTACCAACATTAGCTAATACTGAACCAACAACAGCTGTCAAATTATCGCTTCCGTAAGTTGACCCGATTGCTATGCCATAATCGAACAGAACATCTTTTGTGTTTTTATTATAAAATTCCAGTGAGCCATTCAGCTTTCCCTTCAGGATACCAAAATCTAGCCCGATATTAGTCATCGCAGATGTTTCCCATTGGAGATCAGGGTTTGCATTCTGGCTGTAATTGTATGCTGTTTGGAAACCTCCATTTGTAAAATATGATCCCTGAGGACCGTATAACAAACGGGAAGCGTAATCGTATATACCTTCCTGATTACCCGTTACACCATAACCGACCCTTAGTTTTAAATCGTCGATAAAGTCGACATTCTGAAGAAATTTTTCTTGTTTTAAGCGCCATCCGACAGAAACCGAAGGAAACCATCCCCAGCGATTATTTTCACCAAACCTCGACGAACCGTCCCGTCTGATATTCGCGGTCAGCAGATATTTATCATTGAAAGCATAATTTAAACGTCCAATAAATCCTATCAGGATCGCTTCTGATTTAAACGACCCAACAACACGGTTAGTAGAACCGTCAGCATTGTTGTTACCTGCAGAAAGCTGATTATACCCAAACACATCGGGGAAACCCGTATTTGATGCACTTAAACCGTCATTAGATAACTTTTGGTAGGTATATCCTGCAAGAACATCAAACGAATGCTTTCCGGCAGTTTGAGAGTATTGCCCTGTCGCTTCAGTTAGACGGTCAATAACTTCCCGGGAATTGCGTGTAGCTGAAGACAAATCATTACCTCCTGCTTTAAACGTACTTGGCCTGAAAAATCCACGGTTTTCGTTAAAACTATTGACAGATGTGTTTAAACCAAAACGCAAGCCCTTAACCGGCGTGAAAAATACTTTAAGATTTCCAAGTGTTTCTCTTTGTTTTGCTTCATTGGTTAACTCTTCCATGCGAGCCACAGGGTTTTCAATTTCAAACCCCCCAGGTATTCTCTTTCCATTAAATACGTCAAATCCGGCTACGCCAGGCTGCAAATAAGATCCCTGATCATTTCTAACAGGGAAAGTTGGGTTGATCCTACCTGCAAGCAAAAAAGAAAAATAATCTACGAACTGCCTGTTTGATTGTTGCTGAGATAACAATAATTGTACTTCAAGTTTATCATCGAACATCTTTTGGCTCAGGTTCAGACGTGCGTTTAGACGATCCATCCCAGAATTAAGGGCAATCCCAGGTTGGTCCATATAAACAACAGACCCACGATAATTAAAATTTTCAGCACCTCCGGATATTGAAAGGTTCTGATTGTGACTGATGGCATCGCGTGTAATTTCATCAAACCAATTCGTTCGCGCGCCATAATCATTAGCAGAAACATTTAACTTTAGTTCACTAAGCTTGGAAACATATTCATCCGGACTTAAAAAATCCAGTACATTGGCAATCTGTTCCATCCCTGCATAACTATTCAACTCAACGGTAGCTTTGCCTGCTTTTCCACGTTTGGTAGTCACAATGATAACCCCGTTAGCTCCTCTGGAACCATAAATTGCAGCAGCCGAGGCATCTTTCAAAACATCCATCTGTTCAATGTCTTCCGGTGCAACACTATTTAAACTAACACCAGCTACACCATCAATTACAATTAGCGGTTCGCTGTTTGCACTTAGTGATGAGGTTCCTCTTAAGCGAATGGTAGGCCGGTTATTTGTAGGATCACCGCCACTTGATACAATGTTCAAACCGGCTACTTTCCCCTGTATTGCCTGCAATGGATTATTAACTACCCCGGCATTGAGGTCTTTAGCAAGTACAGTAGCAGTCGCACCGGTTACATCTGATTTCTTTTGCGTGCCATATCCGACAACTACTACTTCACTTAAAGAAGTATTACTTGATTCAAGAGATACGTTGATAGATGTTCGTCCACCAATACTCACTTCCAAATTGTTGTAACCTAAATAAGAAAAAACCAGTGTAGATGCATTGTTTGGAACGGAAATTCGATAAGTCCCATCAGCACCAGTACTTGTACCAATATTAGTTCCATTCACTTTGACAGAAACTCCAATTAAAGTTTGCCTGTCCTTAGTATCTGTGACCGTCCCGGAAATGGTTGTGTTCTGCCCATACGCAGAGCCAACGAACACTAGCAGAACAATACAAAAAAGAATCTTTGAAAGTAAAAATTTTGTACCCATAGCTTTTTAATTTAGTAGAAATGTTTAGTAAAGTTTTTGTTGTAAGAGCTTTGCCTTTTAATAATAATTTCCTCTTTAAAGATTGATGATGAAGATTCTTCCTCTTGTAATTGTATGGATTATCAAAGTTGTGCTAAATACGTTTTCAATAAGTTTAGTATTATTATATCTCGAATAAATTACTAAATATAAAGCAGTTATTAATTTAAATTATAGTCCGGTACTGTTCCCGAAAAATAAAAATAGTTTATTTTTTTAAGACATCCAAAAATTATTGCATCAAATTATAAAAAATTTTAATTGAAATAAAGATTATCATAAATATATAGTTTCCTGGGGTTTATGTATAATAAAACCAGTTCCTGGCATAGCTAAAAATATATTTAGATAAACAACAACACGTCAGTTTTGGGCTTAAGGGTACATAAGGCTGATTACATTAACATTGAAATTTGCAGTTGAAAGCATAAAATTTAAAGGACAAAATTTCTGAATAATTATAGATTTTTTTGACATATTTAAAGCTATTACGTGGCAAAAGGACTTTGGACGAGTGAGATAAAACGAAATACTCGTACACGTCTTATATGCACAACAAAATAAGCAGATTAATGAACATTATAAAAGCACTTTTATACTTCCTGGCAGCGCTCGCATTAGTGATTACTTTAAATACGAAATTCGGCGATATTCCACCAATGGGAAAATTTCTCAATCCCTTCCGGGGATTTTGGAAAAATGCTGAATCTATTGATCAAAAGGTGGAGAGATCTTTCATGGTTGATGGCTTAAAAGGGCCTGTCGAAGTCAAGTTTGACGAACAGATGGTACCACACATTTTCGCCGAAAATGACTATGATGTATATTTCGCACAGGGATTTATAACCGCGAAAGACAGGCTTTGGCAAATGGATTTTCAAACACGATTTGCTTCAGGAAGACTTTCTGAAGTTGTGGGACCGAAAGCTATTGAACTCGACAGATACCAGCGTAGAATGGGTATGACTTACGGAGCGGAAAATATGGTAAGGGTGATGATGAAAGATCCGGAGATAAAGGAAGTAATGGGAGCCTATGCAGCCGGAGTTAACGCCTACATCCGCTCCTTGAAACCCGCTGATTATCCTGTAGAGTTTAAGCTCTTAGATTATTCTCCGGAAGACTGGAAGCCTCTCAATTCCGCGTTGCTGCTGAAACTTATGTCGGCAACACTCGCAGGAGGGTCAAATGAGTTCTATATGAGTAATATATTAAACAAATACGGACCGGAGATTACAAGGAATCTATTCCCTGATTATCCCTTTAGGGAAGATCCAATTGTACCAAATGGTACCAGGTGGAATTTTAATTCCGCACCTGTTCCTCTGGCACCTGAAGTACTAAGCAATAAAGATGTTTCATACCAGATAAATACACGTGAGCTTGAAGACGGGATTGGCAGTAATAACTGGGCTCTGGCAGGAGCAAAAACGAGTAGCGGATACCCCATGCTGGCAAACGACCCTCACCTTGACTTAACACTTCCTTCCATTTGGTATCAGATCCAGGTGGCCTCTCCTCACGTTAATGTATGCGGGGTGTCAATTCCCGGGTCGCCGGGAGTAATCATCGGATTTAACCAAACTATAGCCTGGGGTGTAACAAATGTAGGCGCAGACGTATTGGACTGGTATAATATCAAGTTCAAGGACGTTTCAAAAAAAGAATACTGGTATAAGAACAAGTGGAATCCAGTTAATCTCCGGGTGGAAACTATCGAAGTTAAGGGCGGGAAAACTCTGACCGACAGTGTGTATTACACCCATCACGGACCGATTGTCTACACTACTGAACAAAAGCCGGATAACTTTTCCAAAGCCAATAATATCCCAACAGGGCACGCTCTACGTTGGGTAGCTCACGACGGATCAAACGACGTTAAAACCTTCTATAAATTAAACCGCGCGAAGAACTATGATGACTACCGGCAGGCGTTAACTTATTATTCTGCACCTGCTCAAAATTTTGTCTTTGCAAGCATTGAAAATGATATCGCCATTACTTCCAATGGGTATTTTCCGGTTAAATGGTCAGGACAGGGGAAGTTTCTGATGGATGGATCAGATCCGGCAAATGACTGGCATGGCCGGATTCCAGCTGAACAAAACCCGACAATTAAAAATCCTCCGAGAAATTTCGTGAGTTCTGCAAACCAGTCGCTTACTGACCAAAGCTATCCTTACTATATCAACTGGGAATTCGCAGCATACGAACGTGGCCATAGGATAAACAAACGACTGACGGTAATGACGCAGGCTAACGTAGATAGTCTCAGAAATTTACAGAACGATAATTACAGTATACTGGCCGAAAATATTTTACCCACACTGGTGGCCCTGGTTAATACGGAAAGGTTAAATGCCAGTCAGCGGGAGGGTTATAATATTGTGAGCAAGTGGAATAAATTTTTCAATGCCGGGGAGGTGGGTGCTAGTATCTTCGAGTTGTGGCATAAAGCTCTGGCTAAAGAGATCTGGCATGACGATCTTGGCGACCCTAAGGCTCCTATGCGCTATCCTTCACGCGACAGAAGCGTTGAACTACTTTTGAATGAACCTGATTCTCGCTGGTTTGACAACGTACATACTGCACAAAGAGAAACCAGGGCCGACGCGGTGAATGCCTCGTTTAAAAATACAATTGACAGCCTTCAACGACAGTATGGACCAATAAATGATGATTGGAAATGGGGAAATGTTAAGCATACCAATGTTCCTCATCTTGCTAAGGTTGCGGGATTCGGTTCTAAAGTTCTAAGAAACGGTGGATCAAAATCGTCTGTGAATGCTATGAATGAGAGCAATGGCCCTTCATGGAGAATGGTTGTAGCACTTGGAAAAGAAGTGAAAGCCTACGGCGTGTTTCCAGGCGGTGAATCGGGTAATCCGGGAAGTCCTTATTATGATGACATGGTAAATACCTGGTCAGAAGGAAAGCTGAATGAATTGGTTTATCTCAAATCAAAAAACGATAAATCAAAGAATATAATTAGTACATGGAAAATGTCGAAGTAACTAATCACTAACCACTAATAAGCAAACATGTTATTTCTCCTTATTGTCACGCTCTGTTTCGTTTTCCAGTTATTCCTTCCGTGGTGGATAATAACACCATTAGCTTTTGGCGCTGCATTTTGGAAGGCTGAGAATGGTACGCATGCTTTTTGGTCTGGCTTTTTCGCTTTGTTCGCCCTATGGATCATTACCGCCCTGTTTTATAGTATCCCCAACGGGCATATCCTTGCAAACAGGGTCGGAGCTATGCTAGGCTTGCCTGATACTTCAATAAACTGGACTATCGTCCTCCTTATTTCTGGAATTATTGGCGGACTTGCGGCCGGATTTTGTTCCTTGTCAGGATATTATGTACGACAGGCATTGGCAGTATCTGATAAATCCCGGAGATAGTTTCCGACTCAAATAGTATCTTTGCGGGTGCATAAATTTGCCCCTAAAGAGATATTTTCCATTCAGACTTCTCCCCAATTCGAAGAACTTGCCCTGGCAATATTCCGAGAACAGGCTGAGCATTGCGAAGTTTATCGGAAATTTGTAAGAAATCTAGGGGTTAAAAGTTCCGAAATTAAATTCGTTAATGATATCCCTTTTCTTCCGATAGAGTTTTTTAAAAGCCAGGATATAATGACAGGGACCGGAGAAGCGGAATTAGCATTCACAAGTTCTGGCACCACAGGAATGCTTCAAAGCAGGCATCTGGTATTAGATGCAGGTGTATACGTTCAAAGCTTTAGAAAGGCCTTCGAGATTTTCTATGGCGATATTACCAAGTACACGGTTCTGGCTCTATTACCATCCTATCTTGAACGTGATGGTTCATCGCTGATTTATATGGTGGATGACCTGATTCGCTCCGGCGGAAATGAGCAGAGCGGCTATTTTCTTTATGATCATGAAAAGCTTCTTGAAAAATTACAGGAATTGATGAGGGCAAAAAACCCGGCAATTTTAATCGGAGTAACATATGCCCTGCTTGAGTTCGCCGAAAGCCATTCTATAGATTTTCCCCAGCTCATTGTAATGGAAACTGGTGGCATGAAAGGAAAACGACGGGAAATGGTAAGATCAGAACTACATGAAATTTTATGCATGGGATTTGGAGTGCCGCTTATACATTCTGAATATGGGATGACCGAGCTTTTGTCGCAGGCGTATTCTAAAGGGGCTGGCATTTTTCATTGCCCGCCATGGATGAAGGTGTTGATACGTGACACAAATGATCCCCTGGAAATATTAGGCCCCGGCCAAACCGGAGGAATTAATATAATTGATCTCGCTAACGTAAATTCATGTTCATTTATTGCCACCCAAGATCTGGGAAAGGCTTCAAAGGATGGAACATTCGAAGTTTTAGGCAGATTTGATTATAGTGATATCAGGGGCTGTAACTTGCTCGTACAATAGGGAGTTTCAAAAAATAATTTATAATTAACAGCTAATAAGTTGTAAGTTTTGAGCAGGTTATTAAAACTAATAAAACAAGCCTTAACTATCCTCACGACTTAAAACTTACAACTTACTTACAACTTATTGCCTACAACTTAAGCCTTAAGCTCCCATCCCTCCCTATACTGCCGTTTCACAAACTGGTTAGCTTCATCGAAATTAGTAACCTTCATATTGGATGCGTCCCAAAGAAGTTTTTTATATCTGCCCGGATATCGGAAGTTACTGCTGTTAGGCACAGGCACCCGAAGATCAAATGCGCGAAGAGCCAGATTTCCTATAAGCAAAGATTCCGTCAGGGGACCCGCAACTGAGAAGTCCGAACTCAGTTCCATTTTTCCATAACCGGCTATAGATGCGTCAACCCATTGTGTATAGTGGCCTGCTTCCTGCTCCGGCACCCGTGCAAGTGTTTCAGGTACGTCAATATCATCCATTCTTGAAAGAGGCAATAATCTTGGGTTCCTTCCATAAGTATCACAAAGCATTTTGCCTTTTGTGCCAACAAAAAGTACACCATTACCTCCGTCTCCGAATCTCTCATCGGCGCCGAGTTCTACTGGCCGTTCAGGCTGTATCCCGCCGTCCATCCAGTGCAATCTGATCGGAGAATTATTCTGTTTTTCAGAAATAAACGTCATTATAACATGAGATGATGGAGGACAGCTTTCGGGAAAATAGCCGCGTTTGAACTCATCAACATAAACGCTTCCAACACTACATTCAACTTCGGTCGGGTATTTCAATCCCAGCGTTCTAAATGGTGCATCAACCAGGTGGCAGCCCATATCGCCTATACCCCCTGTTCCGTAATCCCACCATCCTCTCCAGTTAAACGGAATAAGTTTGTTCACATATTCTGTGTAAGGCGCTGTTCCAAGCCATAAATTCCAGTCAAGCTCCTTGGGAACTTCCGCCTTGGTAGTTGGCCAGGGAATACCCTGTGGCCATACCGGCCGATCAGTCCAGCAATAAACCGTGTGAACGTCCCCTATGGCCCCGGCGTTATACCATTCTGTGAGCTTCCTAGAACCATCAGAAGATGAACCCTGATTACCCATTTGAGTAACCACTTTATACTTAGCTGCAGCCTCAGTCAGTACGCGGGCCTCGTAAATATCATGAGTAAGAGGCTTCTGAACGTAAACATGTTTCTTTCTTTTAATCGCCGCCAGTGTGATTATTGCATGGTTATGGTCAGGCGTGGAAACAGAGACTGCATCGAAATGGCGGTGCTCTTTATCAAACATTTCCCGCCAGTCTTTATAATATTTCGCTTTAGGGAAATTCTTAACTGAATTCGCGGCACGTCTGTCATCGACGTCGCACAGAAATGCAACTTCCGCTTTCGGATTCCTGGCGAATCCGGTAAGGTCACTCTGTCCCTTCCCACCCACGCCCACACCCGCGATCAGCAGCTTGTCGCTGGGAGCGATAAAGCCCGGCCCGCCAAGCACATGCCTGGGCACGATCATAAACCCGGCGGCAGCAACAGCAGCCGTTTTTACAAAATCTCTTCTTGACGTGTTGTTTTCTTGTTTCTTCATTTATTTAGCCTATTGTATTTTATGAATTAGCCCACATACGATCTCCTTTTTTGTAGGGAACGTTTCCATCATATCTACCTGGTGTTTCTATATAACGCAATGCCTTAGTTGATCCTATCTCAGAAGTGAAAAACCCTAACAGGGTTAGTTCCTTAATCATCCTGAAATAGTGTGAAGGCTGCTCCGCGGTTTTGGTCGTCATATATCCCTTCTGCAAAGCATCCATTTTAACGAAAAATTTAGTCCGTTCATCTGCATTACATTCCATGAATGATTTTCCGGTTTCATCCTTACACCGTTTTTCAAGCCGTTTGATGCCCTCTCGAAATATTCCCTGATCATTAGGAGTATAACAATCTTTCACCATCACAGCCATAAATTCACCAACTTTAGCGTCTTTAGCTCCTGGAGTACTCGTGGCAGGTAAAATAGTTTCCCCCATTTCGTTTAACAATGCAATCGTTTCCACATCAAAGAAATCTGCAGCCCTTTCCGGGCCGGTTTTACAACCTGATTCCAGGAATATACTGGATCCAATTATAGTTCCGCCAAGTATCCAGCTCACCTGCATTATTGCTTCTCTTCTATCCATGATTTTTAAATATTTCCTTTTTTCAATTCGGTTACTGCATAATCAACGGCGCGAGCGGTCAAAGCCATATAAGTAAGCGAAGGATTCTGACATGCCGCGGAAGTCATAGCTGCACCGTCAGTAACGAATACATTCGTTGCATCCCAAACCTGGTTAAACTTGTTTAAAACCGAAGTTTTAGGGTCATGGCCCATACGGGCGGTACCCATCTCATGAATCCCCATGCCTAAAGTATAACCGTTATCAAAGGTATTAACATTCTTCAGTCCGGCTGCTTCAAGCATATCCTTTGCATCCTGCATCATATCCTTACGCATTTTTAATTCGTTGTCCCGGATTTCGGCATCGATGGCAAGCACATTCAGTCCCCACTTATCCTTTTTGGTTTTGTCCAAACTAATTTTGTTTTCGTGGTATGGAAGGATCTCTCCAAACGCAGTAATTCCCATTGTCCAGGCCCCCGGCTCACATAATGCATCTTTAAAATCACCACCAATGCTCATTTCTGCAACATTTCGTCCCCAACCCTCTCTGCTTGCCCCACCCTGATAACCAAATCCACGTATATAGTCACGTTTTTCATTTCCAAGATTCCGGAATCGTGGCACATAAATTCCTGTAGGCCGGCGGCCGTAATAATATTTGTCATCATATCCTTCGGCCTGGCCAGATGCTCCCAATCTGAAATGATGATCCATCAGGTTGTGCCCCAGTTCTCCGCTGCTGCTCCCTAAACCGCCATCCCATACATCAGTGGCTGAATTCATCAATATCCAGGTCGAATTAAGGGCGGATGCATTCAGAAAAATAACTTTTGCAAAGTATTCATAGGTCTGGTTTGTTTCTGCATCCAGCACTTCCACCCCTTTTGCCTTCTTCGTATCCTTATCATACAGGATTTTCGTGACTATAGAAAAGGGACGAAGAGTTAAATTGCCGGTTGCAACTGCTGCAGGTAAAGTGGATGATTGTGTACTAAAATAGGCTCCAAAAGGGCATCCTAACCAACATTTGTTTCGATATTGGCAGTTTGTGCGGCTTTGGAGCGGCTGCGTTATGTTAGCAACTCTTCCGTTTACCATATTACGTGCACCTTTATAATGAGACTTTATCCGGGCGGCAACATCCTTTTCAACTATGTTCATTTCCATTGCCGGCTGAAAATCACCGTCGGGTAACTGCGCCAGCCCATCCCTGTTTCCGCTTATTCCGGCAAAACGCTCGACATATCCGTACCATTTTTCAATATCTTTATAACGAATGGGCCAGTCAACGGCAATCCCATCTTTTGCGTTTGCTTCAAAGTCCATCTCGCTCAAGCGATAACTTTGTCTTCCCCACATGAGCGACCGGCCACCAACGTGGTAGCCGCGGTACCAGTCAAAACGTTTAACTTCCGTATACGGACTTTCCTTGTCCTTAACCCAGAAGTCAAGGTTTTTTTCATTCAATGCGTAATCCCTTTTGAGTACGGGATAGTTTTCGATCATTTCCTGAGTCCTGCCACCGCGATGCGGGAAGTCCCAGGGATCTTTCGTTGCGTTTACATAGTCTTTAATGTGTTCTATGTTTCTTCCACGTTCCAGCATTATAGTCTTTAAACCCTTTTCAGTGAGTTCCTTAGCAGCCCAGCCACCACTGATACCGGAGCCTATTACTATCGCGTCGTATGTATTATCGGCCATTGAATTGTACGTTTTACGTTGTAAGATATAAGTTGTAAGTTATACGTTATAGTTGTAAGTTATATTCGGTTAGACTTCCCACCTCTGACCCCTCCTTAAACATCACACAAAGCAACCGCTTGTCTCAACGATGCTAATTTATCTGCTTTGACCGGAATGAATTCCTGCGCAACATACCCTTTGAAACCTGTGTCAACAATAGCTTTCATTATCGCAGGATAATTCAGTTCCTGCAGTTCATCAAGTTCATGGCGGCCCGGCACCCCGGCAGTATGGTAATGGGCGAAGTATTGATGGTTATCCCTTATTGTCCGGATCACATCTCCCTCATCAATCTGCATGTGATAAATATCATACAGCAATTTGAAGTTTTCAGAACCAACGCGTTTCACAAGTTCAACGCCCCAGGGTGTTTTATCACACTGATAGTCTTTATGATCTATCTTGCTATTAAGAAGCTCCATCACAAGAGTTACTTTATTTTTCTCAGCCAGGGCCATGAGTTGCTTAAGCCCTTCCGCGGAATTAGCAAGCCCCGTTTCATCGTCCTTGCCCGCCCGGTTACCACTAAAACAGATGAGATTTTTATATCCCGCTTTTGCTAACTGCGGTATCATTTCTGAATAATTCTTTATAAGGGTTGAGTGATATTGCTTATCGTTGAAACCTTTTACAAGATTTATTTCAGCACCATTACACATGCTCGAGTCAAGACCAAATTTTTGAAGTGTGGGCCAATCCTTTGGCCCCACAAGATCAATCGCTTTAAGTCCTATCTCTTTAGAAGCGATACAAAGTGCTTCAACAGAAAGCTGGCTAAAACACCATCTGCATACGGAATGGTTTATATTACCCTTTAGCAGTGCCGGGGAATTCGCCCTCGCGTGAGTAAATGATGAAAACATATTACCAGCAGATAATGCAGCCGTTCCGGCTATTATGTTTTTTAATGCCTTTCGGCGATTCTCGTTTTTTGCCACTTTTTTTTTAATAATTAATAAACAATTATATTATTTCAGACTGACAATATTCTTTCCGCTTTCAACCCCAGCTTCGGAACTTCGTTTCATCTCCCACTTTTCAGCCTCAACGCATCTTCTTCCTTCTGATTAAAAGTTAAGAAGAATAACACGGCAACTGCGGCTGCAATTCCCGAAGCTACGAGCCATATCGCCTGCCAATCGTGTTGAGTGTCCGATATTTTGTATACGTCGCTAACCAAACCGGCAACCCAAAAGCCTATCAGCATGCCAACACCATAAGTTGCCAGTGCAATAAGTCCCTGAGCCGCGCTTTTATATTTGTTGCCGGCCTTTGAATCCGTGTAGATCTGGCCTGAGACGAAGAAGAAATCATAACATATGCCGTGCAAAGCAATTCCGATGATAAGCATAAAGCTAAGTTCATTTGCATTACCATAAGCGAATAATGCATAACGCGCCGCCCAGGCAAGCATGCCCACAAGGATTGTCTTCTTAAATCCATACTTAGTAAAAAATACAGGTAGTAACAACAGGAATAAAACTTCGGATATTTGCCCTATAGTCATTTTACCAGTTGGGTTTTCCACCCCGAGTTCAGAAAGAAAAAGGTTTGCATTCTGATAATAAAAAGCAAGCGGTATACAAATAAGAATGCTTGAAACAAAAAATATCAGGAAGTTTTTATTACTCAAAAGTTTCAATGCGTCCAGGCCAATAATATCTGAAATTGTAACTTTTTCACCTTTCTCAACTCCTGGTGGTGTTTTAGGAAGTGTGAAGCTAAACAATCCCAAAACCGCCGAAACAATAGCTGCCATAAGGAAAGTATTCCTTAACAGGCCTTGAGAAACGCCCTCAGCTGAATCCCAGTGAAAAAGGTAGCTTATACAGAGACCAGCAACGATCCATCCGATTGTGCCCCAAATTCTGATAGCAGAAAATTCTTTTTCCGGATCTTTCATTTGTTTAAATGAAACCGAATTTACCAGTGCTAAGGTTGGCATAAACATCACCATGTAGGCAAATACATAAGGGTAAAATCCGGCAAAATCTGTGGATTGATACATCTGAAACATGAGCAAGGCTCCAGCCAAGTGAAGAATTCCCAAAATCTTCTCTGCATTAAAATATCGGTCAGCTATTAATCCAATTATAAAAGGTGCGATAATGGCACCAAAGGACTGAGTTGAAAACACGGCAGACATTTGTGCACCGGTTGCTGAAAGTTCCTTTCCAAGGAATGTTCCGAGAGTAACAAACCATGCCCCCCAAATAAAGAACTCCAAAAACATCATTAGTGACAATTTTACACGATTTACTAAGGTCATAGTTTACAGTTTGGTTTTTAGTTAAATTAATACAATATCTAAAATCAATAAATTCATGATCGATAAATAGCTGAATATGAGGCAGTGGTGTAATTCGTACACGAAGCAGTCGTATTTTTACTCATTAAAACATCCTGAATGCATTATTTGATAATTGTAAATTTGTTTAATTGTATTAAATAAATGTATATTTTTATTTTTAAAAATCAGAATTGTTATTTAAAAGAGTAAGAAAAAGCAATAATATAAAAGGAATTATTTTAGCGTTCCAAGATCGGGTCACTTATAAGCTATCTTGAAAGCATATTTAAAAATCTAAGCGGTAAACAATGGCTGTGATACTGTTGTTTATCAAATTTGTAAGCGGATTAATCAAACTTTTAAAACAGACCCTCATTTTTCGAGCCGCTATAAAAAGGGGGAAAAGGCTAACCATATGACAAATTCAACCAAACTCTTCCTGGCTGCGGGAATCTTGCTTTCGCTGCTTTCTTTCCGCATGTTGAAACAGGCTGCAAAACCCCGCATCCTTGTTTTTAGTAAAACGGCAGGGTTCCGGCATGAGTCGATAGCTGCAGGCAAAGCAGCCATTATAAAGCTAGGTAAGGAACAGGGTTTTCAGGTAGACACTACGGAAAGTAGTGTTTACTTCACCGAAGATTCCCTTAAGAAGTATAAGGCTGTTGTGTTTCTGAATACAACAGGAAATATACTAAATGCACCTCAGCAAATAGCGTTCGAACGATATATACAGGCCGGAGGAGGATTCGCGGGCGTTCATGCCGCCGCCGACACCGAATATGAATGGCCGTGGTATGGGAAACTTGTGGGTGGCTACTTTCTAAGTCATCCGAAAACCCAGGAAGCGGTAGTGAATGTAACCGACCGCACTAATTCTGCCACCAGCCACTTGCCTGTAAAATGGAAGCGAACAGATGAGTGGTATAATTATAAGAATCTTAATCCCAATGTTAAGGTCCTTGCTTCACTTGACGAATCTTCTTACGAAGGTGGAAAAAATGGAACGAACCATCCGATTGCCTGGTATCATCAGTACGATGGAGGCCGCGCTTTTTATACTGGCATGGGCCATACAACGGAGTCGTATACAGACCCTTTATATCTTAAGCATCTTTTAGGTGGGATAAAATTTGCTATTGGCAATAATGTTGTGCTTAATTACTCACGTGCGATAACTGCAGACGCTCCTGAAGAAAACAGATTCGTCCGTACCGTGCTCACACAAGGGACATTATTTGAACCAACAGAAATGACGATTCTTCCTAATCTGGACGTGCTAATCGTTCAGCGCCGTGGCGAGATTATGTTATTTAAAGAAAAAACCAAAAACATAAGCCAGATAGCTTCTCTGGATGTTTATTCCAAAACCTCCGTTCCCGGGGTAAATGCCGAAGAAGGAATACTTGGGGTAGCCGCCGATCCTAAGTTCAGTGAAAACAACTTTGTATACATATACTATAGTCCCGCAGACACTTCGGTAAACCGTTTATCACGATTCAATTTCGTGAATGATAAACTAGACAAATCCTCAGAAAAAATCATTTTACAACTCTATTCACAACGTGAAATTTGCTGCCATACGGGAGGATCAATTGCATTCGGGCAGGATGGACTTTTATATTTGTCGACGGGTGACAACTCCACGCCTTTCGATGTCCCCAACCAGCAGTTTACTAATAAAGGATTCGCACCGTTGGACAATCGCCCCGGCCTGGAGCAGTATGACGCCGGGCGGAGCTCCGGAAATTCAAATGATCTTCGTGGAAAGATCCTACGTATCCGGGTCAAAGCTGATGGTTCATATGAGATTCCGGAAGGAAATCTTTTTCCGCCAAACACACCTCAGACCAGACCGGAAATCTATGTTATGGGTAACAGAAATCCTTACCGGATATCTGTAGACAGCAAAACCAATTTTCTTTATTGGGGGGAAGTTGGACCTGATGCAAATAACGACATTCCGGAAAGAGGACCGAGAGGATATGATGAGATAAATCAGGCAAGAAAGGCCGGGTTTTTCGGGTGGCCTTTTTTCGTTGGCAATAATTATGCTTACCGGTACTATGATTACAAAACGGGAACCAGCGGGGAAGCTTATGACAAATTGAAGCCTGTTAACCCCTCACCCAATAATACAGGTTTAAAAAACCTTCCGGAAGTAGCTCCTGCCTTTATCTGGTATCCCTATGCCGCATCGAAAGAGTTCCCTGAAGTGGGCACCGGCGGTAGAAATGCAGAAGCAGGGCCGGTATATCATAGTGAACTTTACCCGAAAGAAACCCGATACCCGGAGTATTATGATAATAAACTTTTCATCTATGACTGGATACGGGGATGGGTAAAAGCGGTTAGCATGAAACCAAATGGGGATTATGATAACATGGAGCCATTTATGGGCTCGTCGCCCTTCATAGCGCCAATCGATATGGAGCTTGGGAGCGACGGCAGATTATACGTTTTAGAGTATGGCAAAGGGTGGTTCAGTAAGAATCCCGATGCCGGCCTTGTTCGAATAGATTATATTGCAGGCAACCGTCCGCCAAAGATTGATGATCTGGTAATTACTAATACAAGCGGAGTAATGCCCTACAAACTTCAGGCAAAAGTTATCGCCAACGATCCTGACAAGGATCCGCTCACATATGTGTGGGATTTCGGCAACGGCATCAAAAAAACGAGCACCCAGCCGAACGTTGAATATACTTACACCAAAGCAGGCGAATTCCCGGTTAGTGTACAGGTAATTGACAAAAATAAGGCAACCACAACAAGTGCAAAGAAAAGTGTCTATTCAGGAAACGCTCAGCCAAAACTAACCATAGCGCTAAAGGGGAATAAAACTTTCTATTTCCCAAACAAGCCTGTAGACTATCAGGTATCGGTAACCGACGAGGGCACTACAGTTAACAAAACTAAAATCTATGTTTCCAACAATTATACAGAAGGAACCGATATGGCCGGCGCGTCTCTCGGTCATCAGGAGGTTCCTGATGCCCAGGTTGGTGAGGGCTTAATGCTTAAATCGGATTGTGCGGCATGCCACCAGGTCAATGCTGTCTCGGTGGGTCCTTCATTTACCGCTGTGGCGAACAAGTATGAAAAACAACCCAATGCCATAGCCTATCTGGCTACAAAGATCCTAAAAGGCAGCAGCGGAGTATGGGGAGAAGTAGCCATGCCTGCACATGCATCCATGCCTGAAGGTGACGCACAAAAAATCGCTCAGTATGTGTTATCTCTGGGCAAAAGCGCTTCTGCTTCGCCTAGCTTGCCTGCTCAGGGCAGGATCATGCCAGTGGCAAAGCCGGGCGAAAATCCCACTTTCGTTATAAACGCTTCCTATACCGATGGCGGTTCTGCGGGAGTAAAGCCCCTTACAGCAACTGGAACGGCCTACCTGAGGAGTAATACCATTAACGCCAGGGAATTAACTCAACGCACCCGCCTGAATTATAAAGATTCCACAGCTACCGGGCTGATTTGGTTCCCCCAGGCAAACGGTTACGTAAAGCTGAACAATATCGATCTTAGTGGAATCAATAGCATCACTTTAAGTACCCTAAAGGGTCTTGATGAAGGTACATTCACTGTGGAGGTAAGAATTGACCAGGAAAATGGAAAGTTGATCGGCAGCACTGATTTAACTTCCGGCGGCACAACAAGTCAGATAAACTCCATAATCAATCTGCAAGCTACCGGAGATACCCGGCTTCACGATATATTTATTATTTTGAAATCAACCAATCCAGTCAGAAGGAGGCCTTTTCTTCAATCAATTAAATTCAATTCAATCTAAAACTAATATATTTCTATGAACAGAAAATTAAGAATGGGCATGGTTGGCGGTGGGAAAGATGCCTTCATTGGTGCTATCCATCGTATCGCAGCCAATATGGATGGGCTTGTGGAACTAAGCTGCGGCGCTTTGAGTATTAATCCTGAAATAGCGCACGAAAGTGCCAAAATGTTGTTTGTTCCCGAAGATCGCACATACCTGACCTATGAAGAGATGATCGAAAAGGAAAGCAGGCTGCCTGCGGAAAAGAAGATTGATTTTGTAACTATCGTAACCCCAAATTTTGCCCATTTTGCTCCCGCGATGATGGCCCTTGAAAATGGGTTTCATGTAGTTATTGAAAAACCTATTGCTTTTACTCTGGACGAAGCCAAACAGCTTAGAGACAAAGTAAGAGAAACCGGGCTTATTCTGCTGCTCACCCACACCTACGCAGGCTACCCAATGGTAAAACAAGCAAAACAAATGATTAAGGATGGCGCCCTTGGAAAAGTGCGGAAAATCTGGGTTGAATATCCTCAGGGGTGGTTAAGCCGATTATCCGAAAGGGAAGGAAATGCGCAGGCAGCATGGAGAACCGATCCTAAAAAATCCGGCAAAAGTGGTAGTATGGGAGATATCGGCACTCATGCAGCACACCTGGCTGAATATATTTCGGGCCTCAAAATTACAAAAGTATGTGCCGATCTGAATATTGTAGTTGACGGCCGTCAGCTAGATGATGACGGGAATGTACTTCTAAAATTTGACAACGGGGCTAACGGTGTGCTGATGGCGTCACAGGTCGCTGCCGGCGAGGAAAACGCGCTTAAAATCCGCATCTATGGCGAAAATGGTGGGCTGGAATGGGCGCAACATGAGCCTAATACGTTAATTGCCAAATGGCTGGATAGGCCCACAGAAATATTAAGAGCAGGTTCAGGTTATACTGACAGGCTTTCATCTTACGCTACACATAATTGTCGTACACCCGGTGGACATCCTGAAGGCTACCTGGAAGCATTCGGCAACCTCTACCGGAACTTCGCACTCGCCCTTTCCTCTAGAATAGATGGTAAAGAAGCTCCGCCCGAAGTACTGGATTTTCCATCTGTGGAAGAAGGTATCAGGGGGATGGCTTTTATAGACAACGTAGTTAGAAGTAATGAGAGCACCGAAAAATGGACCGATTATACAGTCTAACCGATTATACAGTCTAATAGATAAATTATGACAACAATTAAAGGACCGGGCGTATTTCTTGCCCAGTTTATCAGCGATGAAGCGCCTTTTAACAGCCTGGAATCAATTTGTAAATGGGCCAAGAGCCTCGGTTTTGTCGGAGTACAAATCCCAACGCTTGATCCCCGCTTCATCGACCTTCAAAAAGCTGCTGAAAGCAAAACCTATGCGGATGAAATTAAGGGCATTGTAAATTCATGCGGGTTAGAGATCACCGAACTGTCTACTCACCTGCAGGGCCAATTAGTGGCAGTAAACCCAGCTTTCGACCAACCTTTTGATGCTTTCGCGCCTGCCCATCTACAAAATAATCCAAAGGGCAGGCAGGAATGGGCAGTTCAACAAATGAAATATGCGGCCACAGCCTCAAAAAACCTCGGCCTTAACGCACATGCAACCTTTAGCGGTTCATTATTGTGGCATATGTGGCACCCCTGGCCTCAACGGGCTGATGGTTTGGTAGATATGGCATTTACGGAACTGGCCAAGCGCTGGACACCTATTCTTGATCACTTCGATAAAGAGGGAGTTGACGTATGTTATGAGATTCACCCTGGTGAAGATCTTTTTGATGGCGTTACTTATGAAATGTTCCTGGAGAAAGTACATAATCATCCCAGAGCTTGCCTGCTTTATGACCCTTCGCACTTTGTCTTACAGCAGTTAGATTATATACAATATATCGATCATTATCATGAACGGATAAAAGCTTTTCATGTAAAAGATGCTGAGTTCAACTCTACGGGTAAGCAGGGAACGTTTGGTGGCTACCAAAGTTGGGCTAATCGTGCCGGGCGCTACCGCTCACCGGGCGATGGCCAGGTAGACTTCAAACGGATCTTCAGCAAGCTTACTCAATATGATTATACAGGCTGGGCGGTAATGGAATGGGAATGTTGTATCAAACATCCTGAAGATGGGGCAAGGGAGGGTTCTAAATTTATAAAGGATCATATCATCCGCGTAACCGAGAAAGCGTTTGATGATTTTGCAGGGGGGACGAGTAATGACAATCTGAATCGCAAAATATTAGGAATATAAATTTAAAACAGTACTTTGCCGGAGATGTTAAAACAGTATACGAGTCAAAGAACTACTTTTTAGACCAACTACAATTTATATGAAAAAACTAGTTTTAATTCTGAGCATATGCGGCGTGATTGCGGCATGTGGTAACAGCCAAACGGAATCATCGGACACTAACTCTGCTGGATCAGATCAGTCCGCCACCGCTCAGCAAACTAACGCCGACACCAACGTAAATAACATTGGAACAGGAACAACCGCCACGTCGGGCGCCACAGGAGAAGAACTCATTAAAAAGAGTGATTGCCTTACGTGCCACAAGGTCGATGTAAAACTCCTCGGTCCTGCCTATCAGGAAGTTGCTGCAAAATATCCGGCAACAGAAGAAAATATTGAACTTCTTGCAGGAAAAATTATCAAAGGTGGTGCTGGTAACTGGGGAGATATACCAATGGCTCCACACCCTTCAATCAGCGAAAATGACGCAAAAGAAATGGTTAAATATATTTTATCTTTAAAAAAGTAATATGAGATTTTTTAGTTTATTAATAATCGCAGCAGTCCTTTTTGCAGGATGTGGTGCCGGGAAAAATTCTATGTCTGGTTCTAACGGAAGAGGGTGGCAAAAGCTCTTTGACGGTAAAACAACAGCCGGGTGGCACACATATGGCAAACCTAGCGCTGGTACAAAATGGAAAGTCGAAAATGGTGCCTTGTACCTCGACTCTAAAGATAAAACTCCGGGACAGGGCGGCGACCTTGTTACAAACGAAGAGTTTACGAATTACCACTTGAAACTAGAATGGAAGATTTCTAAGGGTGGCAATAGTGGTATCATCTTTAATGTTAATGAAGATCCTAAATACAATGCCACCTATACTACAGGTCCTGAAATGCAGGTTCTAGACAATGACGGACATGCTGATGCTAAGATCATCAAACATCGCGCCGGTGACCTTTACGACCTCATAAAAAGCCGGGTAGAGAATGTTAAGCCTGTTGGCGAATGGAATACCGCGGAAATCATTATGAATAACGGCAACCTTGAGTTAATCCAAAACGGCGAATCTGTTGTAAAAACCACTATGTGGGATGACAATTGGAAAACTTTAGTAGCAGGAAGCAAATTCAAAACCTGGCCCGCATTTGGCATTTATAAAACAGGTAAAATTGCTTTGCAGGATCATGGGGATGATGTTTGGTACAGGAATATTTCTATAAAGCGGCTCTAAATATTGCTGAAGTAATTCTCTGCCACATAGGCGAAAAATAAAAACAAGCTCTTTAAAACAGCTTGTTTTTATTTTGAACTTGAGTTTCAGAGGGACAAAGTGAACCTGGATATCAATTAGGAGATACTTTCATAGTTTTAATGCTACTTGAAAGCATCTTAATTATTTCAGTGTAATCTGGTATAGCACCTGAAAATTGTTTTTCGGAGGTAGAGTTCAAATCTTTAAGTAAATTAAGACTGTGTTTACATTCACTGGCCTCTTAGGATCAATGTTTATGAAAAAACTGGGTCGACATTACGCATTTATTGCGATTTCCCTCTCGCCAGTACCGGTATAACCTCTACCACCTTATCCCCCCTTGTTCCATACATCACGTCGTATAAATTAACAATCGGGTCGCAGTGGGGAGCGATTATCTCAAGCTTATCGCCTACTTTGTAAGATTTGTTGGATTTGTCGAATGTGATAGTTCCATATTCGTCGGATCCTGCGTTGTAGTTAAAATCTGGTTCGCCAATGACAAGAGGATTTGGTTTATTCAGAGTGAAGGCTTTTGCACCAGAATCTGTAGTAAGTCTGCCGGGGTAATAATTATTAACTATAGTCGACATTACCGTAAGTGAAGTAGCAAAATCATCAAACACTTTATCGTTCTTTGCTCCCCCGATCTCGTTGTATTGGCGATCCATGAATACGTAGCTGCCAACCTGCACATCGGTAAAACCCGGAACTTCGATCATTATGTCATATGTTCCCGTCCCCCCACCGCTGAATATTTCCATGTTCAACCCGGCGGCTTTCATCATCTCATACGATTTTACCACCGGCTCAAATGTCTTTAGTGCCTGCGACTTGCGTTTCTGAAAACCTGCAACATGCTGAACAGCGCCATCGTATGCAAGGATACCGCAGAACTTCAGGTTCGGCATTTTATCAATCATCTGTGCCAGGGCCAAGGCTGGTTCACCCGGCGGCACACCGGATCTTTTGATCACGTTTATATCAAGTACTACTTCAGCTTTAATTCCCGCCGCTTTAGCTGCATCCTGAAGATCCTGAATATTCTGAGGGTTATCAACGGCTTGGATAAAGCCTTTATGCTTTTTTCTCAGGGCCATTGCTTTAATGATTTTGGGAGCAGAGATATTCACGGTGGTCATCAGCACGTTCTTAATTCCGTTCTGCAGCATGACTTCCGCCTCACCAAGCTTGGCGGCACACACTCCTACAGCCCCCGCATCAATTTGCATCTTGGCTATTGCAGGGCATTTGTGCGTTTTTACATGTGGGCGGACTCCCACACCAGTTCCCTGAAGTCGTGTATGGACCGTTTTAATATTCTGCTCCATTTTGTCGAGATCCACGACCAATGCTGGTGTGTCAAGCTCCCATTTGGATTTTCCAATTGAATTCTTATCCAGGGTCATTTCCAAATTCTTAGCTTGTAAGGAAGGGATTAATAAAGTTCCGGCTCCTGCAAGAGCGCTCGTTTGCAGAAAACTGCGGCGACTGAAGGGTGACATAGTGCTTAGTTTAGGTTAATTAAATTTAATAGTTAATTAACATTATTCCGATAAAATGGCGAAGTTGTTACACTCACACAACGCTCAATGTACACTCAAACACCGCTAAACCTATACTCAAACGCCACTCACCTATACTTAAACACCGCCAGATGTAAACAAGTCGTCCGTGCGCACAGTCTTACCCAATAATAATTATTCTGCAATGATTAGAAAATAATTCTTTTTACCCTTTTGAGCCACGAGGAAACGATTATTAATAAGTTCGGAAGCGGAAAAAGAATATGAAGGATCGTCGACCTTCTGCTTATTTACTGATACTCCACCGCCAGTGATCATTTTTCTTGCTTCTCCTTTCGAAGGGAAAACCGACGTCTTTTCAGCAAGAAGATCAGTCACATTAATACCTTCAGATAACTCTGTTTTGGAAACGGTGAATTGAGGCAAGCCTTCAAAAACTTCAAGTATTGCATCATTGCTCAATCCATTTAGGAACTCTAACGATCCGCCTCCGAAAAGGAATTCAGAGGTTTTTAAGGCTGTCTGAAGTGCTTCTTCAGAATGGCTGCGTACGGTGATTTCCTCTGCAAGTGCCTTCTGAAGGATTCTCAAATGCGGAGTCTGATCATGCTGATGTTCAAGCGCTTCAATTTCATCTTTAGATTTTAACGTAAAAATACGAATCCAGCTCTTCGCATCTGCATCTGTGGTATTTAACCAGAACTGGTAAAACTTGTAGGGTGATGTCTTAGCAGGATCCAACCATATCGCGCCGCTTTCAGTCTTGCCGAATTTGGTACCATCGGCTTTTTTAATGAGCTGGGTTGTAATCGCGAACGCCGTTCCTGCAGCTTTACGGCGAATGATCTCTGTGCCGGTAACTATATTTCCCCATTGGTCAGAGCCACCCATTTGAACAAGGCAGTTTTTCTCTTTCCAGAGATAATAAAAATCGTATCCCTGAACCAGCTGGTAGCTAAACTCCGTAAATGACATCCCGGTTTCTCCCTCCAGTCGTTTCTTGACTGAATCCTTGGCCATCATATAATTTACGGTTAGATGCTTGCCCACATCACGGATAAAATCAAGAAATGTAAAGTTTTTAAACCAGTCGTAATTATTCACCATTTCAGCGCTCTTGGCACCACAGTTGAAATCAAGAAATTTCTTTAACTGAAATTCCAGGCATTTTACATTGTGATTAAGAATCTCTTCTGAAAGCAGGTTGCGCTCTGCCGACTTACCAGAGGGATCACCAACCATTCCTGTAGCTCCTCCGACCAACGCAACAGGCTTATGTCCGGCGCGCTGGAAATGAATCAGAGTCATAATTTGAGTAAGATGACCAACGTGCAGCGAATCGGCTGTAGGATCAAAGCCGATATAACCAGAAGTCAGGCCCTTAGCTAATTCTTCTTCCGTTCCCGGCATTATATCATGCAGCATTCCCCGCCAGCGTAATTCTTCTACAAAATTCATTGTGATTCTTTCGTTTGCCTGCAAATATAGCAGAATTGTCAAAACCCATGCATGGCAAAATTTTCGTAAATTTATTGCAAAACGTTTCTACCAAAACCGGCGTAGTAGCGTAGATATCCAGAGTTATTAATTATGAATTTCTTGTCCCATTTTTATTTTGACAGGCACAACTCCGACCCGAATATAGTACTGGGCGGGGTTCTGCCGGATCTTGTAAAAAACGCAAGAAAGGACTGGAATTTTCATCCTCACAAGAAGGAAGAGCTGTTTAGCGGTTCTGGCGAAAGATCAATTCTTACAGGATGGAAGCGACATTTAACCGTCGACCGCCATTTTCACAATTCGGGTTTCTTTAAGGCACACACCAGCGCATTGCGGACCGCGATTGCCCCCGTCCTGGTAAATTCTCCGGTGAGGCCATCGTTTGTTGCCCATATAGCACTGGAAATTATGCTCGATAGCATTTTATTGACAGAAGATGTTATCAATGCCAACGACCTTTACAAAAGCCTGCATCAATCCGATCGGTTCGCACTCCAGAATTTCCTGGAATTAAACAGGATGGATGATATTGCCCATTTCTTTAAGTTTTTCGATAATTTTCTCGAAGCAAGTTACTTAAGCAGCTACCGCGAGTCCCATAATATCATGTACGCTGTCAAACGGATTTGTATGCGGGTCTGGCCTGAGCCACTTAGTGATACTCAGATATTGCAGCTAAGCGCGATCATACTGGCATATTATGAAGAGCTTCAGTCGGTGTATATCCGTATTTTTGAGGAAATTGATAGCGTATTGCTGGAAAGCTGAAAGCTAAAACCTATTTCTCCGACTGAATTTGTCGGGCGGGGGATTATTATAAAGTAAGTCTGCTCAAGGGTTTCCATTTTCAGTTTTTAGTTTTTAGTTTATTAGAATTAACTTCGTAAATGTCCTTTTCCCAAATCAAACAACGTATAGAATCCCTTGTTAAAGAGCTCAACGAACACAATTACAAATATTATGTGCTCGCCGAGCCGACCATCACAGATTTTGAGTTTGACAAGAAATTAGAAGAACTTTCTACATTGGAGAAAGAGAATCCTGAGCTCCAGGATCCGGATTCGCCTACGCAAAAGGTGGGCGGTGATATTACCAAGGAGTTTCAGACGGTGAAGCACAAGTGGCCGATGCTTTCTTTGGGAAATACATACAATGAGCAGGATCTTAAAGAATTCGATGAACGCGTGCGCAAGGCTATCGGAGACAACTTTGAATATGTATGCGAATTAAAGTTTGATGGGTTATCCCTTAGTCTGACTTATGAAAATGGTAAATTACTTAGGGCAGTTACACGGGGCGACGGTACAAAAGGCGATGACGTAACGACCAACGCGAAGACTATACATACCATACCCAAGACTCTTAAAGGAGATGGTTATCCCCAAATGTTCGAGATTCGCGGCGAGGTATTTATGCATAAGCCGGCATTTGAGCGACTGAATTCCGAAAGACTCGAGAACAATGAAGTTCCTTATGCTAATCCCCGAAATTTTGCTTCCGGCACTCTAAAAATGCAGGACTCAGGGGAGGTGGCGAAACGGCCGCTGGACTGCTTTCTCTATTTTATATATACTGATAAACGGCTCTACAACACCCATTGGGAAAGCCTGGAAGCTGTCAAAAACTGGGGATTTCATATCTGTGAGCACAACAGGCTTTGTAAAAACATTGATGAAGTTCTAAAATATGTACACCTCTGGGAAGACAGGCGGTTTGGACTGAGCTATGAGATCGACGGCATAGTAATTAAAGTAAATAATTACAGTCAGCAGCAGGAGCTCGGATTTACAGCTAAGTCGCCGCGCTGGGCTATATCTTATAAATACAAGGCGCAGGAAGTTGAAACGGTATTAGAAAAGGTGACGTACCAGGTTGGGAGAACGGGAGCAGTTACCCCCGTTGCAAACTTAAAGCCTGTGCTCCTGGCGGGAACAACGGTTAAACGTGCTACTCTGCACAATGCAAATGAAATAATCCGCCTGGACCTTCATGAAGGGGATACAGTCTTAGTTGAGAAAGGCGGAGAGATTATCCCAAAAATTATCTCTGTAAATACTATAAAACGCAGGGCAGGGGCTGCTCCGGTAATCTATCCCAACCTGTGTCCTGAATGCGGAAGTAACCTGATCCGTCAGGAAGGAGAAGCTGTCTATTATTGCCCGAACGATGAAGCGTGTCCGCCTCAAATCATCGGCAAAATGCAGCATTTCATCAGCCGGAAGGCAATGAATATTGAGGGCTTAGGTCAGGAGACAATCGAAACATTTTACCGGAAAGGTCTGATTGAACATATAAGTGATCTCTACACCCTTTATGAAAAGCAAGACCAGCTGAAACAGCTTGAGCGCTTTGGCGAAAAGTCGATTACAAATATGCTGGATGGAATTGAAAGGTCAAAGCAGATGCCTTTCGAGAAAGTACTTTTTGGGCTTGGAATACGATACGTTGGAGAAACGGTGGCCAGGAAACTGGCTTCACATTTCAAGAACATCGACAGCCTGATGAATGCCAGTTTATCAGAACTCACCACTGCAGAAGAAATAGGGGAAAGAATAGCGTCAAGCCTGGTGGAATATTTTAAGGAACCACGACATAGGAACCAAATAGAAGAATTGCGTCGTCACGGTTTGCAGTTCGAAGCCTCCGAAACAGCTGTTGAACTGCAGAGCTCTAAATTTGAAGGCATGTCATTCATTATCTCGGGGGTCTTCGAAAATTACAGCCGCGACGAACTAAAAGATATTATAGAGGCAAATGGCGGCAAGATATTAAGCACTATTTCAGCCAGGCTATCTTACCTTGTGGCCGGCGATAACATGGGTCCTTCAAAGCTAGAAAAAGCCGTGAAGTTGAAAATTCCGATGATTTCTGACTCCCAATTGATAGAAATGCTAAAATGAAGAGCAGAATGCTGAAATAAATTGGCATTCCCTTTAAAATTGCACCTTATCCTCTTAAATTCGCAAATAATAAAGGTCGATTTAAATTAATACAGAATGAACAAATTTCACGGGACAGGAGTTGCCATGGTAACCCCATTTAATGCAGATGGATCAATTGATCATTCCGGGCTTAAGAATGTAATTGACCACATAATTTCCGGTGGTGCCGAGTATATTGTATCCTTAGGAACTACAGGCGAAGCCGCAACTTTGAGTAGTGATGAGAAGAAAGAAATTTGGGAAGCAACAGCAGAGCATACTGCAGGAAGGGTTCCGCTCGTAGCAGGTATAGGAGGAAATAATACTGCAGAAGTTGTACGGGATCTCAAAAAATTTGATACCAAAGCATTCGACGCGGTACTGTCAGTGTCACCATATTACAGCAAGCCTACCCAGGAAGGCATATATCAGCATTACAAAGCAATTTCTGAGTCTTCAGAACTGCCGGTATTATTGTATAATGTACCTGGCCGCACAAGCATGAACATTACAGTAGATACAACACTCAGACTTGCACATGATTTTAAGAACATTATTGGCACTAAGGAAGCTTCAGGTAGCTTTGATCAATTTAATTTGATTATAAGAGACAAACCGGACGATTTTCTGCTTATTTCAGGAGATGATGCGATTGCTTTGCCGCTTATATCAGCAGGTGCTGTGGGGGTAATTTCTGTTATTGGGAACGCGCTGCCTGGTATTTTATCAACTATGGTAAGAATGTGCCTTGACGGGAAATTTATCGAAGCTCAGCCACTCCATTACAGCATGATTGAATTCACGGCCTTATGCTTTACAGAAGGAAATCCTGGTGGCGTAAAATCAGCGTTGAAATTGCTCGGTCTTTGTGATGATAAACTCCGTTTGCCCCTGGTAAATATAAGTTCAAAAACTACAGTGGCGATGCAGAAAGAGCTTCAGATGCTGGGTCTTATTCAATAAAAAAGCCCGTCCTCAATACTGAAAACGGGCTTTCAATTTCTTGTGCAAATTATTTTTTCTTAGCTTTTGCTGCTTCTTTGTTTTTAGTTTCCTGAACTTCAAGACGGATAGCCTGAGCGAGGTTTTTAAGATCCTGCATACCTTTTCTTACGCGAGTTCCAGCTGCGCTGTTTGCTTTGTTGTAGAATTTGTCAGCATCTGCTTCCAGTGATTCGAATAAACTTTTTGCTTCTTGGAATTTTTTCATGTTTGTACTCCTTTAGTTTTGAGGTTAGTATGATTACTATAAGCTAATGTAGAATGTTTTTTCTTAAAAAAGAATATTTGAAAAAAATAAAATCATGCGTTTCTGGCGTTTTTTTCCACATTTTCGCATGTTATCCACAATAAAATAGTCTTTTTCAAGGCTAAATGGTTTTATATCAGCAATTTACCAATCTCACATAAACAAAAAGTGCCCTTAATTAGTCATTAAGGGCACTTTTAGTTTATACCGGAAAATTATGCGCTAGCTAAATTCTTTTCTTTATAATGACCTTTTTTGAGCTTCTCAGCAAGTTCACTATATGCATCCAGCGTACGGTTTACATCCTCCAGAGTATGTAAGGCTGTTGGGATAAGGCGAAGCATAATCAATCCTTTCGGAATAACAGGGTAAACCACAATTGAACAAAATATACCGTAGTTCTCTCTAAGGTCCATAGTAATTGAGGTAGCTTCTGCTAACTCACCTTCCAGGAATACCGGTGTGACCATCGTATCGGTTACGCCGATATTGAACCCCCTTTCTTTTAATCCCTTTTGCAATGTGGTTGCAACTTCCCAAAGCTTTTCTCTTAACTCTGGCTTGCTTTTTAACAACTCCAGGCGTTTACGCAGGCCTACTACCATTGGCATTGGAAGTGATTTTGCAAATGTTTGGGACCGCATATTATACCGAAGAAAATTAGTTATTTCTTCGGTAGAAGCTATAAACGCCCCGATCCCTGCCATGGATTTTGCAAATGTTCCAAAATAAATATCTATACCTTCGATACACCCCTGTGCTTCGTGAGTTCCGGCACCGGTTGCACCCATAGTTCCAAAACCGTGTGCATCATCGATCAAAATGCGGAAATTGAATTTCTTCTTCAGGTCCACCACATCTTTCAGTTTACCCTGAGCACCCGACATACCAAACACGCCCTCAGTAATTACCAGAATTGCACCACCTGTATTTTCCACCCACCTGGAAGCACGTTCAAGTTGCTTCTCCAGGCTTTCCATATCATTATGAGAGTATACAAAACGTTTTCCCTGGTGCAGACGCACGCCATCTATTATACAGGCATGAGATTCAGCATCATAAACTATAACATCGTGGCGATCAACCAATGCATCGATGGCAGACATGATGCCCTGATAACCATAGTTGAGGAGGAAAGAGTCCTCTTTACCAACAAATTCGGCTAGTTCTTTTTCTAAAGCTTCGTGATTGCTGGAGTTACCTGACATCATACGGGCTCCCATAGGATAGGCCAATCCAAATTCAGCAGCGCCTTCAGCATCAGCTTTTCTCACCTCGGGATGGTTTGCAAGACCGAGATAGTTATTAAGGCTCCACACAAGGTGCTCCTTCCCTCTGAATTTCATGTGAGGGGCGATCTCACCTTCCAATTTTGGGAATGAAAAATAGCCATGCGCCATCTTTTGGTGCTGGCCCAGAGGACCCATGTTTTTCGAAATTTTATCAAATAAATCCAAACCTTTAGTATTAAAATGTTAACGTATCTTTCCCGCAAAGTTAAGATTTACCTGCCTGATTATCAAAAGCTAATTCATTAGCCTGTAATTATAATGCCATAAAATAAAAACGCCTCTATCCGCAAGGCGAAGAAAGGCGTTTTTCTGAGTTTCCCCCACTTAATCTACGTTATCATGCAGAAAAGAATTATTCGGGCGAATCTCGGTTATTCCATCTTCCGTACTCAAAGTAAACCGCGATACCTGCGACTCCGACGAATGCGGCACTTCCTGCAACGACATTTGCTTACGTTTGTAAGCTGGTTCATTTTCCAACTCCTGCAGACCGTTACTGGTACGAAGCTTCATACTCAAATCTTTTAGGCGGAGAATACGTTCCTTTGATTTCCTCAACTGTTCCTCGATTGACTCATCGGTTTTATTTTCGTCAGGGTTAGGCAAATTATCTTCATGCTCCGATGTTTTCGCAGCAGGTAATTCTTCCTCTTTAACAGTCTCGGCCTTAAACACCAGGTCTTCGTTATTTATCTCGAACTCGAAGGATGGTTCAATTTTAATACTGTCTCCAGGAATTTCATCATTGAGCGTATGCCGGACATAATCAGATTCCTGGGTTTTCCCTTCTTCCGCTTTCGGTGCGCTTTGGAAATAACCAGCGAAAAGATCTACCTGGCTTTCTTCCTTCTTAATAACCGGTTCAAATACCTCCTCAACTTTAGGTGCGATAAAAGTATTTTCATGCACAGGTCTTACAAGAGGCGCCTGTTCCGGTGTTAATAATGATACTTTCCGTACCTGGCTCTTCTCAACTTCACGTTCCTCTTTGGTCTGGAATCCTGTGGCTATAATAGTTACTGATATCTTTTCACCAAGACCCTCATCAGAACAATTACCCCAGATCAAATCCGCTGCCAATCCTGCTTCCTGCTGAATGTAATCTGTGATAATGCTTACTTCATCCATAGTAACTTCCTTGTCACCAGAGCTAATATTTAAAAGTATATAACGCGCGCCTTCTATCTCGTTGTCTTTTAACAGTGGTGATGCCAATGCGCCTTCAACTGCACGTAATGCCCTATTTTCTCCCTCTGCAGCGTAACTTCCCATAATCGCAACGCCGCTTTCTTTCATTACAGTCCGTACATCTTTGAAGTCTACGTTTATGTAACCCGGTATAGTAATAATTTCAGCTATCCCTTTTGCCGCTGTGGTCAGGATATTATCAGCCTGAGCGAATGCAGATCCCAGGGTCAGGTTTCCAAAAATCTCGCGAAGGCGATCGTTTGAAATGACCAGATATGAATCGACATATTTCTTGAACTCATCCAAACCCTCTTCCGCCTGAATCTTTCTGCGCTTTCCTTCAAACGAAAATGGCGTTGTTATGATACCCACAGTCAGGATATCCATTTCCTTGGCCGCTTTCGCGATAATCGGGCTCGCGCCCGTTCCGGTCCCACCACCCATGCCGGCTGTGATGAAGAGCATCTTTGTATTGCTCCCCAGCATCCGCTTGATATCATCAATGTTTTCGATGGCTGAGTTCTTGCCAACTTCCGGAATAGATCCTGCACCCATACCTTCAGTGAGGCTCGCCCCAAGTTGAACTTTATTGGGTATCGGACTTAGTTCCAGAGCTTGTGCATCAGTGTTACAAATGATGAAATCCACACCTGTAATACCCTGACGATACATATGGTTTACAGCGTTCCCGCCGCCGCCACCAACACCGATAACTTTTATGATCGATGATTTTTCTTTTAACATTTCAAACTGCATATCTCTTATCAGTTAGGTAAATCTTTGCTTTTGACAGTTCCTGCCGTAATATTAGCTAATTATCAACATAGGTTTTCCACAATGGTCAGTTATGTGGGAAACTCCCCGCTTTGTGGATAATTTAACGGATATAATCTTCATCCTTTATATCATCCTTGATGAATTTCGCACCTGAAGCTAATATCTTCTCAAACAAGCCGAGGCTCTTTTTTGACTTATCGGCAATGGCTACTCTCTCCTCCGGCATACCTGCACGACGGCCGGAATCTTCAATCTGTTCGGCCTTCTGAATTCCTTTTATAAGGAGGCCAATACCGGTAGCAAACATTGGGCTTTTCAACTCGTCGTAGGTTTGTTTAGGAAGCACATCATTTTTTGCAAGGTGTTCATTTGGGTAACCCACACGACTATCCAAACCAGTTACATATTCAACTAACTGGGGCAAGTGCTTCAACTGTGCGCCCCCACCGGTAATCACAATCCCTGCGATAAGTTTTTTCTCATATCCGGAAGACTTGATTTCATAATAAACATGCTCGATGATCTCTTCCATCCTGGCCTGAATAACAAATGCAAGATTTTTTACAGAAATCTCTTTCGGCTCTCTGCCCCGAAGGCCCGGAACGCATATAATTTCATTTTCCTTATTTTCTTCTGCAAGCGCAGATCCAAAACGTGTTTTTAATAACTCAGCCTGGTTCCGCATTACTGAGCAACCCTCACGGATATCTTCTGTAACACTATTTCCCCCAAAAGGGATCACTGCCGTATGCCGTATAATTCCCTCATGGAATATTGCCAGATCAGTTGTACCGCCACCAATATCGACTAAAACAACACCTGCTTCCTTTTCTTCGTCGCTCAGCACCGACTCAGAAGAGGCAAGCGGTTCCAGGATCAATTCCTGAGTTTCCAGTCCCGCGTTGCCCACGCATTTAATAATATTCTTTACCGCACTGACATGTCCGGAAATAATATGAAAATTAGCTTCGAGGCGTACCCCAGCCATCCCGATAGGATCCTTAATACCTGGCTCATTGTCTACCGTGAATTCCTGGGGAAGGACGTGGATAATTTCTTCGCCCGGAGGCATCACCAGTTTATACATATCTTCAATAAGCTTGTCGATATCCTTCCTCTGGATCTCCGTATTAAGGTCTTTTCTTGTGAGTATACCCCTGTGCTGGAGGCTTTTGATGTGCTGGCCTGCGATACCGACATTAACGATCTTTACATCGACATTAGACTGGGCACTTGCCTCTTCAACAGCAAGCATTATACCCTGCACTGTTTTTTGGATATTGGATACCACACCGCGGGTCACTCCCGCAGATTCGGCCTTTCCCATACCCAGGATTTCGATTTTGCCGTGTTCGCTTCGGCGCCCCACGGTAACACAAATCTTAGTTGTGCCTATGTCGAGACCGACAACTATTGGTGAATTTTTGGCTGAAGCTGAGTTACTTTTGTCCATACTATATGCGTTAATTTAATGTTGAATCCTGTTTAGTTAGGTGAATGCTATCAGCGGTCTGTTTAACTTGAGTGAGAGCAACAGCCGTACTGTCTATAATATTCTTTTCGCCAATAATCTGGTTTGCATATTTAAGGTTGATGGTTTTATAGGTATCCCACCCGACCTTCGGAATTGCTTTCTTATAAAAAACCAGTAGATTCCTGAATTTTGTCTCCAGCGAATCCGCGGACCCTAAAATTATTTTATGGTCTCCTACCCGCGGTACTATTTCAATGTCACCTTTGACATTAACGAAAAGCTGCTCGACCTGATCGTTCCATAGAGTGTCCCGCTTGATGAACTGAGCTGCCCTGAATAAGTCGCGGGCAAGTTGTGATGAAAGAGTGTCGACCTTGCCCGTAAAATCTTCATTAATCAACCCGTTAGCTACCAGCACCCGGGCGGTATAATTGTCTGACATCGGAATCTTAAACCCCTTTTCATCAATATAGAAATTTACATTAGCCATATTTATAATTCGTATTAACGGCTTGCGCTGACGAATGTCTACATGGATAACGCCGTTCATATCAGCAAACACCTTTGCATATTCAATAAATGGATTAGCTTTCAGGACGTTCTCCAGCTTATGTATATTAATTTCGTTCAGTTTCCTTCCAACCAGAGTTCCGCTATTCTCAAGCAGAATCCTGTCGACCTCATCGCGCTCAATAAAATTATTATTCCCCGGAAGCATCACTTTCATGTCGGTACATGGCTGTGAAGTCTTTTTGACGCTAATGAAACTCATCAGTACAACCAACCCGCAGAGACACACCACCCAGGTCAAACAGTATAGAATCAGCTTCCAGTTAATCTTTTTAAGCATTTTCTAAGGCCTTTTTCAGGGGTTCAATTAATGTATCGATATCGCCTGCTCCCACCGTGAGCAAAAGCTCGGGTTTTTGTTCTCTGACGAAGTCTATCACCTCGCGTTTACTAAGTATGCACTTGCCTTTGAGATCTATATTTTTCAGAATCATTTCAGAATTTACATCCGGTATGGGCAATTCTCTGGCCGGATAAATGTCCAACATAATTAACTCATCCGTCAAGCCCAGGACTTCGGCGAATCCTTCAGCGAAATCCCTCGTTCGTGTAAATAAATGCGGCTGAAAGACAGTTGTTAGTTTTTTATCAGGATAGAGTGTTTTAACTGCCTGGATGCATGCACGAAGCTCCTCGGGATGGTGTGCATAGTCATCTATGTATATATGGCTCTCGCTTTTTACGATATATTCGAAGCGGCGTTTTACACCTTTGAAATTGCCTAAAGCAGTACGGATCTTGTCCGGGCTGATTTGCAGATGCAGGGCCACCTGGATTGCAGCTACGGCATTCTCAATATTATGAAGACCGGGTAATCCCATTTCAATGTTTTCAATAATCAGCTCGCCATTTTTGAAATCAAAATGAAAACTGCCATTCTCGACGCGTACGTTAACGGCCTGCACATCTGCGACAACGTTAGCTGCATACGTTTTGCCATTATCCAGGTCGAGGCCTTTACGGTACAACAGAGTGCCGCCCGGTTTAAGTTGTGACGCGAACTGTTTGAATGATTCAACGAGGTGGCTTTTATCTCCATAAATATCGAGGTGATCGGCATCCATGGATGTGACAATTGCAATGTCTGGATGAAGGGTCAGAAATGACCGGTCAAATTCATCTGCTTCCACAACCATAGTGTTATTATCTCCGAACAACACGTTGCTGTTGTAATTACTAGCAATACCTCCAAGAAAGGCGGAACAGTCGTAACCGCTGTCTTTTAATACATGAGCGATCATGCTGGAAGTGGTGGTTTTTCCATGTGTTCCAGCCACAGCTATGGTAAACATACCTTTGCTTATTATGCCAAGCACCTCAGATCGTTTTTTTAACACGAATCCGCCCGATTTGAAGTGGTTCAGTACCGGAGAGTTCACGGGAATCGCAGGAGTATATATCACTAAAGTATGTGGATCTTTTTCCATAAAACTCACGGGGATGTTATCCACTTCATCGTTAAAAACGACCGGAATTCCCTCGTTCATTAATGCAGACGTTAATGGACTACAGGTTTTATCGTAACCGCAAACCACACAGCCACGTCTCTTAAAATACCTCGCAAGACCGCTCATACCTATCCCGCCGATTCCTATCAAATAAACTCTGTTAATATTTTCTAACTCCATAATATGGTGATACTTTTAGTTAGCAATTTTTAATACTTCCCTGGCAATTACTTCATCTGCATCCGGTAAGGCCATTTTACCAATGTTGGCAGACAATGATTCACATTTCTTTTCATCTTTAAGTAGCAGTAAAGCAGTGTCTACTAGATTTTGTTCAGCTTCTGTATCCTTAACCAATACCGCAGCACCATTCTGAACTAAGGCCATAGCGTTTTTGGTCTGGTGATCTTCGGCCACATTAGGAGACGGAACTAATATCACGGGCTTTTTTACTACATATAATTCAGCTATTGTCCCAGCACCGGCGCGTGAAATAATTACGTCTGCCGCTGCATATGCCAGGTCCATCTTCTGAAGAAATTCGAGAACCTTGACATTATCATGTTGGTTTCCTGCTAATTTTTCCTGAATAGTCTGATAATAGTGCTTTCCTGTTTGCCATATCAGCTGAACATCCTCCGCAACAATTTTGTCTAAACCGGCCAGCATACTATTATTGAGCGTTCCCGCCCCAAGACTTCCGCCTGTTACTAAAATGGTCTTCTTTAAAGGCGAAAGACGGAAAAACTCAAACGCCGCATCCCGCTTTCCGGCTATGTCGGCTGTTTCTTTACGGATGGGATTCCCCGTTAATAAAATATTCTCTTCAGGAAAGAATTTCTCCATTCCAGCAAAAGCGACGCATACTTTTTTTGCATGCTTGCCCAGTTTTTTATTTGTTATACCTGCATAAGAATTTTGTTCCTGGATCAGATAGGGTATATTCATCAGCGATGCTGTGTATAAAAGAGGGCCCGACGCATAGCCTCCGACGCCCACAGCGACATCTGGCTTAAAATCTTTAATAATACTTCTTGATTTAATCAAACTCATTATCATTTTATAGGGCAGCAGCAGATTCTTAAGTAAGGATTTCCTCTGAAACCCCTGTATATCTAATCCTATGATCTTAAATCCGGCCGCAGGAACTTTCTCCATTTCCATACGACCCTGTGCTCCGACGAATAATATTTCAGTTTCAGGCGAGATTTTTTGAAGCGCATTTGCGATTGCCACTGCCGGGAATATATGTCCCCCTGTGCCTCCTCCGCTTATGATAACACGTTTACTCATATCTAACCCATTGCCGGAATCTCGCCGACAATTATTTTTTCGTTGCTTTTCTCTTTCTTCTCCTCGATATCACGGCTCACGCTCAGGATAATCCCAAAGGCCACACTCGTAAAAAGAATGGAAGTGCCGCCCATACTTACTAAAGGTAATGGTACACCCGTTACAGGCCCAAGTCCCACGGCAACGGCCATATTGGCGAATGCCTGTATAGTTAAGCTAAAACTCAGTCCTGCCGCCAGCAGGGCGCCAAAAGCTTTGGGGCTATGGGTGACGATCAGGACACATCGATAAAGAAAAACCAGGTACAGTAAAACCAGTCCAACTCCCCCGACCAATCCATATTCTTCAATGATGAGTGCAAAAACAAAATCGGAATACGGGTGAGGCAGAAAATTTCTTTGGGTGCTGTTTCCTGGGCCTTTACCAAAAATTCCACCAGTAGCTATTGCGATTTTCGCTTGATTCGCCTGAAATGACTTATCGGAATTTGCATTTTCGGGATGCAAATACGTTTCAATCCTGGACATATAGGTTTTGCGCCTTGGGCCAAGGAGCATTACTCCGCTCAATAAAACTAAGCCCGCAAGGCTTACAATTGTGATCTGTTTAATACTGATCCGGCCCATGATAAGAAGCAGAATGCTAACGCCAAAAAGCATTAAAGCTGTAGAAAGATTCGCCAGCGCAATTAATACGAATACCCCGCATACCGAGCCCATAATTGGGATAAAAGCCTTTTTCACATCCTTGATATTTTCCTGCTTTTTACTCAGGCTTCTGGCCAGGAATGTAATCAGTGCAAGTTTGGCCATATCAGAGGTTTGGAAGGTCTGGTTGATAATCGGAATGGTTACCCAACGACTTGCTTCGTTAAAATTAGCTCCGAACAACAGGGTGTATAACAGCAATGGAATAGTGATGATCATAAGGATTTTTGAGATCCCGGCGTAGTGACGATAATCAAGTAAATGAGAGAAATACATTAAAGCTATACCACCAATAATCATTACCAGATGTTTGATAAGGAACTGCTCACTACCCACACCCTTTTTATAGGCAAGCGTGCCGGTTGCGCTGTAAACCGCCAGCAACGACCATACCGAAAGAAGGATGACAATAAGCCAGATCCAGCGGTCTCCCTTAGTTTTATTTATGAGTCTTTCCATTTTTCTTGGTTTGTCATTAGTTGGCAGTTGGCTAGAAATTAGGTGTTAAGTTCGGTCCTGTCAAACTAACAACTAACCAACTAGCAACTACTAGAGCTCCATTACCGCTTTCTTAAACTGATTACCCCTGTCCTCATAGTTCTTAAATAAGTCGAAACTTGCGCATGCAGGTGACAATAACACCGTATCACCCTTCTTGGCCATGTGATAAGCAATTTGCACAGCCTCACTGGCAGAAAAGGTATTTACTATAACTTCAACATCATCTTCAAATGCTTCATGAATTCGCTTGTTATCCTTTCCCAGACAAACTATTCCCTTAACCTTAGTTCTTACAAGATCCTTCAGCATATTATAATCATTTCCTTTATCCACGCCACCAAGGATAAGAACGACCTGCGCCGGCATGCTCTCGAGCGCGTACCACGTTGAGTTCACATTTGTAGCCTTGGAATCATTTATGAAATCAATCCCAGAAATCTTGGCAACATGTTCAAGCCGGTGTTCAATGTTGCTGAAACTACCCATACTGTTACGTATGGATTCGTTTCGTAATTCAAGCACTTTTGCAACTATGCCAGATGCCATAGAGTTGTAAATGTTGTGCTTGCCTTGAAGGGCTAATTCGGTGATTGACATGGTAAGTGGTTCTTGGTTTTTTTGGTTAAGGTTTATGATCATTTGCTGATCTTCCAGCCAGGCTCCCTTACTTAGGGTCTTCTCAATGGAAAAAGGCAAAGCCCGGGAAGTGATCTCCCGTTTTTCTAATCCTGTTTGAATTTCTTTGTCGTCAGCGCAATAAATGAATATGTCGTTGCTACCTTGGTTTTGAACTATCCGAAACTTCGAATCAGCATAGTTTTCCATTTTGTAGTCGTAACGGTCCAGGTGATCAGGAGTTATATTAAGCAATACAGCAATATCTGCTTTGAAGTTGTACATGTTATCGAGCATGAAACTGCTGATTTCAAGCACATAGTAATCGTATTTTTTGAAAGCTACCTGCTTAGCAAAGCTCTTACCGATATTGCCGCCAAGACCGACTTTTAATCCGGCATCTTTAAGAATATGATAAGTTAACAGAGTTGTCGTCGACTTTCCGTTTGACCCGGTTATGCAAATCATCCTGGCATCCGTAAAACGGCCGGCAAATTCAATTTCAGAAAGTATCGGAATTTCCTTTTCGATTAGCTTTTTTATAATGGGAGTATTATCAGGTATTCCGGGGCTCTTAACAACTTCCGTCGCCGACAATATCTTTTCCTCAGTATGGCCGCTTTGTTCAAAGGAAATGTTCGCATCCTGCAATTCCTGTCTGTACTTCCCGGATATCATACCCATATCAGATACAAAAACCGTGTACCCCTGCTTTTGCGCAAGCAAAGCTGCGCCAACCCCGCTTTCGCCAGCGCCGAGAACAACGATATATTTCTTATTCTGCATTAACGGAGTTTTAGAGTTACAATAGTTAAAATCGCAAGGATTATCCCTACGATCCAGAATCTCGTTACGATCTTAGACTCGTGGTAGCCTTTTTTCTGGTAATGGTGGTGAAGCGGGGCCATCAGAAAGATCCTCCTTCCCTCTCCAAATCTCTTTTTAGTATATTTAAAGTAAGTCACCTGAATCATTACAGAGAGGTTCTCAATAAGGAAAACACCGCATAGAACCGGAATTAAAAGCTCTTTGCGAATCATAATAGCAAATGCGGCGATAATCCCTCCTATAGCAAGGCTCCCTGTATCGCCCATAAAAACCTGCGCCGGATAGGAATTATACCAGAGGAATCCCACACATGCTCCCACAAACGCACCAGCGAATATTACGAGTTCTCCTGAATTCGGGATATACATAATATTCAAATATTCCGCGAAAATGGTATTTCCTGATACATAGGCCAGAATAGCCAATGTGATGCCTACAATGGCCGAAGTCCCTGTTGCCAGCCCGTCAATACCATCACTTAAATTAGCGCCGTTTGAAACTGCCGTAACGATAATAATAACCACGAGAAGGAAAACCAGTAAGGAATAGTTCTTTAGCTCCTCATTAAAAAACGTTAAAACCTTAGCATAATCAAACTCATTATCCTTATAAAATGGAAAATTTGTTTGGGTTGACTTTACATCCTGGGTATAATATAACTCACTACCTTTTTTCCGCACTTCTACATGAGCGTCTGAAACAGTAGGAAAAGAAACCTGTTCACGGACAACGATATCCGGATGGAAGTACATTGTCCAGCCGATAATCAGTGCAAGTCCGACCTGCCCCATGATCTTGAATCTTCCGGCCAGCCCCTCTTTATCCTTTTTAAAAACCTTGATATAATCATCAACAAAGCCGATTGTACCCATCCATACCGTTGTTACAAGCATTAGAATAATGTAAATATTGTCAAGCCTGGCAAATAAAAGAGTTGGGAGAAGAATTCCCAGAAGAATGATCAGCCCGCCCATCGTTGGAGTCCCCTGCTTTTGCATCTGGCCTTCCAAACCAAGGTTCCTTACTGATTCACCTACCTGTTTTACGCTTAAAATTCTGATTAAACGGCTTCCATATACCGTGGTTAGAAACAATGACAGGATAACGGCCATACCTGTCCGAAAGGAGATGTATTGAAACACTCCAGCTCCCGGAATATTATACTGCTGATCCAGCCAGGTAAACAGGTAATACAACATCAGCTCATCAGGTTTAAGAGTTCATTTAAAATCTGCTTATCATCAAACGGATGCTTTATACCAGCGGATTCCTGGTATTTTTCATGCCCTTTCCCGGCAACTAATATTATATCACCGGGCCGCGCCAGGTGACATGCTGTTCGGATGGCTTCTTTTCTGTCTACAATTGAGATCGCCTTTTTCTTATTATGAGGCATTACCCCGGCTTCCATGTCATGAATAATCTGTTCTGGAGATTCACTTCTTGGATTATCAGAAGTTAAAATAACCTTATTACTCCAGTCGCAGGCTACTTGTGCCATAACTGGCCGCTTACTTTTATCCCGGTCGCCTCCGCAGCCTATAACTGTAATTACCTGCTCGGCTCCAGTACGGATATCCTGAATAGTATGAAGCACGTTTTGAACCGCATCCGGTGTATGAGCATAATCAACGATTCCGATGATTCCGGAGGGTGATACTGTAAAGTCAAATCGTCCTTCCGCACCACTTAAGCGGCTAAGAGAAATTAGCACCCGTGCACGATCCTGTTCTAGCAACATGGCTGCCGAATAAACCGCAAGCAGGTTATATGCATTAAAACTACCCACCATTTTAAACCAGACTTCCTCACCATCTATGTTAAGAAGCAGGCCGCTGAAATGGTTCTCGATAATCTTTGCTTTGAAATCAGCAATGTTTTTTAAGCCATAAGTTTTTTTATGGGCTCTGCTATTTTGCAGCATAACGATGCCATTCTTGTCGTCAATATTGGTAAGCGCAAAAGAATTACTCTCCAGACAATCAAAAAATAATTTTTTCGCCTTCAGGTAAGCATCAAATGTTTGATGGAAGTCTAAATGATCGTGGGTAAGATTTGTAAAAATACCTCCGGCGAATTGTAAACCCGAAATTCTTTGTTGTGCTACCGCGTGTGAGCTTACTTCCATAAAACAGTAATCGCAGCCGCTCTGGACCATATCATTTAGGAGGCCATTAAGCGCAATAGGATCGGGTGTAGTATGAGTAGAAGCAATTATCACATCATTAATCTGGTTCTGCACGGTTGAAATCAAGCCGCATTTAAAACCAAGGTCCCGAAAAAGCTGGAAAAGAAGAGTTGCCACGGTTGTTTTACCATTTGTGCCCGTTACCCCCACCAGCTTAAGCTTTGAAGACGGATGCTCAAAAAAATTGGCCGCGATAATCCCAAGGGATTTTGCTGAATCATCTACAAGAAAATAGCTAACGCCCTCCTGAAAGATAGCTGGTAAAGATTCACATACAATGGCCGAGGCGCCCTGGCTGATGGCTTTTTCAATGAAATCGTGACCATCTGACAGGGTTCCCTTTAAAGCAATAAATAACCCTCCAGCATTAGCTCGTCTCGAATCGAAAGCAATAGATGACACCTCCCGTTCAGTAGAACCAGAAACCTGTTTCAGTGGAACACCGTACAAAATATCCTTCAGTATCTTCATTAATTCAATTCTAAAACGATTGGATAAGCTTTTCCAACTCTGGTTCCCGGCATAATGGATTGTTTCATAACCTTACCACTGCCCCTAACTATGGGCCTTAAGCCAGAATTACCTAGTACATAAAGTGCGTCCTTCAGCCCCATTCCGCCTACATCCGGAACAGAACCTTCAACAATTTTAATTTCGGGATTTACCACTCCTCTATTCGTGTCTACGGTAACATAATCTGCATTTGCAGCAAATAATGTCTTTATTCCAAATGCCTTATATACTCTTTGAGTTGCTTTTTTCTCGCCCGCTTTCGCGGATGGCATCTTAATGTTGCCGGTTAATTTCTGGTCCTTTAGCGCATCGTACATATTAACGTCGCTAGCGTACACTCTATCTGCAACTTCACGAAAAACTGGTCCGCTCACCTGAGCGCCATAATACCCGTTCCGCGGGTCATTGATAACCACTATCAGTGAATACTTTGGATTATCAGCAGGGAAATAGCCGCAAAACGACGCCTGATATTGGCGCTTGGCTTTATAACCCTTGTTGCCATCGGCTACCTGTGCTGTACCTGACTTTCCGGCTACCCGGTAAAAAGGACTCTTAATAATTGTTTTTCCGGTACCTTCTGTTATAACCCCTTCCAGCATTGCCTGGATTTTACCAAGAGTTTCATCAGAACAAATCTTTTCGTTAATAACCCGTGCATGGAACTGTTCTACCGTATTCCCTAACCTCTTTATCTCCTTTACAAAGATTGGTGCAATGTATTTACCGTTGTTGGCAATGGCATTGTAGAAGGACAACATCTTAAGGGGAGTAAGCTGCATTTCATAGCCATATGCCATTTGGGGAAGCGTCATGTTTTTGTTCCAGCTTTTGTTGTTAGGATTTTTCACAACTGGCTTGGCCTCCCCGGGAATCTGTAAGCCAAGTTTTTCATGGAGACTCCATCGATAAAGATGGTCTGTAAATTCAGACTGATTTCCTTTATAAGCATTATTGATAAGCTGGGCGATTGCAGCGTTCGAAGACTCTTCAAAGGCCTTTTTAACCGTTACTATTCCAATACTTCCGTGGGAGTCTGTGATGATTTTTCCGGGTATAGGATAGGTTCCCGTACCTACCATCGTATTCGTATCTACTTTTTTATCTTCAAGTAGGGCCATATAGGATGCAACTTTGAAAGTTGAGCCCGGATCCTGATTACCGGCAATGGCATAGTTGAACTTCTCTTTGTAAACCCCTTCACTAACCTTGCTAAAATTGGCAATTGCTCTCACTTCACCAGTTGCAACTTCCATTAAAACTACTGTACCGTGATCCGCATTACTCAGTATCAGTTGTTTTTTCAATGCCCGCTGTGCGACATCCTGCATGTTCACATCAATGGTCGATATAATATCAGCACCTTCCTTCGGTGCGATTTCGATATCCTGGTTTACCGGCATCCAAATTCCCCCGGCAATACGCTGAACCAATCGTTTCCCGCTTTCACCATCGATGTATGAACTGTAGGCTCCCTCCAGGCCAACGGGCTGTACATTCTTATTTTTGTAACCAATAGTTCGGGCCGCCAGGCTCTGAAAGGGCATAATCCGTTTGTTTTGCTGAACAGAGATTAATCCGCCCTTATATCTCCCCATATTAAATACCGGGAACTTCCGGATAGCCTTTAACTCCTGATGGGTTACATTGCGTTTCAAAAGAAGATAGCGAGCTTTGTCCACCCTGGCATTCCGCAGCATTCGGGAATACTGCTTTACCGACTTATCCCCAAAAAAAGAAGAAAGCTTGGCAGCAAGTGAGTCAATCTTTTCATAGAATACTTCATCTTTTTCAATCCCCCCTGCCATCAAATCCATCCGAATCTCATATTCAGGAACGGAAGTAGCAAGAAGACTTTTTCCGTCAGCCGCATAAATATTACCTCTCGCTGCCTCTACGTTTGCAAACCGCGTAGACAAACTATCGGCCATAGATCTCCACTTGCTTCCTTCAACGTACTGAACATGGAAAAGCTTAAACAAGACCGCAAGCGCTAATAGTACAATAAGCCCAAAAGCTATGTACACGCGAAGTAGTATGTCGGTCCTGATGTTCACGGATTGTTTGTTAGTTGTTAGTTGTTAGTTGTTGTCTGCTGGTTGTTGCTTATAAGGGTTTGGTTGTTAGAAACACCTTTTCGTCCTGATTCATGGTTCTTGGCTCTTGAATCTTAATTTAGTCAAATTCTCCATCGGCAATAACAATTTTTTTGGGTGGCTCAACAGGCTCCATCAATCCCAGGGTGTCAACTTCTTTGGCTACTTCAGTTTGGGTACTTTTCATCATAAGATCCGCCTTAAGTGTTTTATAATCCCAGCTGAGTTCCTTTACTTCTCTTCCGAGTCTATCTATATCCCGGATATTGCTTTCTGCGAAATGACGGTTCCCTATATATATCATTCCCAGAAAAGCAACAAATATTATAAAGGGCAGCATATCGGTCGCTGCTTCTTTCGAGATAACGCCTTCGGTAAATAATAACGTGAAGAAGTTACGGGGAAGCTCAGACTTTTCTTTAGCGTCAGGCTGCACTTCCCTTTCAACTTCACCCTCCTCAGTAGTTTCGTTTTTAAA
>JAZKHM010000164.1:9685-24128 GCA_040385405.1 Bacteroidota bacterium | reverse complement strand
ACCTTTTCTAACTAATTGTTGGATTGTAGGCATTTTTTCCTTTTAGTGTTTATTTTGTTTTTAACCTGCATGGGCTTTTTACAGCCTTCATTTAGGGACTGCAAAAGTACGATTTAATTTTGATTTTCAAGAGGTTGAAGAGAAAAAAATTGCTTCGTCGGGAGAGGCAATGTTAAGGAGTTTGTTTTACGATGCAAAGATAAGAAGAAAGAGGCCTGGGCCACAATTAATGAGATGCGGGAATTGAAAAGTATTTTTTGGAAAGCATAGGCATGCTTCAATTGAAAACAAGTCCGGCATTCTGCTGCCTGCCGGCCCGTAGGCAGATAGTGTTGGCCTATAACACTTTCAATTAATTAAAGAATCTTTTCCAGGCCAGAAGCTGCCGCTGCAATCCAGTTTAATTCCGTTCGTTCCTCGCTCGATTAACTTTCCGCGTCCAAACGCTGCCTTATGGCCGGGAAAAGGACCCATTATCGATACAACCAAGCTCCTCCCTGGTTCAGTAGAACCAAATCTTGCCACGGGCAGGGAGTGTTTGTAATTCATTAAAACTCTGTTATTATTCCTCAAAAACGACATCCAAATCCAATTCGAAACCGGGAAGGACTGCTGAATATACTTTCTCACTTAAGGTGAATAGTTTAGAAGGCTGATATTTCCCCTGCCGATCCAGAGTATACTTTAGCAAAGTTTTTTCTTCAGGACTTACGATCCAGTATTCTTTAACACCGAACTCTTCATAAATGGCATATTTATTAAGCAGTTCTTTCTTATTGTTACCAGGAGATAAGATTTCGATCAGCAAATCAGGAGCACCGATACAACCCCGCTTATCAATTTTTACAGGGTTACAAATGACACTAATGTCTGGCTGCAGGACGGTATAAATATCTTTGTCCGCTTTACTATCCTTATGAAAGCGAACGTCGAATGGTGCGTAAAAAACTTTACAGGGTTGACCTTTTAGATATCTGTGAAAAACTGAAAATATGTTCCCCGAAATTTCCTGATGTAAAGAAGAGGGCGCCGGAGTCATTTTAAACAGCTTACCGTTAATGAGCTCGACCCGGTCATCGAATAGCCATGTCAAATAGTTCGCATAACTATACATTAAGGACGCATCAATGTCATCCAGGGAATAGACCTTTTCTTCCTGATCAGGTGATTTATATAATGAATGATCAGTCATTTAACATAGCTGGCACACAAATTTAACCATAAGAATTGCAGATGCAAAAAGGACCTAGTAAACGGTATTAAACCATTTATTCAATACATCCTACCACCACTTTGCAAGCCATAGCAGAAGCACTAATTTCATACATGCCTTAGAAAAACGCATGAATTCAACCTAATCCTATGAAGATGAAAAATAACTTTAATGATGACCTGCATTTGGGTCTCGACCCGGAAGAACATTTGCGGATGGAAAACCAACTTTTAGAACTTAAATTAAAAGCTGAGTTCGGTGCTGAAACATTTTCTAACGGGAACGTCCCAGCCGAAGTCGAAAACGCTTTCCTCAAAAATGTCCTGGAATTTGAGAATGGCTACTTGCAATCCGAAGAAACAAAGATCTGTGATATTATAGGAAATCCTATATGGAAGCCTGAATCGGAAATCGAAGACTGCGAACTCGAAGCTTGTCTTGCCGAAGTAAATGGGATGCTCCTCAGGCATAATATAGCTGTCGACTTCGGTGGTTCATATGATGTCCGTACCAAATATAAATTCATCACCGAAGAACTTTTCGAAGAAACCATTTTTCATATGGGAATACCAGGAATGATGATGCACTTTATTTACGAAGAGTTTCACCCGGACCATAAAATTGATCTGGGGAATAAAGCGAAAAACTTTATAAAGGCCTGGTTTGAACAAGAACCTGATAAGATTTTATGGGAGCTTGGCGACCGGATAATACTTCCCAATGGATCAGCGCTCAGCAAAGAACAGATAATGAAAAAACTGCTGACGACATATAATTGCTATTCTTGCTTTTCAGAATGCAATTATGTCATTTCTGATATCAGCTTTGAAATAAACGATGATACTGGAATAGCTTTAGTCGAAGGAGCCGTGAGCTATAATGCAACTATCAATCATCAGGAAACCGTTGCTATACAAGGCAAATTTAGGCTATACTTTTCCCTTGAATATGGTTGGTGGGATATATTCTATTTCAGCTTTCCCGGCTTTAACTATGTTTAAGCCCCAGATGATCTATATCTGGGAATAGTTTGTTGGGTTCAATAGTATTGTGTCATTTTTTGAGACTGTGTTCTTATAGTATTCCATCGCAGATAATTTCTTCCATTCTTCATCAACTCTAAATGCGTTCCAATGTTCATCTCGTGCAGTCATATCTTCAAATGTCGTCATGTACATCAAATTAGGCATTCTGCTGCCGGCAATTACACTTCCGTAAAACACGGCGTTAAAGCCCAATCGTTTAAATAAACTGATTTCTCCGCCAGTATTGAACATCTCCACCTTCCTTGAATACATTTTTTCAGTTGGCCCTTCGTAGCTTCTCAACTCGTAAACACGCTTTGAAAGTTCATTTTTCAAGGCTGGAAGCTCCATATTTGGCATGTGAGAAAATGCCTTGATAAATATAGATTCCATTCTTTTGTAAGGGGCTTTATTGTACGCAACTTCGAGATATGCTTTACCGTTTTCTGTATACATCGCGTCTTTTGCTAGCTGTTCGGGCATATCAGTAAACTGTTTTGTAGATTTAAAAGGAACAAGAACATAAATCCGCTTATCCTCAGATGAATTATTGTTTACGGGTTTAAAAACTCCTACGTTCTTTATTCCTTTGCGATTCATCGCAGGTAGAAGTGCATTTTTGAGATAGTCATCAATCATCTCTTCCTGGCTTGCATTTTCAAAATGATAAACCTTTATCTCATAAAATGGTGTCTTCTTTGATTGAGCGAAAACCTGGGGAGCACAGATTGAGCTAATCAAAACTGCCAGTGTTACAATAAATTTAAATTTCATAATATTAAAAACTTGTTTGGAATAAAGGTAGCATCAAAAAAATAGAATTAAACTGTTGCGGCCCAGGTCTACAATTTAGCATCATTGACTTCCAGCCAATACCCATCCGGATCCTGGAAATAAATTTGAGAAACTCCATCCGGACGTAACGTAGGTGCTCTACTATCACCTTTCATATTTACACGCTCAATTTCTCTTTTATCCAGGAGTGTTATAAATTCTTTTAAAGATTTTACACTGAAACATAAGTGGGAGCTTTTCTCATGAGGAAGAATTTGCTTCGCACCTTCAATAAGATGAAGCTGACTATACTCTCCCAGTTTAAACCAGGTATGCTTTCCATCCTTAAAGGGCTCTGGTATTTCATCCAATTGCAAAATATCTCTGTAAAACTCGGTACTCTTTTTAAGATCGAAGACATATAACGCGATATGATTTAAAACAGGTTTTTGTTTTACCTGGGCCATAACGTTGGAATGTATGTTTACCGTCGCAATTATCATGAATGACAAAGAGAAGATTAATCTTTTCATATATAACATATTTTAATTTTAAACGGGCAGCAATAAATAAAATAATTATTTCTGAGCTGCAAAACGGCTAGACTCAGCTTTAACCTGTTCATCAGAAAGATTATTTCCTGAATGAATAAGCACTTTATATCGGAAAGTAACTGACTTCCCTGCTGGCAATTTAAAGTTTAATACATCTTTACCTGCGCTCATCTCTTTCTGACCCAATGGGTTGGCAGCGAACAATCCGTAACCCCTGGCATGCCAGTACGTTGGATAACCGATATTGGAAGGATGATCTAAAATAACCAATGAAATTGGCTCTGATCCTATCTTTGAATTAAGATTCACCCAACTACCCCGGGTACCCCATACGTCATCTCCTTCTTTTCCCTCACTGCTGCGATATTTGCCCGTAATACCTTCATTATTAAGTTGAGCAACATTCGTTGCTTTACCTGTGGCATCAGTAAATATTTCCGCCTTTTTTGACGGATGTTCCAGCTCCCTTGCCAATCTGATGCCCAGGAGTCCCTCTTTATTGTCCTTAAAAGATACGTCTTCTCCTAATGCCGTAAGCGTGGTGATACGCTCAATAATGCGTGTTGTCCCGGCATCACTGAAAATGAATTTAGTTTCTTCAGAAAGCAATTTCGTTCCATCGGGCTTTTGCCAGTCCATGGTAACCTCCAATTCTGCACTCTTATCACCCCCCGTCATTTTGCGGACGGCAGCATGCTTAATTGTACCAAACCCATTTTTTTTGGCAGCAGGGATATCAGTTGAGTTATTCCAGAAATCAAGACCATTAACATCACCATAATTAAACCAAAGGCCAACGTGGTGAGGATGATCTACCCGTTCTCCTGGACGAGGATCCATCGGCCAACCTCGCGTAATCAAGGTTCCCTGAGAAGTACGTAAAGGATACAATACAGGCTTCATCAATTCATCAGGATATATATATGAGGTAAATGGTTTGCCATCTACAGAAATGTCAATGCGTTTCCCGAGCTTATTTTCGGTTATTTTAAAACGTTCTGTCTTACCCCGGGCGATCTGGGAATTACAACCAGTAAGGCCTACAATCGCTAATACTACAAGCGAGAATAATGCAAAGAAATTTTTTGTCATATTTTATTGTCTTAGGAATTTTAAAAAGCCTGCTTTTTCAAGGCATCTTATTGCTGTTGAAAGCAATTAAAGAAAAAACATAACCCTGCACAAAGCAGAGTTATGTCAGTTATGTTTGGAAGTTGGAATTATCCGATAACTACTTGCTGCTTGGCATCATTAAAAGTTACTTTTTTCCCTGTTTCCAAAGCTGTGCGCGTCATGATATTTGCAACTGAATGATTATATCCCGCCACTACAGAAGCGTTAGGTGTTTTCCGGCTGCGGACACATTCCATCCAGTTCCGCATGTGCAAAGAAGTCATTTGGTCGCCACCGGTATTTGCACCGGTTTCCATTTTTGCGGCATTAGCCAATGTAGCAGGCTCCAGCAAATTGGGCTTCATACCCATTTCAGCAGCCATCCTTGCATTTAAGCCTCCCTCAGGAGTGATTTTATTTGTATCCAAATTAATCATACCACCATTAGAATAGTAAAGTTCCTTTGTCTCGCCCGCAGAATTGTGGAAGCGTGACGAAAACACTACCTGGAAGCCTTTACTCATGTCTTTTTGAGGTCCATAATCGAATACTGCAGTCATAGTATCAGCATTGGTACGGCCATCCTTCCACATGTAAATACCACCATTAGCAGCCACACTGCGAGGATGATCTAAGCCAGTAAACCAGTGAACAGTATCAATTTGATGTGACATCCACTGACCTGGGATACCAGAAGAATAAGGCCAGAACAAGCGGAACTCCAGATATTTGCGCGGATCCCATGCAACTTTCGGCCGATTCATTAAGAAACGATTCCAATCAGTATCTTCCTGGCGAATCTCTTTTACCAGGGGTACCCGCCAGCGGCCAGGCTGATTTACATTCCAGCACATTTCAACCATTGTAATATCGCCAAACTTGCCTGAACGGATATATTCATTAGCAGCTATATAGTTTGGTGCACTACGACGCTGCGATCCAATCTGTACGATTTTACCGGTTTCATTTACAGCTTTCAAAATCGCCTTAGCATCTTCCAATGTTTCCGCCATCGGCTTTTCAACATAAGCATCCTTTCCGTTACGGACAGCTTCAACACCCATCAGTGCATGTTGAAAATCTGCGGTACTAATAATAACCGCATCCAGATCTTTAGAAGCATAGAGTTCATCATTGTTCCGGAACTTTCGGATGCTTTGGCCAGTCTTTTCCTTTACAAAAGCTTCGGCCTCGTCACGACGCCGGTTCCAGATATCTGAAACGCCGACAAACTCGAAATTTAATTCTTTTGCATGATTCATAAATGAAGGAAGCAAAGAGCTCTTAAATCGACTAGAGAATCCTACAATACCTACCTGCACACGTTCGTTCGCTCCAATTATTCTGGCGTAACTTTTGGCGCTAAAGCCCATAGCTCCCAAACTTAATGCTCCCACGCCTATTGAAGCCTTCTTAATGAAATCACGCCGTGAATTTTCTAATTCGTTTTCCATGTTGATATAAATTTATTTTAATGATGTTAATACTGCATCCGGATAAGTTTTTTTTGTCCGGACGTGTTTATAGTTTACGAAGCTTGATGTTGCGATAATGAACTTCATCGCCATGATCTTGAAGCAGCAAATGCCCTTCAGTCGCCTCACCAAAACCTTCAAAATTTTTATATTTACTTTCCGCTACAAGCGCCCGGAAGGCCGGACTTCCACGTTCAAACTCGACGACTTTACTTCCGTTCAGCCAATGTTCAACCTTGTTATTTTTAGAAATTATGCGAACCTGATTCCATTCTCCTATAGGCCGTTTATTCTTTGAACGTGCCGGTATCAGATCATAAAGCGAACCGATAGTACGATTTCCATTCTTACCCATTTTGGCATCCGGATGCAAATCATCATCGAGGATCTGGAATTCCAGCCCTATTGCAGAGCCGGGACTCTTTGGCAATCTTTCAGTTACGAAATATTTAACGCCGCTATTTGCTCCGGGAGTTAATTTGGCTTCCAGCGTTAATTCATAATTATCATACTTTTCCTTCGTGATAATATCCCCTCCATTGCGTGCTTCTCTGCCGTCGGATTTAACAACTATTAATTCACCCCCCTCTATTTTCCACCCCTGGGAAGGGAATTCATCTCTGTAAGCCCCACGCCAGCCCGCAGTAGTCTTGCCGTCGAACAGCAGGATCCATCCGTTTCTTTTTTCCATCGAGCTAAGTGTATTCATTACCTGATTTGGGTTAACAGATATTGAAGCCATCTTCGGTTGACAACCTATACCTGTAACGATGATCAAGATAACGACACTCAGTATAATTAATTTATTAAACATGCTTTTATTTTCTAAACAGATACTTTACAGGATTATAGGGAAACGATTCAAATTAGCTATTAATTATACCGGCTTTTTTCAAATAGTTCCGAGTTATCTCAGCGCACTGACGGGGCGTTTTTCCTTTATCGGGAACCGAATCCAATTCGACAATACCCCAGCCCTTAAACTTTATCTCATCAAGAGCGTTAAATACAGCTGGAAGGTCAACTTTCCCCTGTCCCAGTTCGACAAATGTGTAACCTTTAGGATCAGATCCACCCTTTGGTCTTACATCTTTAAGATGCAATGCCTTTAAACGTTTTTGATACTGGCGTATTGCTTTAGCCGGATCTCCTCCCCCCTGATGGTAATGAGCGATATCAAGCAGGAACTTAACCTTATCGTCATCACAATTTTCGAGTATAACATCTACCTCCTGAGGTGTTTCCCCTAATTGGTGCATGTGATTATGGTAAGTCGTTTGTATGCCAATATCCATCGTTCGTTTACCTATTTCATTAAGCAAACCAGCATATTTTTTCAAATCAGCCTGACTAGGGACACCGTCCTTAGGACGTGATGAGTTTGTAACCTGTATGAAATTGCCCCCTACTGCCTTCACGAATTTCGCATTATCAAGGTGCATTTGGATTACTGCTTCATCATTTCCTGTGTTAATATTTGCGTTTCCGCTTGAAAACATAGAAAATTCCAGATTATGTGTTTTCAAAAGTTCCTTGACTTCTAAGGGCTTTTGGCCGTACTCCTTAAGTATGTTTGAACGTAGCTGGATCCCTTTAAAACCTAAGTCGGAGATATCTTCCATAGCTAACAGGTCGTTTCCACCCCAGGTAATTGCAGAGTAACCTATTTTCAATCCCGGAATTCTGGCGGCTGTTAAGGCATTAACTGCATTGCATGAAACAAGCGGCATCGCGATAGCTGCCAGGCCTAACTGGGATACAAATCTTCTTCGAGATATTTTTGACTTCGTGTTCATAATTAATATCCCGCATTTTGAGGAAAATTTGCCGCACCACCCTCTGTTCTGTCAATCTGATCATTCGGTATCGGACGCAAAACGTGAAATGGCTGAATGTTAGGGGCTGCATCAGGATTGTGTTTTTTTACACGTTCGATTAACGTTCCGGTTCTGACCAGGTCAAACCAACGATCCATCTCACCTAATAACTCACGGGCTCTTTCATCTAAAATAAAATCCATCGTTAATTGGGAAGCATTGATCTGCATAGCCAGTTCTTTACCCGGTAAAGCGGCACGTTTTCTTACCTCGTTAATAAATGGAAGGGCTTCAGATGTTTTATTCGATTTGAACAAGGCCTCTGCCGCAATTAAGTAGGTTTCTGCCAATCGGGCTACCATAACATCCCGTGAACCTCTAGTTTCCTGAACGGAAAGTCGTAACGGATCGAGAAATTTACTCAAGCTCGGAAAATAACGGTAATTACCGGCTGAAAGTACTTCGGCCCTGTCAATAATACGATAGTTTTTTTTCGCTTTGTCGGCAGCCGAAACATTCACCGGAGAAACGAAAATAGCTGTATCGCCCAATTTCATACCTGGTGCAAGACTAGCAGCATGATTGGCAAGAAATACTTGTTTAAAAGAACCATTATACCTGGAATCATTCTCCCGGTCAAATAGATCCAAAGTGTACTTCGTAGGCTTGAACCGCTTAAAGGGCCGCCCGTTAGCCGCGTCTCGAGTAGTCCCTTTAAATCCAGTGTCATACTCCATTAGGAAATACAAGTGAGCACTATTACCTCCGCCGTTAGTTAACAAATCATTGGTATATTGCACCGACCATACAACCTCTGAGTGCTCCTGTTTAGCCTGGTCGAACACCTCTGAAAAGTTAGGCAGAAGCTTAAGACCATAATTTGCAATAACACTTTTAGCCAGTATCGCGGCTCTTTCGTAATCATCAGATTTTGATGCCGATGGGATACTCGCCCTCGTTAGAAGCACTTTTGCAAGCATATGCTCAGCTGCTGCTTTAGTTGCCCTGCCGTATTCGTTTTGCTTAGCCGGCAAAGTTTTGATAGCAAATTCCAAGTCGGCTACAATTGCGTCGTATACCGCCTTTACAGGCGCACGGGTAGCGGCAGTTTGGATTTCAGTAGTCTCCTTTAAACTTAAATGAACTGGTCCAAAAGTTTGAACCAGAATAAAATAGTAATGAGCACGCAAAAAACGTGCTTCTGCTACCCTTTCAGCTTTTTTTGCTTCTGGGACCTTCGCAGATGGTGCCCTGTCAATTACCGTATTAGTGGTATTAATGGCGCGGTAGAAATCATTCCACAAATCCCGGATATAACTTACCTGGGAGTTGAAATCAGGGGTATAATCATTAATATACTTGAAACTTCCATCTGCACCTTTAGTGTATGTATCTGTACCAAAAACGGTAAGGGTAAGACCTCTTTCAGTTCCATAAAAAGTCCTAAGTGGCTCATATGATGCTTTAACTGCATCCTCAAATCCAGCGGCCGATTCATAATAATCAGGTGTAATACCTGATACTATTTCTTCTTCAAGCACCTTCTCGCATGACTGACTTATCAAAGCCACACCTAATAAAACTAATATAAATTTCTTCATCGATTTAGACTTTAAAAATTAAAACTTAGCGTTCAATCCAAAAATAAACTGGCGGATCGAAGGAACACCTATTCCTACTTCATTCGTTTGCTCCCTGTTATTGCTTCTGCCACGAGCCTGCTCCGGATCCAAATTATCTCCATATTGTGAGAATATAAAAGGATTCTGAGCACTTGCATACAAACGTAGGGACGACATTTTCAACTTATTAGTAAACCCTACAGGTACATTATATCCCAGGCTGATGTTTCGTATCTTGGTGAACGAACCATCGAAATAGGAAATTGTAGAACTATAAATCGGGCTTTCCTGGTTCTGATTTGGTCGTGGGAAAGCATTAGTTGGATTCGTAGGGGTCCAATAATCCACATTCAGATTATTATAACGACCGGCCAATGCATTGAGACCGGTGTATAAACTGCTTCTAATCATACTCCCCTGGCGGGTGAATACAAATATGGACAAGTCCACACCTTTATAAGCAAAGCGGTTGGTGAACCCCCCAGCCCATTTTGGTATATCCGATCCCAACAGTACCCTATCCAGGGCATTAATTTTCCCATCATTATTTTGATCTTTAACTTTGATCTCTCCAGGCTTCTGCTTATATGCCAGGGCTTGGGCAGCTTCATTTGTTTGCCATATTCCTATCTTTTCAAAATCATAGTAAACCGTTAATGGTTGGCCGATAAAATAAAGGCTGCCTACGTCATCATTCTTTCCACTATATATTTCAACAATTTGCTCATCATTACTATTAAGATTGAAATCGGTAGACCACTTAAACCCATCATCGCCACCCTTATCAATATTAACGGTGGAAACAGTGAATTCAAATCCCCTGTTCCTGCTTTTACCAACATTCTGTAAAACACTGCCAAATCCACTTGTAAAAGGAAGATTCCTAGGCATCAATAAATCATATGTATCTTGCTGATACACTTCTATGGATCCTGAAATGCGATTATTTAATATGCCATAATCGAGACCAATATTGGTGGTAGCAGTTGTTTCCCAACGAAGATCCGGATTGACTAATGAATTTGGACGGAAACCGAAGGCTCCATTATTGCCAAAAGCATAAGTGGTTCGGGTGAGAGAGCCCTGTGTTCCATAAGGGCTTATACCTTCATTACCTGTAAGACCATAGCTAAGTCTTAATTTCAGATTTTCAATAGCTGAAAGATTTTTCATGAAAGGTTCCTCTGTAATCCGCCAAGCGAGAGCCATGGAAGGGAAGAATCCATATTTTTGAGTATCCCCAAACAAACTTGTTTCACCTGCAAATTTTGACGAACCATCTATTCTGGTCGTCAAGGTTAACAGATATTTATCCCTAAATCCGTAGTTTATACGACCCATGTAAGATAACAACCCTCTTTCACTTAAATCGCTATCTACTCCTTCAATCGTTGGAGCAGATGAAAGATTATAAAATAACTGGTACTCGTATGGTAATCCGCTGGCTCTGATGCTTGAATATTCGTTGCGCTGTTTCTGCACACTAAACAAACCAGTAACATTCAAGTCGTGAACCTGATTGAATTTTTTGCTATAGTTCAGTATATTTTCAACCGTGTATGAAAACTGTTGACTATAATCATTTCTAGCAAACGGAGTACCTGATGAACGTGAATTGGTCAAACTTGCCTGAAACTGGCCCGAACGAAGGACAGAGTAATCAGGACCAAAATTTAAACGATACGTCAAATTGTTAAGAATTTTATATTCTGCGAATAAACTCGCAAATATGCGTGTACGCCGATTTTCGTCAATCATGGCATTTTCCTGAACCTCCAGTAAAGGGTTTGTGAGCAACCCATCTGAGGTGGTACGGAAAAGCAAGTTCCCATTACTGTCATAAGGTTGACCCAATGGATTCTGACGCAAAGTTATGCCCCATGGATTGGAACCTTCGTTCTGCTTATTTAAACTGGTTAGCAGGGACACCCCAAACTTTATTTTTGAGTTTATTTGTTGATCCAGATTTACCCGAAAATTGTCCCTTTTGAAATCCTGTCCTATTTGTATCCCTTTATCATCAAAATGGTTGATTGAAACCGAGAACCGTGTTTTCTCACTTCCACCGGAGATACCCAGTTGATAATTCTGTTGACCACCCGTTTGACTTATTAAGTCTTGATAATCAGTATTTCGTCCCATGGCAAGACCTTCAAGTTCAATCGTTTCAAAAAGTCTCTTATCTGCCGCTACAGGATCCGCATCGTTGTATTGTCCAATTGCCCTCCGTGACTCACGCTTGTATTCGGCGTACTGTTCACCATTCATTATATTATACAGATCAATTGGCTTCGAAATACCGTAATAACTATCAAAATTAATACTGGTTTTTCCGGGCACTCCTTTTTTGGTTGTAATAATAACAACACCATTTGCACCCCTGGAACCATAAATAGCTGTCGAAGATGCATCCTTCAGAATCTCCATAGACTGTATATCCTGTGGGTTGATGTCATTGATGCCACCCGAAAGTGGAATACCATCCACAACATAGAGCGGATCATTACCGGCGTTAAATGATCTCCGTCCTCTGATACGGACATTTACACCGTCTCCCGGGCGGTTGCCCGCGCTCAGCACTTCCACACCTGCAGCCCTGCCCTGTAAAGCCTGCTGAGCATTTGTTATAGGCAATTCGGAAATTTCTTTTGCAGAAACAGACGAAATTGCTCCGGTAACCTGGCTTTTCGTTTGGGTACCATAGCCTACAACCATTACCTCATCTAATGACTGGGAATCCTCAATTAAGGTAACATTTACTGTGCTTGCTCTAGTAAAGGTTTTTTCCTGAGTGACAAATCCAAGGAAGGAGAATACTAAGGTTCCACTGTTCTCTGGCACGTTTATAGTATAGCTGCCATCCATACCGGTTGTGGTTCCTTGATCTGTTCCTTTCAATCTTACGCTAACACCTGGCAGTGGTTCACCATTTGAAATTACTTTCCCGGTAATTGGCCATGTCAAAAGCTTGACTCCCTCCAACCGGGTTGCCATCAATCTGGGAGTTTTATTTTCCTTGCTTAATGCTGCTGGAGCTTGCGAAGCCAGCAGGAGAAATAAAATAAAGCAAAGCCTGCTTCGCCTGAATAGTAGAAATTTTATCATTTTAAAGGGTTTTAATTTTTAGTTTAGTGCATAACTCAGTCACCACTTTTACAATAAATGGCCTCCGCATAAATGCTTTTGAATAATAAATTGATACTGATTAATTTGGCTATCTCTTCTTCTCAAGTAGATGTAGTTGACACCGGGGTTTTATTTTTGTAATAACAAGTCTAAGAAGTAAATTCTAGAAATTAGAGAATACCCTAAAAAAAATTTATGCAATCGTTGCCGGACGAAAGAAACCAAATGGAATTCAGATTTCTTTTAATCACAAAAATCTTTGTTTCTAAATATTTCTTACTACTGCGAATCGCTTCTTTTAGGAATTACATCGTATATTTATAGAAAAGGATTTAGATCCTACCGAAAACTAATCAGTTTGTATTAAAAGATGATGGAGATAGTGAACAGTGAACTTTTAAAATAACAGGTAGATAAGATAATGATCAAATCAGTAACGTTAAAAGATATTGCAACTGCGTTAGGACTATCTGCTTCTACAGTTTCAAGGGCATTAAGAGATGGTTATGAAATTAGTCACGATACCAAAAAAAGGGTTAACGATTATGCTAAAAAAATTAACTATAACTGCAATCTCGTTGCTTTAAGCCTGAAAAATCGCAGAAGCTATTCCATTGGCGTCGTTTTATGTGAAGTGTCAAACAATTTCTTTGCTCAAACAATTAATGGAATAGAATCGATAGCCTATGAGAAAGGCTACAATGTAATTATTTCGCAAAGCCACGACTCTTATGAACGTGAGGTAATGAACGTGAATCACCTGGCCAACAGGTCTGTGGATGGGTTATTGATCTCTATGGCAGCGGAAACTACAGACTTTTCCCACATAACGAGTTTGCATAAAAAAGGCTTACCCATAGTGTTTTTTGATAGGATTATTGATGAAATACAAACACATAAAGTGACATCAAATAATTTCCAGGGTTCTTTTCAGGCAACCGAACTTTTAATTAAAGCTGGGAAAACCAGAATAGCTCATCTTGCCAACGCACCTCAATTATCTATAACAAAAGAGCGCCTTAGCGGATATAAGGCTGCTTTAGAAAAATACAATATTAAATTTAATCCTGATTATGTAAAACATTGTCATCACGGAGGAAGGCTTCAACACGAAGTAGAGGATGTTGTGAAAGCGTTTTTACAAATGAAAAATAAACCGGATGCCGTATTTGTTGCCAGTGACCGCCTAAGTGTTTGCTTCCTTACAGCAATTAAAAATTTCAATATAGATCCAAAGGAAATTGGAATAGCAGGTTTTTCCAATTCTGATGTGATTGAACTCATGCAACCATCGTTTTCCTATGTGAGGCAGTCGGCCTTTGAAATGGGACAAGTTGCAACACGAATGCTTATACAGTTAATAGAAAGCAAACATCCTGTTACTGAATTTGAAAAAAGGGTACTGGATACTGAGACTTTTTTGAATAACCCTACTGTTATTCATGAACCCCAAATAATACTCTGACTTCTGTAGTCTATAACGATTTGGGGTTATACACACAAAATTTCGATCCAAAGAATGTTCTAAATCGATCGAAATTAAAGTCCGATTGATATAACATTGAACAAATTTATCTTTATCGAGATTAATTCGCGGTTATCTTCGGATTGGCTCCGGCAACGTTTGCATAAATTTTCTCAGATATCTTAATGCCTTTTACTGAAAAACTATGTATGATTGCTTTATAGAAAAGCATTAAACAAAAGCAGCCCTTTTAGTAAGA
>JAZKHM010000164.1:6449-9585 GCA_040385405.1 Bacteroidota bacterium | reverse complement strand
GGAGGAATATCGGAATTTGAACAACAGGACTGCTTATATACGATTTGTGTACGGGGTATATCCGATCAAAAAAAAATAGAGGAAAATATTATCTCTTCTGCCATAAGCAGGGTTCTCGATGCATCGAAAGAATGGAGTAAAATTCTGGAATTTGCGGGCAGTCCGGATCTTGAAGTGATATTCTCAAACACTACCGAAATAGGAATCAAATTCGTTGAAGACCATATCAACGACTTCCCTCCCATTTCTTTTCCGGGAAAACTTCTGGCTGTTCTTTATAGAAGATATGAAATTTTTGCAGGTGACAAGAACAAAGGATTGGTTATTCTACCAACCGAACTAATTCCTGACAATGGTAAGAAATTAAAAGAAATAGTCATTGAACTTGCGCGGCATAATCAGCTTGATCAAGGTTTTATAAACTGGTTAACAGAATCAAATCACTTTTGCAATACACTTGTTGACAGGATTGTTCCGGGTAAGCCTAAACATGCTCATGCAGGGCAGTCAGCACCCGGCATCGAGTATGAAGATGAGCTGATAATCGTGGCTGAAGTCTACAAATTATGGGCGATTGAAGGTGATGAACATGTTAAAAAGGTGCTTTCTTTTGCTTTGGCAGACCCAGGGATTATTATTTCTCCTGATATCGAAATTTACAGGGAGCTGAAGTTACGGCTGCTCAACGGAACCCATACATTAAGTTGCGGACCCGCTTTTCTGGCAGGAATAAAAACAGTAAAAGAGGCAATGGATGATGAAGCAGTGTCATTATTTATTTCGAATCTAATGCTTGAAGAAATTTCAGGAGCTATTCCATTTCCTGTCCCTACTATTAGGGCCATTGAATTTAGTAACAGTGTACTTGATCGGTTCAGAAATCCCCATATTGAACACTATTGGCAGGGTATCTGTACGAATTACACAGCTAAGATCACGATGAGAGTATTGCCTGTTTTGAAAAGACATTATGAGCTGTTCGGTCAGGCACCCCGTCTTATGTCCTTCGGATTTGCAGCATATATCCTTTATATGAGAATTACTATTTTCGAAAATGGTTCTTATTATGGTGAATTTAATGGGAATAAATATTTCATAGATGACGATAAAGCACCCTTGTTCCTTAAATACTGGCAAAACAAAGATATCACAAAGCTTGTAAACGAACTCTTTACTGATCAGGATCTGTGGAAAACAGACCTTTCAAAATTTCCGGGTTTCGCCGACACTGTTATATTTTATTTAGAAGATATAATGGAACATGGGGTGCAGGAAGCACTAGGCAGGTTAAACACAAATAAATTATCTGTATGAAGCCGACTGTCCTTAAAGTTCATCCCGACGACAATGTTCTAGTTGCATTAGCAGATCTTAGAAAGGGTGATGTTGTGTCAAATGGGGGGGAGTATTATAAACTGATTGATGATGTACAGGCTAAACATAAGTTTTCTTCAGAAGATATTCCTGAAGGCGGTGATGTAATTATGTATGGAGTACTGGTTGGCAAAACACAGGTTTCTCTTCAAAAGGGAAATGTTCTTACAACTTCAAATGTTAAACATGCTGCAAGTAGTTTCTTAACCGGCGATAGAAAAACCAGTTGGAATATTCCAAGCGTTTCAGAATTTGAGAACCGGACCTTTCTCGGATACCACCGTTCGGACGGAAATGTTGGCACATCAAATTACTGGCTCGTTATTCCCATGGTGTTTTGTGAAAATCGTAATTTGAAAGTTTTAGAAGACGCATTAACAACTCCGCTTGGGTATTCACCAGGAAACGCCTACGAAAATCAGGTATCAAATCTGGTCGAAATGTATAAGACTGGGGGGAATATAGACTCATTATCCAACGGATCATTATATGTAGAGAATTCCGCACCAAAGCAAAAACGTGTTTTTCCCAATATCGATGGGATAAAATTTTTAAATCACCATGGCGGCTGCGGAGGAACCCGCCAGGATGCAGAAACCCTATGCGGCTTGCTTGCTGGATATATAACCCATCCAAATGTTGCAGGAGCAACAATACTTAGTCTGGGTTGTCAGAACGCCCAGGTCTCTATACTTCATGCAGAAATCTTAAAGAGAAATCCTTTATTCGATAAGCCATTGTTTATTCTGGAGCAACAGCAAATTGGAACAGAAGATAATCTAATCCAGTTGGCAATTAACCAAACTTTTTCAGGACTCGTGGAAGCTAATAAGCATGTCCGGAAGCCTGCTCCGCTGAGCAAAATTTGCATTGGTCTGGAATGCGGTGGTTCGGATGGATTTTCCGGTATTTCAGCCAATCCGGCAATCGGTTATACTTCCGACCTTTTAGTCGCACTAGGGGGCACGGTTATACTCTCAGAATTTCCTGAGCTTTGCGGCGTTGAGCAGAATCTTAGCGACCGCTGTGTCAGCGTTGAACAGGCTGAACGATTTTCTTTGCTTATGCGCACCTACAACGATCGGGCAATGGCTGTGGGTTCCGGTTTTGACATGAACCCTTCGCCCGGAAATATTAAGGACGGGCTGATTACGGATGCAATTAAATCAGCGGGCGCTTCGAAAAAAGGGGGAACATCTCCGATTGTCGAAATACTTGATTATCCTGAAAAAGTACGACTCCCTGGTCTCAACCTATTATGTACTCCCGGAAACGATGTTGAATCAACAACTGCCGAAGTTGGCTCGGGAGCCAATATCGTACTTTTTACCACCGGATTGGGCACCCCAACCGGAAATCCGATAGTACCGGTCGTCAAGATTGCCAGCAACACTGCCCTGTTTGAAAAGATGGGAGATATTATGGACATTAATACAGGTACTATTATCGAAGGCGATGAGAGCATTGAACAGGCGGGCCGAAGAATTCTGAATTATGTAATTCAAGTAGCCAGCGGTGAAGTTGAGGTCAAGGCTGTAAAAAACGGTCAGGAAGATTTTATCCCATGGAAACGTGGAATTTCCCTTTAAAATATTAACAATTAAGATACGCGTGAATGAAAAAGTTTTTAGATGAGAATTTTCTGCTCCAAACCAAAACAGCTCAGCAGCTTTACCACGATTTCGCTAAAGAAATGCCCATTATTGACTATCATTGCCATCTCCCACCGGATCAGATAGCAGAAGATACTCAGTTTGAGAAC
>JAZKHM010000164.1:0-6349 GCA_040385405.1 Bacteroidota bacterium | reverse complement strand
TGGAAGAAGTTAGCGGCATTTCCGTAGGTAGTTATGAGGATTATCTCAAAGCCCTTAAAAGTCGCCACGATTACTTTGCTGAAAACGGTTGCTCTGTTTCGGATCATGGCCTTGAAAATATATATGCAGAGGATTATACCGACCAGGAGATCAGGAATATTTTTAACTCATTAAGAACCGGTAAAACCGTAACTCCGTCAGAGATATTGAAATTTAAGTCGGCGTTGCTTTTTGAATTTGCTTTGTGGGATCATGAAAAAGGTTGGGTTCAGCAATATCATCTGGGTGCGTTGAGAGGTAACAATACCCGGAAACTTAACGAGCTGGGCCCCGATACTGGCTGGGATTCTATCGGAGATTTCAGTCAGGCAAGGTCTCTTTCCAGATTTCTTAACAAACTTGATCAGGAAGATCATCTGGCAAAAACTATTCTTTATAATTTAAATCCTGCAGACAACGAACTGATTGCCAGCATGATCGGCAATTTCAACGACGGATCCGTTGCAGGCAAGATCCAATTTGGCTCTGCCTGGTGGTTCCTCGATCAAAAAGACGGAATGGTTAAACAACTTGATACTTTATCTAATATGGGTTTGCTTAGTCGTTTTGTGGGAATGATCACTGATTCAAGAAGCTTTTTATCATATCCCCGGCATGAATATTTCAGACGAATTTTATGCAATTTGATAGGGAATGACGTAGAAAACGGGGAACTTCCGGCTGATATGAAGTGGTTGGGTCAGACCGTTCAGGATATAAGTTTTAATAATGCTAAAAGCTATTTTAATTTTTGAGTGGTCGCTTAAACACTTACGCTACCCTTCAGGTCAATTCCAATAATGAAATTGAAATTTATATCCTCTATTCCCATTCGCTAAAACCATTTCACCGTTCCCAAGAAAACAGAGCTAATTTAATTCATCTTGCATTTGTGCTATACAGGTGTAGGATTGATTTCAAAAAGTACATTTCCGCTCGTGCGTAAAAGCTTTAGAAGTGTAAGCGGTATGGACTAAACAGCGAATGGTCGTTCAACCTGATCCCTGAAATTTAATTTTTATCTTGCAGCAGCATCAACTAATTGAATATCATGGAACAAAATGCCCAGTTAGAACTGGCTTTTAACTTTGTGCAATATACGAACCGGAACATTTTTCTCACCGGGAAAGCTGGAACAGGGAAAACTACATTTCTGCATAATCTCAAAAAAAAATCTCCAAAACGCATGACGGTCGTTGCGCCCACAGGAGTTGCAGCAATCAATGCCGGGGGCGTTACAATAAACTCTTTTTTTCAGCTTCCATTCGGCCCTCATATTCCCGGAACATCAAATAAAAATGGTCAGCATAAACGCTTTAACAAAGATAAAATAAACCTTATAAGAAGCCTCGACCTGCTTGTTATAGATGAGATTAGCATGGTGAGAGCCGATACATTGGATCATATAGACGAGGTGCTGAGGCGCTATAGGCACCATGATAAACCCTTCGGCGGCGTTCAGCTTTTAATGATCGGCGACCTCCATCAGCTTTCTCCGGTGGTAAAAGAGGAAGACTGGAATCTGCTTAAGGACTATTATCCAAACATGTTTTTCTTCAGCAGCAGGGCATTAAGTAAAACTAAGCCGGTCAGTGTTGAGTTGAAACACATCTATCGGCAGGCCGACGACAAATTCATAGACTTGCTGAACAGCGTCAGAAAAAATGAGATCGACCAAAGTGTACTGAATAAGCTAAATGAGCGATACATACCGGATTTTCACCCCCGCGATGACGAAGGTTATATTATCCTTACAACCCATAATAAAACAGCCTGCGACATTAATGAAGTAAAACTTTCAGAAATAGACAACCCGGCAAAGGTTTTCACAGCGCTTATACAGGACGATTTCCCGGAATACTCCTATCCTACTGTGCCTGAACTCGAAATTAAAAAAGGAGCGCAGGTCATGTTTGTAAAAAACGATTCCTCGCGCGACCGCCTGTATTACAATGGCAAAATTGGGGTAGTTACTAATATCGATGACGATACGATCTATGTAAAATCCCCTGGTGACCAATTAGAAATAGCGGTTACCCCGGTAGAGTGGACCAATATTAAATATGCTCTGGACCCCCAAAGCAAGGAAGTTCATGAAAAAATAATCGGAACTTTTACCCAGCATCCGCTCAAGCTTGCCTGGGCGATCACCATACATAAAAGTCAGGGCCTAACGTTTGAAAGGGCAATTATTGATGCCAACCTGGCCTTTGCACACGGGCAGGTATATGTTGCATTGAGCCGGTGCAAAAGCTTCGAAGGCATGGTGTTGCGCTCGCCGATAGCTTTTAAAAGCGTTAAGACCGATGGAACAGTAGCTGAGTACAGCAGAAATGCCAACGAAAATCAACCCAATGAGCAGGATCTGAACGAGGCAAAAATTGCTTTTCAGCGGGATCTTTTATATGAGCTATTTGATTTCTCAGTAATAAAAGGTTTCTTTTTTCAATTAAGAAAACTGTATGAGGATCATCATACAACTTTGCACCCCGGCTTTAACAATTCGCTTTCGGAGTTAAAAGATACTTGTGAAAAAAACATTTACGAGGTTGCTGAAACATTCAAAAGGCAAATAGGAAGTATGCTCACCGAGAATTTACTTCCCGAGGAAAATGCAGGGCTTCAGGACAGAATCAAAAAAGCCTGCACTTATTTCCATGGAAAAATGACCTCAGATCTAAAAGTGGGTTTGCTTGAATTAAATACTGATACTGATAATAAAGCAGTAAAATCTAGCCTGGACGAAATAATAGATGGCTTGTCAACAGAGGTTAACGTCAAACTGGCTCTAATGAACCTTTGCTCAGGCGGCTTTCGAACCTCCACCTACCTCCGAACTAAAGCTGATTCAGAAATAGACCAATCGGGTACCAAATTAAACAAAATTTCAAAATCGTCAGTCTCCAAAAGCATTGTACATCCGGTATTATACAACTCACTTAAAGTGTGGAGAGATGACCTTGCGTCGGAAAGAGATGTTCCCGTCTACCTGATTCTTTCTCAGAAATCAATCCTCGAGCTGGTAAATATACTTCCATCTAATCTCGCGGAGCTGGAGACTATAAATGGAATAGGAAAAATGAAGGTTAAGCAATTTGGAGAAGAGATTTTGGAAATTATCGATTCCTATTGCAGTGATTATGGCGTAGAACGCATTACAAGTGAAATTCCTATTAAGCCAATTCGGACAAAGCCAGACACGAAACAAGTTTCTCTTGAACTTTTCAGATCCGGGAAAACCATTCCCGAAATTGCTGCAGAACGTGGCTTGACAACAGGCACAATAGAATCACATCTGGTTAATTATATCGTTTCTGGAGACATTTCTGTTTTTGATATAGTCCCAAAAATCAAAGTCGCGCGAATTATGGCCTATATAGTTCAGAATCCTGGCAAATCTACCACTGAAACTAAAAACGGCTTGGGCGACAACATCTCATATACGGAATTAAAATCGGTAATGAACCACCTTCAGTATATACAAACTAAGTGATCTTAGCCTGGATTACGTTGAATATTAATTCATCATCTTTTTTCATTCTGATGCAACTTAAGATACCTATTCTGCGTCATGTTACTAACACGATTGAAGAACCCGTGAGCAAACCTAGAATGTTATGAAAAAGAAAATCTTCTCCGTCATCTTTGTTTTCCTTTTTGCGGCCATTGCACCGGAAGCAAAAAGTGAAACATCAGCAAGCACAATTTCAAGCAGCGTTATTAATCTGGTATTCGGAAAAAGTGCAAATAGCAGTTCAGCCCGAAACAAGCAGATCAAAAAAAGAAAGATCAAAAAGGTTGTCAGGAAAGTCGCCAGGGTATATCGGAAAGGGAAAACCGATCGTTCGAGCATTAAGAAATCACGAAAGATTCAACGCCAGGCGCGAAGGATCATTAACATTTTTTAAATAAGTAATGCGTACAAATTTAACTGGTACGCATTACTTATTTACTTTTACTTTCTAATTTGCAGTCCAGGTATTGTTAGCAGAATTAGAATCTGGCATCACCTTATCGGGATCTGAAATCACACTCCTGATCTCCTCGTTCGACGGATAAAGGAATGTAAACCTTAAGTTCCGCTGCCATACTTCTACAGGCAAATTAATTCGGCTGATCTTGCCGCTTTTGGTTTCTATTTGAAGGACCGTAGGCATTGCCATTTTCTCAAGATTATCAAGGGTAATATATGCACCCTGTTTCGGGTCATTCTTAACGTATGAAACTCCAGCAACGGCCTGATCCAGCTTCCAGTTATTTAGAAACCACCCCCTCCAAAACCAGGCAAGATTTTCACCGGTTACATTTTCTATCGTTCGGAAAAAGTCGTCGGGTGTAGGATGCTTATACGCCCAGCGTTTGATGTATTCTTTAAAAGCACGGTCGAACCGTTCCGGCCCTACAATCTGCTCACGAAGTAATGTCAGGCCGGCAGCTGGTTTATAATACGCAAGGTATCCGATGCTTGACTCTTTCATATTATCGGGACTGCTCATTACGGGTTCAAATGCAGAGTTAGTAAGCAACTTTCCATACGCATGCCAGTCATAGGGCTTCGGCTTGAACTCCCCTTTATTAAAATCCTCACTGGCTAGTGAGTTAATGAATGTAGTAAAACCCTCATCCATCCAGGCGTGGACCCGTTCATTCGAGCCCACTATCATTGGAAACCAGGTATGACCGAATTCGTGGTCTGTGACACCCCAAAGCCCGGCGTTTTTTGCAGTCGCACCACAGAAAACTATTCCAGGATACTCCATTCCTCCCACATTTGATGCAACGTTAGTAGCAGAAGGATATGGAAATTCCAGCCATTTCTTAGAGTTGAACTCATTGGAGGCTTTATTATATTCAGTAGACCGGCCCCATGCGTCAGGCCCGTCGCTCTCCACCGGGTACGCAGAAATAGCCAAAGATTTCTTGCCACTCGGAAGATTTATTCTGGCAGCGTCAATAATAAATGCTGCAGAGGTCGCAAATGCTGCATCACGGGCATTCCTGAGCAAAAATCGCCAGGTTAATTCTTCTTTTCCTGAGGGTCTGGACCCTGGGGCCGTAACCTCTGTTGCTGACCTTATTATCACAGTTTTATCACTCTGGGCGGCTGCTGCCCATCGCTTTTGCTGTTCGGAAGTATAAACATCTTTCGGGTTTACCAGTTCACCCGAACTTACCACGATATGGTTCGCTGGAACTGTTACACTTATATCATAATCTCCATAATCCAGGTAAAATTCACTAGGGCCTATGTACGGAATCGTATTCCATCCAGACACATCATCGTAGACACACATCCTGGGATAGAACTGAGCAACGGAAAATATCTTTCCATTTTTGGTGTCCAGAATTCCCATACGATCAGATCCGTATTGAGGAGAGATGAAGGAATACTCTATTTTTACCTGAAGTTTCCCTCCCGCTGCTTCAAGCTCTGCTGGAAGAAATATCTGCATACGGGTACCCTCAATGAAAAATTCAGGATCTCTTTCCAGAGACTTTCCACCCTGAGTTTCCAGGATTTTAACCGATTTTATCTTATAGCCGGCATCAAAGATTTGTCCACGAGATCCACTACGGCTTCCTGCAGGTGGTACAAGAGCATGCCCTCTTGAATCTTCCTTAAATAAGTTTTGATCAAGCTGCATCCAGATAAATGACATTTTATCCGGGCTGTTATTGGTGTAGGTAAGAATCTCGGTTCCGGATATCTCGTTGTTTTGTGGATTAAGCCGCACAGCCAATTTATAATCTGCCCGGTTCTGCCAGTATTTCGGCCCGGGCTGACCGCCTGCTGATCTGATATCATTCCCATTCTTTGTGTAAAAGATAGGGCCAAAAGCATCATGATAGTCGTAATTTGTCGTCGGCTGTGCCGGGGTACTCTGGCCTGTAGCCACAGTTTGCTGAGAAATTGCTTCAGTTACTACGCTGAATAAAATCAACGTCAGTGTAAAAATTTTTAATCTGCCCATCTAGAAATTTTAAAGAGACAAATTAAAGAATTAATAATGACATCTAAAGATGCGAAACAGAGCTAAGCTTTCTTAAATAACTTTCTGTAGGCTTCTTCATCAAACCCAAGATGTATTCCCCTTTCCGTTTCGATCACAGGCCGTTTTATTATACTTGTTTTCTCCTGCATAAGTTTGAAGGCCGCAGATTTGGAATTGACACTAATTTGTCTTTCCACGTCTAGTTGCTTCCAGGTAGTTCCTCTTTTATTAAGAAGAGGTTCCCAGCCCAATTCCGAACTCCATTCTTCAAGTTTTGATTCGCTTATACCTAGTTTCTTAAAGTCATGAAATTGATA
>JAZKHM010000163.1:0-1454 GCA_040385405.1 Bacteroidota bacterium | reverse complement strand
CTTATACGGTTTCCCGTATTCGTCAGACCGTTCTTAAATACCTGCTCCTGAGGGAGCCCCACCCCGTTATCGGTATAGTTAACCTTGATTTCGTCTCCTATCCGCTCAAAGCGAATGGCTGCTGAATCTGCTTTGCTGTGTTTCGTCATGTTTACCATCAATTCCTGCAGCACATAATACAGGTCGTTCTTATCTTCCTGATTAAGGGCTTTCCACAATTCCCCGGTATTCCCCACAATAACGACCCTGGTGTCGGGAGTGGAAAAGGACATCAGTAAACTGCTCACGGAACTATGAAATTCATTTCCATTTATCCCGATAGCCACCTTATCATAGGAAATATCCCGCGACCTTTCATAAAGGTCTTCCATATCGTCCAGGATCCTGCTCCGGTCTATATCCGGCTCGTTTTCCATCTCCGACATCAGCCGGTAGAGGCCATTCGCCACTACATCATGTACCTTTTTCGACGTCTTTAGCTGACTTTCCCTGACAGCGTTCTCCGCATCTAAGTCTAATTGCCGCTTTCTCCTTTTGTACCATAAAATACCCGCAGCAGTACCAATAACGATGAAAAATGCAAGCGTTATTAACCAAACATTCCGTTCGGTATTTTTTTGCTGCAGCAATAAGTTGTCGGCTTTATGTTTTTCGGTTTCGTACCTGATGAGGGCGAATTGATTTTTAGCAGTGTTACGCGCCGTCTGCAGACTGTTTTGCAGGAAGCGGTAACGTTTAAAATATCCCTTAGCTTCTTCAGGGCGACTCAGCGGGATCAGCTTCTGCAATGCCTCAAGCTGATCGTCGGCACTATTTAACGTACCCGCAGTCTGATGCATTTTCAGGGAATACAGCCGCGCGCTATCCGGAAGTTTTGTGAGGTAATAATCCGAAAGCTGGGAATAACTGGAATTCTGTCCCCATACATCTCCTGCTTTTATCCGCTTGCCCAGTGCCTCCCTGAGCTCCGGCTCCGGATTGTAATTCCTGTTGGCAACCCACTTCACATAGGCATAATTGGAAAGAATACGCGCGTGATTGATAGTATCCTTCTCTTTTTCAAGGATAGATTCATAGGTCGCAATGGCTTTATCGAATTCTCCGGCTTTCCGCAGAGCATTACCGATATTGTTCTTTACAATTCGCGAATAAGCGCTGTCTGTAATAAATTGGAGGCTCTTATTATAGAACTCAATGGCCTTCGAATATTGGTGCAAACTATAAGTGGCAATCCCTAAATTATTGTAATTAGATAAGAGATAAACATGATGTACAGGATTCGTTTCATCGAAATACGAGAGCGCATCTAACGACAGCTCCTGCCCCCCGAAGCGATCACCAGAGTCGGTAGAAATAAGTGCCATATTTGTCAGACACACCCCTGCCCCAACGCTGTCTTTTTTCTGGAGATACCGGTCTCGTGCTTTATTGAAATACAAAAAGGCGGAATCCCT
>JAZKHM010000162.1:0-1926 GCA_040385405.1 Bacteroidota bacterium | reverse complement strand
ATAAAAAGACTGAAAAGCCCGGCCGATGATAATCGGGCGGGCTTTTTTATTTTCAGGCATACGTTATAATTAGATATACGAATATACCTTTTGGGGATACAGCGCTTTCAAAAGCGCATGCATTTTTAAATGGTATCTATTGAATCTCTTTTTCTTTTTTAAGATAATCCTTTTCTAAAAGAAGATCTATGGTTTTATTTACGAATCCCTGAACTCCGTCATTTTGGGCCAGGAATTCTTTATGATCAGAGACAAAGCGGTATAATTCCATAATTAAACGTTGCACAAGTTCTGTATTTTCTGTTGCTGATATGTCGTCACAAATAAAAACGATATGGCTTTTAATTACCGGCTCTATCTGAATATTACCCAGCATTTGAAGATAGATTCTGGTAAGATCTATTTTATTGAACTTTGACCTTGCTTTAAGCCGATTCTTAAAAAAATGGAGGTCCTCCATATTTCCCTGCGCCTGGAAAACTTCAGCAATCGCAAGATCCAGGTTGCCCGTCGAACTCTCAGCGCGAAATTTTGCCATTTGATATGCCTTGTCTTTATCGAGTTTGAATAATCCCCTCAAACCGGCGGCTGACTCTCTGGAACTTTTCAGTAGTGAGGTCGCGAAAAAAAGATCATGGTGTTCAGCGGTTTCATACCCTGAAAGTTTTTCCAAGGCAAGTGCGCGTAGCTGTATTTTTTCGTCGTTTCTTGCAATATCGGCCAGACATTTTTGTAGTTCAGGGTCCTTTGAAGTATGAAAATCATGATTCTGCAATACGTAAACCTTTACCTGGGAGCAAAAATCCCTTAAAGCATCGGTAAAAACACTTTCAGGAAAAGAATATCTGCCCCTAACGCTAATAAGAAATTTTATAGCCTCTAATCTGCCCTGGTAATGCTTCGAGGTATAAAACAGCTCGATGTATCTGTCGGTCTCTGTCTGGCCATCATTTACCAGCATCTTTAGAAACCCTCTGGTGTATCTGCTGCTGTACCTCTCGGAAATGACATCTTTATTGGTATTATTCATAATGATTTGATGAGGATTTTGCTGATAATTTAAAATTTGAGTACCTGTATAATGTAGGGAACCTTCTGAACTTGTGGCCGGAATGCATTAATCCTTTGTGAGAACTTTCACTGATTCCGCGTCTTGGTAGAACTTATTTACTCTGGTAATTTTCCAGTTTTGGCTCCGGTCCAATTCCAATGTGAGGTAGTTTTCGACAATAAAATCTTTATACACGAAATTTACTTTTGCCAATACCATTGCATCGCTGCTGGCAATAACTTCAAAGTTAGTTGAGCAATTCTGCTTAATTTCTTGATTTTGACGCATGAGTTTGATAACAGCTGACTGGCCTTGAGATAGTACTTCGTATCCTCTTGAAAATTTTATTAACGCATCGGGGCTTAAGATCCTCTCCAGGCTTTTTGCGTCGGTATTAATGTGGCTTTCAGCGAAGACGTCAAGTAAATTTTTAGCTCTTGTGGGAAGTGGAGTATTTGCAAATGTTGCAGTAGTTAGAACAGCACCCAGTACTGTAAATAACAAGAAAGATTTAAGTTTCATAAGTGTGTTTTTTTATTTCAAATGTCTGCATGAAAAAGGCTTCGCAGATAGGCAAAAATCACCATTCGGCTATTGTAGTTCAAAAGTTAAAGTTTTGTTTTTTGTTAATTTTAAGGCGCTCTTGTTACTCATATTATTTGTAATTAACTGATAATCAGTAAGAAGTTTTAATTGATTCGCTACATGATATTCCAGGATTTACTAAGGGGGTTTTTGCTGTGATAATTCCTTTGTTAAAATATGTTAAAGAGTATTTTTTACCGATGAAGTTATGCGCCGATCCTTCCCGTCAGGTCAGGCCGATAATCTATTTTCACGCTTGAAAATGACTGACTGCTGTGTGCAGGCTTCGC
>JAZKHM010000161.1:0-27163 GCA_040385405.1 Bacteroidota bacterium | reverse complement strand
TACTATGTCCGTAAATAACGAATTCGCTGGTATCCAAGCAATTAAGGATCTGTTGCATATTCCGGCGAAGCTGACCCACGTTCCGGGATGTTGACCCACCCTTAAAGGCGGTTTCTGTTTCCGCCGAAGGCGGCAGTTAAATGCTTGCCGGATCTGGCAATTTTTATAAAGTTACGATAATTCTGTTTTGGTGTGTTGTTTTCTCATTGAACCGCCCTGTAGTTCAATGCGGTGCGCTTTATGAACCAGTCTGTCCAGAATGGCGTCTGCGATCGTGCTTTCTCCAATTATCTCATACCAGCTGCTTACAGGCAGTTGTGAGCTTATGATCGTTGACTTTCTTCCGTGCCGGTCTTCTATGATTTCCATTAATGCATCTCTTTGATGATTATCCAGGGGAGCGAGGCCAAAGTCATCCAGTATAAGTACGTCCTGTTTTTCAATACGGGCAATCTCTTTAAAGTAAGACCCATCACCCTTTGACATTTTTAAGCGGGCAAAGAGCCGCTGCGTATTGAAGTAGATTACGCGGTATCCATTGTGACAGGCCTGGTGTCCCAGAGCTGAGGCCAGGAAGCTTTTTCCTACGCCTGTGGGACCTGTCAGAAGTACATCTTCCTTTCTTTTGATAAAGGAACCCTCTGCCAGTCTCATGATCAGGGTCTTATCCAGGCTACGGCTGTTATTAAAGTCCAGTTCCTCAATACTGGCCTGATAGCGGAAACGTGCGTTTTTCATGTACCGGTCGACTTTCCGGCCTTCACGTTCTTCCCATTCCGATTGAATCAGCAGGCTGATAGCCTCCTCATTAGTTAACGTATGGTGCTGTCCGGTTTCTGTTAACGTTTGGTAGGCTCGCTGCATACCGTAGAGCTTCATCTGGCTCATCTTGTGTTTAAGTACTTCTTGCATGATTTGTGGATTGTGTAAATGATCTGTTATTGGTAATGTTCTTTTCCCCGGATGTTATCGTGGAAGGGAATACTCGTTTGAGCGGTGGCAACCAGTTCCTGGTCAAAGAGGATATCCAGTCCGCCTTCAATGATCTTCTTAATGGCTTTATAGTTATAGATATTATAGAATACAGCCCGCTGAACAGCTTTGATCAACCGTTCCCTGCCCACCTTCTTTTCCATGGACAGGATGCCTATACAGCTCTTGTAAGCTTGTTCTGGGTAAACTTTCTGGTTCAGGATAAAAGCAATATAGGTTTGAACATCGGGACTAATGCGGCCAGCCCAACTGAGGAACTTTTCCGGTGTCCATTCACTCACAAAACGATGCGATGAGGATACATGATCCGACTGAGTGGTATAAGCATATTCCCTGAGGCCACGGGTATGACAGGCGATACGTTCCTGGTCCAGGAAAATGTGCACCTGATGGATGGTGTAAATAACCAGAACCTGTTTACCGATGAAGCGAAAAGGAACACTGTAATAATGTTTATCGAGTTGTATGTGACAGTTTTTCATAACTGTGGCTTTCTTGTAATGCTTAATCTGGTACCGATCAGCAGGAAGCGGGGAAAGTAAGGAAGCCTCATGCAGAGCAAACTTTGATCTGCGGCTTAGGGGTTCTTTCTGTAATAACTGGTCATTGTGCAGCTCCAGCAGTTCCCGGATAGCATAGTTAAGCTCAGCAAGACTAAAGAACGTCCGGTTACGCAAGGGCGCGAATATGCGGGTGTAAATGATCCGTACCATATTCTCAACGATGGGTTTATCCTTGGGCTTGGCCGGTCGTGCAGGTATAACTGCTACGTTGTAATGATTAGCGAAATCAGCAAAGCTTTCATTCAGATCTGCTTCATACTTATCCGCTTTGGTTACCGCTGACTTTAGGTTGTCCGGCACCAGGGCTCCCGGTACGCCGCCAAAATAATGAAGGGCATTCTCAGTGGCACTGATAAACTCTTCTTTCTTCTGGCTATGAAGCGCTTCGACGTAAGTTAAACCACTGAAACCCAAAACAGCAATATAGACTTCCTTACTGATCATCTCACCGGTATCACGCTCCACGATGTGAAGTTTCTTTCCGGTAAAGTCTATGTACGCTTTATCTGCTGGCTGATGGCTAAAATGACCGCTGACATTCTTTTGCTCCTGCCATTGCCGATAATAATAACAGAATTGGCTATAGGCGTATCCATCAGGATAACGGGCCTTATATTCGCCCCACAGAAGCCAGCGATTGACACCTACCGATGAAATCTCTTCATCCATATATGGAAAAAAGGATAGCAAATCCAGGTTTCTGTCCCTGCTTTCGATAACCGGTTCAGCGAATAACTTCTCAAGTTCATAATCTTCCTTGACAGAAAGATCATTAATCTGATTGCCCTTCAGTAAAGCGGTACGGATATACTTCTTAACGGTGTTCTTAGAGGTACCCGTGATCCGGGCAATCTGCCGGTAGCTTTCTCCGTTTTGGTGTAATAGAAAGATCTGTTTTAACTTGATCATATTGATAGTTTCTGCTGCCATGCGCTGTGATTTAATTCACAAAGCAAGCATCTAAAGCAGAAACCAGGTGGGTCAGTATGTCGTAACGGCATATTGACCCACTTCTAATCAAATAAATGCCATTCCGGCATATTGACCCCACTTAACGAATTGTAAAAGAGGTCTTTATTCAATTATGCCAATAAAAGTGGGTCAGCTTGCCCGGAATGGGGGGTCAGTATGGTCCGGAATACGCAGCTGATAAGGAACTAATGGGTTTATATCTTAAATACATTAGGCGATTAAATCCGTTAATGAAAAGAAGGGATCGGAGAAAACAAGCAATGGCAGAAGTAAAAACTGGTCGCGTACGAGATAAGGATTTTTTAAAGATGAAGGCGAAGGAAGATCTAGATATGATGGATAATTTATTAGGCGTGCTGAGCCTTACAATCGAGCCATCTGAATCCAGACTTTGGGACGAATATGGCAAAAACCATACTGGTTTTTGCGTGGAATTCGACCCGCGATTGTTATTGAAAGAGACCGGTTCTGGCAACGGAATGGTATCATATAATGAAGAGCTACCAGAGATCCACCCAACGAAATATGACGCCGGAATGCAATCAATGCTCCAATGGCAATTTAAGTTAAATAAATGGAGCCATGAAAGTGAATACCGGTCCACAATTTTCAAAGGTTATCCGTTGACCGAAAAAGAACGCCAGTATATTGCTCCGGCAAATTCGATTAAAAGAATAATTTTAGGCGCGTTAATGCCGACTGCAAAGGAAGATGAACTGAAGCTAAGTTTACCGACCGCATTAAAATCAGTACCAATTGTAAGAGCGAAATTAATATCAAACAAGGTTATATTTTAATTTATTTCCTTGATTCTTCTTGTAACCGTTCTGATAGAATTCTTCTTTCATAACTATTAATGCCATTCTTAGCCCATTTTCTGACTTTAGCAAATTTGTGAGTTCGAAGGGTTTTCATCATATCGATTATACTTTCATAATAATGATCCGAACTTCCTACCATGCTAAAGGAACCAAGATTCGCAGCAACCTCATCTAAGAACCCTTCTTCTTCTCCGAACTCGTCGATTAGCCTTTTTGCGAAAGGATGCCAATCTTTCTCGCCAAAACAAGGCATTATATAGGATATTCTCCGCATAGCTTTTTCTCCAGATTTTTTGATCCAATCAACCACAACTTTTGCATCAGCGAATTGTAAGAGTCCTGGGTATCCGTTTGCACCATTATGAGAACCGACAACTTCTTTTAATGCCATGAAAATTTCTCCTGAACTAATTAGCGCTTTGGAAAAATGTGGCCAGATGTTTGAGAAATACTGTTGAAATAAAATGTTTACAAACTCTTTTATCGAGTGATCGAAATAGGGGAAAGACCGAGTATTAAGTCCAGAAATAAATTGCTTGGTTATCGAGATCGCGTATTCTGTGTCAGAAGTACCGTCTAATAATTTAATAACTGCTTGTGACCATTGGTAGCTATCACTTGAGTTCAGATTATTTATATCTAGTAAAAAGTTCTTTTCCATCGTTAGCTGTCGGATAAAACCCTTCATTTCTAACCATTTTTCCTCGTTACTATAATAATAAGTAGCCAAGATAATGAAAGAAGTCCAAGCACCTTTTTGTCCATAACTTGCAATCTTACTACAAATTTCTAAAATTGACTCTGTCGATAAATTCTCTAGCATTCGCCCGTACTGAAGAGCAGAGAAGTGACTTATATCAGCTTCATTTTTATCGACAAGATCAAATAATGATAGGACCTCTTCAAGTTGGGGATCAATCAAACGCAGCAAAAAGAATTTGTTAAAAGATATCTCAGGAGCCTCTGTAATCTTAGCTATTATTTCTCGCTGTTTAGAGGGCTTTACAACTGACATAATCCCTGCAATTAGAGATGGATTTTGTTTTTCCTTTGGAATTCGTTTAAGCGACTCAATAGCTCCATCAATAATTTGATCTAGGTCGCTATATCCTTTCGCCAATCGAGCAGCAAAATTATATGTCTGTCTCTGTTCTCCAGTTAATAGAGCTGTAAAGTGGTCTGAGAGATCGAGATTGTTTGCATTTATTTCTTCAGCCAAAAGTTCTGCAGCTTGCTGAGTAATCTCCCCTCGTATATTTCCTGGGCTATGATCCCAAATTGGAAGAATAACTTTTAATTGAAGCTTATCGGCAAGATTACCCGGTGATAATAATTCAAGAAGTTTATTGATAGTTTCAATTTCTTCAGGCAAATTAGCTTCATAACTCTTCGCAAGGTTTAGGTTTTTGATTGCGCTTTCCCATACCGAGCTATCTTTTGATATTATCGTAAGCATAGCATCATTTACAACAGGTAGCAGATTATTGGATATCATCCCTCGAAGAGATCCTGCAATGGTGTCTTTAGCTAGGTTTCTGTAGCGTCCTTCGATTGATAGCTTAGTTAATAGTTTGATGATCGCAATCCAGTAATTTGCTATTTCAACCCAATTTTTGGGATGATAATCTTGTAGGAACGTGCTAAAGCCTTGCCTTTCGGCACCACCCATTCTAGAAAAGCCTTGACTTCGTAAACCACTACCCATTGCAAGGATAGATAATTCCTCGAATTCAGGGACACCTTGTAGCAATCCCCAGTTGATTATTTTTAACCTTTCGTTGTAATCAACTTCTGTTCCAGATAGATGAATGTGAAATAACTGAAGAAATTGCGCAGTTGCGTTATTCCCATAATTTTCATTTTCACCAGCCGCAAACTTCATTAAAAGTATTGATGCACCATGAAAAGTTTCCTTTCTAAACGCAAGTTTTTCCAACGCCCACACCAAGTTCCTTCTACCTTGTTTAACTAATGAGTTAAAATCCGAAGAAGTGTATTCCTCATAAGCGTTTTCAATACCTTGGAGTGTTTTTTCTGGGTTCACTTCTACTACTGAGCGGAAGAGGCGTGAACCCAGTTCAGTATTTAAAACTTCCGCGGTCGCGAAAGGGCCATTTGGCCCCCAAGCTTTTCCAGCCATTGTTTGTCCTCGCTCGCTTTGATCTAGCATTTTTACTCTATCCATCATTGGGACAAGCAACTCTGTTTTGATCAAGTCACCTAATAAACTCTCGACATAACTGAATTCATGATCCTTCCACCAATCCACGGCAAGACTAACGGCAATTGGTTCAGGAATAACTGAATAAAGAAAACCTCTTTTTTCCAATAGAGAACGATCATCACGATATTTTCTGCAAAATTTATAGAATTTGTTGTGAGTTAGCGGATTATCAACAAAGGAGGTATATATTAACTTATTTACTTCCTTTATCTTTTCTTTTTGTTGCTCCGATAACAAATCTTCAATTTTGTCATCGAAGAATGGGAATTCAGTAAATAGGGCACAAGCGCGAAATAGCTCCATTTCTTCTCTATCCATCCCTTTGGGGAAAAGAAATTTTTCGATGAAATCGTCAGGAATGTGACTGAAGAACACATCAAGTTTTGTTTCGTTAATTGCCTTTTCAATGAATGGTATCATTTCAGGAAATCCTTCTGTGATTTTAAGCAGGTGATCAATCTGACTTTTTTCGAATCCTTTAAAGCAACTCTCTAAAATCATTCGGACAGTATCTTTTTGTGAGATTCTGTCGATAGTTATCCACTCGGAATTTTTCTCCAGACTATCATAAATTGTAATAATTTTCAGATTTCCACCACTTTTGATTGGAGTAGAATAGGAAGTATGCCAATCATCAGGACAATTGTCTAAGACAACAATCCCTTCCATGCTATTTTGGGAATAAATAAACTTACCGATTTCGTTGAAATCGGCAACAGCTAAGTCTACATATACAAGCAGGTCTGAAAGGGTGTTAATATAAGTACTCCGGTTTGGATCAAAACACTCAAGCACAAACCTTGATTTCCCTATTCCCTTGTGTCCTACTACTCTAACTATCTTATTCTTTTCGAGTTGTTCATAGAGATTTTCGGATTTTTTAGCTAGGTAATCACTTTCTTGATATACGTATCTTTTGTTTGTATCGAATTCCTTTTTCCATTCCTTCCAAGTTCGAAATAATAGTGGCCTAGTAATTTTCCTACACATTTGAATATGTGTAACGGCCGCTATATTGGTATTTGCCCATTTTTCAATTTCATTTCCACCAATAATTCGGATAGGGTATTTGTCTGCCCCAATTACGCCACAATCTGAAAAAGCTTCTCTAATCTTTTTTTCCCGCAATTTTATTGCTTGTGAAGTGTAGGCTTTTCGGATAAACAAGACATACTCTCCTTTATTATCAACACAATCCTGAATTCTTGGCTTTAAGAATTTGCCTTTAGATCGATCGGTTTTCACAACTTCATCGTAACACTGGGTGTCACTCAAATCGGTGGCTTTTGCTTGAAAGGATGTATAGGCTTGTTTTAGCCAGCGCGAAGTTATTTTCTTTGCAGGGTCAAGGTCCAACTTGACGTAAGCATCTTCACCACCGTCTTTTACACGAATTGGTCTTGGTACTATAGCTTTATCAACTTCTCCTGGCAGATAGTGAAGGGCTATTTCACCGGCAATTAAGATATCCAACAGGTCAATTAATTGATCAGGGTTGAGCAGTTCAATTTCCTCGTGTGTAATACTATTTACTGTCATTGGCAAGGCATTAGGTTAGTAAATGTACAATTTCAATTTTACTAATTGTTTTGATGCTAATTAGTTGAGCCACTGCTCAACGTATTTCTAATTTCAGCAAGTCGCTGCTTATAGTTCACAACTCAGGCGATACCTGGCACCTTAATACAATGGCAAAAAAATACTCACTATATTAGTGAAGCTTGCAAATTAAATATGGCACGAATGGAAAATTTTGATCCGGATTATTTTGACCCACACTATGAAGAAAGAACTTATGCAGTACGGGGTAAAATAATTGCGCATTTTGCTATGTTTGAAAAGAACATTGAGGCCTTACTGGCTGCTGAATTTTCCACTGACAGTGCCTATCGGCAAAAAATGCAAAATATCGTTTTTGATAGAATGACTTTTGACAGCAAAAGAACATCTGTAAAAACCATTCTGGTGAACCGGGCAATTGAAGATGGTTTTGAGCCCTCAAAGAAAAAAAGCCACCCCCACAAAAAATTGCTAGAGGAATTAGCATATTTAAATTCAATCAGAAATCAATTTGCTCATTACCCTACAATACAGGCAACTAACAAATCGGAATACAGCTATGCAATTGGTTTAATGGAATATCGCGATAGTCCAAATTGCAAGTGGTTTACTCCTAAGGAAATCGATATTATTATTAATAGGATACAAGCAGCAAAAGTTGAAATCTTAGCTTTTATTAAGAAGAAACCTAGCCATATCTAAATTGTACCGACACTGTCGCTTTCTAAATCGACAATATAGCATTCAAGGTTATCGGAAACTTTATCGAGTACCTTCAATAAATATGGGCTAACTGTCGCTATGCTCAAATCGTCGGTTAAAGGGAAATTATGGTACTCATGCAAGTGTTGCTTGATATATTTTATTTCAATAGATGATAACTGTCGAAACGGATTTTTATTTCTATAGTCCGCCAATGGTGAAAGATGTATGAAGGCACACCCTAATTTATAAACGGAGTTTGTCCAGCCATACAGTTTGTTGGCTAAATCAACCATATTCCTGTCGCTTACATTGGTTCGTGAATTTGGCAGCGTCCATTTCGTGTTCAGCAACGTCTGACCAATAAGGTGTTGTCGGATCGATAAATCCTGGTTCAAAAGAAAAATTACCCTGACCATCGAATCTAATTCCTGCCGCAAAATGGATATGACCTGTCCATAAAGTCCATTGGCAAATATCAGTCTTCCGGCAGATAAATGCTCTGCTGATCGTTCTCTTAATATTCTACAAAATTGTTCTTTTGGTGTCATTCTTTATTAAAACGCACTGAACATTTCTCCCATAAAATGTTTCAAATTATATTTCTTCGTGGTATCCAATGCCCGTTCCAGGCAAATGAATTTTTTATCGGTGTGTACTTTAAAATACTCAATCGTTTCATTATCCAGTGATCCATCCAGGCACAGCAAAAGCTCTTTATCCTCGTCTGTAGCAAGGAAGATTTCATTTTTAGTAAATGCTGCTTGCTTTGCAATTGTGTAATTCAGGGTAAATCCCTGCTTGAGCAATATTTCGGTTATCAACTCATCCTTGTTAAAGGCTGTTATTAGTTGTGACTCTTTCTCCAAAATGTACTTTTTAAACAGCACGATATTTTCTTCATCCGTTTTCTCGGGATCAGGAGCAAATTCAACACGAGGGAAGTTGGATTTCGCTAATTTAAACACCCTGAACCCTAAATCGGCTTTAGTTTTAGAATTTTCGCCATCAAATAAATTTGGCGCTTGAGCTTTCCGCTCCGCTATGACTTTAGCTAAAACCTGCTTATTGCGTGCTATGGTAATATCACTTATTTTTTTGTACCCCAAATTGTATGCTTCGCTTCTTTTATCTATTGCCTCTGGAATTTGCACTAAAATAAATGACAATATCCGTCCGTTTCTGGAGTTTAATTGAGAAATTGCTTGACCAGTGGCGCCAGAGCCTGCAAAAAAATCTAAGACAATGTCTTTATCTTCCGTAGCTTGATCAATCAATTCAGCAATTAAAGAGGAGGGCTTGGGGAAATCAAAAATACGCGACCCAAATAATTCATCAATTTCTGAGGTACCGTTTCTGGTAAATAAATCTTCACCGACTATTGAACTAAAACCTGGTAGTGTTTCATCCAATTCATTCAGAAAAACCTTTCTTCGGGGTCTACCTGTATCTTTTTCTGGCCAGATTATTCTTTCTTCCTTAATAAGGCGTGTCATGGTATTAATATCGTAACGCCATCCCATTAGTGGCTTTCCATAATTTATTCCAGTGCTGGAATTGATCAAATCGTAGTGAAGGTTTGGCCTCTGTTTTTCATCTTTCAACCCGACCATATTTGAACTAACCCAATCACCTCTTTCATCCTTGTCAGGGTTTGAAAATTGTTCGACTTTACGTTCGCTTCCCTTCAACGCCCTATCTTCAGGGTTTTTACTATAGCAAATGATATATTCATGATCAATCGATACACCTGTATTTGTTCTGTTATCTTTATTCTGCCTACTTTTCCAAATAAGCTGGCTAATAAAGTTCTCTTCTCCAAACACTTCATCACATAGTTTCCTTAAGTGATGAACCTCATTGTCATCAATTGAAATAAAAATAACGCCGTCTGATGTTAGCAAATTACGGGCGACCAATAATCTGCTGTACATCATATTTAGCCAATTACTGTGGTATCGACCATCCGACTCGGCATTCGTATCAATTTTTAGCCCATCTTCAACTACCCCTGAATCTTCCCAATACGCCTTTCTATCCTGTGAAAAATTATCTGAATAAACGAAGTCTCTCCCTGTATTGTATGGCGGATCAATGTAAATACATTTAATTTTCTCCCGATAACCCGTACTTAGCAGCTTAAGAACCTCGAGGTTTTCTCCTTCTATAATAAGGTTTTCACCGGCTTGGGGATTAACGCTTCTAGCTTCGTCAAATATCAATGTAGCATTACTTGGTGTAAAAGCATTCCGTTTTGCCTGGCTTTTTCCGAACCATCTGAACTCATAGCGTTCTGTTTCACTTACGCTTTCCGGATCAGCTATTTTTTTTACTTCATCTATGTTCAACTTGCCTTCACTGGTAAACAAGTCGGGCATTAACCGTTTCAAAATTTCAAGCCGCTCGTTGTTCCAGTCGGCACTTAATGGCATATAATCGTTAATCTGATCCATCTGTTAAGCTTATGCGGTTATGCTGTCAATAGTTTGATTGGCTTCCGTAATAAAGTAAGGAAAATCTTTTACAGGGGCTTTATAATGTACCTCCACTCCTAAAGCTTCAAAATGCTTCATTGCACATTTAATTTTATATACTTCGCCCTCGGTAAGTGCTTTTTTGTCGTTAATGTCATTCGTTCCTTTGGTTTCAATAATGAAATAAAATTCATTCTCGTTACCATCTCTCAGGCTTTTACGTTTCATTACTATCCCAAAATCTGGTTCATAATCGCCAATCGGAGTTTTTATTTTGTACCATGAAGGCAATTTAAGGAAACATAAAACAGTTGGGTCACGATCAGCACCTAGTGAAAACTGTCGTTCAACAGTGCTGTCGATAAGCATTTTGTCAAATATACCTTTGTTAGGTGTATCCACATAGGCCTTGTCAGAGATGTTCTTTATAAAATCCACGAAGTCGAAAGGGAACTCTTCACCTGTAAGTTGATAATCTAAACCACGAAGCATTTCATCCAGTTCCACATTACGAATAATAGCCGCAGCTTCGTGGATGAACTTGGGTGGATTTTTGATGAGTTCCGTATAATTGGTTATGTTTTCAACGATCTTGAACAGCGAAGTATAACTTAGCCCGGTATTTTCACTCAGTTCCTCCACGATGTCGAGGGGAGAAAATATCGCTTTCTGTTTAATACTTTCCGCCCCGGAAAACCTATCTTCTTTTCCATCCTCGGTAATTGAGGTGATCAGGTGGCTCGAAGCCTCAATTGCATAATCCGCTATCGTTATCAAATTGATCTGTTCAGTAGCAATGTGAACGAGGTTAGCATCATCGAAAGCCATTGTATAGTTAGTTTTTCGGGCTAGCGATTTCCAAAAACGCTTAAATGCGGTATCTATGCTTTCCGATGAATTGCGTTTAAATAAGACTTGATCCTGCTCTTCGCCCTTATGCGTGTGTGTCATTCCGGCTCCAGCGCTGGAAGTCCCATAAACAGATTTAATTTCTTCTTGATATTGAGCTACAAAAGTTTCGTAGGTTTCATTTGGGATTACTGTAAGCTGATTGATTCTTTCGGAATCGTCGGTTTCGTCCGAATCACGCACGCGTTCGCCGTTCTGGTTTACACAAATGCGCAAGCCTCTGCCTATCTCCTGCCTTTTACGAATATCTGAATAAGCTGTGTTCAGGGTGGCTATATTAAACACATTGGGATTGTCCCAGCCAACCCCTAATGCAGAGTGAGAGAAAATAAACTGAACAGGATTAGATAGCGTAAGCAATTCTTCTTTCCCTTTCAGGATTAACTCATAAATTTTGCTTTGCTCTTTTACACCACCTTCATTGTCGGCATACTCACCACTTGACTTTTGAGCAAAATAGTAGCCCTGCATTTCCCTTATTTGTTGATCGGTTGGCACTGTACCATTATGGTACTCCGGGTAAATAGCTTTAAATTTTTCAACAAAGAGATTTTTAATCAATGGATCTTCGCCCATGTAATTTGCAACCCGGTCAATAAAAACAAGCGACAAGCATTTGATGCCTTTTTCTAAAAGTTTTTGGGACTTAGCAAAATGCCGGTGTATTAGCCATTCCATTTGAAGAGCCCAGATATTCACCAAATTGCCAGCGGAAATTTTCTCTTCTATTTTAGCACCATTGGCAAATTCCACAAACCATTTTTGGTTTCTTAAACTCTTATTGATCCTTGAAATAGCGTAGTTGTTGTAGCTGGGATTATTTGTTTTTTCGCCAAGATTATCCCCGTCTTTTAACCATCCCGTTAGTTTAAACTCAAATTTATTTGTGGATTTTGATTGATGCCATGCTTTCAATTTCGCCTTTGGGGCACCAGTCCCGTTTTGCGTTTCGGCCAATTCAATCTTTAAAGTGGCCTCGTCATTTTTTTCTGTTACTGTGAGTACCTCGATCTTTTTAACCAAGCCCTGTTTATAGCTATCGTAAGGGGTTAACCTATAAAGCATGTTTTTAACCACTTTATGAGTGGCAGAATACCGGATTTTTATAAGCGGATTGAGTTTAGCTATCTGCCGGACGGAATTTTCAGTATCCATACCTTCTTGCGGTTCATCCATTAAGATGATCGGATTCGTTCTGCCTATAGCATCAATAAAAGGAATATTATTAAAAAGATCTTCCCGCTGAGCCTGATTCAGAATTTTATCTTCCGAATTAAAGGATGCAAGTGTCATTACCATAACTTGCGGGTGCTGATCTTCTATGAAGGTTGTTACCTTACCTAATTTCTTGCTATCGTATTCAAAAGAGTTGGGCTTGAAGCCATAGATATTTTCTAATTGTTTATTAAATGCCCTGAAAGTTCCGAGAACGCCCTGCCGGATGGCTACTGAAGGAACAAGGATGATGAATTTTGTGAAGCCATATTGTTGGAATAATTTGTAAATCGTTTCAATATAAACAACCGTTTTGCCTGTACCGGTCTCCATCTCTATGGTTAAATCATTTTCGGGGGAGAGTATTGCTGCATCGGTGTGAATACCGTTTTCTTCAACTATGGACTTAATATTTTCTTCAATTTCGGCGGGTGTTAAGGAACAGATATTGGAACGAATTCCTTCAAAGCAAGCGTTATCAAACGTATTTTTAACAGTCCCATCAAATACCTGTACTACTGATTGGATAGCGATTTCCTGGTATTTAAGGCTTTCGAGTTTTAGCTCCATTAATAATTTGATCAGGCAGGTGAGATAAACAATGTACAGGCTGCATTCCATCAAATGTAACATGCTGTTATCTTTTTTTTTGATGATTTTTTCAACAACGTGCTTAGTCCCGAGATTTGTGTGTTTTGTTCTTCTATAAATATACCCCTAAGTCTCCCGTTGTATTAGGCATTTTAAGTTTTGCCAACGATACTGGCCAATCGCTGATAGAAATTGTCATACCCGCTAACAGCAATGCACGTCAATGATCCGCGGAATTTAGACATTTGTCTAGTAGAGGATGCTTTTAGGAGTGTCTCTTTTTTTTGTTATTTGGAAACGTACGGGTAGCAGTTCTTTGGACAGTGCAGTCCTGCCGTCCGGTCATAGAGTTTGAGCAAAGTCGGTATTCACTACTGTCAGGTCTGGATGAGATGCGGTGATTCTTGAATCAAGTCCTATATTAGTAAGTTTCATCTGTTCCGGTTTTTTCGTCTATATTGTTTCACACTTTATATATATATATGGAAAAAAATCCTTCAAAAGCCAGTTTAAGTGTAAAACAGATAGTGTTATTATCGCTTGGAACGATATTGCTGGCGCTTGTGATTTTCAACATTGATGCATTCAGTTGTACGAAGTTAAGCACGGCTGTATTCAGTGACTTCGGGACATTCTACGGAGGCGTTGTGGGAACAATAGTAGCATTCGTAGGCATTTATTTTATCTATAAGACATTCGAGATACAGACAAAGACAATTGTGATACAGGAAAGCCAGTTTGACATCGTCAAAAAGGACGCGGATTTCAACATAATCAACAAAATGTATGAGAGTCTTATTTCGGAGATCGACTCTGTCCAGATACGTGCCTTGTATCCTTTAGATAATCAGGTGTTCAGGGGAATCGACGCTTTTTATAACTACGAAAGTTCCCGTCCAAATAATGCAGTACTAAATCATTTGCAATCAATCTTGATTGCATTTGAGCATCTATTAATGCTTGCAGAAACCAAGGTTAGATACAAGTACGACGACCAGAAAAAGATTACTTTAACGAGAATCTACTTTCTCTATTATGAGAAAATAATCTGGCCTGTCTATGAAAAGCTATACAAGGTTGAACGGGAATTACTATTAAAAAGCAAACACCCTGGGACAGCAGAGTTATTTGAAAAGTATGAGGTGCTAACGAAGAGAACATATGATTTTCTTCTTGAACATAAATATGTGGGATGGCCTTCAGAAGAGTTGATTGCCGATATTCTGGAGCGCAATAGTTAAATGCAGATACATATTGCCAAATAAAAATTATGCATCAGAACAAAAGGGTTTTACTTGACATAAAATCTAACCTTTCGTTAGTAGCACACGAATTTGAATTTGAATGCATCCACCTACAAACCTATCTTGAAGATAGCATAGCACTTCTTAAGCAAGCTAATTATCTTTCGCCTGATGCAAAATTATATTCCATCGAGGCGGATAAATATTTTTGGAGCGTCAATCATACATTTTATTTTACATCCTCATTCATCGCTATGTTGATGCAAATTTCAGAGGATTTGGTAAATCGATGTTGTGAAGAATGGAAGATATATCTTGGAGGTAATCTGATGATTAAGACCTCGACTGATCCTTTCTACGATAAGTTTAGGAATTCTTTGTTGAGCAAGATACAGCTCGACCTTAAAAGCCCCAAATGGGTAGAACTTTCTGAACTTTATCAGCTTCGTAATGCGCTGATACACAAAAATGGCAAGTTAAGTATCAATGAAAAACCTGAGCGAATCTTGGCAGTACAAAGCCTAATTAAAAAATATCACGGACTTGAAATTATAGACGATCAAATCATTATTGAAGAACATTTTTGCAAAGAAGCTTTAATGATTGTAAAGAGAGCATTAACATATCTATTTAAAGAAACTAGCAATCATATTAATATCCTTAAAAGGTCTTACTAATAAATTCCTACACCTGTGTCCTCCCTTGTATAATATAACTATCAGATCTTTCAAGTTTTGCCGACGATACCTCCGGTCAATGAAATCTGATTTCTCAAATATTACGCCTGAACAAGCCTGTGAATTTCTAAGGAAACGCGGCATCGTATTGCCTCCAGAAAAAGCAAAAAAGGTCTTGGAAATGATTGATTTTTTATGTAAATTGGTTGTAAATCAACAACTTAAAAAATGAAAACAGCCGATTTGTATATTCGTGTAAGCACTGATGAGCAGGCAGACAGAGGCTATTCACAGCGGAATCAGCAAGAAGTATTGCTTAAATATTGCGAAATCAATTCTATCGAAGTGCGGAAGATAATTTTTGAAGATTACTCAGCTAAAACCTTTAACCGACCGGCATGGAGCGGGTTGCTTGCGGAGATCAAAAAGACTAAGGGGAAGTCTCAAATCATCCTCTTTACGAAGTGGGATAGATTCAGCCGTAATGCTGGCGATGCCTATGGAATGATTAATACTTTGCGTAAGCTGGGAATTGAACCGCAGGCGGTCGAGCAGCCATTAGATTTGTCCATCCCTGAAAATAAGATGATGCTTGCCTTTTATCTTGCCGCGCCGGAGGTAGAAAATGACCGCCGGGCTTTAAACACATTTTACGGCATGCGCAGGGCGAGAAAAGAAGGCCGCTGGATGGGTGCTGCTCCTGTTGGCTATGCGAACCGTATCAATCCAACTGGACGTAAATATATAGAGCCCAAATATCCACAGGCTGAAATTATGCAGTGGGTATTTGAAGAACTTGCGAGGGGCACCTTCGCTGCTGATCAAATTCGGAAAATGGCAAATGAGAAAGGGTTAAACTGCGATAAAAGTAATTTTTGGAGACTTATTCGAAACCCTGTTTATTGCGGATTGGTTACGATAGCCCAATATAAAGACGAAGATATCACACATGTGCAAGGTGATCATGAGCCTATAATTTCACAGGCCTTGTTTTACAAAGTCCAAGATATACTGGAAGGAAAAAAGAGAAATACTAGAGTAAAAACAAGAATTGTTGCTGATGATGAACTTCCATTGCGTGGTTTTATGTATTGCCCAAACTGTAATAGGATGTTGACAGGTAGTGCATCCAAAGGAAGACATGCCTATTATTACTATTATCATTGCTCTGCCTCTTGTGGAAGCAGGTATAAAGCTGAAGATACCAACGTCGCGTTCTTAAAGGAGCTGAGGAAATTTTGGTTAGACCCAGCTTATGAAAACGTTTTTAAAGATGTTCTATTAGAAAAATATAAAGAACAGACAACCGGAGATAATGGGATAAAAAAGCAGCTAATTAATCAGATCACAGACCAAAGTAATAAAATGACTAAAGCCAGGGAGTTGCTGTTAACTGGTGATATCGACCCCTCAGATTATAAAACTATAAAAGTTGAATGTGAGAAGAAGATAACAGTATTGGAAGCTGAATTATCGGACGTATCAGCAAATCAGCTCACTCTATCAAACATGGATAAGCTTTTAGAAGAAGCCATGACAGTCTTAAAAGGTCTGGATAGCTTTTATGATTTCTTCAAGGATATTAATAAAAAGCGTGATTTTATTGGTTCGATGTTCCCCGAAAAATTCACTTTTGATGGATTGCAACATCGAACCGCCTATGTCAATGAAGCATTAGAGGCTATGTATCTATGTAACAGCGAGTTAGAAGGCATAAAAAAAGGGAAAGATCTTGATTTTAAGATGCTTTCCCTTAAGGTAGCCCGTAGGGGAATCGAACCCCTGTTTCCAGAATGAAAATCTGGCGTCCTCACCCCTAGACGAACGGGCCATTTGAGTGGTAAGTTTTAAGTCTTAAGTTGTAAGTAAAACTTATTACTTACAACTTATAACCTATAACTTCTCAGGTAGCGGGAGCCAGACTCGAACTGACGACCTTCGGGTTATGAGCCCGACGAGCTACCAACTGCTCCATCCCGCACTGTATCATAATTTTAACGGGTTACGAACCCGGTAGCCCAAGCCACATTTACTACAATTTTAAGCTTAAAGAACGTCTCTGTGTTGCTTTTAAATTGGACTGCAAAGATATATTTCGTTTCTTTGCAGTCCAAATAAATCTCAAAATAAATTTTACATGTCTCATAAAGCCGGATTTGTTAGTCTTGTAGGCAAACCAAACGTTGGAAAATCAACGCTAATGAATGCTCTGGTTGGAGAAAAACTCTCCATAGTTACTCCAAAGGCACAAACTACGCGTCACCGGATTTTGGGCATCGTGAATGAAGACGATTACCAGATTGTATTTTCGGATACACCAGGTATAATCAAGCCGGTGTATGGAATGCAGGAATCCATGATGAGTTTTGTTAACGGATCTCTGGTCGACGCAGATATCATCCTTTTTGTCACAGACATCAATGAAAAATATGACGAAAATGACGTCCTGGAAAAATTAGCTAAGACCACCTCCCCTATTGCGGTGGTTATCAACAAGATCGACAAATCAAGCGAAGATCTGGTCAAGGAAAAAATAGCTTATTGGGAAGAAACTCTGAAGCCAAAAGCGGTATTTGCAGTATCAGCCCTCCATGATCATAATGTACCTGCAGTAATGCAGTTCATTATGGATAATATGCCTGAACATCCGGCTTATTATGACAAGGATACTCTAACAGATCGCAATGAGCGGTTCTTCGTTTCTGAGATCATCCGTGAGAAGGTATTTAAGCTTTATGAAAAGGAAATTCCATACAGCACCGAAGTGATCATCACCGCATTTAAAGATGAGCCTAAGATCATCCGCATCAGCTCTGAGATTATCGTTGAACGTGATTCTCAAAAAAATATAATCATTGGTAAAGCCGGTGAGATGTTAAAAAAAGTTGGAACCTATGCACGTAAGGATATGGAAGAGTTCCTGCAGAAAAAAGTTTTTTTAGAAATGTTCGTGAAGGTGATACCGGATTGGAGGAACAGGAAGAATTATTTGAAGAGTTTTGGATACGAAGACTAGAATAAGGAACAAAGAGCAAAGAACAAGGATTCATTCTGGTTCATTTTTGAATTATCAATAAAATTAAAATACAGGATAAAGTGTGAGATATAAGACATCCAAGTCTTTGTTCTTTGTTCTTTGTTCTTTTATCATCTCACAATGAGTAACATAGTAGCAATAGTCGGCCGCCCTAACGTAGGAAAGTCCACATTATATAACCGCCTAACCGAAACTCGCAAAGCCATAGTTGATGATTATAGCGGGGTGACCCGCGACAGGCATTACGGCACAGCTGAATGGACCGATAAGCACTTTACGGTAATTGATACCGGAGGCTACGTAGCGCACTCTGACGACGTATTTGAAGCAGCAATCCGCGAACAGGTTGTTATTGCCATAGAGGAAGCGACAGTGATCCTCTTTATGGTTGATGTGGTAACAGGTATAACCGATCTTGATGATGATATAGCCAAGCTTTTGCGCAGGAGTAAAAAACCGGTGTTTGTAGTGGTTAACAAGGTGGATAATAACCAGCGTTTAAATGACGCCAGCATTTTTTACAGTTTAGGTCTGGGTGAGATCTACTCTTTATCAGCAATGTCGGGTTCAGGAACTGGAGAGCTTCTCGACGAAGTGATCAAACATTTTGAAGATGAGCCTGAAGATGAAAATCAGCTTCCCAAATATGCGATTGTCGGCCGCCCGAATGTAGGTAAGTCATCTTTGATAAATGCTTTAATTGGCAAGGAACGGAATATTGTAACACCCATTGCCGGAACTACCCGCGATTCTATACATATCCATTACAATCAGTACGGCCACGAATTTATGCTGATTGACACTGCCGGCTTAAGAAAGAAAACGAAGGTTAAAGAAAATATCGAGTTCTACTCAGTGATGCGCACTATAAAAGCCCTGGAAGAAGCCGATGTAATCATTCTGATGATCGATGCTGTTGAAGGCATAGAATCTCAGGATATCAATATTTTCCACCTCGCAGAGAAGAATAAAAAAGGAGTGGTCATCCTGGTAAATAAGTGGGATTTGATCGAAAAGAATACCAAGACAACCGGAGTATTTGAAGATACTATCCGCGATAAAATTGCGCCATTCAGCGATGTTCCAATCGTATTTACTTCTGTTGTTGAAAAGCAGCGGATCTATAAATCTCTGGAAGCGGCTTCAAAGGTTTATGAAAACAAGCTTAAAAAGATACCTACATCAAAGTTGAATGATGTAATGCTGCCTATTATCGAGAACTATCCTCCGCCGGCCGTTAAAGGGAAATACGTAAAGATCAAGTATGTCACTCAGATAAACGCTTCATCGCCTATGTTTGCTTTTTTCTGTAATTTGCCGCAATACATCAAGGAGCCTTACAAGCGCTTCATAGAAAACAAACTGAGAGAAAACTTCGATTTTACAGGGGTTCCAATCCAGATCTACTTCAGACAGAAATAATTATTCACTTTAAACACCTATAAATTATGAAGAAATTAATTTTTACATTCATTGCAGCCGCCCTGGTTATCACAGCATGTAACAGCGTTGATAAAAAGGAAAAAGAAACACAGGATTCAATCGCGGCAGCAGCGGCAGCTGATTCTATCTTAAACGCGGCTATGGCTGCTGATACTTTAAGTGTGGACTCACTTGGAGGCGACACCTTGACGGTGGACTCAATTCAATAAAACTATTTTAAAACTTCAAGCGATCGGGCAATAGCCTGGTCGCCGAAGTTTAAAGCCTTATAATACCCTTCATCCCCAAAATAATACCGGGCAAACAAAGCCTTTACGCGGTTCTCTATTTCCTTGCGGGATAATTCAATTTGCTTCTCTGTAGTTTTAATATTCTTAGAAGAGGCGATCTCAATGATTTTTTTGATATCCTGGTCGCTAAGCTTAAAATTCTTTAAAATTTCGTCCGTAGAGTTGAATTTCGGATTGGACTTAACCAGGGTGTTAAAAACCAGATCATTCATCACCCCTTTCCCTGACAAAGCTTGAAAAGCACTGGTATACCCGCTGGTATCAACCGGTATATATATATCGGGCATAATTCCTCCTCCACCATAAAGTACTTTACCCGACTTGGTTGTAAAAGTTTTCTTCTTATCGAAAAGTGTATCGGCAAGATTTTTACCGTCAGAAGCCAGTTCACCATTTTTCAGGCGTTCATTAACTTCACCATAATATGCATCATTTCCCTTTTTATAGGACTTCTGGATTGACCTTCCTGATGCCGTATAATATCGGGCTATTGTCAGGTTAAGCGCTGAACCATCCCCAAAATCAAATTGCTCCTGAACAAGTCCCTTACCAAAAGAACGTCTCCCGATAATTGTTCCCCGTTCCAGGTCCTGTATTGCCCCTGCGACGATCTCGCTTGCAGACGCTGAATTTTCATCAATTAATACAACCAGTTTGCCCTGCTCAAACCCTCCTTTTGAACTTGCAAAATAGTCAGTCCGGGGTTCATGAAGGCCTTCAGTGTAAACAATCAGCTCATCGTCTTTTAAAAATTCGTCAGCAAGGGCCGTTGCAGCACTCAGGTAGCCTCCGCCATTATCGCGAAGATCCAGCACAAGGTTTTTCATACCGAGCTTCTGCAACCGTTGAAGCTGCAGTTGGAAGTCTTCATCTGTTTCTGCACCAAATTTACTGATCTTAATATAGCCGCTCCGGTCATTTAACATATAGGCAGCGTCAATACTGCTTACTACTATTCGCTCGCGCAGAACGCTGAAGTATTTTTTCGTCGTGTCGCGCTTTACCAGAATTTCTACGGGCGTACCTTTTTTCCCTCTGATCTGTTCAACAATTTTCCTGGCAGTGATGCGAATCCCGGAAACGGGCTTTCGGTTTATGGCTAGTATTTTATCTCCATTCCTAAGCCCGGCCTTAAATGCGGGGCCGCCAATAGTTACCGAGGTAACTAGCAGAGTATCATTTAAAACGTAATATTCAATACCTATACCATCAAAATTACCTTCCAGGTCTTCACTTAGCAAACGAGCTTCTGATGGCCCGAGATACGCCGAATGTGGATCCAGGCGTTTCAATATTTCATGAATCGCCATGTCTTCGGCCGTATCTATCTTAACAGAATCGACATAATTTTCATTGATGATTTGAATGACCTCCTCGACCTTATCACCCTGGTTTCCAATTCCGAAATTGAGTATAGATTTTTTACGCGAGTTTGAGCTATCGGGAGAAATCATTGGCCCAAGAAGTAAGCCTGCAACTAATACTGCTGTATACCCCGCGGCTATCCATAAATTTTTTCTCGTAAATGCGCTCATTTCAATTATCCCAGAACCAGAACGTAAAGTTACTAGCTTAATGTACGTTTAACACTATATTTGCACAACAAAGTTCCAATTTTGTTTGATTTATAAAGTTTTTCCGGGCAATATTGGAACCGAATGTATAATAGTCGATTTAAATTTTACGCTATTAGATAATATTACGATTTTAGCGACACCAAATTTTGAAAATGAAACGAACTACCGAGGCGGACTCAAACTATAATGATCTGGAAAAAATGTCTGTTGGGGAATTGCTGCACGGCATTAACAAAGAAGATACTACTGTACCATATGCTGTTGAAAAAGTAATACCTGCGATCGAAAAAGTCGTAACCGTGATCGTTGAAAAGATCAGAAAAGGGGGGCGCCTGTTTTATATCGGAGCGGGAACAAGCGGTCGTTTGGGGATTCTTGACGCATCAGAATGTCCGCCGACCTATGGTGTACCCTTTGATATGGTCATCGGAATTATTGCAGGTGGAGATGGGGCCATCCGGAAAGCCGTAGAAAATGCAGAGGACGATATGGAACAGGCCTGGAAAGACCTTTCAGTCTATGGAATAAATGACAAAGATGTAGTTGTAGGTATAGCTGCATCGGGTACCACCCCCTATGTTGTCGGCGGTTTACGAAAAGCGAATGAGAACGGATTGGAAACTGCCTGTATAGTCTGCAATGAAAACAGCGCTATTGCCGCAGAAGCGAAATACCCGATAGAAGTGGTTGTGGGGCCAGAATTTGTCACCGGATCGACCCGGATGAAGTCTGGAACAGCTCAAAAACTGGTCCTTAATATGATCAGCACAGCAACCATGATCAGGCTCGGAAAAGTGAAAGGGAATAAAATGGTTGATATGCAAATGACCAATGTTAAACTAGTTGGTCGTGCCGTTAATATGGTTATGCAGTCCACGAACCTCGATCAGGATTCAGCGCAAAAGTTACTCGATACTTATGGCAGCGTACGTAAGGCTATCGACAATGCTCCTGAAAATAACGTGGATCAGCTATAAAATTTATTGTGCAGTTCTTCGTTCAGAACAAGAAAGCCAATGCATGAAATAGAACCATATTATAGATGGCGCGATGATTATATTGCTGCTGAAGATCCCCGTTCTCCCTTCTTTGAAACGAGATATAATGAGTTCGAATTCGATAAGCAGATCTACAATTATCTCATCCATCCTCAGTGGGATTTCTTTGGCTCTCAAACACTTTATCTTAAAGTGCTTTACGCAGATTACGAGAGGGGTTATGCAGTATTGGAATTTATCGGCGAGTGGAATGACGCACTGCACAATGATATTATGCTGCTGAAACGCGAGATTCTCGACCTGATGGTTACCGACGGCATCAATAAGTTCATCCTGATTGGCGAGAATGTGCTTAATTTCCATTCTTCAGACGATTGTTATTATGAAGAGTGGTTTCAGGATGCAGACGATGGATGGATCGCCGGCATAAATTTCCGGGAACATGTGATCAGCGAATTTAAACGCAACAATATCGATTACTATATTAACTTCGGGGGTAAGCTGGATGACATGAACTGGAGGAGCCTGAAGCCTTTACAGTTGTTTAAAAATGTGGAACTGGAATTAGGAAGAAGGTTGAATTAGCTGTCAGTTGCCCGTTGTCAGTTGCCAGGCTAATCGGATAGCTAGACGCTGCAAATAGTGGAATTTCGATTGAATTGAATAAAATTTCGTTAAATTTATAAAAACTACAACTATGCCAGAAGTAAGAAACGCATTTGAATTTGATCAGAACCCATTGGTTCAACGTGGTGGAACCATCACGTCCAGAAACTTTCTCCCAAATGTTTTCCTTTGGATGTTTATCGCATTGGGACTGTCTGCGGGTTTTGCATATTTTTTTTCGACAGATGCAGGCTTGTTAAGCTTATTGATTGACCCGGTTAGCGGAAGCAGAACTGGCTTGGGTACGATTACGATGTTCGCACCTCTTGCTTTCGTCCTCCTGATGTCATTTGGTTTGAACCGTTTATCATTTCCTGTACTCGCTCTGATATTTGTACTCTATTCAGCAGTAACGGGTATTAGTTTAAGTTATATCTTATTAGTTTACACATCCTCCTCAGTTTTGGGATGTTTTATCTCCGCCTCAGTACTATTCGCCGTAATGGCCATAGCCGGATATACCACTGAGACTGACCTTACCAAATTCGGTCCCATCCTGATGATGGCACTGGTCGGTATCATTATCGCAAGTGTGGTAAACTTCTTTTTAGGCAGCAGTCAGCTTGATTACATTATCAGCTTTATTGGAGTAGCCCTCTTCATCGGCCTCACCGCCTACGACATGCAGCGCCTCAAGCGAATTGCAGCCGGTATTGAATATGGTGACGCATCAGCAAATAAAATGGTGATTATGGGTGCGTTGACGCTGTATCTGGATTTTATTAATCTTTTCATCATGTTGTTGAGGCTGTTTGGGGGAAGGAAGTAATTCCTTTGGTTAGTTGGTTAGTGGTTAGTTGGTTAGGCTACACTACTAAGTTGGTAGTTAATTAGACAACTGTATCAGGTTTGACTACCAATACGATTTTTCGTGTATTTGATAATCGGATTTGGACAGAAGTATCAACTATCCACTTCTAACAACGAACCAACTAACAACTAACCAACCAGATTTGCTTTTCAACAAAAAAACCCCCACCTTTGCACTGCTTATTCAGAAAGACGGAGGGATTAGACCCGACGAAGTCTTAGCAACCTGTGCTAACAAGGTGCTACATTCTATCCGCCCCAGGCGGAACAGATAAGTGAAAGTCAAATGCATACCGACTTTTGAATAAGTATCAAGTAGCAAGTATCAAGTATCAAGACACAGTCAGCTCTAAATTTAAAGCTCCATGTCACGATTTACGACACCCCCTACTTGATTCTTGATACTTGCTACTTGATACTATGATAAGAGAAGAACTTAAAAAACGCATACTTGTTATTGATGGCGCGATGGGTACTATGATCCAGCGTTATCAACTAACTGAAGAAGATTTTCGCGGCGAGCGGTTTAAAGACCATCCCTGCGATGTACGGGGTAATAACGACCTGCTGAACATTACCCGTCCTGACATTATCAAGGCTATTCACGCCGAATACCTGGAGGCTGGCGCTGATATTATTGAAACCAACACCTTCAGTACACAGCGGATTTCTATGGCTGATTACCAGATGGAAGACCTCTCATATGAGATGAGTTTCGAAGGTGCCCGCATTGCCAAAGAAATTGCAAATGAGTTTACGCTAAGAAATCCTGATAAACCCCGTTTTGTTGCCGGAGCCCTGGGTCCGACAACCAAGATGGCTTCTATGTCGCCGGATGTAAATGACCCCGGTTATAGGGCTGTTACGTTCGACGAACTCGTGTCTGCATATTATGAGCAGGTGAAAGGACTTATAGAAGGAGGCGCTGATGTTCTTCTGTTCGAAACAATTACCGATACGTTAATCACTAAAGCTGCACTTTTTGCGGCCAAAAACTACGAGAACGAGATTGGCAGGAAGATAGAGATCATGATCTCCGGCACTATTACTGATGCCAGCGGAAGAACTTTATCCGGCCAGACCGTTGAGGCTTTCTTAAATTCGTTAAGCCATGCTAATCTTTTAAGCATTGGATTAAACTGTGCTTTAGGTGCTAAGGATATGCGTCCGCATATTGAGGAGCTCTCACAAAAAGCCGGATGCTTTATTTCTGCTTATCCCAATGCTGGTCTGCCAAATGAATTTGGTGCCTACGACGAACTTCCGCATGAAACTGCTCATTTAGTGGAAGACTTCATGGCCAGTGGCTTTGTGAATGTGGTTGGAGGATGCTGTGGAACAACGCCGGAACATATCAAGTGTATCGCTGAAAAAGCAGCCAAATTTCCGCCACGGGTTCCTCCTGTTCCTGAGCCTTATCTTCGCCTGAGCGGATTGGAACCGGTCACGATGACTCCGGAGACGAATTTCGCCAATATAGGTGAGCGTACAAACATCACGGGATCACCGAAATTCTCAAAACTCATATTAAACGGCGATTTTGAGGAAGCTCTTTCTGTTGCCCGTCAGCAGGTAGAAGGCGGTGCTCAGATTATCGATATTAACATGGATGAAGGGATGATCGATTCAGAAGCATCGATGGTAAAATTCCTGAATCTGATCGCGTCTGAACCTGATATTTCCAAGTTGCCTATCATGGTCGATTCTTCGAAATGGTCGGTTATTGAAGCTGGATTAAAATGCCTGCAGGGAAAAGGGATCGTAAACTCTATTTCCCTGAAAGAAGGTGAGGAAGCATTTATAAATTCGGCAAAGAAAATAGCACAATATGGTGCAGCAGTAGTCGTAATGGCCTTTGACGAAAACGGCCAGGCAGATTCACTGGAAAGAAGAAAAGAGATCTGTAAACGATCTTACGATATCCTGGTAAACGAAGTAAACTTCCCGCCTCAGGATATTATTTTTGATCCCAATATCCTTACCGTTGCGACGGGACTTGAGGAGCATAACAATTACGCGGTCGACTTTATTGAAGCAACCCGCTGGATCAAACAAAATTTGCCTCTTGCTAAGGTCAGCGGTGGTGTAAGTAATATTTCGTTCTCCTTCAGAGGTAATAATACCGTACGTGAGGCTATGCACTCTGCCTTCCTATACCATGCGATCAAAGCTGGTCTGGATATGGGTATTGTGAATGCAGGGATGCTTGAAGTATATGAAGAGATTCCAAAGGACCTTCTTGAACTTGTGGAGGATGTATTATTAAACCGTCGTCCGGATGCCACCGAACGCTTAGTTGATTTCGCTGAAACCATCAAGACTAAGGGCAAAGTGATGGTTAAGGATGAGGAATGGCGTAAAGAAAGCGTCGAATCACGTCTTTCACACTCACTTGTAAAGGGTATAATCGACTACCTGGACGATGACGTGGAAGAAGCTCGTCAGAAATATGCCAAACCGCTGGAAGTGATCGAAGGTCCGCTGATGGATGGGATGGGAATTGTCGGCGACCTCTTCGGACAAGGAAAAATGTTCCTGCCGCAGGTGGTAAAATCTGCGCGTGTAATGAAAAAGGCAGTAGCTTACTTACTGCCTTTTATAGAGGAAGAGAAATTAAATAACGTGGATAGCAATCAGCGTAAGAATGCTGGCAAGATATTGCTGGCAACGGTGAAAGGCGATGTGCATGATATAGGTAAAAATATCGTTGGGGTGGTTCTTGCCTGCAATAACTTCGAGGTGATCGATATGGGAGTGATGGTTCCGGCGCAAAAAATCATCGAAACTGCGAAAGCAGAAAATGTAGACATTATCGGCCTTAGCGGATTAATTACTCCTTCGCTGGATGAGATGGTCCACTTTGCAAAAGAGATGGAACGGGAAGGTTTTACGATTCCGCTTATTATCGGCGGTGCAACAACATCCCGCATTCATGCGGCAGTTAAAGTTGCCCCTAATTATTCAGGCGCAACGGTTCACGTGTTAGATGCCTCAAGAAGTGTGACGGTTTGTAGCACATTGATGAGCGATGACAACAAGGAAGAATACATAAGCAATATTCATAACGAATATAATAAAGCGCGTGAGGCTCATTTAAGTAAAAAATCTGACAAGCGGTTTAAAACTATATCTGAAGCCAGAGCACAGAAATTCCAGATTGATCTGAACGGATCAATTGCACCAAAACCTGCATTTATAGGTACGAAAGTATTTACTGATTTTTCTCTGGATGAATTGGTACCGTATATCGACTGGACACCATTCTTCCATACATGGGAACTTCGCGGCAGTTTTCCAAAGATCTTTGATGATCAGTTTGTTGGAGCTGAAGCTAAAAAACTATACGACGAAGCAAGGACTCTTCTTGATAAAATCCTGAAGGAAAAATCGTTGAAAG
>JAZKHM010000160.1:0-28184 GCA_040385405.1 Bacteroidota bacterium | reverse complement strand
CTTGGTATTTATACCCAGAATGAATATGTGGTATATATGAGGGAAGATTGTCAGGTTTGTAATTCCGAAGGCTTTGAAGCACTTACAAGAGTACGAGTGTCCAATCTCAACACATCTTTAGTCGCCAGCCTCAATGTAATAAAATCTGATCTATTACTTCACAATGAGATTGGGTTATCAGATGCAGCTGCAATAAAACTACAAGTTTCTAACAATGATGCGTTAAATGTTTCTCATTTGGAACCTATTAATTCACTAAGCCATGTCCGTGCAAAAATATACAATCAAAAATTGAATAATAAGGCCTATAAAGAAATCATTATAGATATTGTTAATGGTGATTACTCCAATATACACTTATCTGCTTTTATTACAGCCTGTGCGGGGAATAGAATGGACCTCGATGAAATAACGGGCCTCACAAAGGCTATGATTGCATCCGGAAAGCAATTGCTATGGAATAAGAAAATAGTAGTAGATAAACACTGTATTGGTGGGTTACCCGGTAACAGGACTACCCCGATAGTGGTAGCCATTGTAACTGCCTATGGGCTTACGATGCCCAAGACATCGTCGAGAGCCATCACTTCTCCTGCCGGCACCGCCGATACAATGGAAGTTATCACCGATGTTGTCCTTTCTTCTGATGAAATAAAAGCAGTAGTAGAAGAAGAAGGGGGCTGTTTTGTTTGGGGAGGTACCGCCCAATTAAGCCCGGCAGACGATGTTCTTATTAAAATTGAAAAAGCGTTGGATATAGATAGTGAGGGGCAACTCATCGCGTCCGTACTTTCCAAGAAGGCCGCAGCAGGCTCCACCCACGTTGTCATTGATATTCCGGTTGGTGAAACTGCCAAGGTGCGAAGTATGAAAATGGCAAGACAATTAAAGGAGAATATGGAAATAGTGGGGAAGGCTGTGGGTTTGAAGGTAAAAGTAATAATTAGCGATGGTTCACAACCAGTAGGAAGAGGGATAGGCCCCGCTTTGGAAGCTATCGATATTTTAAGTGTATTGCGAAATGAAGAAACAGCTCCTCAAGACCTCAAAGAAAGAAGTTTGCTTTTAGCAGGTGCATTGTTGGAATTATCAGGCGAAGTTGAGATAGGAAACGGAAGCAGAACAGCAAGACAATTATTGGAATCGGGTAAGGCTTACGAAAAATTTGAAGCAATCTGCAAGGCACAGGGCAGATTCACTCAACCCGTTATGGCGCCATATCAATATGAAACCAGAGCCGAAAAAACAGGAATACTTAAGCGAATTGATAATCGAAAGCTTGCAAAACTTGCAAAACTTTCAGGTGCACCCCAATCCAAATCTGCAGGGATCCTATTGAATGTTCATTTGAATACCAAAATAGAAATTGGGCAATTGCTCTATACCCTTTTCGCGGAATCAAAAGGAGAATTAAACTAAGCCTTGAAATATGAGAAAAGCCATCACGATGATCTCTTAAGCATTAAATAAAAATGAGCCAGATGAAACCTATATTATTCAGCCTTCCCGGAAACGAAGAAATTACAGGACTATTGGCTGAGAAAATGAATGCCGAAATAGGTGAAGCTACCTTTCGTAAATTTCCTGACGGGGAATCCTACACGTGCATCCTTTCAGATGTAAAAGGTAAATGTGTGGTGCTTGTCTGTACATTACACGAACCTGACGAAAAATTATTACCGCTTTACTTTTTAAGTCAAACAGCCAAAGCATTGGGTGCAATGTGTACCTGCCTGGTGGCACCATATTTGGCATACATTCGGCAGGACAAGATCTTTAAACCGGGAGAAGGTGTTACAGCCGCTTTCTTTGGAAAGTTAATTTCAGAATTTGCCGATAGTATCACCACCATAGATCCTCATTTACACAGAATTAGGAGGTTGGGTGAGGTTTACCAAATTCCCAATAAGGTGATCCATGCAGCGGATGAGATCTCTAAATGGATTAAGGGGAATATCGATCATCCGGTGCTTATTGGACCTGATTCGGAAAGTGAACAATGGGTTTCCGAAGTTGCCAAAACTGCAGGAATTCCGTTTACTATCCTGCAAAAGTTACGATTTGGCGATCGTGATGTAGAAGTTTCAGTTCCAAAGATTGAAAAATACAAAGATTCAACACCCGTTTTGGTCGATGATATTATATCCACAGCCCGCACAATGATTGAAACCGTTGGACATTTAAAGAAAGCAGGAATGAAAGTACCGGTCTGTATAGGAATTCACGCAGTATTTTCCGGAAATGCTTATCAAGACTTGTTAGATTCAGGAGTAAAAAGAATTGTAACCTGTAATACAATTCTGCATCCGACTAATGCAATTGATTTAAGTGATATTATTGCGAGAGAATTAAACGAATTAATGCACATAAAATAGGTATCCCATGGAAAATAAAGAACATCTGAAGAAAGGGAAAATAGATCACTCCAAAATGGATCATTCAAAGATGAACCACACTAAAGAAGAATATTCAAAGGTTGATCATAGCAAAATGGACCATGATGCCGTTCCAATGGGCATGGCAGGCCATGACCATCATAAAATGATGATTGCCGATTTTAAAAAAAGGTTTTGGTTAGTGCTGATCCTAACGGGACCTATCCTTTTCCTCTCGCCCATGATTCAGGATTTTTTCAGTTATGAGTTTTTACTTCCGGGCAATCCATATATCCTCTTTGCATTATCAAGTATTGTTTATTTCTATGGTGGCTTGCCATTTCTTAAAGGCTTCTGGTCCGAAGTTAAAAAAGCAGCACCAGGTATGATGACATTGATAGCAATGGCTATAAGCGTTGCCTATTTTTATAGTTCTGCAACAGTTTTTGGTTTAAGGGGCGTTGATTTTTTCTGGGAACTGGCAACCCTTATCGCTATTATGCTTCTGGGGCATTGGATAGAGATGAAAAGTGTATTGGGAGCGTCCAAAGCATTGCAGCTACTGGTGAGCATGATGCCTGCCGAAGCCCACCGGGTTAAAGGGGATAGTATAGAGGATATTAAGCTGGAGGATCTGCTGAAAGATGATATAATTTTAGTTAAACCAGGTGAAAAAGTGCCGGCAGATGGGATAATTGTTGAAGGCAGCAGCTATTTAAATGAATCAATGCTCACCGGTGAATCAAAACCAGTTAAAAAAGAATTAAATGAAAAAGTGATTGGGGGGTCAGTAAACGGGAATGGTTCACTAAAAATTAAGGTAGAACATACCGGTAAAGACAGTTATTTGAATAAGGTGATAAAGATGGTAGAAGAGGCCCAGAAAACCAAATCCGAAATGCAAAACCTATCAGATAGGGCAGCAAAATGGCTCACCTATATCGCCCTGGCTATAGGGTTTGGTACATTAGCAATATGGCTTATTTTGGGTTTCCCCTTTGTATATGCTCTGGAAAGAATGGTGACGGTTATGGTGATTGCCTGCCCTCATGCATTAGGACTGGCCATACCTCTGGTAGTGGCCATATCCACGGCAGTCTCTGCCCAAAACGGCTTACTTATACGAAACAGGACAGCATTTGAAGAGTCAAGGAAAATTTCTGTATTGCTTTTTGATAAAACAGGAACCTTGACCAAAGGAGATTTTGGAGTAACACGTATTGAATCTGTTGATAAAAAGTATTCTACCAAAGAGGTATTGCGACTGGCAAGTGCCCTGGAACAAAGCTCAGAACATCCTATTGCTGTTGGGATTGTTAAAAAAGTTAAGGAAGATAAGGTGACCATCCCAAATCCCGAAAAATTCAATGCCATTACCGGTAAGGGCGTCGAAGCTAATGTGGAAGGGAAAAAAGTAAAAGTGGTAAGCCCGGGATATCTAAGGGATGAAAAAATAGATATCCCTGAGGATGCCTACAGCGATGCAGCCGAAACTGTAGTGTTTGTTCTGATCGATGGGAAATTGGCGGGATATATTGCTCTTGCCGATGAAATCAGACCTGAATCTGCCAAAGCCATTAAAATATTTAAAGAAAATAACATCAGGGTTTTAATGGCTACCGGCGATAATGAAAAAACTGCCAAAGCTGTTAGTGAAAAGCTGGGATTGGACGGTTATTATGCAGAAGTACTTCCGCATCAAAAAGTAGATATTGTAAAAGACTTACAAAAGAAAGGGGAATTTGTTGCTATGAGTGGCGATGGCGTTAACGATGCACCGGCTCTGGCCCAGGCAAATGTCGGAATTGCTGTTGGTTCAGGGACTGATATAGCTGCTGAAACAGCAGATATTATTTTGGTGAATAGTAACCCTCAGGATATTGCCAATTTGATTTTATTTGGAAAAGCTACCTATAAAAAGATGGTCCAGAATTTGATTTGGGCTACCGGCTACAACGTAATTGCCATCCCTCTAGCTGCAGGTGTACTTTATTCGTCAGGTTTTGTTTTAGGTCCTGCAGTAGGAGCAGTATTCATGAGTTTGAGTACGATTATAGTGGCTATTAATGCGCAATTATTAAAGCGGAAAATCGGTAAAAAGTAATGGAGAGGCAAGAAAAACTCACCAGGATACTTTTAATCTTGTTGAGTTTATTTGTAGTGATGTTGGGATATGGTATTTTATTGCCAACCCTTCCCTACTATACTGAAAGATTGGCATTCAAAAACAATCTTGACCCTGACTTTATCAACTTTCACATAGGATTGCTCACGAGCATTTATCCATTTTTCCAGTTACTATTTGTAGTATTTTGGGGTAGGCTATCAGATAAATATGGTCGTAAACCTATTATAATTTGTGGACTATTTGGTTTTGTAATTATGCAATTACTTACTGGTCTGGCCACGTCCTTAACAATGCTCTATATCGCTCGAATTTTTGGAGGTGTTTTCACATCTTCAGTTATCCCTGTCAGCAACGCTTACTTAAGCGACATTACTTCTGAAAAACAGAGAACAAAAATAATGGCTTGGTCAGGGGTTGCGATTAGTTCCGGTCTTATTTTTGGCCCTGTCATCGGAGGCCTATTATCACAGACCAATTTACATTTCAAGTATACTTTTGGAATATTCCATTTAGACCGTTTTTCGGTCCCTTTCATTTTGGTTTCGCTTTTGGGTTTTGCAGTATTGTTGGTAATCCTCAAATGGTTGAAGAACACACCCATAGTAACCCGGATTCGGGAGAAAACCATAAAATTCAATTTTACCTTTAGTAACTATTTTGTCGTCCTGTTGTTGCTATCCTTTGTCATGCAGTTTGTGGTGACACTTTTTGAAACGGTCTTTTCAATCTATGGTAAAGATGGATTAGGATTTAAAAGTAAACAAGTTGGGATTGGTTTTATGCTCTGTGGTTCTGTGATGGCAGTCTTACAGCCTGTTTTTGCTACCTATGGAGAGAAAATCATGTCCACAAAGAAACAAATTGCTCTAGGTTTGTTAATATCCGGTTTATCCTTAATTGCCTTTCCATTTTTTAACACTGAATTATTGGTGTATGGATTAATCGTTGTGTTCGCTGCTGGAGGGGCTATGGTAACGCCAAATTTGCTGTCTGCTGTTTCATTAGTATCAAATAGAAATACTGGCAGGAACATTTCTATTCAGAGTTCGACCAATAGTATTGGTCAGATTCTAGGACCCGTTTTAGGGACTTGGTTGCTTGCAGGGGGCTTTTACTATCCTTTTGTGATTGCAGGGTCGGTCGTGTTGCTTGCAATAGGGCTGGTTTATTTTTTAAGGAAGTAAATTGATAGGATTCCATTTGCCTTGTAATTCCGGTAGAAATAAATTTATAGGAATAATTAAAAAATACTAATAGCTATTGACGAAAGCGATTGCAACGTAATTGCCATTCCCTCTAGCTGCCGGAGTCCTTTATTTTTCAGGATTTATTTTAAGTCCGGCAGTAGGTGCGTATTTATGAATAAAACACCGTTATAGTAGCGATTAACGCCCAATTAATAAAAAAAAAACTAGGTGAGAAATAATTGTGTAAAGCAAAATTATGCTGAGATTAAATCCACAATTAGAAACCGTCTCAATACTTATGTTTCAGTAATGCTGGCATAATATTTGAACTTTATATTGTCCGGCGTGATTAGAATTATTTGACAATGGTACAAGTTACAAGCTCAATTAGTAGAGATAAATATTTCTATTAGCAATCCAAACTCCAATAAAAAACAGAAATCAAATTAAATGAAACCATCATGATTTGCCAAAACCTGCAAGGGTATGAATCAAACCATGATCGCTTCATCACCATCAATAAAACAAAAAATACACAGATGAAAAAGTATTATGAATTACAAGGAATGAGTTGCGTGGGCTGTGTGAATAGCGTAAAGCAAGCATTGATGGGACTGCCGGATGTTACAGAGGCGGAAGTAGAATTGAAGCCTCAAGGGGTATTACTTACCATGAATGAATCCATTGATACGAACGTATTGCAAGCCCAGCTCGATAAGGTGGGTCATTATACAATTTTAAACTCTCATGGAGATGGCGATGGTGTTGACGATGATACTCCCGAAATAGAGCGCAAAACTAGTTTCAGGAACTCTCATCCCGAGAGAAATGCCAGACCTTTCGGAATAGACCATGAGCCAGGGGTTAAATAGATTAAGTGCGTTGAGTTTATTTCTATAGGTACTTAACCACTTATTGTATTCTTTTATTCATATTAATTATTGTTTAATCAATACTAATAAGTTAGGAAATCAAACACGTAAATAATAGCTGAATTTTACTGACACTTGATTGGTAAGCCCTTCACCTGAAGAAGCTTTGGAGGTTGTATGCGCTATCTAATGAATAAGCAGGAGGCAACAATCCTGGCAGGGGAAGGCCTGCGAATGCACAAGTCATAACCCAGGATTTTACAAGCAGCGGAAAGTAAGTCCGGGATTTGGAAAAGCGGTGATGCAAGAATTTATGTGAATTGCAGTGGAACCCAGAAAACTTGGGACTTAATAAATAAGTAATGAAAGTGACTCTAATATACTCCTCTGGTTATCATCTATAGTTTATTCGAAATTTTCTGGTAAATAGTAATTATTTTAACCTCTTTTAAACCTGAGCTTGAATAAACAGTTCTATTCGTTGTGACCACAATTCTACTAGTTTTATCAACTTTTATAGTTGAGGGTGTAGACAGGTAATATTTTGTTGAATATTTATTTTGCCCTGGTTCGAAACGAATATTGCTATCAATTTTAGAATCGCACTTTAAGGATATTCCTTTTAGGTCGTAATTAACATTAAATGATGAGTTATATGTTGAAACCGTTTCAAGCGGTAACAATCCCCCATTGTACGATACAGTCTGCTCGGGCCAGAGTACTGAAAGTAGCACATTATAACTCCCATCAGTATCGTCATTAAGCCTAACACGGATTTCCACGAAAGACCTTTTAAGTGCTAAAATCTCTTCTATAAGATCCGTTGATACTTTTCCATCTAGATTAACATCAATAGGAATGTTGCTAGAGGAACTGACAATATTGTACTTCCCGTGAAATTGGTTGTGTAGGGTATTGAATTCTTTTAGGTTTTTTGGAGCCTCGTTTTTGTCACAACCTATTAATAAAAGAACTGCGGCGAAAATGGGTATAATCTTTTTCATAAATAGGTATATATACTACATTTAAATATACGTTAAAAGTCTATTCTATGTTACAAAAAGAGCAAGTAGTTAACGGAGTTCACCCAGGCAGGAGAAGCCAAAAAAAAAATCAAATTCGGGACAACCTTTCTTCCTGTTATGTTCTTTTTTCGCCAACCAAAAAAAAAGCTACTGATTTCTTTCCAGCCAACTAAACCGCACTCTAAATTGACTTATCGGTCTTCTTATCTCAACTGTAAATCACGCCGCTATAACTTTTGAACAAATAAAAAATCAGAACATTATCCTATATAATTTGTCTTTTTAAAATACATCAGTAATCATGAAATTCTGAAATGAAAAGAAAGGCAGCAATAGGCTTTGCAGCATTTTACCTGTTATTATCTACAGGTATGTATGTTTGTATAGTTAGTTGTGGTTCCAATTGGGTCATTGATCTGCTTACTTCCGTTCCTTCCTCCCTGAACGGTTCTGATCAACATACTAAAACTGATGATACTGAATCTCAACCAAAGTGTAATGGTGGTGAAGATTGCCCTTGCTGCAAAAAACACGGTACCTATACCGTAACTGAAAATATTAAACCCATTGCTGATGATCAGCTTAACTCACTAAAGTTTCTCAACGCAATTCTAAATTATTCCAATTTCCAGTTGAAGGATCAGCATCTTCGGGATAAAGTTGTTCCGGCCAAAACTAATGCACCACCACCCGGCGACGCAATCCCCATATTCATTTCATTACATTCTTTTCTAATCTGATTAACACGCTATCTGTTGTCCTGAATTAGCAAAATATGTTTTTAGCTAAGGGTAGTTGAAATCGTTTATGCCTTTTTGAGCTATTCTAAGGGATGTCCTCCACATGACATTTGCATATTTTTAAAATCAATTAAAAAAATACTAACTCTTTAATTATGAAAACGAACCCTTTAATTATTGGTGTACTTACACTTATACTTGGTTTTTCAGCATGTCAAAATAATGCCTTAAAGACCGAAACTGATCAATCCTCTATGGATAGTAATGGTATGAAAATGGATTCAACGGCGATGAATTCTGAGATGAAATCCGAAATGGATAAGATGATGAAGGATATGCATCAAATGGAAATGACTGGAAATGCAGACTACGACCTGATATCAATGCTCAAAACTCATCATCAGGGAGCTATAGATATGGCCAAAGTTGAATTGGATTCAGGCACCGAACCCAAACTCAAGCAAATAGCACAAAATATAGTGGATAAACAGTCGAAAGAGAATCAAATGCTTGACGATATGCTAAAAAGTACTGATAAATCGCAAAAGGATTATGAGCCATCGGACAAAAGCAGTGGCTTAGGTAAAGATATGGACGCTAACATGATGAAAATGATGGAAATGGGACACGATACCCCTGGTTCTTTAGACCAAGAATTCGCCAGCATGATGATTAAGCATCATAAGGAAGGAATTGATATGGGTAATATCATTCTCAAGTATTCAAAAATGGCTGAATTCAAATCTATGGCGCAAAAAATGATTGAGGATCAAACGAAGGAAATTACTGAACTGGAGGCTTCAATGAGCCAGCATTGAGCTACTTAAATAGACTTAAGAGTGAACACAAATAAAGAGTAGGTGGTTGGATTTTGATATATGTTCAACCGATACCTCTCATTGATCATGAATTAACACAGCGATTATAAATTGGGAGCAGGATTAACCTTAGTCTAGTAGAATTTAATATCAAATAATATATCAAATAACCTTTAAAAAACAGATCTATGAAAACTTCACTTAGAATTCTCGCAATGTCGGGATTACTGATGTTCAGCCAATCGTGTAGCAAAGACGACGATGACAAGATTAAAATTCAAGAGCATGACAAAAATGTGATGATGGGAATTATGCACGTCATGACTGCAAAGATGATGGCTATGCCAATGAGCAAAGACCCGGATGATGATTTTGCTATGATGATGAAAATACACCATCAGGGCGCCATCGATATGGCTAACGCTGAATTAAAAGACGGGGACGATGCGAAGATGAAGGAAATGGCCCAAAAAATTATCGATGCTCAAAAGGCGGAAATCGTACAACTTGACGCGTTTATTGCTATACATAATCCTCACATGGTGTCTATGGAATTTAATTCTCAGATGATGAAGGAGATGGATAAAAATGCGAAGCAAGCTGACCTACAGGTAATCAATGGAGACATAGACCATGATTTTGCGATCTTAATGATTGGACACCATCACGCTGCTATAGAAAATTCTCGTTTGGAGTTAATTTATGGGCACGATGTAAGTATGAAATCTATGGCTCAAAAAATCATCGATGCTCAGCTAACAGAAATAAAAGACTTGCAGGAGTGGCTGCTTTCAGACGGCAAATAATTAATCTATAATATCTAAAAAACAATAATATGTCTCATCAAAAATTCCAAGACTGTATTGACGCCTGTGTGGCGTGTGCAGTAGCCTGTAGCCACTGCGCTACTGAATGTTTAAAAGAAGAAGATGTTAAAATGATGGCTCGGTGCATTCAGCTTGATTTAGAATGTGCTTCTCTCTGTCGATCAGCTGCAGAGCTGATGAGTTTAGGCAGCGAATACAGCAACCACTTGTGCCGTGTTTGTGCTGATGTATGTAATGCTTGCGCCGATGAATGCGAAAAACATGCCTCAATGGGAATGGATCATTGCCGTGAGTGTGCAGAAGCATGTCGTGCATGCGCAGTTGCGTGCGAACAAATGGCAACAGCGGCATAGAGTTGTTCTAAGAATGATATCCAGCAGGCTTATTGCCTGCTGGATATATTACGTGCTCTCGGGTGTGCTTAATAGAATCTCACAAATTTAAATCAATAAACCCTACCATTTTCATTATACCCCTTATAGCTTTAACTCTAGTTGTGTTAGTTAATAAGCTTTCAATATTGTACCCAAACAAGGGGGTTGGAATTTGTAAGTAAGCAAGTAGTTAATTTAGATTCCTGCCTTCCATAACATGTTCTTTCTGCGAGAAATACTTCTATCTTTATATATCTACAGTTGGAAATAGCTGTTATACCTATAACAGGTAAGATTTATAACCTTTAAAGATTCTAATGTTATTATGAAGGTTAATTCCAGTTCGGTTTTTGATTTGTTATCCGGTTTACGTGCTTATTTCCAGCGTGATAGTGCAATCCTGAAGTTCGATAATGACGAACCTTTTCTTTCGGAGTTGTTTAGTTCCAGTCAACTGGATGAACATGCTATAGCAGTTGCAAAATCTCATAAACTTACCGTGCGAGAGTCTTCAGACCAGTTACTGAAGAGGCTGGAAGATAATGAAGTAAGCTTACTTGAAGTTCGAAACATACTTGTGGAAAGCATCAGAGATGGAAAAGACATTACTCCCGGTGCCGAATGGTTACTGGATAATTTCTACCTGATAGAAGAACAGGTTGTGCTGGCACGGAAGCATTTACCTAAAGGTTATAGCGAAGGGCTTCCTTACCTGGCAAATGGTAATTCGGCAGGTATGCCTCGTATATATGATATAGTTTTAGAAATCATTTCGCATAGTGATGGTCGGGTAGATATTAAAAGCCTGACCAGCTTCATCGCCTCCTATCAAACCAACACCTTACTAACTTTGGGCGAATTGTGGGCGATACCGATTATGCTTCGCCTTGCTGTGCTCGAAAACTTAAGAAGAGTGGGAGCTATCATCGCTTTGGACATGATTGATCATAATCTCGCCAACTACTGGGCCGGGAGTATGATGACGACAGTTAAGGATGAGCCTGGGGACTTAATTCTAACCATTGCCGACATGGCCAGGTCGAAACCCATATTAAATGGTTCTTTTGTTGCTGCTTTTATTCGTGAGCTGCAGGGTAAGGGCCCGGCATTGGCCTTACCACTTAGCTGGATGGAACAACAGTTGTCTGGCATGGGCTTCAGCAGTAGTGATTTAGTTAGGCAGGAAACTCAGAAACAGGCTGCCGACCAGGTGTCGGTTCGTAATAGTATCGGTACCCTGCGCTTTATTGGCGCAACAGACTGGCGGGATTTTGTGGAAGAGCTGAGTAGTGTGGAACAGGTGCTGCGAAAAGACATTACCGGTATTTATCCGAAAATGGACTTTTCTTCAAGAGACAGGTACCGGCATGTGGTAGAATCCATCTCAAAATTCAGCCCGCTATCAGAAACGGAGGTGGCGCAAAAAGTGCTTGAACTAACAGAGAAGCATAGGAATCCTGATCCCATATCTAAAAGGAAGGAACACGTTGGCTACTACTTAATTGATAAAGGCCTCAAATACGCCGAACAGGCATGCGGTATGCGCTATTCCGTCAAGCAAAAGCTAATTCGCGGGGGAAAGAAAATGCCTGTTTTTCTATACCTCTTTTCGATCACTTTTTTAACATTCACAGTCGCGGCTGCCATGTGGCGATTGGCTTACGTGCACGGTGAACATAGTTGGATCACGTTAATCATAGTCGGCTTATTGTCAATTTCGGGTTCGGCCCAGCTAGCAGTTTCCTTGGTAAATTGGCTTTGTACGCTTTGGGTTAAACCGAACTTTCTTCCCCGAATGGATTTTTCTACAGGCATTCCCGCCGGGTACCGCACACTGGTAGCGATTCCTACAATGCTTACAAGCAGTGCTTACATTGAAGAGCTTATCGAAGCATTAGAGATTCGATTTCTGGCCAATAGAGAAGCTAACCTGCATTATGCTTTAGTAACCGATTTTACCGATGCTGATGCAGAGAGCATGCCGGAAGACAAGACCTTATTGGAGATAGTTAGCAACCGGATTGATGCATTAAATCAAAAGTATAACCCCACAGATCAAAATACCTTCTTCTTGTTCCACCGCCCCCGAAAATGGAATGCACGCGAGGGGAAATGGATGGGTTATGAACGAAAGAGAGGCAAATTATCTGCTTTGAATGCTTCTATCCGTGGGAGGAGGAGTGATGAATTTTCGTTGATTGTAGGGAATTGTTCAGTATTAACTCATGTGAAATATGTGATCACCTTAGATTCAGATACCCAACTTCCGAGGGAGGCTGCCTGGAAATTTATAGCTACCATGGCACACCCGCTTAACCAGGCCATCTACAGTTCCAAAGAGAAACGTGTTATTGATGGCTACGGGATCCTTCAGCCAAGGGTAGCAGCTAGTATCCCAAAAACGGCAGTTTCCCTCTATTTACGGATGCAGGGAAGTGTTTCGGGAATTGATCCTTATACCAAGGTATCTTCAGATGTATATCAGGACCTTTTTGGGGAAGGTTCCTTTATCGGTAAAGGAATATATGATGTTGATATTTTCGAAAAAACGTTGGATGGGGTTTTCCCGGAAAACCGTATTCTGAGCCACGATTTGCTTGAGGGTTGCTATACCCGTTCGGGGATGTTGAGCGATGTAATTTTATACGAAGATAACCCCTCAAAATACCTTGCAGATGTAAAACGCCATCATAGATGGGTTCGGGGAGATTGGCAGATTGGTGCCTGGATGCTTCCATATGTTACAGGGGGTAATGGCCGTCTAACCGCAAATCCACTTTCTGCTTTATCACGCTGGAAAATCCTGGATAATCTGCGCCGAAGCGTTTTGCCACTATCACTCATATTGATTTTAATATTAGGATGGTCGGTCTTGCCTTTCCCATGGTTCTGGACCCTTACGGTTACTGTGATTGTTCTATTGCCTGTAATGGCCGCTACGGGTTGGCAGTTGCTTAATAAGCCTCAGGAGATCACGGTCAGAGTGCATCTGCTGGAAGTAGTTACCTCGTTAAGAGATGTATTGATCCGTTTCGTATTCGGGATGGCAGTTCTGCCGTATGAGGCCTTTAAATATACGGATGCAGTTGTACGGACTAACTGGCGTATGATTGTTACCGGTAAAAACTTATTGCAATGGACTCCATCTGTATCCGCATCCAGAAATACAGGCAGCGATGTCTGGTCCGCATATAAATCGATGTGGATGGCCCCGCTGCTCGCATTGGTCTTTATCATAACCCTTATATATATTAAACCTGAAGGGCTCTTGGTTGCCTGGCCCATTCTTATATTATGGTTGATGGCGCCGGCAATTTCCTGGCGTCTGAATTCTCCACTAAAGGATGAAAGCCCTGAATTTATTGAGGAGGAGCTAGCATTTCTCCATAAAACGGCTCGTAAAACCTGGGGTTTCTTTGAAAGGTTTGTCTCAGCTGAGGAAAACTGGATGCCCCCTGATAATTTCCAGGAGCAACCCGTTTCTATTATAGCGCATAGAACGTCGCCCACAAATATGGGACTGGCTTTACTAGCCAATCTTAGTGCATATGATTTTGGATACATAAGCAGCTCCGAACTTATTGACCGGACTAACAATAGCTTACAGTCTATGCTAAAGCTGGAACGGTATAAGGGTCATTTTTATAATTGGTATGATACACTCTCATTATTGCCCTTGCAACCGAGATATGTTTCTACTGTGGACAGTGGTAACCTGGTAGGGCATCTACTAACCCTAAGACAGGGTCTGCTGGCCCTTAATAATCAACCGGTGCTTAGCGGAAGTATATACCAGGGAATAGAAACGACTCTAAGCATTATTGAAGATTTTTCGAAAAGTGAAGATATAAAAGTTATAAATAGAATAAAGGCCCTATTATCTAGCCTGAAAAATGATGACACTGCTTCTGTAAGCAAAATCAATAAAGGTTTAGATGAACTGATTTCTCTTGCTGATGAATTTTCTGCACATGATGGAATCATTGAAACTGATATATATAATTGGGAAACCCGGTTAAAATTGCAAATTGAACGTATCCGCGAAGATCTGGTTAAATATGTGCCGTGGATTCAGTTATTGCCCGTACCGGATCGTTTTCAAAACCTTGTCCTGACTGACCGTATTCCCTCACTGGTTTTAATCAGGGATATGCCCGGCCAGCTTTTCCATATCATTGACCATTACGAGCAGGAGGTAAGTACTTCTGAAGAAAAAACCTGGCTTAACCGGATGCGGCAATTTCTTATTGCTGGAAGCAGTTCGGCAAGCGAACGAATTACTCTCGTGGAGGATCTGGCAGAACAGTGTGAACAGTTAAGTGATGTAGAGTACGGTTTCCTTTATGAAAAATCCACCAGTCTTTTAAGGATAGGATTTAATGTTGATGACCAGCGAAAGGATGACAGCTTTTATGATTTGCTTGCCTCCGAAGCAAGGTTGGGGATCTTTGTTGCTATAGCACAGGGCAAATTGCCCCAAGAATGCTGGTTTGCTTTAGGGCGCTTACTCACCAATTCTAGCGGCGACCCCATATTATTATCGTGGAGTGGTTCCATGTTCGAGTACCTGATGCCTCAGCTGGTAATGCCCAGCTATGAGAACACCCTGCTTCATCAAACGAGTAAAGCTACCGTCAAGCGCCAGATAGACTATGGAACACAGCGCGGGGTGCCATGGGGTATATCAGAATCCGGGTATAATATGGTAGATGCTAACCTAAATTATCAGTACCGCGCATTTGGTGTACCAGGCCTGGGATTAAAACGCGGATTAGAAGAAGATCTTGTGATTGCTCCCTACGCATCAATGATGGCGCTTATGATATCTCCCGTCAAGGCATGCGCAAATCTGCAAGTATTATCAGCAGCTGGATTTGAGGGGGAGTTTGGATTTTATGAAGCAATAGATTACACCAGCAGCCGCCTGCCACGAGGAAAAACCAGCAGTATCGTACAGTCCTATATGATTCATCATCAGGGCATGGGACTACTTTCATTGGCGTATGTGTTACTTGATAAACCCATGCAAAACAGGTTCCTATCGGAACTTCGTTTCCAGGCAACCTTATTACTGCTCCAGGAACGGATCCCAAGGACTACCTTGTTTTATGCTCATACTGCGGATCTGATAGAAACCCACACATCAGAGATCGATGTGCCGCTTAGGATCATTACCACGCCTAATACAGTTATGCCAGAGGTCCAGCTTTTAAGTAATGGTCGTTACCAGGTAATGATTACCAATTCGGGAGGGGGATACAGCCGCTGGAAAAACATAGCCGTTACACGCTGGCGGGAAGATGCAACAAAGGATGATCGTGGTATTTTTTGTTACATTAAGGACATAGAAACCGGTAAGTTCTGGTCAAATACCCATCACCCAACATTGCAAGCAGCAAATAGTTACGAGTCCATCTTTTCACAGGGCCATGTAGAATTCCGCCGGCAGGATTACGGCATCGAAACCAAGACAGAAGTAGTAGTTTCTCCTGAGGATGATACAGAAATGAGAAGGGTAAGGATTACTAACAGAACCAACACTGTACGGGTACTGGAAGTTACAAGCTATGCCGAAATAGTCATGGCAAGCCAAGCTTCTGATGAAGCTCATCCGGCCTTTAGTAATCTTTTTGTTCAAACGGAAATTATGCCTGAACAAAAGGCCGTATTGTGTACCCGGCGGCCCAGATCTGAAGAAGAAGTTCCGCCATGGATGTTTCACTTGATGGATGTTCGGGGTGCTGAAGTGGAGGCAGTATCCTATGAAACAGACCGGATGCAGTTTATTGGCCGGGGCAAGTCATTGGTTAGTCCACAAGCTATGCAAATTGACGCGCTCTCAGGCAATCAGGGGTCAGTTTTGGATCCTATCCTGTCTGTGCGTTATCGCATTATTTTAAAACCCAATCAGGTTGCGACCATCGACTTGATTTATGGGATAACCGAAACCCGTGAGTCCTGTATAGCGCTGATGCATAAATACCACGATCAGCACTATAAAAATCGTGCGGTTGAACTATCCTGGACCCATAGCCAGGTTATGCTGCGCCAAATTAACGCCACCGAAGCTGATGCGCAGCTATATGGGCGCCTGGCAGCCTCTGTCATTTATGCCAGCCCTAATTTGCGTGCAGATTCTGCGTTAATCCAAAATAACTTCAGAGGACAATCATGGCTATGGAGCCATTCGATTTCAGGCGATTTGCCAATCATATTGCTTCATATTTACGGCCAGGAGAGTATGGACCTGGTAAAACAACTGGTTCAGGCTCATGCTTACTGGCGGTTAAAAGGCCTTGCCGTAGACCTCGTAATATGGAACGAGGATCATGGTTCGTACCGGCAGGAATTACAGGAGCAGATACTCGGGCTAATAACCGGGGAACTTAACAGTGGGATGATCTACAACATACCTGGTAATATTTATGTCAAATCTGTGGATCAGTTATCATCTGAGGACCGGATACTTTTTGAAAGTGTAGCCCGGGTAATAATCTTTGACAATAAGGGTACTTTGTCCGAACAAGTAAACCGGCACAATATTGAGCGGGTATTGCCACAGTTACTCGACACAAAATCAGTTATAGGAAATAAAATTGAGCCTCCTATAACCTTACCAAATGATCTGTTGTTTTACAACGGAACAGGCGGTTTTACACCTGATGGCAAGGAGTATAAATTGTTAACAAGCAAGAAAGAGACGACCCCCGCACCCTGGGTTAATGTTATTGCTAATCCTAATTTTGGAACTGTGATCTCCGAAAGTGGATCTGCTTATACCTGGGCCATCAATGCGCATGAATACCGCATTACGCCATGGAGCAACGACCCGGTAGGCGATATCGGAGGTGAGGCATTTTATTTACGCGATGAAGAAACCGGACATTTTTGGTCACCGTCGCCATTTCCTAAAAGTGGGGTCACACCGTATATCATCACCCACGGGTTCGGCTATACCACTTTTGAACATGCAGAACTTGGCATTTCTACCGAAATGTGCGTGTATGTAGATAAAGCGTCGCCGGTAAAACTAATTGTACTGAAAATAAAAAACCATTCCGGCCGTGAGCGTAAGTTATCTGCCACAGGGTTTGTAGAGATTATTCTTGGTGATGTGCGGTCGAAAACCAATATGCATGTGGTATCTGAGCAGGACCCCAACACAGGAGCCCTGCTGTTAAGAAACAGGTATAATTCCGCTTTTTCAGAGCGTGTTGCTTTTTTCAAAGTGGATGGTGGTACAGATTTCAGCTTCACTGCAGATCGTGCCGAGTTTATTGGGCGAAACCAGAATCTTGAAAACCCGCAATCTTTGCAGAGAAAACGCCTATCAGGCAGAACCGGTGCGGGAATAGACCCCTGTGCTGCGCTCCAGGTGAAATTCGATCTGATGGACGGAGCAGAAAAGAAAATTGTGTTCATGCTGGGCAACGAAGAAAATACCCATGCAGCAGATGCTCTGATCCGTAAATTCACCGTTCAGACAGTGGTGACCCAGTCTTTGCAGGCTGTAAAAGAATATTGGAACGAAGTTCTGAGTATCGTACAGGTAAGCACTCCAGATAAGGCGCTTAATATATTGGCCAATGGCTGGCTCACCTACCAAACCCTGGCTTGCAGAATGTTTGCCAGAAGTGGGTTTTACCAGTCTGGTGGTGCTTTTGGTTTTAGAGATCAGCTTCAGGATGTGCTGGCTCTGTTGCATACCCAACCGAATTTGGCACGCGAGCAAATCCTTTTAAGTGCTTCCAGGCAATTTACCGAAGGCGATGTTCAGCACTGGTGGCATCCGCCAGAAGGCAGAGGTGTTCGTACACGATGTTCGGATGATATGCTTTGGCTACCGTTTGTCGTTTCCAGATATGTACTCGCCACCGGCGATTCTGAAATTTTAGCTGTCCCAATAGGCTTCCTGGAAAGCAGGGTTTTATTGGAAGGGGAAGAAACACTGTATGATCTGCCTATCAGCGGAATATTAAGTGGCACATTATACGAACATTGTGCTCGTGCCATTACTTACAGTTTAAAATATGGCCAGCATGGTTTACCACTAATCGGTGCGGGAGATTGGAACGATGGGATGGATCAGGTTGGACATAAAGGTGTTGGAGAGAGTGTGTGGCTAGCATTCTTCCTATATGATGTGATGATCCGCTTCGAAGGTATAGCGAGAAATCATGGTGATGCCGCATTTGCGGAAACTTGTATCAAGGAAGCTGCCGCATTGCAAATAAATATTGAAGCATCCGCTTGGGATGGAGAGTGGTATCGCCGTGCTTATTTTGATGATGGCAGTCCATTAGGTTCAAAAGAAAACGAGGAATGCCGCATTGATGCCATCGCCCAAAGCTGGTCCGTATTATCGGGTGCCGGCAATGTGGGAAGAAGGAATCAGGCAATGGCATCACTGGATAAATTCCTCGTAAGAAGAGATCTGAAGCTTATTCAGTTGCTTGATCCCCCTTTTGATAAGAAAGGTCCAAATCCGGGTTATATCAGGGGATACGTTCCCGGAGTGAGGGAAAACGGCGGACAGTATTCGCATGCGGCAATCTGGGCATTAATGGCCTTTGCTGCTTTAGGCGATCGGAAAAAAGTGTACGAATTATTTAGCATGGTCCAGCCTTTAAGCCATTCTTTCGATCCGGAGTCTTCGAAAATTTATAAAGTGGAGCCTTATGTGATAGCGGCAGATGTATATGCAAACGAGTCTCACATAGGCCGCGGAGGGTGGACCTGGTACACCGGGTCGGCGGGCTGGATGTACCAATTTATAATGGGCTCTATGCTAGGTATGGAACGGCAAAAAGATCAATTAAAATTCAACCCATGTTTTCCTATTAATTGGCCATCGGTATCAATACGATATCAGTTTGGAAAGTCTGCATATAACATCACTGTATTTCAGTTAACTGAAAATGTCGGGTCATATTGGGAGATGGACCACGTACAGGGTAAAGGAGACACACTGCAGCTAACAGACGATGGTATGGATCATGAAGGAGAGGTTTATTGCGCTGCGAGGTAGCAAAGGGACCGTGAATCTTTCTTGAAAACGATGCCCTTTTTTCTATCTTGATAAGCTTCTTGTTTAAATCATTTTATAGATCCTTTCAGTTTGATAGGACGTAGTGTTTTCCCGATATAAATTTGAAGAGCTGAACTATTACAGGTAGTATGAAACTAGCCACGAGAGCTACTATCCACAACTCACCAGAAAGGATTTTAAGGTTCAACGCCAAACGTAATTGAGGCACTTAATAAACTGTTATCAAAAGTGCTGAACAAATTATTAATGCCAGCCAAACAAACTTGTTCCGGATAATATTATTAACAAAGAATCGTGAATGGGTTGACGACATATTAAATACATGAAATAGTTGGGCAAATGCCAAAGTAATAAACGTAATGTTGTTGGCCACTTTGTCACTGACGAAATAGACTTTTTTTGCAATAAATAACTACCAAAATTACCGACAGGGTCATAGCTAAAGCATACAAAGTAAAAGCAATCCAGCTTTTGTTCGTAATAATGTTTTTCTTAGGGTAGCTGGGTTCTTTTTCCATTACAGTTTCGCCGCCGCTTCCAACCCCTAAAGCCAATGGGGGAAATACGCCATCTATGCAGCCTAAACATGGTTACCGATATGGTTGCCTTGCAGCTCCCCTTTTGCAATCTGTATTACTTCCTTTCTGGTTTCTTCTATTTGTGATGGATGTCATTTTTCCACCTGCACCGGGGTCATTTTTCGCTCTTGTATTCAAAGATACTTTTGAGTATTGAAATCTAAATATAAGACAGATGAAAATTTTAACTCAATACAGAAGGTCAGTTATAATTGCTGCACTTCTTTTGCCGACCTTAATTTACGGTCAGGATACACTAAAAACAGAGGTGGCAAACCTCAGACCATACGATAAAACCGGTATAAACATGTTTGAGGCCCCTAAAGAAAACAGTGCACGATTTAACGGTTTGAGGGTAAATTGGGGCGCAGGTTTTACTCAATCGTTTCAGGGATTAAAGCACGAAAATACTATAACAAATCCTAATAATGTTCTATATGCCATGACTCCTGGCTTCAACACAGCAAATGCCAATTTATTCATGGATGTCCAACTAGCTGATGGTATTCGTTTAAACTTGACCAGCTATTTATCAGCCAGGAGACACAATGAAACTTGGGTAAAGGGTGGATATATCCAATTTGACAAACTGCCATTTAAAGGTCAGTTGTGGCAAAAACTAATGGAGATTACAACTATAAAAGTGGGTCATATGGAAATAAATTATGGCGACCAGCATTTTAGGAGATCCGATGGCGGGCAAACGATTCAGAACCCTTTTGTCGAAAACTACATACTTGATGCCTTTACTACTGAAATTGGGGGTGAGGTATATATTCGGAAGAATGCTCTATTTGGAATGGCAGCGGTATCAGGCGGCATGATAAAAGGAAATATCGACGAGCTAAAACCCACTGCCGTTGATAACAATATTAAAAAATCACCAGCATTTTATTTTAAAGGCGGTATAGACAAACAATTACAAGAAAAGCTAAGAGTTCGTTTGTCAGCTTCTTACTATACAAACAACAGCTCAGCAAGCAATACATTATATAGCGGAGACAGAACAGGTTCAAATTACTTTATGGCAATGGAGAAAGAAATTGCAACACCTGCGACAGCAACGGCACCAGCTGTAAAATCAAGCTACACTGCACAGGCAACATCAGGTCGTTTCACACCAGGATTCAGTAAAAAAGTGAATGCCTTACAACTAAATGGATTTGTCAAAGCAGCAGGCTTAGAAGTGTTTGCTACTTACGAGATGGCAAGTGGTAGAAGCGCAAACGAAACTGCCATGAGGGATGTATCACAGTTCGCTGTTGACGGGATATATAGGTTTGGAGCCGACGAAAGTATATTCCTCGGAGCTCGCTACAACACCGTAAATGCAGAATTAAACGGGCTTGCCAATGACGTGACCATTGATAGAATTGCTTTCGCAGCAGGATGGTTCGTCACCAAAAATATCCTCCTAAAAGGCGAGTATGTTACCCAGAAATATAAAGACTTTGCAGTTACCGATTATAGAAACGGTGGTAAGTTTGACGGATATGTTATCCAGGCAGTTGTAGGATTTTAAGATTGAGTTTTCATTGTAAGTAAGTATGAAGGGGTAAATAACGATAGTTTTCATGTAAGTGTTAATTGTGAGAGTAGGTCAGGTTGAGGGAGTTCAACCTGACTTTACGTTTTGACTTTCATAGAGAGGTAAAACAGATCAAAGAAGCTAAGCAGTTGATTCTGAAAGGTATGCAATTGCTTGCTCAAACAATATGGTAGGCGTTTTCCTCCCCCTTTAACATAATAGTAAAGATATCACCTGCGGGAGTAAATTTGGAAAGTTCATTGGCCGGATAGATAAATCCGGGAAAATATTCATCCTAGGTGCTTTTCATTGATAGTGATCGGTAGTGTTTTTCAGGCAGGAAATTCAATAGAAAAGGTTGTTCCCATCCTTTCGGCACTTTCAAGCCATATTTTGCCTTTTAGACGTTCGATGCAGGATTTCGCAAATAATAAACCCAGACGATTAGACTGCTCTCCACTGGTTCCAGAACGGGACGACAATGAGAATTTTTCAAAAATATAGGGCTGTTTGTTCAGGGGGAAGCCAATTCCCCTATCGCTTATCTTTACGGTAAACCGTTTCCTTGAAATCAAGCTGGACATGTTATCTTGCTGCCTGAATAGGAGAACTTAACGGCAAACCGAAAAAGCTTATCACCAAACGGCAATAAGCTTTAATCATACAAATTAACGATCAAGCGCTAGCAAGTCTTTTATTCAAAGCTATCATATCTTTGCTATGTCTTAAAAAAGGTTTTATCTATAGCTAGTTCTGCTTTTTATTTTTGGCTAGTCTTAAAAATGATGCTCATCGTGTCCAATTAAAGGATTAGTTGTTCTACAATTGTTACTAATTCATCAAGATCAAATGGCTTTGGTAAAACATCATCAGCACATTTACATTTTAAGTCTGCCAATTTTACATGTGTAGACATAACAAGAATTGGGATGTGCTTTGTTGTTGGGGAAGCTTTGATTGCCATGCATGTTTCAGTACCTTCTTCATTTATATTCACTATATCCAGTATCAAAACAATTGGAGAAAAGATATGAATATGATCAAATATTCTATCGTCATTTGACAATGACAGAACGGAATATCCTCTTTCAACAAATATATAGGTGATTATGTCCAGTATATCTTTATCCCGGTCCATAACGAGAATCCTTTTTACCATTTTCCAAAGGAAAATGAGGGATTCGTGAACCCAATAATTCTTCCAACTCGGCTAAATTCCATTCTGCTCAGTTAAACTTTGGGAATCGCCTGGTAAAGGAAGTGAAACAACTCAGGTGTTGTTTTTCTTTTCCCTTCGGCAGCATTAACTGCATCAGGTTCAAAGGGTATTTCTCAGCACGTGGCACCCCTAAAGCTTCCTAAATATAGTTATTAAATTAACAAGGATAGATCTTAAAAAAAAGCTGAAAGTGCCGACGAAGCGAAGTTTTATTGACAAAACCGTTTTGATATATCAAATAGTTTGCATAGTGCTAACAGATAGCTACTTAGCTTGTCAATTATTATTTTGTTGAAAAATTCAGAGTAATGTAAAATTATAATTACATTAGTTAGAAGAATTTTTTTGTTAATGAATTGGAACGCTTTAGAAAAGGACGAATATGTTACGAAAGTACTTGAAATTGCTGGCCTGGGTACTTTTCATGCGAATTTAAAAGGAGAAAATATATTTGTAAATCGGGAATGGGAAAAAATTTTTGGGATCTCCGGGCAGGAAGGCCTGGGATTAGGCTGGACAAGTGTTGTAGTTGCGGAAGACCTGCTGCTAATCGAAGCTCTGATATTATCTGCAATGTTCAATTATGAAGAAACCAATGACCACACATTACGAATAATACACCCGGAAAAAGGATTACGATATTTAAAAGCTAGCTTCAAGACGTTCAGGGATGATGAAGACTACTTTATAGGGTATGTTCAGGATATCACCGATGCAAAGAATATCGAGATGGAATTACAAGAAGCTAATAAAAAACTCGAAACAATAAATCAGGAAAAAGACAGAATGATGAAAGTCCTGGCTCATGATTTAAAGAGTCCTATTGAAGGTATATGTGTGCTAACTTCAATCATGCTTGAAGACATGAAGCATCCTCCCGCCACGTCTGAAATGTTGCAACTAATCCATGATTCCTGCTCCTATTCCACCGCGATGATCAGGGACTTAATAGAAGCTACGCTGAATAATCATCCGGAGACGATACAGAAGAAACGCGTCGACTTGCAACTGCTAGTCAAACAATGTGTGAAGTTGTTAAACTTTAAAGCAGAAGAAAAGTGCCAAAAACTCTGCCTGAAGGAAGAAGAAAAAATTATCGCATTCGCTGATCCTGAAAAAATATCACGCGTGATGTATAATCTCATTTCAAACGCCATAAAATTTAGTCCGCCCGGTGCTACAGTAGGCATAGAAGTTAGCGAACACAAAAAGATTGTGAGGCTTTCCGTTAAGGATCAGGGTATAGGTATTCCTGAAGTACTAAAAAATAAAATTTTTGACATGTTCTCTGAAGCAAAAAGATTTGGCACAGCCAATGAAACTCCGTTTGGACTGGGCCTTTCTATATGCAAAAAAATTGTCGAGTCACACGATGGGAAAATATGGTTTGATAGCAGTGAAGGCGAAGGGAGCCATTTTCATGTTGATCTACCAAGATAATGTAAGCCAACGCAGTTTTCATACCCACAAAATTTAGGCTTAATTCCTAACATGTTATATTCAGGGGCTCATTAATGAGGGAAATGACAGATGTAATAAACAAAGCAGTAGAACCTTACAAGGAGAAACTGGATAGAATTATTTGCATAACTACCGTGCCTTTGGTAATATACTATATACTGGAGAATCCGATGGACAATATGGTGACAGATGCCATCATTCGGAAGATTCAACCTGATATTGCGCTTAGCAATGGATTTCGTTACTGTCCTCCATTGGTACCAAATATTAAAACCGGTACTGCAGAAATTAAGCTATGAATTTTCACGGAGCATGCTGCCTGTAGACAGCGATGCCAAAGCAGGTGAAATCACGGGTCAACAATTGTGTGACTGCGGGAAAAGAATTTATAGTGTGTGAGAGAGAAAAAGACCCGGATGATACCATATCCAGGGTAGACCACGTTCAAAACCCGAAAAAACTTGGCGTTACCTTACACCAGATCATGACCGAATACCTGGCTGTCCGTTCGCCCGTATCTCCAAAAATATATGGCCGGGTACTTGCTACAGATCAGTCAGCAGCCTTACTTTCACAGCTGGAAGGCTATGATTACAAGTTTGTTTAACTCAGTTAAAACGTTTATCTCATGATGGCTTCATTGCCATTAAAAAACAAACTATATTAAAATGAAAAATCTTTTGATCCTTTTTTTTGCCGCTTTAGCTTTGACCATGACGGTTAAGCCAGCATTTTCTCAACAATCTCCCACTACTTTTACCGGAGCGGAAGCCAAACGCAAAAATTATAAAGCGCTCTATGTTTTAAATAACGGCGATGATAAAAAAATAAACGCTACGCTAAAAAACATTAAGAATGCCCTTGCTGACCCCCGGCTTGAAGGTAAATTGAATGTTGAATTAGTAGTGTTCGGAGATGGTGTTAAGGTATTCGACAAAACCGGCCCATTCGAAAAAACCTTGCTGGACTTACAGGCTAAAGGTGTAATTCTAGCCCAGTGCGAAAATACCCTGAGAGAACGTAAAATTGATAAAAGCTCATTATTTCCTTTCATCTTCTTTGTACCCAGCGGAAATGGAGAGATCATCATTCGACATTACCAGGGCTGGGCGATAGTTCATCCTTAGAATCTATTTTTAATGATTTTTATTACTTAACCATGAAAACTTTAATCGTTTTAGCCTTTTGTATCCTCCCTGCATTGTCCCGGGCACAAACAAAGCAGGATACTTTATATGTTTATGGACCAGGTGGGCCCGGGGCTGCCATGGAGGAATGTGCTCAAGTGTTTTCTATCAAAAATTCCATTCCTGTTAAAGTAACTGCGGGGCCGGAGCCAAAATGGATAGAGAAAGCAAAACAGAACGCAGATCTGGTGTTCGGAGGTGCTGAGTATATGCTAACTCAATTTAAAATGCAGCACCCGGGATTAATGGACAGCACTACAAGAACTGAATTATTTAAAAGGCGGGCCGGGATTTTAGTTCGTCCGGGAAACCCTAAAAATATTACCGCATTTAAAGATCTGGCCAAACCGGGTATCAAGATATTAGAAATTACCGGCGCCGGGCAATTAGGGATGTGGGAAGACCTGGCCGGAAGACAAAATTTGATTGGAGGGATCCAAACAAACATCAAAGGAGCGTTTGGTAATACTGCATTAGCAATTGATGCATGGAAGGCTGATCCCAAATATGATGCGATCATAATTTTTGCATCATGGCATAACAGGCTGAAAGATGTATCTGAGCTTATAGAAATCCCTAAAAAACAAACAGTATACAGGGGAACGCCTATCGCTATCACAACCATTTCCAATCAAAAGCCGGAAGCTCAGCAATTTATACAGTTTTTACTCTCTTCAGAAGGTCATGCTGTTTTCAAAAAATGGGGATGGGAATAATTAAATACTCATACTAGGGTAAATGGGTTCACAGACTACGTCTTTAGCCAAAATCCCGGTAAAGCCTTTCTTTCGTGAGATTTTCAGAGCGAGAACTATTGCCTCCATTGCAATGGTCCCACTCGGAATATTATTTACTATGTTGGGTCTCCGCATGAATCATTACGGACAAAAAATCATCCTGCTTTTATTTTCTAATTTTGCGCCGGGTTTAAGGTTTGTATTTTTCATTCTCGAGCATCTGGTCGTTAGCTGGGGAGCTGCAATCCCGTTGGTAATGCTGCTGTTTATGTCATTCCAACGCATTTCGCCTGTAATTTTGGGCAGTTTATATGGGACTGTTTTTTACGTTTTAAATTCCCTCTTATTGCCCCTGGCATTTGGAGATCTTACTCCATGGCGATTATCATTCACACATGCGGTTCTTCCATTGCACTCGTTTCCCGCTCTTTCATAAGGAATCACCATAATGGTATGCTAGAAAATACACGAACAACTTACAGAGATACTAAAAGCCTTTCGTTATGAAATTATCCATCGCCTATTTAAATGATGTCCACGGTTACCTGGAGCCTCACTACGAATTAATTTTTGATGCAGAAAGCCGGAAAACAAGGATAATGGGAGGATATTCCCGCATCTACAGCCTGATCAGGAATATCCGCAAGGAAAACCTAAATACCTTAGTCTTTGATGGCGGGGATACATTTCATGGCACGCTGCCCGTAGTGAAATCTAAAGGCGAAACCTTAGTTCCGGTATTAAATAAAATCGGATTTAATGCCATGGTTGGGCATTGGGATTTTGCCTATGGACCGGAGCAACTGCTTAAGCTGACCGGCCAGCTCAATTATCCGGTTTTAGGTATCAATGTTTACAAAAACGATGGAACTCTTTTCCTTAAGCCTTTTATAATCAAGGAAGTGGAGGGTGTGAAGATTGCCATAATAGGTATCTGCTCAAATATCATTGATAAAACAATGCCTGAGAATTTTAGTGATGGATTGAATATAACAGATGGCACAGATGAACTTCCCCGTTACATTGATCGGGTGAAAAGGGAGGGTGCCGACCTGGTATTTCTTCTATCTCATAATGGGTACCCTCAGGATATAAAAATGCTTTCAGAGATCAAAGGTATTGATGTTTGTCTGAGCGCTCATACACATAACCGCTTATTTGAACCCAGTCTGATCAATAATGCCATTCTTATCCAATGCGGCTGCCATGGATCTTTTTTAGGCCATCTGGAACTTACGATTATGGACAGGAAAATCCACAGCTATAAATACCAACTTATTCCGGTCAACGATACCATTGTGCCTGACCAGGAAATGGATCAACTCATTGAAGCGATCACGGAACCGTACCAATCGCTAAAAAAGGAACAGGTGGGTGAAACCCGTATCTTACTAGATCGCTATAATACGCTTGAATCGTCCATGGATGATCTTTTACTTCAATCCATACAAGAAGCCTCGTCGGCTGATATCGCTTTTTCAAATGGTTGGAGGTATGGGGTGCCTATCCCTGCCGGACCGGTGAATAGATGGGATCTATTTAATATCATTCCGATGAACCCTCCGGTTTCAGTCGTGGATCTTACAGGTAAAGAAATCCTCGACATGCTGGAAGAAAATCTTGAACGTGCTTTTTCGGCCGATCCGATGAAACAAATGGGCGGTTATGTTAAACGGTGCCTGGGATTAACAGCCTATATGAGAATCGAAAATCCGAAAGACTGCAGACTACAGGATGTATTCATTGGAAACGAGCGTTTGACGCCAGGTGGCATTTACAAGACTGCCTTTGTTACCCAGCAGGGTGTGCCGAAGAATTTAGGTAAGAACCGGATCGATCTGAGTATACATGTAGTAGATGCCTTGACCAGCTTCCTTCGAAAAAATAGCCCTTATCGGCCCGATCTGCCAAAATCTTTTTGTTTAATATAAAACCCTTATTTATAGTGCGGCGAATGAATTCATAATATGCCCGCACGAAAAAATTTTCTCTGGGCCAGAAGTAACACTGCGAAGGATTTAAGTTTTAACATATTTTAACACTCTTTTAATTATCAAATTGTATTTTTGCTGAAGCTGG
>JAZKHM010000159.1:0-1795 GCA_040385405.1 Bacteroidota bacterium | reverse complement strand
TAGGTTATTTACGTGATGAACTATGGCTTACCATGATCTTCCATTTTCCGTCAATCTTTTTAAGTACGGAAGTGGCTATCCCTTTTCGCTTTATTTCGGAATTATCTTTAGCTAATACAATGGTATAGTTATACGTTTCGGTAGCAAACGCATAATTTCCATCTACCTGTACATCTGCTTTGTAATCACTAAAAGTAAAAGACTTGAATACCTTTAACTCAGGGCCCAGGTGATGCTCCAGGTAATGTACATAGGTGCCTTCGATACCTCCGGATTCATAAATTTTAGAATCAGCAGTAAAAAGCATTTCTGTACCGGTAGCGTCTAATTTCTGAATGGCATCATGATAATTTTTAAGGACCGTCTTTACTGCTTCGGCCTCATTAGTTTGTGTAAATGCTGTCACATATAAAAACAGCATACTGGCTATTAACGTCATTTTTTTCATTTTTTTTGCTTCTATTACGTTTAAGAATGTTAAAATAACTAGTAAGTAAGGGTTAGTCCACCCCCAAATCCCATGTCGCTGTCGTAGTGAGTTGATAAATTGAAGTATTTGGTTACGATGTATCTTAGTCCGGTGGTATATTCTTTATCCGTATTACCAGATATGTTCAACCTTAACCTTGGCGCTACCGGAATATCCTCTCGCGATAATTGAAAACGAAGTTTGCCTTTACTGTCAATTCTCTGTTCCGCGATAAATAACATGGGAAGTGTGTATTGTATACCGGCTACAAAAGCTTTTCTGTTGGTTTGATTACTAATCTGACCAAACATGTTTTTTTCACCTTCGCTTCTTACTGTGTTACGATGATAATCGAACCCAATAAAAGGAAATAGCCACTGGTTCCTTCCTAAGTACCGTCCAAAATTAGTTTCGCTCTCGTTACCATGCATTGCTTTCAAACCGAGTCGCCATTCTGTAGAGAGCTTAAAACGAGTACTCGCCAGCATAAATTCTCCATCACTGCCATTACTTTCTATCCCAACTGAGCCCATTTTGTGAAATTTTCTGTCTTCGGAGTTCAAACCCCTCTTAGCAACTTTAGGATTGGTAATATCAGTTTTATCAACCAGCTCATTATCGTAAGAAAAAACCTTTCCCATACCGCTCATCATGTGGTATAGAATATGGCAATGAAAGAACCAGTCACCGCCCCGTTCATTTGCGTTAAATTCTATGGTGTCTCTCTCCATCGGCATGATGTCAATGATGTTTTTCATGATGGCGTTTTCACCTTGGCCGCTTAATAATCTGAAGTCGTGCCCGTGCAGGTGCATAGGATGGCGCATCATACTGTTGTTGAACAAAATTATTCTTACGTTTTCACCTTTTCTTATGAGTATTTTATCACTTTCAGAAACTACTTTGTTATCAAGGCTCCAGACATAACGGTTCATATTACCCGTCAGGTCAAATTTTATTTCTCTCCATGGTCCGCTCGGTAGAGTGGTTTTTTCAGGTGCCCGCAACATCTCGTAATTAAGTGAGACCATTTCGGAGTTGTTTTTAGCCATTTCCATACCAGCCATATTGGAGCTGGCAGGGTCCATGCGATTATCTACTGCGACTTCACCGTTTTCTGTAATAGGAGTAGTTTGTTTCTTACCCGCATTTTTTTTCTCCATCCTTTCTACTTTTGAGGCGCTGCGGATCTCTTCACCTGTAATCTCCGGATACATGACCGTGTTCATATCCATGATCTGGTTTTTCATCTCCATTCCTTCCATCTCAATCAGGTTACCATTCATATCCATCATATCGTTCATCATCCTCATGCCTAAAAAATAT
>JAZKHM010000158.1:0-24736 GCA_040385405.1 Bacteroidota bacterium | reverse complement strand
GGTGAGCAGTCATAAAAAATGTATTCCCCAGTTTTGCTGTCTATGCCAACAACATCCGGTTCGCCGCCGGTAGTTTCCATATCATCCAGCGACCAAAGTTTCTCTTCATCTTTTTCAAGCATTGCAAGCACATCGCGCCATTCAATGTCTTTATGACGACCCGTATGTTTGTGAAAACGGGTTTTCAGCGTTTCGAGTAGCTCATTTCTTTGTTCCGGATTCAATTGTTTTTTCATCGCTACAAGGTCAATTATTCACCGCCCGCGGCTTGAAAATCATTTCCATGGGAAATAGCTTCATAGATGGCATCCTGGATTCTCGGACGAATCCTCAGACTGTTTAACCTGTCGCTAACTGATGGGTAAACCCGGTTGGATAGGAAAATATAGATCAGTTCATTTTTAGGATCTACCCAAACAGCGGTTCCGGTATAGCCTGTGTGTCCAAATGTTCCAACAGAAGCTAGTGGTGATGGATATCTGTTTCCATCTCCCCTGTCGAATCCAAGTCCCCGCCGGCTAATATTCGACTGGCGCGAGGTGAAAAGATCGACCGTTTCTGGCTTGAAGTACTCAACTCCTCCATATTTTCCCTTATTGAGAAGGACCTGGTTCAAAATGGCAAGGTCGTTTGCACTGGCAAACAATCCGGCATGGCCCGAAACACCGTCTACAAGGGCCGCACCCTGATCATGAACATAACCTTGTAACAGTGTTTTCCTGAAATAGTTATCCTGTTCTGTCGGCACAATGTCTGCCCGTTCGAAGCGGCGCCGAGGATTGAAGCCGGCGGTACGCATGCCCAGCGGTGCATAAAACTCATTCATCACATACTGATCAAGCGGGGCGCCAGACTGATGCTCCACAACCTCCTTCATCATATACATACTGATATCGCTGTATACGTATTGTCCTCGGGTCTTTATAGGGGATTTAAGCATTTTTGGAAGCATAGCTTCCTGGTAATAATTCCTGCGTACAAAATAATTGTCGGCAACCTTAACCGGATATGCATACGAAGAGTCCAGACTATGATCCTGTGATTTAATTGCACTGAAAAAGTCGAGGTTTACAAAGCCTGCCTGGTGGAGCATTACCTCTCTCAAAGGAATAAATTCTTTATTCGTTTCTTTTGCCTCTGGAAAATAAGATCCGATACTTCCGTTGAGGTCGAGTTTTTGCTGTTCATAAAGCCGCATAACTGCGACAGTTGTCGCGGCTGTCTTGGTTATTGATGCAACATCATAAATATCATCCGTTTGCGTAGGAACTGCACCGCCATAAGTGTGTGAGCCATAAGCCCTGTTGAATATTACGTTACCATTTTTAACCACCATAACCACCGCACTTGGCGTAGCATGCTGGCTTATCGCTTCATTCACTATCCGGTCGATTTTATTCAGATTGGCAGAGTTAATACCAACATCTTCAGGACTTGAATACCTAAGTCTGATCTTTTCTGTCGAGTATCCTGCACCGGCAGGATAGACCGCACTAACGGATTCTTTTAAACGATTGTGTGCAGTTGATCCTCCAAAAATAAGCTGCGCCGAATAATCTGCAGAAGCTTCTGAATTCTCAGGATTCCATATAATTGGTGAAGTAAAAGACCCGAGTAATCCAAGCGCAAATGTATTTCCATATCCAACAAGGATCACTTCTTTCCTCTTCTGAAGATCCAGGATATAGTTAATGGTTTCAGGATAAGCTAAAGATTCAGCATTCACCTGGATGATAAGAGTGGTATAAGGTTCAACCTTTGTAGGGCTTGCCTGGGTTAATGGCAGCTCGGTTACAGGGGCATAATTTCGCAGCATGGCATTAAAAATACCGGAGTTGGGCGATCCGATATTTATCGAAGCAATTTTTCGGTCTTTGAGATTTACTAATGGAATCGTGCTGGCTGAATTATTCAGCAAGACTGCAGTTTGCTGAGCATCTGCTTTTAAATTTAAATCGGCGGTGATTTCTGCCGGCATTACCCGATCATTAAATCCCCCAAATACAATAAACATTAGTGCCATTCCTGCGCTCATGCAGATGCAGGCAACTCCCCTCATCAAAAACTTTTTCCTCAAAATAATAGTATCAAATCGTTTACACAAACCCTTATATCGCTAGATAATTTGGCCTCTCATTGTATAAGAATCCCCTTTCCTTATACGTACTATCGCTAATATAGTTCGATACTTTTGAAAACGCAATAAAACGATAGATATTCTACAGGGATCTAAATCGTTACAAAATTTCTACACTTTCAGAATTTCGCAAAAAAAGAGGGCCGTTCTATGAGGTTTAGAACCACCCTCCCCTTAATTAAATTGAGACAATTGGAATCCTAACCCGATAGTAAAACCCTTTACTGTTTGTGGGAAGGTTGCACCGGCAGTAGCTCCAGTATAGCAGCAAACCTCCCTTCGGAAATCATTCGCCAGCAGTTTCCAAAAACAGCTTTATCCTGTTCAGGAACAAACCGGATTCCGCTTAAGGAAATGTTAAGTTTCTCTTCAAGCTTATCTCCATTTAAGAAAAATGTGATTGGGCAGAGTCGAAACAAAAAGGGCGACTGGTATGAGCAGCCGCCCCACCTTTAATCAACAATCAGCCTGTAACGGTTAATACGCTACCGGTGATGGCAATAGTATATTTTTTCAGATTTGCTGTTGCAGGCCCCGTCGTAACCGCTCCTGCCGTAGTGAATATGCTGCCATGATTCGGACACACAAAATTACCCTGGGCTGGTTTGTATTCGATAGATGTTCCCTGATGTGTACATGCTACCTGAACCGCGGTAAAAGAAGCAACAACGTTACTTGCAGCTAATCTGACAACGATCACTCCATTAACGGTCTTAGAATCTCCAACCGACTTAATGTCGGTATTTAAGTCCATATTAAAGTTAACTCCCCCAGGCGGAGTTGGAATGGGGGTAGTTCCGCCTCCGGGAGTTGGATCCCCATCTTTACCACAGGCTGCCAAACATCCTGTACAGGCAGCTGCAATCCCAATACTCAGGGTGCTTAAAAATTCCGTCCTTTTCATATTTTTTAGTTTAAGATTTACGGTTTAGGATTATACAATGTGAACATTCTGGATATGGTGAACCCGAAACGATATTGGCCTTTACCCCATGATGATGTAGAATTCGGCAAGAAGTTATTTTCTGCAATAGCTTTTGCATTGGCAAAGTTCATGGTGAAAACGTGTCCTCCCGTTTCTATCTCAACACCCAGGCCGAGCGGGTTATAATAATTCGTATTGGGATTATCTTTCCGGTACCCTGAATTTATCAGGTAATAGTCAGCGACTATACCAAAGCGTTTTGTGAATTTGTATCTGCCCGCAAAACCTGTAGAAAATAATGTAGTCTCATCACCAGTACCAAGTACTACGTTTCGGAACAAAATCCCAGGTGTAACCTGCAGGGAGAGATTAGAGGAAAATTTCCTGGAAATTATAGCTTGTATGAAATGTGAGAAGCGGTTGCCATAATTATCAAAAACAGTAGTATTTACCTTATAGGGTGTAAAACCCGTTTTTATCAATGCACTGACAGATATAGGTGAACCGGACTTATCTTTTTGCTGCAAAAGCGCATATTTTACTTGAAGGTCCAGAAGTTGCTCATATTTGCTCCGGCCGAATGAAACATTAAAACGGTCAGTTATCCCATATTCAAATCCAATATAAATGTCGCTTGAATTATCAAATCCGTAGAGAGTTTTTGATCCCCCATCTGTCCCGCCGATATCCCCAAAGCGATGAATCACTTTAAAATCGAGATCGTATCTTTTTACCATGGTAGTGGTTTGTGAGAGGATAAGACGCGTTGATTTAAAAGAAGCTGTAACTCCCCCAGTGTCCTGTTCCGACGAAATATTTTGCATCAGCGAGTCCATATTTTGGGCATTACTTTGGTAGACTGATAGCGAAAACGCGATCATTAAGACGTAAATTTTATTCATAATTGGATCTCTAGGTTACTGTACTAAACGTACCTTTCAATGTTATTCTAATGGTTTCTGCTATATTTTTAAACACCAGTGCGGGTATTTTTATATTATGATCCTGACACTTTACATCAAACACGGAATTTATTTCCATCCGGCCATTCAGTACCCGTATGGTTCCCGAAATAGATCGTTTCTTAGTAACCCCATGTACTTCCAGGTCACCATTAACGATGACAGCATATTCGCCATCTTTGGAAATATCGATGGGTGTAGTCAACCGGCCTTTAAATTTGGCTACCGGAAACTTGTCTGACTCCATATAATTCTCGTTAAAATGTTCCTGCATCAGGCTTTTCCTAAACCGGAAACTTCTGATGGAAACACCAAACTGAATTTCGCCATTATCTGTATTTATTACCCCGTACGCACTTTTAGAAATAGCCTCAATATTCTCAATTGGAGCCTCAGAATATAGAGTCAACTCGGCGCTTTTTGTAATAAATACAGGTCTAACGCCCATTACGGAAGGCGTTAGCGACAAAATAATTCCTATCAATATTGCTGCGTACATTACTTCTTATTCTTTTGCAGGTTAGTAATAACTCCTACACTCATCCCGGCCGATTTCAACCTAACATTGCCATAACCCAGATTGGTCAGCGGCAATTTTAAATATGGATTAAAAGCAAGTTTCACGTTATTGGCCAGATTCCTTTTATAGCTGAGATTTAGGTTAGCAATTCCAAGGAAATGATTGTTTTGATAGCCAGTATGGAAAGAGCTTAATCCGCGGGCATTTTTGTTTTTATATGTAAAAGAATACTGCTCGTCCAGCATAAGATAAGACGAAACTCCGGCTCCTATTCCAAAACTTGACCTGCCCTTTTTCAATACGGTATAATCCACATTCAATTGTAAATCCATGACGTCGAAGCCAGAACTCACGACATTTGGTTTAACCTGGAAGAGATCATAACTTGCTGGCCTGAAGGAAGAAAAACCAGTCTGATACGATTTCTTTCCATAAGCCGCACCCGCCTCAACAGCGAACTTATCGTTGATCTTGTAAATCAATCCTGCTCCAATTGTATAGCTGACATTATCGCTTTGAAACTGCTCGATCCCATTAAAATCGGGCGCAAAATTTATTGCCAGGGAAAAGCGGGATTTTCTGTCATCCGACTTCTTATTTGCCTCAATTATATCTTCAGCCTCAGCCCCATTTTCTGTTGCAGGAATATTTTCTTTGATTGAAGATGTGGATTCTGCAATAACTGGTTCGGTGCCGACAGCTCCCGAACTGACCGTTTCGCCAGGTCGCATTAAGGCGTTGTGACCGGGAATTATACTTTTATTATAACTCGATTGAGCTGATGTTGTATCCTGGGTTATCCTGGCAGGATAATTTATCGGTTTTAGCGAATTGCTATATGCTGTTTCGGGCTGCTGAGATATTTTCTTTGATTTTTCGTCCGTGGCTTTTTCGGGAATGGATTCTGAGTTTTCTACTTTTGAGCGGGCAGCTAAAGGAAGTGCTTTTTCTTTGCTTTGTGATACGAAAGATTCATACTGTTCAGAATCATTAGAATTAAAATCTACTGAAAATACCAGCAACAAAATTGCAGCAACAGACCAAATAAGGACCATGTAAATGGGCACCGCAGTGCGATTCCTGCCACCCTTCAACCGGGCTTTCATCAATTCCCAGTCCTCATCGACTTCATTCAGATCAGGAGCTGATAGACCTGATCTGAAAATTTCATCGAATTCATGTTTATCAAACATTTTCATTAATATTTGTTTTAATATGCCCCTAAGCCTAAGACCGGGGTTTATACCAACTCTATTTTAAAACCCTTAAAAGTTGAAATCCAGATTCGTTGATATTAATAATTTTCTCGCTCTGCCTATAAGCTTCTGTTAAAAGCTCTTTTAATTTTTTTCTGGCCTTAAACAAGTTAGATTTCGACCCGCCCACACTAATGTGCAGCCTTTGCGCTATTTCTTCATGTGTAAATCCGTCGACTGCATATAAGTTAAAAACAGTCCTGTACGATGGCGGAAGTTGCTGCACCATTTTTACCAACTCATCGTAATAAAGTTTATGCTCAATTGTTGCGTGTTCAAACACTTCATCCACATCGGCGATATCTAATAAGTTAATGTGTTTCAATTCAGCCCGGTAGTGATCAATAGCCGTGTTTGACATGATCCTGCCTATCCAGGGCTCGAACGGTTTCCCTTCATGAAATTTGTGAAGTTTATTAAACACCTTTAAAAACCCGTCATTGATTATGATCCGTGCTTCAGAACGATTAGATGAGTAACGCAGGCAAATACTCATAGCGAAGCCATAAAAGTTTCTGTAAAGCAATTCCTGAGCGTTAAGATCCCTTTTGATGCACCGGGCAATTAAAAGCTTTAGTTCATTTCGGCTAATCACAATCTTGTTTCTAAATACTACACGTTATAAGTTATAGAATGGTTGCCTTCTTAAATAAATTTACGTTTTTTTAATGCAAGGCGGATGTGGTGGGAGTTGTGAAAAGTTAGCAGGCCGAAACGTGAATGAAAATGATGTTTATTTTAATTAGGCAGGTATTGAGGTACAAAGTATAAAAGAAAACACTTTTACCTGAAGGTCCAGGCAAGAATCCTTGACTTTTTCTGGCCCTGAGCCATCGGAATAGTACGGATATCTTTTGCCTGTACTTTTTTAAGTTCGCTAAAGTATACCGGGAGCCTTTCTTTTTTTGATATTAAAGTGGTAAACCAGAAAACGGATCCGGCAAACAAAACACTTTCCCGGATCATTTTGGTCACAAAACGAAGCTCTCCTCCTTCGCACCAAAGTTCGGAGTTTTTCCCGCCGAAGTTAAGGTCAGACTTATTTCGGTCCTTACCAAGGTTCTTCCATTTGAGTTCGGTGCCTGCCATTGATTCCTGTAGTGATGCATGAAATGGCGGATTGCACATTGTCGCTTCAAATGTTTCCCCGGGATGGATTACTCCATGGAATATATCGTATACAGAGCTTTGCTTCCGGATGCTGATACCAGTGCTTAGGCCATTTGCTTGGATTATATTTTTTGACGATCGTATCGCCAAATGATCAGTTTCCGAACCAACAAAGTTCCAGCGGTATTCCTTATGGCCAATCAACGGATAGATACAATTTGCCCCTGTACCGATATCCAGAATTCTAACTGACTTTCCGGTGCGGATGCTGCCAGTAGTATCCATTAACAGATCTGCCAGGTAATGAATGTAGTCTGCCCTTCCGGGAATCGGCGGACATAAATAGCCTTCAGGGATATCCCAGAGTTCTATACCGTAAAAACAATGTAGCAAAGCCCTGTTCAGGGTCTTAACAGCTTCGGGATTTTGAAAATCTACCGAATAATTGCCGAAAGCGTTTAAGGAAACATGTTTATCAAGTTCAGATACGGATTCTATAAGCGATTTAAAGTCGTAAGGATCCCGGTGTTTGTTTCTGGGATGGAGTTCTTCTTTCATCTGCATAATTAATTGGCGCATCAATTTCACTGTTTGCTGGTTTATTACCCGTGCTGTGATCCAAAATAAAACCCTTATTGGGCGCAGACTTGTATTTGGATTCTACATTCTCCATAATTTTATTAGCGGTCTGTAGCTATTTTTTCTTGTTGTCGCTATACCCACTTTGTCGGAAAATTATCACAGCCAGATAATTGGGTGTCTTAATGGAAGATTGCGTACAACTTCCGGTATGGTTGGGCTCTGATCTAATCCCTTCCAGGTATCAAGCCATGCTTTGTTTGCATAGGCGTTGGCTCCTAAAACCAGAAACGGTTGTGCAACGGGCCAGTTATCCCAATACATTACATCTTTTTTGAATGGCCATGAATCCTTGTTTTTAACGAAAGGATATAAATACTCAATGCCTTTTTTTATCGACTTTCCATCATGAGTAAAATATTGCCACAAATTATCATTTCTCGTCGACAATATCTGGCAAATTACAGCCATTGCATCAAGGTTAAAAATAGAATAACTATAAGGTTTCGTCCTGGCAATTTCGAGGGGAAAACTGCCATTGTTTGCCATCTGGTCTGGAAGCAAAACGTTCTTATACCTCTCACGACACTCTTCCAAGGTTTTTTCATCTTCACATAACTTCGCAAAGGATGCGACCTGCATCACCCAACAAACACCGTGATTATTTTTCGCGGCTCTCTCATCTTGTCCGTTCTTACTGGATTTGAGCCAGCTAATGTAAGAAGCAAACCAGTTGACAGTCCCTGAATATGTTTCCTTGTCCATTGACTTTGAATCTTTCAATAGAAGCGTACCTTGTGCAACTTCTATCAGATGGATGGTATCAATAATACCTATCCCTCTGCCTATACTAATCCCCTTGATGGCTTGTGCGTAGGTTAAGCTGGGGTTCATCATGGTGGTTTTGTTAATAAACCAGGCATTTAGATGAATCATAGCATGTCTGACATATTTTTCGTCTTTTGTAATTTTATATGCTGAAGCAAGAGCCCCGATTATAGTTCCAAACCGTATCATTGACAAACGGTGAGCTGTAAAGTTATCTGGATTGCTTAACCCGTCTTTTTGGATATAAGGACCTTTCGGATTCTTCGGATCAGGCCACCAATAATCGCCTTCTGAATAAAAATCATTGATCGTGCCTGCACTCCTCGGAGAGAAACTGGCAGTTACAGTTTCAGGCCCCTGGCGCAAAGCCCAGGCTGCATCTTTTAAAATTTTTTCTTTGAGCTCGAGTTGTATTTGAGCTTTCATACTATCTCCTGTCGATGGTGTATTTTTAACCAGGCAACTGCTTGCCGTAAAAAACAGAACTGTTAATATTGCGATAGCTGCGTTATTTACGGAAAGCCATCCAGCTGACCCCGACACGTTATTATTTTTAGGCTGATGTAAAGATGGCACTGGCATAAAATCAAATAATATCATTATTATACATCAAATCCATTAAAGTAGTACGCTAAGTTACCAGAAGAGCAAAAATCCAAATAACACAAAATTATTAGTCTCTTCATAATATAAATTAAATTTCAACCATCAAGGCTTAAGCCAAGTATTAAATTAAACAATTCATATAATGGTGTCAGCATTTAATGGCTTCAGGATAGAATTGGGAGTTACTATTTTGAAGCCTATAAATATAAATAAAGCTTAGCAGCTCGATATATATATTCCAAATCAATACAAAATTAATATTCACAGCATGGGCCACTTCTTAGCCGTAATTGCAAAACTGTAGGGCTTGTGAATACGTAATCTTTTAATCATGTATAAAACATCAGCAAGCCAGGTATGTCTATATGTCGTCTTATTAGTAACCTTTACGACTAAAAGCTCCGAAGCGTTTTCACAGAGTAGTCCGGACACAATTACGATTGTTAAGGAAGATATAAATCTATCATTTAATACCATATACCGTCAAAACTCGAATCCGGGTTTTTTTGGAAATGAATATGGAAATCCGATTAAAACTTCTCTTGTTGCAGACATTAACCCTAATGTCGTACTCCTGAACAGCAACAAGTCACGGTTCTTCGTACTTTTTTCACCAAGGGTTAAACTAAGACTGCTTGATGCACGTAAAGCTCCTGTCAGGTCCCCAAGCTACATGCCAGGCTTGAAAGTTTTCAGCCGGTTGAATGATGATGTCGAACGACCGCAGTTTTTGTCGCTGGCTTATTCTCATCATTCTAATGGTCAGGATGGACCAACACTAGATTCTGTTGGAGATTTCAACAGAGGCAAGGGAAAATTTACAACGAATTATTACACACTAGACTATACTTACGGCCAAAAAAATAAGGACGGCTCTCAGTCTGTCAGCAAATTCGGCTCCCTTGGCTTAGAAATACATACCGGACTATTTAATATTGGATATTCTAAAGAACTAAAAGATAAGTATGGCTTTATTCGGCTTAATGGAAGCTTAATTTATGATTTCCTGAATGGCAAACATGGGAAGGATAGGTTCGATTATCACCATCGCATACATGCCAGATTTACTTATATACTCGATGAATATGAAAATTATACACTAGTGAATTTGAGTAAACGATTAAATGCTGAAGTTCAATATAATTATCAGCCCAATTTCACGGATAATGTCGCATTAGCTATTGGCGCAGGTTATCGGGGACAAGATGATTACAATATCTATTTTAGAGATACCTACTCGTATTTGTCTGTGGGAGTAGTCTATGGTGTTGCTTTTGATTTGCGGAAAAAAGAGCAAATAAAATAAAAAAGAGCCCCCGATTTGGGAGCTCTTTTTTACTTAAGTATTGAAAAAACTACTATCTGTTTGGAACGATATCAATTATAACTGTTCTGTTATAAAATCTTTCCTCAGGAGTTTTATTCTCGAACGGCGATCTGCTTTCATCCTCACCAAAACCGGCAGACTCAAACTTCACGTTATTCTTGCCTGCGCTTGTCAATGCACTTTGAAGAATTCTCTGCACCTCACTCGCTCTGCCCTGGGATAAGGTATTATTGTATTCTGTTTCACCTATCACATCAGTATAACCATGAACGATTACTGTAGATCCATTCGGTATCTGTGGGCTAACTACGTCTCTCAAAAAACTGGAATAGCTTTGGATGGTTCTTGACTGATCAAAATCAAATAGTATACTGTAGCGATATCCTTTTTCAAGAGAATCATCCTGGCGCACTATACGCATAGTACTTGTTTTTGTAACAGGCAGACCGTTTTTAGTCTCACCGATCATATTCACTTTGTAATTGCCTTCGGCACGATCACCTAAGATTCTGCTGCCTGGGATACTTTCTCTGGTTCCGGTATACGGGCCAAAACGTTGATTTCTGCCTGTTTCGTCAGTAACGTCAACGGTCCATGATTTTAATTCAGTTGTTGCACCGCCAACGTTGAAAAGTACATTACTATCCTGCGGATCGATTTGAACCGCTTCAATCTGTATAGGTTTCATCATACCCCCGCCAACTTCCATTAACAATTCCGGTGAAGTACTTTCAATATCAACCCGTCTGTCACCAGCACGAAGCAATGTTAATTCTCTTGTGCCACCAGGCTGCTCAGATGGATGAAGTGGTTTCACACGGCCAATAGTTGTAATTCTTGAACCCTCAATGCCGAACATATTTACAAGGTAAGATTTTATGTTTTCAGCAAATTGCTTTCCTTCTGCCGCACCGGTCATCGAAGCACCGCTTAATGAGATAGCTGCACCCGGATTTGATCTCAAACGGTCTCCAGTTATATTTAGAATATTGTGGTAAACAGTTAACTGGCGTGCAGAACGTCCCCCTGTGCTAACAGTCTGAAGATTCTGAAGCTGAGCCTCACGAAAGCTATTTGCCTCATCTCTTGACAACATGATATAACGGTTTGGAATATCCGCAGAACCTTCATCAAAGAACACGTAGTTACGCAAAGGTAAAGTCTCGCTTACCTGACGCTTTACAGCTACAGACGTAGGAGCCCTCACCGAGAAGGTTATCTCAGGAGCAACCGGCGTTACTGCAATAGGAGTCGGAGTAATTTCAGCTACTTTGCCTTTACCAAATTTAAGTGCCACACCCATTCTTACCGTGGAAATCATCAGACTTTCTATAGTCCTTGGATCCTGACCAAAGTAAGGATGGAAAGACAAAAATGGAGAAAGTGCTACCTTGGCTTCCTTAGCCGGCGATGACATGATGAAATCATAACCTACACCTATCTGACCTGAAATAATGGTCTTACGCACTGCGCTTAGGTCAGCATCTGTGTTTGGTTGCTTTTCCTGGGTATATGCAAATGATTTATCCCTGTTAAACGCCAGTCTTGGACCTGCAAAGAAGAAAAAATTCGATGTTGCAGAACCCATTCTCAAGCTTGGTTCCACGCTTAGGTAACTTAATTGCGTTTTCAGTGTCGCAGGGCAATCGCAGGGAGCAATCACATTGTTGAACTTAGCTCCGCGTCCATCATACCCTACATTCAATATAGTGCCCCAAATAGGACCCGGTCTGTACTCCAGAAAAAGTGAGCCATAAGGCTTTATTCCGAAACCTCTATGAAAGGCTGTCGGGACAAAAAGCGAATTATTAAGTCGCTGAGTGGTGCCATCATAAAAATTCATGTTGGCTGCACCCGATACACCGAACCACCAGGGAGATGTTTGCCCTTGAGCAGTACCGTGGGCTAGAATTATCATTAAAGAACAAATGATAATTTTTTGTATGGTTTTAATTTTGAAAAACATATAAATCTTCTTTTTAAAAATTAATTCGTTTGATAAGTAATCCCCCGAAAGGGATTACTTTATGATTTTTGCAGCTTATTGAGGTACATTAATGGTTGTGTTGACCATAGTTACCGAGGCAACCAGTGATAGTGCTCTTCCGTTTAATACTGTTTGAGTCGCATTACCGGCGGTAGAGAACGTAACCCCTGCCGAAGAAATGATCGTCCCAACCATAGTACCGCCACCAGCACCATTAATAGTCGCTGCAGTACCTACATACCAGTAAACGTTTCTGGCCTGAGCACCACCTGCCAGGATAACGCTTTTTGCACCTGTTGGGCCCGCGACTCCTACTGTTAATGCTGTTGGTACCTGGAATACCCATACCGCATCAGGATTACCCTGTGCATCAAGAGTAAGGTTACCGTTTGTAATAGCGTAGGTTCCACTGGCAGATTTGTATGTACCCGGTGCTAATGTCCGTCCACCAAGTTCATCAGTGCTAAGTATAATACCATTCGGTCTGTTAGCTGGTGAAATGCTTATGTAAAAGGCTTGCATTGCTGCTAATGCATTCGTTGCAATTAGAGCTGAAGCTGCCGATCCCGGAGGAGGTGGCGCAGTATGTATTCTGCCGGTGACCAAACCAATGTTTAGTGGTGTTTCGGTATACACATCACCAGTTGTACCGTCGTGGAATCCGGTAATGAGGGTTGAAACACCCGTTGTACCGATACTTCCATTGACAATTCGGGTATTGATCCCCTGATTCGTTATTCCCGCGCTTCCACCGAATGCTCCAAATATAGAGGAGAACAATGGAGCGGCCACAGGGGCAAAATTAGCTGTAATTGTTTTATTGGCGTTCATTGTAACCGTTAACGGGTTAGTGGAACCAGTAGCATCGCCACTCCATCCGGTGAAGTTGTATCCGGAGTTCGGTGTTGCTGTAAGCTGCACGGTAGATCCGCTGGCGTACGTTGGCGTGTTAGGATTTTTAGTAACCGAACCGTTGTTTGCAATTACGGTTAAAGTAAACGCGTTAGTTGGTATCGCTGTAAAATTCGCAGTGATACTCTTATCCTGATCCATGGTTACGGTCAGCGGATTCGATGAACCGGTGGCGCTTCCGCTCCATGAAGAGAACACAAATCCCGGACTTGGCGTAGCGGTAAGAAACACAGAACTTCCATGATTATATCTGGCCTGATCTGGTGCTTTCGTAACGGTACCATTCGTCGCGTTTGTTGTAAGCGTATAAGTGTTAAGGGTAAAATTCGCTCTAAGGCTCCTGTTCGCGCTTAATACGAAAGTATAGTTCGGACTTGTAGACAATACAGCTCCAGTGCTAAGGTCAGTCCAATTGGTGAACGTATACCCTACATTCTGGGCAGCTATTGCCGTTACTGAAGTCCCTGCCGGATATGCTCCTTCGCCATCCGTAGTTCCGCCTGCCGGAGGATTAGAGGATAGCACAAGTGCAACTTGGGAGGCTGGAATCGCTCTGAAGTTGGCTACAAAAGTCCTGTCTGCTGTTATAAAGAATTGGATGCTTGAACTGGTTGAAACTCTCGTTCCATTCTCAGTCCAATCAACAAATACAAATCCAGGATTAGCGCTTGCAGTTGCGGTAACCGACGCACCAGTATCATATGAACCTGCTCCGGTTGTTGTTCCACCAGAAGCTGGCGCTGAAGACAAGTTCACTGCAAATCGTCCGATTGGAACGGGTGAGAAGTTGGCTACAAGATCTCTGTTTCCTGCCACTGGGAACGTATAACTGGCGCTTCTAGAAACCTCATTTCCAGCTACAGTCCAGTTGGTAAATGTAAAGCCGCTGATTGGTGTAGCAGTTACTGTAACCTGAGAGCCTTGTGCGAATGCACCTCCACCAGTAGTAGTACCTGCTGCTGCCGGGCTTGATGCGGTTGTAATGACCGGAATGGTCGTGAACGACCAGTTGTAGTCTGCAATCATCGCTGTGCGCAACGTGTCAGTTGCGGCTGTTGTAACCGTTCCTGAATACTTCGTGAAGGGAAGTAAAGGGGCATTGGGTTTGAAAGTAAATACTGCAGTATTAGCTGTAGGAGCAATCACTCCTGCAATCACTGTAGCCCCTTGTTTGATTACAAAGGAAGAACTGTTAATAGTTGCCGGATTCATGGCAGTATTAAAAGTTATACTAATTACTTTATTTAATGCGACGTCAACCGCGAGATCCATGGGATCGGTAGAAACTATTACCGGACATAGGCCGATAACTTCAGCTTCGAAATCGTCTTTTTTACATGCAGATAAAAAGACTATAAAGAGCATTGCAAAATAAATTAGCGTACCCCCGATTTTCGGGTAGCCGCTGTAATGACGCAGATGGGATTTATCCTCATTTAACGTAAAATGTTTTTTCATAAGAAAATTAGATTTGAAGTTTTCAACATCGCTGTTTCGAACAGAACATTGGTTATACAAAACTAGAGTAAAGAAAAAATCCCCCTGTTATATAACTTTAAGTATTATTTGTATAATTCACACATTTTCCAGAACATGAGCAGCGCTCCTCCTGAAACGCGAAGGTGTATCTCCCGTAATCTTCTTAAATTGTGTTGAAAGGTGGGCAACGCTGCTATAATTCAATCTCCATGATATTTCTGTCAGATTAAGCTCACTGTTTGTAAGCAGGTCTTTAGCAGCCCGTATCCTCGTGACGATAATAAATTGTTCAATGGTTGTGGATTCCATTTCAGAAAAAACATTAGCAAGATATGTATAGTCGTAATCAAGTTTTGAAGCCAGATAACTGGAGAATTTCGAGTTAACACATTCATTAGATCCCTGGATCATTTCAACTACTGCACTTTTAATTTTGTCGACCAGGATACCCTTTTTGTTATTAACCAGTTCCAGACCACTCTTAAGCAAGGCTTCTTTGATTTGCACAAGCTGTTCAAATCTAACCTCCCCGATAATTTCAGCACTGCCAATTTCGATCGATGTGCAGATAATCCCTAACCGCCGCAATTCCATTTCCACGACCATTACACAGCGGGCACATAGCATATTCCTAATATAGATTATCATACATACTACAGGGCAAACCAAGTGCCCCGTATAATGCAGGGAATACCCGGACTGGGAATTAATGTAAATTATAGCGCATAAACTCTATAAAAGAAACTTTAATAACTACCGGAATATGATTTTACACTTTAATGTAAATTATTTCTTCAAAAATTAAATAATAGTTATTTCGAGAATAAATATTTGAAAAAACTCAATAATTAATGCCTGTTATAACAGAATTGTTGTAGTGTGAGGACTAATTTGTTGATGAATCCAGTCCCGAATTACACTGCACGGAGCGGCCGGGCGGAAACAGAGTATATAGCAAACAAAACAACGACTGCTGCGATTAATCGTGTATGGATAAAGAAATAATTGGCTTAATCGCAGGAATTCTTACTGCCGCCTCATTGGTACCACAGTTCATTAAGTCGGTCAGGGAAAAAAAGGTGGACGTTAGCCCGCTGATGTTCATACTTCTCATTGGTGGAAACGCCTTATGGATGTGGTATGGAATTAAGCTGGATTCATTACCGATCATCGGTACGAATGGCTTTGGATTCCTGATGGATGTAACAATGCTTTTTTTACGATTCAGATATCGAAAGAACAATTAAGTTCAGACCTTGTCAGAATTCCGGGCTATTGGCCCGATCTAATTGAATCCTAACGGCTTAAAATCCAGCCTTTATTTTTAGTAGTGCTGATCATATCGTAAACCCCAAAACGTCCAATCAGATTTACGGTTTCACCAGACTGAAGGGTCACTTTAACTGCCGCGGAAGAATCCGGCTTATCAAATACCGGGATTGACATTCCACTCAATTTAAGGGTCTTGATGCGACTGGCTGTACTGGCAAGTTGTTTTGAAGGAATATACCCCTGAGTACCGTCAGGAAGCTCAACGCGATAAGTTGAACCTGCGGCAGCAACCACCTTAACAATGGTTCCATTTTGAAGGTTTGCATTTTTCGCACCGGTTAAAATGACACCCTGTGTAGTTCTTGAAAGGGAGTTCAGCAAAGGGGCACTGTTTGGTAATTGCTGAGCCACCTGGACTCTTGGATCAATAAAAGGTAAAGGATCGACGGCGCCTCCCCTGGCATAGATTCCGAAATGAAGATGCGGCGGCGTTGACCGCGCATTCCCGGTGTTTCCCATCAGTCCCACTGTGTCGCCTTTTTGCACATATTCACCATTGCTTACAGTCTGTTCATCCAGGTGAGCATAATACAAGGTATAATTCTTTCCTTCAGGACGGAGCCATACAACCTTGCCTCCGAGTTCGTTTTCGTTCACTCTGATTGATCCCGGAGCACTGGCCAATACCGGCGTTCGAAACGGAGAAAAGATATCCACCCCTTCGTGTTTTCGCGACCCTGCATCTCGGTTGTCACCCCAAAAACTACGGATTTGATTATTTCGAAATGTTCCCAGAGGATAATCAAGAGATGGCCCCGATGTGATTTCCAAGGTATATTCTCCGCCGGCCAAAAGTTCCGGCTGAAGTCTAACAATATAGTTGCTTGTCTGATCAATTTCCAGCTGAAAAGTTCTTCCCAACGTGTCTATTGAACCTAAAATCCTAAGTGTCCCATTTTCATCCTTTTCCCAGATGTCTGTGTATATTTCAAAACCATCTAAGGGCTTTCTTGTCAATTTGACATTTAACTTTTGTCCGCGCTGCATCTTAAAACTAAATGAGGCAGCGCGTACTTCCTCTGATGGAAAATATCCTTTTTCCAGATAAGGGATTTTAACAGTCACCGGAGTTTGCAGAATCTGGTCAGATAATTTGATCCATGTTTTACCCATTGCCGTTCGGTTCAAACCTGAGCTAATAAGCCCCTTTTTATATAGTTCATGAGGGGAAGAAGATTTGAAGACGCTGAAGGGGCCACTTTTACAGGAACAAGTTAAAACCGAAATGATCAATAAAAGGAGAGTTGATTTTTTGAAATATCTATAATTCATTTTCGGTGATTTAGTCAACCTTTGTTCCAGCTATGACCGCCGGGCTGCTTTCGACAGGGTTCTTTTCAACCGCATCTTTAAGTTCTTCTTCATTGGTGAGATCCAACCTTAAGGGTGTGATTGAAACAAACCCGTTTTCCACCGCCCAACGATCAGTCCCCTGTTCGGCTGCTTCCAACGGCGTTACAGTGAACCAATAATGTTTCCGTCCCATTGGATCGGTTCCCGGCACTATTCTCCCGTCATATAATCGAACCGATTGCCGTGTCCACTGTATCCCTTTCGGATCAGGCGGAAAATTAACATTGTATAAACCCATGTTAGGGTTAGCGAGAAGCAGAGTTATTGTTTCCTCAACAAAGGGCTCCAGAAGTTCCCAGTCGGGTGAGATCTTCCCAACTGGAGTGCTCAAAGCCACCGCCTTGATTCCAAGAAGTGCCGCCTGCTTTGCCGCTGCCAGTGTACCCGAATGCCACATAGAATTTCCTAAGTTCGGGCCCATATTGATTCCTGACAATACAAGATCAGTGTGATCCCACAAGTGGGTACCAAGTGCCACGCAATCGGCAGGAGTGCCGTTTACCCGATAAGCTTCAATACCAGGAAATTCTATCGGGGACTTCTTATAAGAAAGTGGCTTTGAGTGTGTTACAGCGTGTCCCATCGACGATTGCTCGACATCGGGTGCCACTACCCGTACTTCACCAAATTTCAACGCTGCTTTTGCAAGTGCGGCTATGCCTGGACTATAAATGCCATCATCATTCGTTACGAGGATTCTCATATTTGAAATGTTGTTTTAATTTCCAACAAATAAGCGCTTTTGATGTTTGAAAAATTCAGAGCAAATAAGACATGACCAGAGTCAAATTAATACACAATGCAGGTGCAGGAGATGAAAACCATTCGGAGAAAAAAATCATTTCGATGATTGAATCGAAAGGTTTCACTTGCGACTACACCCCGGTTAAATCGTCTGATTGGGATATTTCCCCCGAAACTGATTTCATTGTAGTTGCAGGGGGCGATGGAACAGTTAAAAAGACTGCACAAAAACTGCTGAACAGGCCATTGATTGATAAGAGTTTGCCTATCGCCATACTTCCTCTTGGTACTGCAAATAATCTTTTCCGATCCTTGAAAATCGGCGATGATATCGGATTAATTATTGAATCGTGGATGAGGCCAAAGGTTCAAAAGTTTGACATAGGAAGAGTGTATGGACTTGAGAAACACCACTTCTTCCTGGAAGCCCTTGGATATGGAGTATTTCCGCATCTGATAAATAAAATGAAAAAAGTTGATCAAAAGCTCTCAGATGATCCAGAAAACAGAATACAAACTGCGTTGGAAACTCTCCTTGAAGCCATTCATGCTTATAATACTCATTTCTCACACATCGTTATCGACGGTAAAGACTATTCCGGTAATTATTTAATGGTGGAAATTATGAATATACCTTCAATAGGGCCTAATTTATTACTCGCTCCGGAAGCTGATTCTGAGGACGGCTTTTTTGATATTATACTAATTGAAGAAAGCCAGCGCGATTTATTAGCGTCGTATGTTGAAAGCAAACTGAATGGAAAAGAAATTCCACTGGGCGTGTCACCGGTAAAAGGAAATCAAATCTATATTAAATGGCAGGGAACGGACGGCCACATTGACGATAAAACCATTCATAACAAAGAACATCACGAGTTAAAAATAAACAACCATACAGGCGTGCTTGAATTCCTTCGATAGAAAGCATCGTCCTTTATCTAGCTTTTCATTACTCCGATAACTTTTCCTTCAAATCCCGGAAATAGGACTTTATCGTTATTTATCATCAAATGTTTGTTAGCAACCTCGCTGAAGACACTTCTAAAATCGGTAGACACGGCCAGATCCCTCCCATCTTCCAAATTTTCAGTTGCCAGAGGCTCGACCTTACCGTGAACAAAGCCGCCATTTACACCATTGCCTAAAATAAAATTACATGAAGCGCGACCATGGTCTGTACCGCCCGTTCCATTTTGTTTGACAGTTCGGCCGAACTCGGTCATTGTCATAACCGTTAGATCATCCTGATAAGCACTCATATCGGTCCAAAAAGCAATGATACTATTACTCAGATCGGCGACATTACGTGCAAAAACACCAGTGTCTTTACCCTGATTAAAGTGAGTATCCCAGCCACCTGATTCGGCAAATGCAACTTCCAAACCTACATCAAGTTTTATCAGCTGGGCTATTTGTTTTAAGGAGTTAGCAAGCGCTGTATTGGGATAGACCACGTTATTTGCGGGTTTATAATTCTTTATATCTGCCTTTTGAAGCATTTTCATTGCATCAAAACTTTCTTTGCCAGTTTGTTTCAACAATTCCGACGAGGTTTGATCGTAGAGGTCTTCAAAACTCCGCGAAACTCTGCCAGTACCCATTGGATTACCCCTCATCTGGATTGAAAAGTCCTGCAAGTTACTGATAGCTACAGATGGCATATCTCCATAGAAAGATCTCGGCATAGACGAGGTGAGACTAACTGCCTGGAACGGGCTTGCATCATGCCCAAGAAGGCCGGCCGCCCTATTAAGCCATCCGCTTGGTGTGCTTTTGCTGAACGGCGTACCGGATTCCATATAATCCTGGGCGTCAAAATGTGATCTGGTATTATTAGGAGAACCAATACCATGTACTATGGCAAGCCTGTTTTCGCGAAAGACCTGTTCAAATCCCGCCATTGAGGGGTGTAATCCAAAACGGCCGTCGAGGTCTATCAGTGGATTGGAATTAGCAACTTTAACCGGCGACATCATCAATCCCGGCCTGGCTTTCTGGAGATACTTATCCCCGAATGGGCTTACCGCCATCAAGCCGTCCATGGCACCGCGCTGAAAGATGGAAACCAATATCTTTTTACGTTTAAAAAGAGCGGGTGCCTGTACCATGTTGGCCGCTTCAGCCAGGAATGTTGGAATACCCCCGATGCTGATTCCGAACAGAGCCAGCCCCCCGGCTTTTAGAAATGCTTTTCTGGATATCATGATCTTTGTTATTTACGTTGAAACTCAGGGGATCCCAGGATAATGCCAACTACCTGTGCTAACATCGTATTTGACCCTGCAGCACTCGAATCCCTTCCCCCCTTTCCATTTAAAGCCCCGGAAGCTGATTTGTCTTTCGGAGTTTCTATCTGCAAAGGATCATCGCCTGTCATAGTCGCCTTTCCCTGCGCGGGAGCATTTTTCTCTGCAGCAGCTGCAACCTTTTTCTGAAGTTCCGGATCATTTAAAATCGGTCTCAGCCGCTCTATGGTTTGACTAAGATCCCGCTCGGGCATGATCAATCGGGCGTATGTGGTAAGAGCAGCATCAGAGCTCTCAGGTTCGCGGTTTTTGTTGAGCGCTGCAAGGTTTACCCGGACACCCGGAATCCGCTGGGAGGCCAGGGCCAAACCGAAGTTCATTCGGTTCAGAAGCGAACCGGTATTTATCCAATATTGGCCTTTATCAGGGAAACCTGTAGGGGCCTGGTAGGAATAGATCTTTTGCCCCATCCTGCTAATCCAGATATACAGCTGGTAGGGCTGCACAATTTCTGCATCCAGACTCCTCACTGCACTTATAGCAAGTTCAAAAGGCGATTTTGTTTTTTCGCGCAAAGCTTCTTTGCTCCAAAACTCCTCGGATAAAACCATTGTCGAAAGAACTTCTGAAATAATCCCTTTTGATTTAATAAATGTCTCACTCATTTTATCAATAAGTGCTATGGGTGGATTATCATTCACAAAACGGGTAGCTAACTTTCCTGAAATAAACTTTGCCGCCGAGGGGTGGTTCGCAAGTAATTTCAATAATTCCACACCTTCTTCATAACCCCGATTGGCAGGAAACTCTTTCCCGAGGACTACTTTCGCCCCCATGTCGTGCCGGTTTGCCGCAAAAAGAAAATCTCCTTCATGTATAAATCCCCGTTTTGCGAAATTTTCTGAACCCATTTTCTCGATGTTATTTCTTGCTGCCGATCCGTATCCATTCTCCATAGGATAAATGGTCCATCCCGTCAATATCCGCGCAGCCTGAGTAACATCTTCCTGGGTATAGCCCCCATCCACACCCAGAGTATGCAGCTCCATAACTTCCCTGGCATAATTTTCATTAAGCCCCCGTGCTTTCTTTCTTTGCTGCACCCGAGCAAGTACCTGAGATTTCATTGAAGTATCAGTATTCATGGAAACACGTGGAGCAATGCGGTTTTGCAGGTTAGGGTTGGCTGGCTTAGGAAGATTCTCAGGTATACCGGAACTTGCAACATTATCAAGATACGTCAACATAGCCGGCGACTTCGCGGTTGTAAGTATCAGGTTCTCAAATCTTCCAAACACATTAGGCCTGATCACATCCCGCTCATAAGCCGGTATAAACTCAGCTGACTGGCCCTTAGTTAGCGAAACGTTAAAGTGGTTGAACCAAAAATCTGTAAGGACTTCTCTTATCTGGTTTTCAGAATACGCAGCTCTCAAAATTTTCTGATTAATCAGCTGCCTGTAAAGCTCGGCCTGGGGTCTGTATCCATTTTTTTTCATGTAGGCCATAAGCTGCTCCCTGTACTCCTTTTTCCCCACTGTGGAAACCGAATCTTTATGTATAACCCCATCCCTGATTGCCATTCTTAGGACCTGGCCTCCATTGGGATACATTTTAGAAACCTCATTATTGGTTAGATTAATCGCATCGTAGTTCTTGAACATTACTTTCAACGAATCATCTGCGAAAGTCCCTTGCAATTGTTGCCTAAACCATTTTTCCAAACCAACTTTTAGTGCGGCATCAATGTCGCCGGGTCTCGCCCCATACGTAAAGCGGCTCAATAAATGAGCTGCAGCCTGCCGCTCCGTAAGGCCGGCTTTCTTATATGGAAAAATCGGACTCTGAACAGGACGGTTAATAAACGAAGAAAATATTAGCAGAGTTGTATATACACCAACTGGCAGGAAGAAATACTTTAAAATAGTTTTCATAAAGTTGCCTGAAATTATATTTATCTGACTAAATTATTGCAGAAAGGATTAATTTAGAGGACGAAAATTTTAAGGGGAAGGTATTGGTGAGGGGTAGTGGTAAGTGATTAGTAGCTAGTAATAGTGGTTTGGGGGGGACCGGGCGGGTGAAGGTATGAAATCTTAATGTCCCGTAAAGATGTATAATTGTTCCTAATTAGAAGTTATTTTGAATCGGATGAAGCTTAAAAGTTTTAAAATTTCCATTCTGCTGATTGTATTCGCATTAAATCTGCATGCACAAACCAGTGGCCGTTGGAGTGCAGAAAAGGCCAAAAAATGGTATGCCAGCCACTCATGGATAAACGGTGCTAATTTTATTCCCAGCACTGCCATAAACCAGTTAGAAATGTGGCAGGAAGAAACGTTTGATCCGCAAACCATTGACAGAGAACTTGGCTGGGCCGAGAACCTGGGTTTTAATACAATGCGCGTGTACCTGCATAGTCTTGCATATAAACAGGATCCAGATGGATTTAAAAACAGGATGGCACAGTATTTAACCATTGCCAACAAACATAACATCAAAACAATCTTTGTTTTTTTTGATGATTGCTGGAATAAGATGGGTAAAATTGGGAAACAGCCGGCACCATTGACCGGAATTCACAATTCAGGTTGGGTACAGGATCCGGGCGATCCTGCGCATACAGAAACAGAAAACTTCCCTGCCCTGGAAAAATATGTCAAAGATGTTATGACCCACTTCGCCAATGACAATCGTATACTTCTTTGGGATCTGTACAATGAGCCGGGAAATTCAGGGAAATTGGAAAGTTCACTACCCCTGCTAATCAAGGTATTTGAATGGGCGCGGTCAGCAGACACCGACCAACCGATCTCTGCCGGCCTTTGGAGGTGGGATTTTGAGAAGTTAAACACTTTCCAGATTGCCAATTCCGACGTGATCACATATCATGATTATGAATCGCCTGAATGGCATAAGCGGGTGGTGATGATGTTGAAAACGCATGATCGACCTCTTATTTGCACCGAATATATGGCGAGGACTAAGAACAGCACTTTTGCAAACACTTTACCAATGTTGAAAGCTCAAAATGTAGGAGCAATTAACTGGGGACTTGTAGCCGGGAAAACAAATACGATTTATGCGTGGGATACTCCTCTGAAAGACGGTAGTCAGCCCTTGGAATGGTTCCATGACATATTTTGGCCCGATGGAAGAATTTACCGCTCGGCTGAAACGGATCTTATAAAAAAACTAAACAACAAATAATGAGGCAATGTTTAATGAAGGGTGTTTACGTTAGCGCTGCGATATGTGTTGCAGCGGTTTTATATTCATGCAACAACTCTCAATCTTCTAAATCAATGAATGTCAAGTCAGCAAATGCCCTGGATACCCTAGCTTTCAGTAAGATTATTGATGGCAAGAAAGCGAGCTCTTATAAAATAAGTAATGAGCACATGACTGCACATTTCACCAACTATGGTGCACGCATTGTAGGACTTTGGATGGCCGACAAGGAAGGCAATTCAACTGACGTGGTAGTTGGATTTAAAAATATTGACAGCTATTTAAAATCAACAGAGTCTTATTTTGGCGCTACGATTGGCCGATACGGTAATCGCATAGCCAAAGGAAAATTTACCTTCGATGGTGTGGAATACCAGATAACTTTAAATAACGGCCAAAACGCACTGCATGGAGGTAAAAAAGGCTTTCAGGACGTAGTTTGGGACGTTGAACAACCTGACAGCACGACCCTCATTTTTACTTATCTTTCAAAAGATGGTGAAGAAGGTTTCCCCGGTAACCTCAACACCAAAGTGACCTATTCGATTAAGAATGATAATGAGTTAACAATGGAGTACGAGGCGACTACCGATAAAAAAACTCCAGTTAACCTCACGAATCATGCTTTTTTTAATCTAAATGGGGAAGGCAGCGGAGAGATTCTAAACCATTCCGTGCAGATCTTTGCAGATAAATTCAATCCTGTTGACAGCACTCTGATTCCGACCGGGCAGTTACAAAACGTATTAAACACTCCCTTTGATTTCACGAAAGCTAAAACAATTGGAGAAAGAATAAATGACGAAAATGAGCAGTTGAAATTTGGGAAAGGATATGATCATAACTATATCCTTAGCGGAAAGGAAGAAAATGGTATGCGGCACGCTGCCACAGTGAAAGGGGATAAATCAGGCATTATAATGGATATTTTTACCCGGGAACCAGGTATACAGTTCTACAGCGGCAACTTTATGCAGGGAAAAAACACATTCAAAAACGGAAGCAATGATAATTTCAGAACCGCCTTTGCGATGGAAACACAACATTTCCCAGATTCACCTAACCAACCGTCTTTCCCAAACACAGTCCTAAGCCCTGGAGAAAAATATCACACAATATCGATTTATAAGTTCTCTATCGAAAAATAGTTTTGAATAAAGTTCAAATGAGAAATTTACTGGTTTAATATTCCTTCGCCCCTC
>JAZKHM010000157.1:0-1192 GCA_040385405.1 Bacteroidota bacterium | reverse complement strand
TTGCGATTTCTATGATAAAACCAAATCATTTTTATACATGGTTTGGTTTTTTATTACGGCGAAGATTCTGTGTATGATTTTATTCCTCACCGCATTCAGAACACTCATCTTGTTCTTTCCATCCTCAACCTTTCGTAGATAATATATTCGTAGCTCATTATTCAACCTGATAGCGCTCATCGCAGCGAGGTGGAGCAGGGTTTTTATTCCTTTGTCAGCAAATACCGATACTCTTGGCTTATATTTTATTGAACTTCCAGATTGGTGTTCGAAGGGCACTACACCACAATAACATGCCATTTTCCTTGGATCGGTGATGGTAGTGAAGCCTTCGGTTTTGGCAATCATCATCCAGCACACTACTTTTCCCACACCCGGAACAGACCGTATCAGCTCAGCTTTCTTCTTAAGCTCGCTATCCTCCATAATGCTTTTCTCTATATCGGATTCTATTTTTTTTAATTGCGTATCGATAGCATCGATGAGCTTTTTATTCAGTTTAAGTAGTTCCTTATCCATGTCCAGACTTTTCATCAGCTTGTAGTCGCGCTGTTGCCTGGCTAGCTGGGCCTTCATCTTCACTCTAGATTCACGTTCGGTCAGCAATATCTTAAGTTTTCGTATAGATAAGGATGATGGCTTCCATACGGCACTTTCTTGTTGATTCTTTTCAATGTAACTACAGATCCGGAGGGAATCAATTTTGTCATTCTTCCCCCTGGAAAGTCCAAGGCTCTTTTTTAAGTGAAGCGGTGACAGGACGTAAACCATCAGATCTAACTTACCCAAAACCTCAAATAAGGTCCAATTGTAGCGCCCGGTATTCTCCATGGCCACTACTGTTCCTTTTGGAGCATGTTTTTTGAAGAATGCGCTAATGGCTTTTAATTCATTCTGGATGCTAAAATACTGAACTACACCGTCGATCTTTAAACAGATATCCAAAGACTTACTGCTAATGTCGATTCCAATAAAAATCTTTTTCATAAATTCGTTTTAAGAAAGTGAATTGAGAATTCATCAGTTGGCTCAACTCCTTAATAATGGGTCTCTAGCCCTAATTTCTATTTGAGTTCCTGATGAAAGGGAGCGGAAGTCTGAATCGCAAGATGAGTCTCGACTCTGAGCGCTACATAGTTTACTTCCGCTCCTTCTCATTCTAAATTTAACCAAAACAAATCTAAAGGAGCGC
>JAZKHM010000156.1:0-12488 GCA_040385405.1 Bacteroidota bacterium | reverse complement strand
TTACTGTCTACTAAAGTGAACTGATAATTGTAGTTATATTTATCACCATATCCATTCGCCTGCATGTAGCGATTAATTGCAGACGCAAGTTTATTACCTACAGTTTTTACCCGCTGTGCGTTCGTTCCGGATGAAATAACACGGGTAGATGGATCTGAAAGAAATTGCTGATATGCCTGTGAAGCCTGTTGCTGAAGCGCTTCATCGTTCACGAGACTGAGCTGGCTTCTGCCCGTTAAGGGAACCTGCGAACAGGATAAAAGCACAGTGCTAATAGCTACTGCACCCAGTAATTGTAATCTTTTCATAATTCTGTTTTAAAATTTGGTTAATTCTATTTCTTTTTAAACAGATTTACTTTGGATTCTTTACCTTTTAATAGACGCTCAATATTTTTTTGATGTGTTACAAGGATCAGTACGCAAATACTCATTCCATATAACACAACGGAACGTATTGGAGACTGAAAAATAAATATCACACTTAGCGGAAAACTGAATCCTGCAAGTATAGAGCTTAGTGACACATATTTAGATATAAGCAGTACAACAACAAAGGTAAGAACGCAAAGCATCGCTGCTTCCGACTGTACTGCTAATATCATTCCAAATAATGTCGCGATACCTTTGCCTCCGCGAAATCCGGCGAAGACCGGAAACAGATGTCCCATTACTGCTGTTATGCCTAGTGCCAGCTGATAGTTTACAAATTGTACCGAATTCTGCGGCCCTGTTACAGAGAGCCCGATGAGATATGCAAGGTTGGTAGCGGTGTAACCTTTGAAAATGTCAAGAAACATCACCGCAAGGCCTGCTTTTTTACCCAATACCCTGAACGTGTTCGTTGCCCCGGCGTTACCGCTTCCGTATTCCCGAACATCAATTCCGTAAAATGCCTGACCAATCCAAACAGCAGTTGGTATAGACCCAAATAAATACGCAAGCAATAAAGCGGAGACTGAGTATATTGATATCATTCAGCTACAATAATACTAATTCGTCAAGGTGTATTGAGTATGAAAAATTAATTTACTTGGTCTTAACAGCCTTTAAACTCATATCTAGGCTTTTAACAGAATGCGTTAGTGCTCCCATAGATACATAATCAACTCCGCACTGCGCGTATTCAAGAACATTGTCCAGTGTTATCCCGCCGGAGGCCTCTGTGATAAACTGCCCGTTTATTAAAGCTACTGCTTCCTTTAGTTTATCAAAAGAAAAATTATCAAGCAGGATTCTGTCAACGCCGCTGCTATGCATAACCTGGGTTAATTCGTCCATATTACGCACCTCGATCTCGATTGGAATTTCAAGTTTTTTGGTTTTCAGGTATAATTTTGCTGCCTCGATTGCTTTAGCTGTACCGCCTGCATAGTCTACATGGTTATCCTTGATCAGGATCATGTCGTATAATCCAAATCTATGATTTACTCCCCCTCCTATCTTTACCGCGAGTTTTTCAAGATAGCGCAAACCCGGCGTAGTTTTTCTGGTATCCAGAACTTTCGTTTTCGTCCCCTGGAGCAGCCTGACCACCTTATTTGTTGTTGTAGCAATACCGCTCATTCGCTGCATTGTATTGAGGACAAGGCGCTCTGCCACCAAAATAGAGTGGACACTCCCGTTAACAAAAAAAGCGACGTCGCCGGGCCGAACTTCTTCACCATCACTGATAAAAACTTCCATCGATAAGGCAGGGTCCACAATCCTGAATATTTCCCGGGCAATAGAAACGCCGGCTAAAATGCCAGTGTCTTTAACCAGTAATTTCGCCTGGCCCTGGTAGCCGGCTGGGATCGTTGAAAGGGAAGTGTGATCTCCGTCTCCGAGGTCTTCATCGAGGGCCTGACGGATAAATGTATGCAATGCGACAGTGTTTTGATCCATTTAAATTATTGAATCCCAAAAATAGAAATACTTATTGCAATTGCTGTTGTTTGTCGTATTCTATTCTAATTTGCTTGATGAGAAATCCATCATCGTGACTGTTGAGGGAAATGGTAACACGGAATTTTTCTTTGGAAGTACCCATCGCAAAAACTGCAAGTTTAAAACTGGGGTTGGAATTTAAACGATGTACGATTTTAACGGATACAGGCTTATTTTTCGAGAAAAAATCCCGCAAAATTTGTTCAGCCTGTGCCTTTGAATAAAGATCTTCCTCTGAAATGATATCTAATTCTAACGTCGAAGAAAACATGGACGAAATCTTTGAGGCATCAGCAGCACTAAAATATTTTGCCAGTACGTCAATCACATCACTTTGCTGGGCACCAGATCTTGATATAGAAAATAAAAGCGTTACGAAAATCAGTAAAAATTTTGTTCTCATGATCGCTTATTAGATGCTAAAATTATGCCATAATGTAAATAGTCTGCGATATTTTAATCCGCACGTGTATATTTGCATGTGGAAAATAAAAAAGCAATACTCCTGATTTTGGACGGTTGGGGTTATGGAAAACACGACAAGTCTGATGCAGTCAGTGTAGCCGATACCCCGTTTTTTGATTATTTGATAAATACTTATCCTAATTCCAAACTGGAAGCCTCCGGGGAAGCTGTTGGTTTGCCTTCAGGCCAGATGGGGAATTCCGAAGTCGGGCACATGAACCTGGGGGCTGGACGGGTAGTTTACCAGGATCTCGGGCGTATAAACAAGGCAGTACGCGAAAACGAGCTAGTAAACAATCCGGTATTAAAAGCTGCGTTTGATTATGCTAAAGAATCCAGTAAAAACGTACACTTCATCGGGCTGTTATCAGATGGCGGGGTCCACTCGCACATTACCCATCTTAAAGGATTGTGTGATGCGGCAAAGCAAAATAATATAAAGAACATATTTATCCATCCCTTTATGGATGGTCGCGATACTGATCCCAATTCAGGTCTTCCGTTTATTCTTGAACTTGAAGACCATCTTCAGAAGTCAGGGGGCGTTATCGCTTCGGCTATCGGGAGGTATTATGCAATGGACAGAGATAACAGATGGGAACGAATCAAGCTCGCGTACGACATGCTTGTTCGCGGTGAAGGAAACTTGAGTCAGGATATCTCGGAAAGCATACAAAAATCCTACGATAAAGGTATCACAGATGAATTTATCGAACCTATAGTTAAGATTGACAATGATGGTCTTCCGGTTGGAAAGATAGATCCTGGAGATGTGGTAATTTGCTTCAATTTCCGTACCGACCGGGGGCGCGAAATTACTGCTGCGTTAACTCAAAGGGCTTTTCCGGAATTTAATATGGAACCACTGCCGCTATATTACGTGACCCTTACCAGCTATGATGACACCTTCAGCAATGTTAACGTAGTTTTCACAAAAGATGATCTCAGCAGCACCCTTGGAGAAGTCCTTCAACAGCATTCGAAAAAGCAGGTTAGAATTGCGGAGACGGAGAAATATCCTCATGTAACGTTCTTTTTTTCGGGCGGACGTGAAATAGAATTCAATGGCGAAAAACGTATTTTGATTCAGTCGCCGAAGGTTTCTACTTACGACCTGAAGCCAGAAATGAGTGCTTTAGAGATCACATCCGCTATATGTAAGGAATTACAGACGGGCTGGCCGGATTTCGTCTGCCTGAATTTCGCCAACCCCGACATGGTTGGACACACCGGTATATTCAGCGCCGTAATAAAAGCCGTTGAAACGGTCGACCAATGCCTCAAAGCTGTGGTTGAATGTGGAATTTCAAAAGGATATTCTTTCATAATTCTGGCTGATCATGGCAATGCCGATTTTATGATCAATGAAGACGGATCTCCAAACACCGCCCATACTACCAATCTGGTTCCATGTATCCTAATCGATAAGGACTACCACCATATTACCAATGGAAAGCTTGGAGATGTCGCACCAAGCATTCTTAAATTGATGAACATCCCTATCCCTGAAATAATGACAGGTCAGATACTAATCTCAAAATGACAGGGAAGAAGTTGGCCCTGACCTGTTTCATATTCGTATCCTGCGGCAGCACTGACCAGGTAAGCCAAAGAAGATTCGAGGATATAAAAGGATACTTCAACCAGGAAGTTGAACGTCTGATCAAAGTAAAAACAACTATCAGTAAAACGGTAAGCAGGAATGGGGTATCTGAACATAAGAAAAACATTTCACCTGAATGGAGTACCGAATTAGCACTTTTCTCAGAGTCAGATATTAACAAGCCTGCGTGGAGCGACAGTTACAAAGTCAACACTGATGGCAACACCATTTCCTACATAGCTCTTGATGATGAACTTCGTACCCGTTCGGTAGTAATCAAAAAAAACCAAAATGGGAAATGGATTGAATTAGCCGCGGTTAACCGTACCAGCAATTACCTTTACAGTTCAACTGAAGAACTACTTTATATTCCCGACTCGCTGTATAGCATTAAAAAAAAGCAGGATGTACTACTTCTGGGAAAAAATCACTATCAGATAACTGGTACGTTTTGAAACCAGGCTTGCTCGAGAAATTAATCCAATAATATTTCCCCTTTTGCGTTATAATGTCTTATTACCATTATGCGTCTATCTCTTATTATTCCTATACTTTCATTTTTCTCTTTATCGGAGCTGAAGCCTGATCCAGATAAGGACACGGTATTGAATAATTTTCAAAACGAGTTTCTTACGAGGATAAATAATATCCGCAAATATGGCTGCAAATGCGGTAATTCATATATGCCGCCGGTTCAACCGCTAATCTGGAATCCGTTTCTTGAACAATCGGCAATTGCACATGCACAAGACATGAATAGACGCCGGTATTTTGCTCATACAAGCTTATCTGGAAAAACAATCAAAAACAGGCTTGAAGATGCTGGATATAATTTTAAAGGAATGCGTTCATATGCTTTTGGGGAGAATATTGCTTCCGGTCAAAAGTCTATAGATGAAGTAATGAAAAGCTGGCTAAAAAGTGAAGGTCATTGCAAAAATATCATGAACAAAAACTTCAGAGAAATTGGTGTAGCACAGCGAAACCTATATTGGGTGCAGGATTTTGGGATGAGGGAAACGTGGAAATGACTTTAGCCGGAGGTCTGAGCAAGCGTAATTACCAATCTTCAGACCCGCTCCTGCTTCGGATGAAAATATAATAGATGGCAAGTACTATTAAGCCCATGGAGAAAAAGACGATCGCATATGGCCTTAGAGTATCATCAAAAAAGAATTCCCCGATCATCCATACCGAGTTAGCCATTATCCAGCAGCAAACGGCCAGATTATGATAAAATTCCGCCGGAAGCGATCTAAATCTATAGGTAATGTAAAATGCCAGAAAGAGTGTAGGCACAACCATGATAATACCAAATGTTTTCATGTCCAACACCCAGCAAGTATCCTTCAGCAACCAGCAGGTTATATGAAGATTCTCGAATTTACGTACCGATTTTAACAAAAGCTTTGAATGGCTGAAAATTTCTAAAACAGGACGCCCCGCCATAAAACGGGGCGTCCTGTTTTTTTTTGAAATATCTAATTAAGATTTTGCATGTAGCCTTTGGCATCGGCCAGTTGGGTTGTTATATCTTTCCGGCCTGGTGTCAGGCTGAGTACCTTTTCAAAATCGCTTATGCAAGACTTAAAGGCGTTTACAGCCCTGGTCTTGTCATAAAAATTGGGGATCTTCTGACCTTTGAGCACGCCATAATCCCGGTATGCAACCGCCCTGTTCTGATACAGTTTAACATCGTCCGGGTTTAATTCAATTGCCTTGCTGAAATCCCTTATCGACTGAAGAAGCAACCTTTCGCGATCAGAATTAGAAATTCCTTTAGTTTCATTAGCCATAAAATTCCGGGCCTTTCCACGATAATAATATGCACTATTCTCGCCGGGTTTTAAGGAAATAACACGGTTGAAAGTAGACACGGCTTTAGTGTGGTTTCCAGCATGATAATACGAATAACCAAGCATATACAAGGTATTCACATCATTCGTATCGGCCGTCAGGGCCTTTTCAAGGCTCGAAACTGCAGCTTTAAAGTCACCGTTAATAAGCGCCCTCTCCCCCATTTTATAATTTGGGTTCTGCGCAAATACGGTACTTACAAATAAAACTAATAATAAAAGAAGTGTATACGATCTCATGTGGGTTTAGGAAATTTATCTCGTTCAATTAACGGTGTGCGGAGTGATTTATTTTTAAATGTACTACTTTTAGTAAATACAAGAAAAAAAAACGTTCACAACTGCCTTAGGGCGTTTAGATTCCATTCAGAATTTTTGTCCGAAAATTAATATAAATCTGAATAAATTCAGGTATACGGTGAATTGGCACATCACTTGCGCTTTTATCTACTACAGCGTTTTCAACTGAGATTAAATAACTTTACTGTCATTATGACGTTTTCCAAGATATAGATGAGTAATTACGACAACTTTGATTTTAACAGAACATTGCCTTTAATAAATGAAGATACCGAATTCTTTCCTCTAATGTCCCAGGAGGACGAGGAGGAAATGAATAATGAAGAAACACCGGACATATTGGCTATCCTGCCATTGAGAAACACCGTATTGTTTCCGGGCGTTGTTATCCCGATTACGGTTGGCAGAGACAAATCCATAAAGCTTATAAAGGACGCTTATCGCGGAGACCGGATAATTGGTGTGGTTTCCCAGCGTGATGTCGGAATTGAAGATCCGACCTTCGATCAGCTGAATGAAGTTGGTACCGTAGCACTCATTATAAAGATGCTGCAAATGCCAGACGGCAACACCACGGTTATCATTCAGGGTAAGCAGCGCTTCCGCTTAAATGAAGAAGTTCAGAGCGATCCTTACATTAAGGCGTCAATACAGAAATTCGAGGAATTAAGACCAAAACCTGATAAAGAGTTCAAAGCCTTGATGGCTTCAATCAAGGAAATGGCCATGCAAATTATCCAGTTGTCCCCTAATATTCCAAGCGAGGCCGGCATTGCAATAAAAAATATAGAAAGCGCATCATTCCTGATCAATTTTATATCGTCCAATATGAACGCCGATGTTGCTGCAAAGCAACAGATGCTGGAAGTAGCTAATCTTAGGGAACGGGCAAAGATGGTCCTGGAGCATCTAACTGTAGAATTACAAATGCAGGAGCTCAAGAATCAGATCCAGTCCAAAGTTAGGGTCGACCTGGACAAACAACAACGCGATTACTTTTTAAATCAGCAATTAAAAACAATCCAGGAGGAACTGGGAGGTAACTCCCCTGATCTGGAGGTAGAGAATTTAAGGGCTCGGGGAGCAAAGAAGAAATGGTCAAAAGAAACTTCCGGACATTTTGCCAAAGAGATTGAAAAGCTGGCGCGAATGAATCCTGCCGCCGCCGACTATTCCATCCAGATCAACTATCTCGAAGTCCTGCTCGATCTTCCCTGGAACGAGTTTACAAAAGATAATTTTGACCTGAAAAGGGCAGAAAAGGTTCTTGAGAAAGATCACTACGGCCTTGAAAAAGTTAAACAGAGGATAATTGAGTACTTAGCGGTGCTTAAATTGAAGCACAATATGAAAGCGCCGATCCTTTGTCTTGTAGGCCCCCCTGGAGTAGGAAAAACTTCGTTGGGTAAGTCTATTGCGAAAGCACTCGGGAGAAAATATGTACGTATGGCTCTCGGAGGTATCCGGGACGAAGCCGAAATCAGAGGGCATCGTAAAACATATATCGGAGCCATGCCAGGACGTATAATCCAGTCTGTAAAGAAAGCTGGCACTTCCAATCCAGTATTTGTACTCGACGAGATTGATAAAGTAGGGAATGATTTTCGCGGAGACCCATCGTCAGCTCTTCTGGAGGTGCTTGATCCTGAACAAAATAATGCTTTTTATGACCATTATGTTGAAGTAGATTACGATCTGTCTAATGTAATGTTTATCGCCACGGCGAATTCATTAAGCAGCATCCAGCCTGCCCTTTTAGACAGAATGGAAATTATTGAGGTTAACGGATATACTATTGAAGAGAAAATAGAAATCGCCAAGCAGCACTTGCTTCCTAAACAACGGGAACAACATGGTCTGAAACCTGGAAACATATCTTTGAAGTCACAGGTCATCGAAAAAGTTATAGAGGATTACACTCGTGAATCTGGTGTGCGTGGCTTAGAGAAAAAAGTTGGTTCCCTGGTAAGGGGCATCGCAACGAAGATTGCAATGGAAGTTGAGTATAGCCCTGCCGTGACGAAGGCTGATGTAGAGAAGATCCTTGGGCCCCCGCTGTATGACAAAGACTTATACGAGAACAACAACGTTGCGGGCGTGGTAACCGGTCTTGCCTGGACCCAGGTAGGCGGCGATATCCTGTTCATCGAAGCAAGTTTGAGCCCCGGCAAAGGAAAGCTTTCACTCACCGGAAATCTCGGAGATGTAATGAAAGAGTCAGCAACAATTGCTATGGCTTATCTGCGTGCTCACGCATCAAAATTTGGCATTGATAACCGTTTGTTCGATCAATGGGATGTTCATGTCCATGTCCCTGCAGGTGCGACTCCAAAAGATGGACCTTCTGCCGGAATCACAATGCTGACAGCTTTAACATCTGCATTCACCCAACGAAGGGTAAAATCACACCTTGCCATGACTGGCGAGATCACTCTGCGTGGTAAAGTATTACCTGTCGGTGGGATAAAAGAAAAGATTCTAGCAGCAAAGCGGGCAAACATCACGGATATCATCCTATGTAAATCCAATCAGAAAGATATAACTGAAATCAAGGAGGCATACATTAAAGACCTGAATTTTCATTATGTTACTGAAATGAAAGAAGTTATCGAATTAGCCCTGATTAAGGACAAAGTTAAAGATGCATTAGATCTGACCGTTAAAGAGCCTGTAATTTCCGCATCAAACTAAGGAAATACTCTTTCGTTTTTTCTTTATTTTTAACTATCGTGGCATTAAAACCTTTCTATGATGAAGAAAATTTACCTGTTGTTGATATTTTCAGGCCTTGCTGCCGCAGTACAAGCTCAAGATAAAATTTATAAGAAAGGCGGAGAAATCATTGAAGCCCGAATAACTGAAGTAGGTACCGACGAAATTAAGTATAGAATCTTTAGTGATCAGTCTGGGCCTATGTACTCCCTGGATAAAGACAGGATCATTAAGGTTATTTATGAAAATGGAAGGGTGGAAACTTATCAGAGTAATCTTAAGGACCCGCTGTTATATGAGGATCAGGCTAAGGATGCTGTAAAGGTTAATTTCTTAGCTCCGTTGCTGGGCTATACTCAATTGAATTTTGAGCATAATCTGCGGCCTGGCAGGGGATATGAATTAATGCTGGGCATAATTGGCCTTGGTAAAAGACAAGATATTGACACTTTTTATGATGGAGCTACCAATCGTACAACTACAACTTACCGGGAAGCATCCGGAGTGTTTATAGGCGGCGGATATAAGTTTTCGAAACTACCGGATTTTGTAAATAAAGGCGCAAAGTACACCCATGTTTTGCAGGGTTCATATGTAAAGCCTGAGTTAATTTTGGGTACTTACAAACATAATAACATTGAAAGTTTTCCCGGAGGCGGAAGCGCACCGCGCATAAGCAGAGAAAGCATCTCTTTCGGCGGACTTCTTGTTAATCTTGGGAAGCAATGGGTTCTGGGAGAGCTTTTACTCATCGATTTGTATGCAGGATTGGGATACGCCGTTGATAATCGAAACGCCAGTCAAGACAACACCGAGTATGATTACGACTATATTAACAACCACTATGCATTAACAACCGGGACTGATAGTGGATTAGGAGTTACCGGAGGATTTAAAATCGGCATACTAATCAATAGCAAAAAATAGTCTTATTAAGAAACAGCTGAAATTTCTTATGTTCGGCCTTTCTTTAATGCAATATGCGTGTAATCAAGATTTCTTTAATATTTTTTTTGTTTCTACCGGGTATTTGTTTCTCTCAGCAGACTGAATATAAAAATGAATTTGGTTTCCGCAGCGATAATGATGCTTACCTTGCATATGGGCAGGACAGGTACTACACCAATGGACTTTTTATCTATTTCAAAAGGGCCACTGACCAGGAAAAACTAAAAGATCGGCTGAACAAGCTGATCTGGGAGGTTGAAGCCGGTCAAAGAATGTATAATGCGCAATCTGGTAATATTCCCGACATCTCGTTTGTTGACCGACCTTTTGCAGCCTACCTTTACGCGGGCGCCAGTGCTAATTTTCTGTTCAATTCGGAAAACTCCCTAAAAGTTAGTTTGCAGGCTGGGGCCATTGGCCCTGATGCAAAAGGCAAAGAAACCCAGGAACTGCTGCATAGCATTGTAGGTTTCTACGAAATCAAAGGCTGGGAATGGCAGGTTAATAATGAATTCGCCTTAAATAGTATCATTGCTTACAAAAACTTATTGTTTAGAAACAGTTCAGGAAAATTTGACTTAAGCCTCGATTCATATCTTAATATTGGTTCCACATATGCTGGTGCTGGCGCAGGACTGATGTTGCGGACAGGGAATGTGAATCCGCTCTTCCAATCAGCAAGTACCGAAAGCATGATCTCAAATAATAGTGAGTCAAAAGATTTAAGGGAGCGTGAACTCTTTTTTTATGCCAAGCCGCTGCTTCATTATATCGCATATGATGCTACTATTCAGGGGGGATTATTTCGCGATCAAAAAGGACCGACAGTGTTCAATCCCAAGCCTTTAGTCTTTAGTCAGCAGGCGGGCGTAATTTATTCCAAAAAGCGCTGGACAGCAGATTTTTCTCTGATATTTAAATCCAGAGAAGTTAAAAGCCTGGCAAAACCTCACCAATACGGATCGGCTGCTTTATTTTATAGGTTTAACTAGTTTATATCATTCCCAGTTACCTCTCTGCCGGTTAATCTTCTTTATCGCAATCGCATGTTTGTGTTTTAAACGGTTTTCAACCACACTTTTTCCAGGCTTCGTTGCTCTGCGCAGCTTCGGCAAATGGAGCGCGTTCCTGAGTATAATTATTAATTTTTCCAGCCCCCTTTCCTTATTTCTAAGTTGGCTCCTGTCCTCTTCGGTCGTTATCTGGAGTACACCTTCCGAATTTATTCTGTTAGCGAGTTTGTCTAATATCCTGATCTTCTGTTCATCTGTCAACAGAGCCGACGTGCTGATGTTCATATTCAGTTCAACTTTGCTCGAAACCTTATTGACGTTTTGTCCGCCTTTTCCGCTGCTGCGCGAGGTTTTGAATGTTACTTCCCGCAAAAGGGCTTCTTTAGAAAAAATCATGTTTCAAAAGTAGTGGAAATAGTATCAAGTACCAGGTATCAAGTATCAAGACTGTATATTGAAAATCAGTAGTTAGCCATGTCCCATCCCCGTTCTTGATACTTGATACTTGCTACTTGATACTTTAAAGTATAAATTTGCCCCCGATGAGAAAAAACATCGTTATCGCCATAGATGGCTATTCTTCGTGCGGAAAAAGCACCATTGCAAAGGCACTTGCAAAGAAACTCCATTTTATTTATATCGATAGCGGTGCAATGTACCGGGCTGTAACCTTATATTTTCTGAGGAACAATATTTCCTTGGATAATCATGAAGAAATAATAAAAGCGCTTTCTGATATACATCTTAATTTCCATTCCAGAGATTATCAAAGCCATATTACATTAAACGACGAAGAAGTTTCAGAGGAGATTCGTCAGATGCCCGTCTCGGAATTAGTGAGTGACGTCAGCGCTATCAGAGAAGTCCGGGTAGAGATGGTACGGCAGCAACAGCGAATGGGAAAGTCCAAAAGTATAATTATGGATGGCCGTGACATAGGCACGGTCGTCTTCCCTAACGCTGACCTTAAACTGTTCATGACTGCAGATCCGAAAATTCGCGCAGAAAGGCGTTTTAAGGAGCTCATACTTAAAGGTGAAGAAGTGACGATGGAGGAAATATTCGACAATATTGCTCATCGCGATTTCCTGGACACTACCAGAGAAGAAAGCCCTCTTGTTAGGGCAGAAGATGCCATCATCCTCGATAACACAACAATTGATGAGGAAGAGCAGCTAGAATTTGTGCTTGGATACGTTATTCCCTTACTCTCTGAGGAAAAAAGCTAGTCGGCCTCCTCATCCAGGTGATCTTCCCGCAGATCGTCGAACGATTCATGCATTTGCTCGTCTGAAGGTTTGTCGTGTAGCAGGAACTCATTTTCTTTATCCTCGGCCGTATCCTTTTTCTTCACTGTTACCAGCTTTTCGGCATTTTTGCTCGGTGTCGCATCTTCAGTATCAGCCAGGTTTTGCAATCTGCTGTCTGGCTTGTATTTCTCTTTACTCATGCTAGTGATTTTATATATATAACCCGGCCGGCTGCCTAAAGTTTGAATAAGATTATAGAATGATCTTATACTCAATAAAATAAAGAGTGAAAATGTTTTTTAATAAAAATGAATTTTTCTACCTTTGCAGTCCGATTTAAATCGGAAAAAGGAGATAAATTAATTAATGGCCAAAAAACTAGAAGCCGAAAAGGAGTTAACAGCTAAACAAGC
>JAZKHM010000155.1:2697-20854 GCA_040385405.1 Bacteroidota bacterium | reverse complement strand
CATCTCCATAAGGATCTGAATTTACCAGTTCCGGGTTGGTATCCAATTTCTTGTTTAATTCAGTGATTTTTCCAGTGATTGGCATTAAGAGATCAGACACGGTTTTTACCGCCTCAACCGTTCCGAACTGGTCTTCTTTTGTAACCTCTTTACCAAGGGTGTCAATTTCGATATAAACGATGTCTCCTAATTCATGCTGAGCAAAATCAGTTATGCCCGCATAAGCAACATTACCTTCAACGCGAACCCATTCGTGGTCATTTGTATATTTTAATTCTTCAGGGAAATTCATTTTCTAGAGGGTTTTAATTGCAAAAATACTTTAATGAGAGCAAAGAACAAAGAGCAAAGAGTAAAGACTTGTCATTGCGAGGGGTAATTTATGTTATAAAAATCAATATAAATGACGTTAAATAAAAAGCTTAGTTTCTGGTTAAAAGGTTTGTTTCCCGACCCCGAAGGCGGTCGCATGTTTATAGTAATGGGTATTCCCGATATTCGACCCCGAAGGTGGTCGCATGTGTCTGAAATTTTCACATGCGACCACCTTCGGGGTCGGGAAAAGGGCTAAAATGAATTCTTCTATAAACATGTGACCACCTTCGGGGTCAAGCCTACCAGGTTCTTTATACCCGGGCTCGCTTTAAGAAATCGGCAAAAAAACATTCAATAAGAAGTAATAAATGATATTTTATTGAGATTTAAATTCTAACCGGACTCTATTGATTAAAAACGTCAATGGTAGGAGGCACGACGAAGCAATCTCTTGTAAAAGTCATCAGAGATTGCTCCGCTCGCAAGGACATCGTACCCATAGACCTATTCCCAGTCTTGGTTCCTGGCTCTTGGTTCTTTGCTCTTTGTTCCTTGTTCCTTGTTCCTTGTTCTTTGTTCTTTGTTCTTACAACGTAAATCTCAAATTAACCCCAAAATTACTAAACGACGTATTAAATGTTTGCGAGGTATAAGGCCTGGTGATGTTGCCATCGTAAAACATTCGGATAGTGAAACGCTGGTCAAGCACATAATCAACATTGGGCCGGATGGTTATTCTCTGATCTCCGGAAGAAACCTCCGCATCAACCACGTCTGCCCTGTAAATGACATTTTTCCTGTCACTTAAGGCAAAATCAAGCTTGAATGTCATATCGTTATCCATTTTAAGGTCTCTGAACAATCCGAACGGAAACCTGAATTTAGTGGTACGATATCCCCAGCCAAACACTATATTGTCTTCTTTCTGCTGGGCGATCTGGGTATTTGCCAGGCTAAAGAATAATGCACGCGATTTGCGATATTCCATTGTCAGCGTCATGTTATTCTTGAGTCTCATGTCAAGGCCAAAAAGCGGTTGAAATTGTTCGAATAGCGTAACCTGAGAAAATTGATAAAATGGAAGAAAATTGCCGTTTGCATCCCGTACGCTAACTGCTCCGTTCGTTTCCTGATAACGAACAAGTGAATTGAAGCCGTTGACAGTGTAAGCTGAACGATAACCATGCCGCAGGTCAAATGAGGTAAAGAGGTCATTGAAAAAACTGAATTTACTCAGGCCGTTGTAGGTTAAGTTCCAGTTGGGCACTGGTATTTTAGGGAAGCGGTTAAGCGACACTTTATTTGCATCCTTCCCAGTATATGCCGCCAGGAACGATGCGATCAATACATCCTGGGATCCTTTGTTATATCCGTCAGCATAACCCCCGCTCGTTCCTGCAGAATTTGGATTGCTTTGACCGAGCCTTCTTGAGATAATAGCGCGATTCTCTTCGAGTTGTTTAAATAGTCTTGAAGAATTATTATCCTTATTCTCTCTGGCAAATGCCGTTCTCAGGGTGAAAAATGAAATCGTGTAATCACCGGTGGTAACCGGACTGAGGTTTTCAAAGTTATTTGTGGAAGGAAGAAATTTGAAATTCGTTGAATAATTAAAATTCTGGCCTTTAACCGCAGTTAGCTGGATACGCATATCCCTGATAGGTTCAATCACTGCCTGAAAGTTCATATCTTCACGGTCGGTGGTGATGTATAACTGATTTTGGAGCGAGTCCTGGGTGATCCAGCCGTTCCTTAGCGCCCTTCCCCGAATGTCCCTTTGGTTACCCAGCAGGAAATTATATCCGGGGGCACCCGCATCAATATCCTGACCAATGAAATCGGTCGATGGTAGATAACCCGGCAAGAAAGTACCCTGAGTTTTCGAATAAGTCCCGTTAACGGTTTTCACGCTGGTTAAAATGTTAACAAAGAATTTAGCAGCGCCGCCCTCGGCCTGGGCTGCTGATCGGACAAACCCGAATTTATTATATAAGCCTGTAAGACTTAAACCTGGGTTAACTCGTATAGCGCGTGAATTCTGTATCGTGTTCCCAACATTAATCAAAGGATCTCTCAGTGTAATAAGTGGTTCCGTTTGCCAGTTAAATCCAGCCTGATATGCTGTCGAAATATTTATCCAGTCAAGGCCCGGAATTTTATTTATTGGAAGGTTATAAGTAAGGTTCAAACTATGATTGTAATCTGTAGTTCGCCCCAGCTTTTTCAGGTTTTGCCATAGTGTATCACGCTTAAGTCCGTTAATCCGCCCATCAGGCTCGTCTATTACTGAAAAATTTGTAGCATTAAAATCCAGTTGCATCGAACGGGTTAAATTCCAGCTGATACCGTAGAGGCGCGACATCTGGAAATTCTTGTTGAAATTGGTGTTTATTGGAAGAAAGTTGTTAGGGTCATTATCGCGGAGCGTATTCTCAGAGTATAAACGGTCAACACTAATGTTAAAGTTTATTATCGAAGGCAACAAGCTGAAATTGAAATCACGGATAAGGGCCAGGCTTTTTGACTTAATCAGCTTCTCAAAAGGGGTGATAGATTTCGCCTGCTTTGCATAATTGTACTGCAGTCCTGCACGATATGTCTTTTGGATCGTACTTTCATTAATGTAATCGCGGTGGTTAAACGCGTTAAATGCATAGGTTGCGCTAAGATTCTCAATGTCCCACAAGTGAATTTTACTTTGAGGATCTGTTTTAATCTTCCGCACATTCGTAAAATTGATACTTTTACGTGAGCTATAATCCTCCGTGATAATTCGCAGAGAATCCCTCATAGCTCTCGGGGCATTTTGCAAGACCTGCTTGAATTCAGTATCCTGATTCCTGGGGTCATACTGCGGGCTCCCCACCTGGGATGAAAAATTAACATACAAGGGTACCTTTATCCCTGTTCGTTCGGGAAAGAATTTTCCGAGTTCTACATTCCCTGAAAGATCAAAAAGCACATCATCTTCCCGGTTACGCTCGCTTACTCTCTTATCGATCGATCCGAAGCCAATAGTGCTTTTACTTCCGGAGAGGGTAACATCTGCAAAGTCAGCCAGTTTCGCATTGAGCCGTGCTGTGGCTGCCCATCCCCCTCTTTCATCAAAATCCGTCAGACGTAGTTCATTGAACCAAACTTGAGCGGCTTTATCCAGACCGTCATCTCCACCCGGACTCGCCGGATTTCTGAGCGGATTGCGTACACCAAGCATGTAAACCCGAACCTTACTCAGATCAGGCTGGCCCTTAACAATTATAGTATTCACGCCGTCCTGATAAATGAACGGACGATTAATCGGCCAAGGCTGGCCGTTGAACAGTGCTTTATTCCGCGCCGATTTAGCTTCCTGAAAAAGGCTCAGCTCAACATCAAGCTTATTCTGGCTGGGCCAGATGGTTGCAGGGTCACTTGATCCCGCAGGGGTTATTTTAAGAGGAATATCATAATCATAATAATTATCCTGATTATCGGTACCAATTCTAAGGAAAGCACGCAGATCATTGTCCCTCACCTGGTCTCCTTCGGCGTGAATAAACATTTCCAATCTCCTGTAAGAACGGAAATCATTATAGGCAGTTTTGAATGCAGCCCGTCCATAACCATCACGCAGGCTGCGCACAGAAAGAGAAAGCGACTGCTCATTCTGACGTGAAACTCCCCGGAAATTAGTTATATCCTGTTCGCGGGTAATTCCGGGCGGCAATACATAGGGAATCGGCGAACGCCTTCCGTTTTCTTCGATATTAACAGCTGTTACATCGACAGAAGAGTTATCCAGACCCGGATTAATCAGCGATGGATCAGCAAGTACCTTAGTGGGATTATTTTCTGCGTTGTATCTTCTCCATTCACCTCTTACCAGCTGCAGTTTTGCCAGACGCAGTACCGCGGTGTCCACGAAGTCTGTCATAAACATCCTGATAAAGCGGATAGACTTAAAGTCTTCGATATTCCCTACTTTCTGGATGTAATCGGTAACCGGGATTTTGAATTGGATCCAGCGCACGGTTTCAGTCGAACCGTTCGCTAATTTCACTGTTGCGGGAACAATATCGGTGATGTAATTATTACCAACACTGGCAAGGTCCTGTGGACGAATAGAAACCTTGTATTGATAATATTCGTCTGCCTGAGTCGAATTATTATCCCTGTTTATATCCTCACCATCCGGCAGGGATGTAGCTGCAGTATTTTCAATACCCGTTTGAGCTGTCGACTGCTCCGGCGTTTTAGAATTCCCTTCCGGATTATTATATTTTTCATAGCGTTTCAGTATCCCGGCATTTTGCTGATCCAGATTTGAACCCCGATAATATTGAAAATCGTCAGATGCCGGATCTTCTTCCAGCGCGATCCCTGCCTGAGGATTTACTGATGCCTTCACCTGCGTTAGAAAGGGCGCAAACTGTTGCCTTTCGTCGCTGCTGCTCAAACCGTCTATGCCTATATCCTGAAAGGCACGCGCACCCGGATTATTGTCAAATGCCTGTATAACAGGCTGAAGCTTAGGAACGCGGCCCCAACGTGTGGCATCGGTTTTTGCGACATTTCCATCAACAGGCAATCCGTTCTCGAGACTTTTTCGACCATCTTTAAGAATATCTTCGGTAATATTTCCCAGGTTAAAATAAACATCTCCTCCAGGGCTTGTACGGTTGTAAATAAATGGATCAAGCATCCACATCTCTATAAACTCTATGTTCAGCGCTTCAAAATCATTGGTCTCGAGCTTCCTGAAGATTCCTCCCCAACGGCTTCGCGGATTTACTAAAGTACCATCAGGGTTTAAACCTGTAGGTGTAAAGTTATATGGGCCACGCTGGCGCGGATAAAACGCCAGATCAAATGTTGGTAAGATAATCGCTTGCCCGGTAGAAGACTCTTTAAAAGGAAAAACTTCTCTTTCAAAAACCTGGCGGACATAGTGATTGGAAAGCTCATTCTTATCCTTCCGAATATTGTCAGGAGTGAGTGAATTCCCGCTTACGAAGAATATAGGATCGATATTATAGAAGGCTAATCGCGCGCGATTATATCCATAGGCAAGATCATTAGTAAGCCGCGATTCCGGAAATAACTGGGGTGTTGCGGAGATCTGCCATGCAATTGCACTTTTTATATCAATGAGAGATCTGCTAGCTTCGAAATCATCCAGGTAACTGGCACCATTCCTGCTCCCTGCAAAATTCAATGCGCGCGGATGACCGGGAACCAGGTGCGCGTATTCACTGTTAAAGGTTAGTGTTGATGGCTCTTTTGTATTAATGAAAGGTATTTTATCTACCATTCTCGTAAGCCACCTCGAACCCGAACTGTAATTCGCGTCGAGTCCCCAGATGGTATTTGATATAGATTCCTCGCCAATATTTACCTTTTCTGTGAGCGGCTTCTCCGTGAGATTCATAAACGTACCGCCGAGGTTGAGCTTATTGCTTACCCTGTAATCGAACCTCGAACCGGTCAGAGACCGCTGCTGAAGTCCAAATAGCTCATTGTTTTCAAGTTTAATTCGGATAGGCTGCCCGGAGTTCAATAATGCCTGATTAATTATACTCACCATACCGCCGTTATAATCGACAGTAAAATCAACACCCTCCTGCAGTTGCAAAGTTCCGGCCACCACCTGGACAGAACCTTGTGGAACGTTGATTGCATTAAGTTGAAATACAGAGCCTGCCTGCGACTGATAGGTACCGCGGATCTGATACCTGTTTAACCGCGGGAAAAGCTGCTGGGCCAGGACTTTGGTTGAATCATATAACGGCTGATAAACATACTTATCAATAAGGTTTCTTTCAGAAACAGGATTAAAGCGCTTTGCCAGATCTGACCCGAATGGCTCAATCAGCGGAAAAGTTATCCGGCCATTCCGCGGATCGATCGTTATCCCTTCCACAAAATCAAAAAATCCGTCCGGCCGCCTGTCGTTCTGCTGATTAAGATTATCAAGATTTGTGAGCTGAAGCCAGAGCTTCCCATTCGTATTCTGCCCTTCTGTAATTTGAGGGGTTTCAACACCTGTATCTTCCCCCAATCTGAAAATATTCAATCTGAAATCTGTGCGGCTGATCTCATAAGCTCCTAATGAATATATGTTTTTCATCATCAGGTCCCAGGTTGGCAGGCTCGTTTTCAGGGTTTCATTCTTTAGAAGTTTTACGAAAAGAACCGCGGGATTGGTATTATCCACAGAAACGTCAGTCGAGAATTCCCCTACCTGATATTCAACTCCATTGACGGTATATCGAAAAGCTACAGCAAGCACTTCATCTGCATTAAGAGACGTGTTAAGCGATATGTAACCGAGTCGCGGGTTTAACGTAAATTCTTTGTCCGTAAGGTTCCGGGCAAAAGTCAGTTTTGCGAAGTTATCGGTTGCGCCGTTTGCCTGAAAAAAGGCAATAGCATCGTTGCTGTTAGTCTGCCTTACTCCTGGAGGCAATACCTGTAACAGGTTATTCGACTGCTGGGTAAACCCCGGGCCGACAAATCCGGCTGGCAGTACAGAAAATCCGGCTCCACCCCTGATCCGACCCGTATTGTACACATTATTCTCACCCAGATCAATAAGGCCAAGTACATCCCTTGAATTTACCGTACTGTTCGCGCGGTTCGTAACCCAGACTTCGATTTTGGTGATATTGATGTTAGAGTTAATTATCGGAGTATTTTCAAGAGCCTTGTTATAATTATTCCTGAAATATTGCGCAAGGAAAAAGTGCTTGTTTGGTTCGTAGTTGTCAGCTGAAATAGCAAATTCATTTTGCTGTGAACCATTGGTTATGGTTATTTCACGCTGCTGCGATTTCTGCTGGGAGAAAACAGTGGTCACGTTCAGCCGCCCAAACTGAAGCTGAGTTTTTAATCCGAAAAGCGCCTGGCTTCCTGATATCAGGGACGTGCTTAACGGAAGGTTTACGTTCCCTGCTTCTATCTTCCGCACAATTTCATCGTCTTTCCCTGTATAGTCGAGTTTAACCTGATTCTCAAAATCAAACTGGGCTTCGGTATTATAATTCGTGGTTATTCTTAACTTTTCACCAATCTGGCCAACCACATTCATTTGAATCCGCTGATCGAAATCAAAGTTGCCCTGCGTTCTTTGTCGTTCGTTAAACAGTGGGTTTTCATTTCGATTGATTCTACCCGAAAAGGTTAGATCGGCCGAGCCCTGAGGACGGATATCAATGGTCGATCCCCCGAATATCTTCTCAAAGGATTTACTGTTTACATTGACCGGAGGAATAAAGCCGGGCTCCCTTGCTTCCACTAAAGGGAGGTCAGCTAGTTCGCGCCAATAGTTTTTCTTAATCAGCTCATTCTCATATTTCTGGTACTCCTCGATGCTTAAGTATTGAGGCGAACGATAAAGACGATCACCAATTTTCTCCCTGATAATGTAACGTTTGGAAATGGGGTCGAACTCCACACTTCGCTGAATATTTGAGGGGTTCGGAAGTGTTATGCCAGTGGGCCGTTTAAATTCAATATATCTGGAATCCTGAAAAGGATAGGCAAGCTTTATAGTGTCTTTTGTGGGTTCGGTGTTCTGTGCAAAAGCTTGTTCGCTCAGCAGAGCAGACAGGAGGAAGCAGACTCTACCCATATAGAACGACACAGCACTTTTCAATTTCTTAGAATTGATATTAATTATAAGCTTTTGAGAGCAATCTTTATTAAGCGTTCAACTGTTAACCCTTCCCCTTCCGATTTAATCGCAGCGTCCAAAGCTTTTTCAGCAATATTTTTAGTAAATCCAAGCATCACTAAGGCTGATAAGGCCTCATCCTTTGCCGTAACATTGTGCGGCATAGAAATCAAGGAGTCTGGTCCTTCTTTCCTCAGCTTATCCTGTAATTCCAGGATCATTCGCTGCGCTGATTTGGGACCGATTCCCTTTATTCTCTGAATCAATGGCACATCACCCTTTACAATTGCCATTTGTATCTCTGCTGGCGTGATAGACGATAAAATCATCCGTCCCGTATTCGGACCTATCCCTGAGACAGAAATAAGATGTAAAAACAAGCGCCTTTCTCCCTCATCCCAGAACCCATACAGCGTATGCCCGTCTTCTTTGACATGCAGCCAGGTAAAAAGCTTGCATCTCTCAGAACCGCCATTTAACGCCGCATAGGTATTAAGTGAAATATTAATATGATATCCAACTCCGCCGGCATCTATTACAACATACGTAGGGCACTTAAATATAAGTTTTCCATCGATATAAGCGTACATCCTTTTTATTTCTGAGATTTAGTAACACGACTAAACAGCCCTCTTTTTCGCGATGAGCTTTCCTGTTCTTCCTTGGTCTGCGCATCCACAACGGCAATAGTTACCATATTAACGATCTCCCTAACTGAGCTATCGAGCTGCAATACGTGAACCGGTTTCTTAAGTCCCAGAAGGATAGGGCCCACTGCTTCCGCACCGCCCAGTTCCTGCAGCAATTTATACGCAATATTTCCCGATTCGAGGTTAGGAAACATCAATACGTTAGCAGGCGCTCCATTCAATGTGCTAAACGGATAATTGTCCTTTAAAAGATCAGGGTTCATTGCAAAATTTGCCTGCATTTCGCCGTCCACAATGATCTCCGGATACTTTTGATGTAAAACCTTCACCGCCTGACGAACTTTTTGAGGTACTATGCCATCATTAGATCCGAAGTTTGAGTAGGATAGCATGGCGATCCTCGGCTGAATATTAAACTTCTTTACTGCTTTGTCTATTAATACAGTGATATCTACGAGCTCCTCCAGCGTTGGGTTTTCGTTAACTGTTGTGTCTCCAAAAAATACCGGGCCCTTTTTTGTGAGCATCATGTACATCCCGGCCACACGGTTTACACGCTCTTCAATCCCGATCACCTGAAGCGCAGGCTTTATTGTGGTCCCGTAATCTTTGGTAAGACCGGAAATCAACGCATCAGCCTGGCCAAATTGAACCATAGCAGCGCCATAATAGTTACGGTCGCGCATCAGCTTCTTCGCCTCTGAAAGTGTAACGCCGCGGCGCTGTCGTTGCTTATACAGATATTCAGCAAACTGCGCAGAAATAGCCTTTTCCTCTATGGGATTAATTATCTCTACCCCATCCAGCTCCAGTTCATGATCCGCAATGATCTGTTTGATGCGCTCCTTATTACCCAGTAAAATTGGAATAGCTATCCCCTCATCCTTTACTATCTGAGCTGATTTCAAAATTTTGTAATTATCGGCTTCAGCGAAAACGACACGCTTTGGCGATGATTTGGCTTTGTTGGTTAAGGCCCTTAAAATCTTATCATCCATTCCCAAACGATGTTTCAGCTCCTCATTATAGGCCTCCCAATCGGTTATTATTTTTCGTGCAACGCCTGACTCAATGGCAGCCTTAGCTACAGCAGGTGATACAGAAGTGATCAGCCTGAAATCAATCGGCTTAGGGATGATATAGTCTTTACCGAACTTTAAGTTGCGCGAATTATAGGCAAGGTTTACCGCCTCCGGAACCGTCCTCTTGGCAAGTTCTGCAATAGCAAAAACTGCCGCCTTTTTCATCTCTTCATTAATCCCGGTAGCTCTTACATCCAATGCACCCCTGAAGATGTAAGGGAAGCCAAGTACGTTATTCACCTGGTTGGGATAGTCGGAACGTCCGGTTGCCATAATTATATCTTTCCGTGTTTTAACGGCCAGTTCATAGGCTATTTCAGGGTTAGGATTAGCCATTGCAAAAACAATAGGGTTCTTCGCCATTGTTTTTAGCATATCCGCAGTCAGCACATCGGGCGATGATAAACCGATAAATACATCAGAATCTTTAACCGCATCGGCAAGCGTACTGAGAGCTCTGCTAGTGGCAAACTCCGCTTTAGTACCTTCCAGATTTTCACGGTCTTTACGGATGACGCCGGAACGATCAAGCATCACAATATTCTCCAGCTTAGCGCCGAGACTTACGTACAGACGAGTACACGAAATTGCCGCAGCGCCCGCACCATTCACCACGATTTTGATTTTTTCAATCTTTTTCTTCTGCAGCTCACATGCATTTATCAATGCCGCAGCTGAAATGATCGCTGTACCGTGCTGATCGTCGTGCATAACCGGAATCGACATGGATTCCTTTAGCCTGCGCTCTATCTCAAAACACTCCGGCGCTTTGATATCCTCAAGATTTATTCCGCCAAATGTGGGCTCCAGGGCTTTGACGATCATTACAAATTCGTCAATATTGTTTGTGTCGAGTTCCAGATCAAACACGTCGATATCTGCAAATATTTTAAATAGCAGGCCTTTGCCTTCCATCACTGGTTTACTAGCTTCCGGCCCGATATCACCCAGGCCGAGAACTGCAGATCCATTGCTAATTACTGCAACCAGGTTACCTTTGGCAGTGTACTTATAGACATCATCCTTGTTATCAGCAATTTTTAGACAGGGTTCTGCTACACCCGGAGAATATGCGAGGGAAAGATCGCGCTGAGAATTTGTTGGCTTTGTTGGGACTACCTGGATTTTTCCAGGCCGGCCCTGCGAATGGTAGTCAAGTGCATCTTGTTTACGATTAGTTTTACTCATTAAGATCTCGAATTGATTAGTGCTTCAAAATTACAATTCTTTTCTATCATACCATGAATAAAACCGGGCGTTATGGATTATTAAAGCGGGAAATTTCAGAATTATAACTGATTGACTATCAGATTCATTCCCGGATTAATAGCCGATTTCGTCAAGCCATTAAGCGCTTTTATTTTTGAAACCGTCATTCCGTTGAATTTCTCAGCAATGCCCGACAAAGTATCACCTCCTTTAACGATATATTTCATGTATCGTGTTTCGGGCCGTTTCTGTGAAGATTGTGATGATACTGATTCTTCAGCAGCAGACACAAGTATGTCCCGGTCATTTCCCGCCAAGCCATTGAGTACATTATAGAGATCAGCGTAGGCAGTGTTCGCTACCTGAGGTATCACTAAAGATTTAGGATACTGTACAGACCCGTTAACGATCAGCTTTTTATAAGATGGATTCAGAATTAATAATTCTTTCAGATCCAGGTTAGCTGCCCTGGCCACACTGTTAAGTGAAATATTCCTGTTCACCTGGATTACATCAGTGAATATGTTAAAGTCCGGCGACCGTATTTCGATACCGTAATTCTGATAATAATTCATCGCATAAACTGTTGCGATAAAGGCGGGAACGTAATTTTGAGTTTCTTTAGGCAGAAAAGAACGGACTCTCCAAAAGTCAGCTACACCGCCCGACTTTTCAATAGCCCTGGTTACTGCCCCTGTTCCGCAATTAAATGCAGCAATCGTTAATAACCAGTCTCCGATTCTTTTGTATGCATCAACAAAATAGTGTGCAGCGGCATAACTTGCCTTGACCGGATCTTTGCGTTCATCAACAAAGCTATCCATCACAAGCCCATATCCTTTTGCTGTGGGATACATGAATTGCCAGGGGCCAACAGCACCAGATCTGGAAACAGCGTGTGGATTTAGCGTGGATTCTATTACGGTAAGAAATTTCAGCTCATTGGGCAGGCCGGCCTCCATCAAAACCTTCTCGAATATTGGAAAATAATACTTGGACAGGCCGAGCATTTTGCCAATCTGCTCTTTCCTGTTAAGATATATGTCGATATATCCCTGAACATGCTCGTTATAATCCAGGGGGACAGAATTTTGCAGAGAATCGAGCCTGAGCTTTACTTCACTCACCTCACCCGACCCACGAACTGGCAATGTCAGAGAGGCAATTGTCCGATCGGCCGTGCATAATATAGCAAGCACGACAAAAGTAAAAGTTCTCATCATAATAAACTCAGTAATACGGCTTAATGCCGTCTTTAAACAACAATAATCCTGAGCTAAACTCCCAGGAGTGTTTCAATACTCTTTGAAAATGACAATAAACTGCCCTCTTCGAAACGTTTCCCCAAAAACTGAATACCTAACGGAAGACCGGCTTTATTATTGCCCGCCGGTAAAGAAATTGCAGGTATACCTGCTAAAGAAGCCTGGACGGTATAAATGTCGGCCAAATAATTCACCACAGGGTCGTCGCTTGCCTCTCCAATCGTAAAGGCCGGAGTAGGCGCTGTGGGAAGCATAATAAAATCAAAATCAGATAAAATCTCATCTGTCTTTTCGCGGATGAGTCTTCTGACTTTCTGTGCTTTGCCGTAATAAGCATCATAATATCCTGCGCTTAAAACGAATGTCCCCAATATGATCCGGCGTTTTACCTCAGGGCCAAAACCCTCAGACCTCGATTGCTTATAAGTCGTTTCCAGATCAGCAGCCTTCGCGCTCCGGTGCCCGTAATGCACTCCGTCATAACGTGCAAGATTGGAAGATGCTTCAGCCATTGTTAAAATGTAATAAGCTGGCACGACATATTCGAGTAGGTCAAATGAGACAGGCTCAACAGTATGCCCTTGAGTCCTCAATTTTTCTATACTTGTTTCGAATGCCGTCTTTACCTCCGAATCTAAGCCTTCTGAGTGTAAAGCTTCCGACAAATAAGCTATTTTCTGTTTCTTTGCAGAAGTTTCTACTTGTGAATAAACCGGAACAGGTTTACTGGACGCCGTACTATCATACTCATCAGAGCCCGCAATGACCTCAAGAAGACGTGCTGCATCATCGACACAGTGAGTTATTGGTCCAACCTGATCGAAGGAAGAAGCATAGGAAATAATGCCGTGCCTTGAAACCCGGCCATATGTTGGTTTTAGACCAACTACCCCGCAGAAAGATGCGGGCTGGCGTACTGAACCGCCAGTATCTGTACCCAGAGCAGCAAGACAAAGGTCAGCCTGGACAGCTACGGCGGATCCACCGGACGAACCGCCTGATACTTTAGTAATGTCCGCATTATTACGAACCGGACCATAAAACGAGGATTCATTGGAAGCTCCCATTGCAAATTCGTCGCAATTAAGCCTCCCTATAATTATGGCATCTTCAGCCAGAAGACGGTCGACAACGGTGGCAGAAAATGGGGAAAAATAACCATCCAGAATCCTGGAAGCAGCCGAAACTTTATGGTTGGCGTAACAAATATTATCCTTAATACCTATTACCATGCCGGCGAGTTTTCCTGAAGTACCGGCAGCAATCTTTTCCTGTATGCTGCTCGCTGCGGATATAGCTTCGCCGGCGAATACCTCTATGAATGCATTGAGTTCAGACCGCTCATCAATTCGTTTCAGATAATCGGCAACCAGGTCTGGCAAAGTCAGTTCCCTGTTCGATAAAGCACCTTGAATCTGAGATAAAGAGGAAAAACCTTCCATAAATGGAATGTAATATTAAGTCAGGAAATTATAGAAGAGAATGCCTGAACGGGAAATCAAGCAAAATAAATGGTCCTTCGGGCATCCAAACGGTTTGGAGGCCCGAAGAATCATTGCAGGAAAAAATTACTTATTATCCTGGTCTTTAGTGGCAGTTTCGCCTTCGCCATTCTGAGCAGTTTTGAATTCCTTTATTCCTTTGCCCAATCCGCGCATAAGTTCAGGAATCTTCTTGCCGCCAAACAACAAAAGGACAACCACCACAATCAAAATGATCTCAGTAACTCCAAGCCCCAGTACCAACAACGTTGAATTTAACATAAATTCTTTATTTAGTGTGTGATTTTTGTTTCTTCAGTATTTACAGCTCCTGAAGTACCGGATTCAGGAACTACCGGCGCCTCTGGATCCACGTTAAAATTACCATCCGGATTAACATCGTACATATTCCCAGGTGCCTCCGGATCCACGTTAAAAGTTGTTTCACTTTTAGCCTTCTCCATGTCAGCAGCTTCTGTCACCGTATTAATATTATTATGAATCTCTCTTTTTATACCATCTGAGGCATCTTTGAATTCCCTCAAACCTTTACCCAGGCCGCGTGCAAGTTCAGGAAGCTTCTTCCCGCCGAACAGCAGCAGGACAACCAGAAATATCACGATCATTTCCGGTCCCCCCATATTCAAAAACAAAAAAATTGAACTATACATCTCTTTAAAAATCAATATACAAATATAGGCATTTAAAACACCGAAAATTAAAATTAATTTGCCAGCCAGCTCGCAGGATTCATAGGCGTAGCGCCTTTTCTCACTTCAAAATGAACTTCAGTAGTTCCGTCGACAACATCGGTAATGACTGATCCTATATTCTGTTTTAACGTAACTTTTTGCCCTCTTGATACATTTACTGATTTCAGGTTTGAATAAACGGTAAAATATTCGCCGTGGCGGATCAAAACGGCATAGGAACCTGCGAAGTTCTGTACCGCAGCAACTTCCCCTGCAAACACAGCCCTTACTGCCGAACCGGGTGCAGTTTTAATATCCACCCCATTATTCTCAGTGGTCACGTTCCGTCCATAGGTATGATTTCCGAAATCTTCGATAATGATACCGTTTGTTACCGGCCATGGCAGGCTACCCCGGCTGCCAAGAAAATCTGAAGAAAGCTTAGCCGATTCCGGAGTTGCTGAAAGAATACTTGATCCTTTGGAAATCGGCTTCGCATCCGGTGCCTCCTTATTTTCCGCTTTAGCTTTTGCAGCAGCGGCCCGCGCCTCAGCCTCGGCCCTCTTCCTCGCCTCCTCAATCTCCCGGTTAATTGCATTTGCAATCGCACGATTCAATCTGGCAGACTCCTTTTGCTTTTGCGAAAGTTCCTGCTTTAATTTTTTCTCCTGGCGGCTCAGTCCTGTAAGGACTTTCGACTTGCTGTTCTTTTGCACACCTAATGTGCGGCGTTCTTTTTGCTGATCGTCTAAGAGGTGGTTTTTCTCTCTTTTATTTCGGTCCAGTTCATTTATTTTGACGTTAAGATCTTTAGAAGTTCCTTCAATATACTTTGCCTGCTTCTTGCGATATTCACTAAACTGCTGAAGATATTTCAGACGCTTATAGGCCTGATTAAAATTTTGAGAAGCAAAAATAAACATGAGCTTACTGTAGGAACTCTGATTTCTAAATGCAAAGAGAACCATGCCCGCATATTCCTTTTTCAGTTTATTCAGTTGCGATTGAAGTGAACGGACAATGTTTGTATTATCAGAAATCTCGTTATCCAGCAGCCGTACTTCGGAGTTGATGGTGCTTATTTTTTCTTCCCTCAATCTGATCTGCGCATTTAATGCGCGGATCTGCTTCAACGAAAGGTTTTTACTGCTGGAGGTTTGATTCAGACTTTTGTTCAGCGACTCAATTTCTCTGGTAAGGGCCTCCTTGCGTCGTCTTAGCTCAGAACTGCTCTGGGCATAGGTATTAAAACCCATACATAACAACAATAGAAATAAGGAAGACCTCAGCAACTTCATCAAAACAAATGTATTTAATTTTTGATCGTAAAACGATCAGGAACGCGAAATGGTATCTCTACAGGGACATCAAGTTCAATTTTTGTAAATTTAAGATCCAAACTGATACTCTTGCTTTTGGCTTGCGATTTCATTACGATAGAGTGCGGAACCGGCTGCTGCGTGATTGGCTGAAAGTCACCGTAAAAAACCAAAAGCGATTGCGAAGCACCCGAATCTTTAAGATCTGACTGCACGACCTTGTTCCGATCGTTTAACAGGAGATCATAGATCATAGATCCGATATTGCTTTTCAATGCGGTTTGTACGGGTCCGATATTCACTTCTGTAGATTCCGTAATAAAATCAGAAATTGTATTTCCTACCAGCACAGATTGCAGAGTCGCAAAATTGATCTTGTTATTAGTGAATTCATAGAGATAGCTGAACGGCTTCCGGATATACTGGTTTTCCAGACGGTTGATAACTCTTACACTATCCGGTGTGATGAGCGCACGGGCCACTTCCAAACCTGCAATTGCTGTGATTGATACCCATATAGCTTCGTTCTTCTTTATACGGATATTCATATTAACGTCGTTGGTATTACTGCCTATACTTAAGGCAGCCCTGGCTTTCCCTGAAAAAGTATTAAAGCTCGTTTCACTGCTTTTTATAGCGGATATTTTTTCAGACCGCGCGGTATTTACAGATTCAGCCGGCGGACTAACGACCGCATCCGGCAAGGGCTTAGGGGGCATTCCTGAGGTAACAGCTTTTGTCGATTTGCAGGAAACAAAAAAACCTAATAACAATACTACCAAGACGCTCCTACTCAATATATCTTTTCTCATTTATTTTTTTGTTTAAATTTTCAGATCCCGCTCCAGTGCCTTTAGCTTTTACCCACTGCTGTAAAGCAAGATCCCTTTCACCTAGTAAATACAATATGTCTCCATAATGTTCCACCTGGGTAGCACTATTTGTTGTATCGTTTCGCAGCGCTTTTTCAATCCAGGTCTTCGCCTCCGCATATCTCTTAAGTTTAAACAGTATCCAGGCATAGGTGTCTTCCGATGATGCATTATTAGGATCCAGTTGAACTGAGCGCCTGGACATCTTTTCGGCCTTGTCCAGATTCTCTCCCCGCAGGGATAAATAATAAGCATAGTTATTAAGCACGTAACTATTATCAGGGTTTAGCTCAAGTGCTTTATCATAATACTCATCAGATTCCTTAAACTTTTTCAGGGCATTGAATGAATCGCCGAGTGAGGAAAATATCTGAATACGGATGTCTTTATCTTCAGTCTCCAGATCCGCCGCATTTTTAAGATTGGAAACCGCCTTATCATATTTCTTAGTTTGCGAATAGGCAATGCCGGTGTATAAGTATAATTCCGCCTGGTTTGGAAACACGGCCAGCGCATTTTCCCCATCAGCAATAGCTTGCTGGTAATCCCCCTGACTAATTTCAATTCTTAACAGTTGCTCCCAGATCTGGTAAATCTGGTCATTAAGTTTCAGCGCCTTTTTATAGGAATCGCGGGCTTCATTATATTTTTTCTCCTGGAAGAGAACATCGCCGTAAACCGCAAATGCTTTCGCCTCATCAGGATGAGTTTTCGTCATAATAGCTGCAAGCTCATTTGCGTATCCCCTCGCCGTTAAATCAGCGAACATAGGAAAAAAGGAAAGGACTATCCTCACCTTTTCATCAATGTTCAGTTGTGGATCAGCGAAAGCAACTTTAAGTTCCGCAACGGTATTATCAAATTGCTTCAGTGCTTTATAATTGTCGGCAAGAGCTAATCGTATCATTGCATTAGCGGGTGCAATGGCTTTGGCCTTATTCAGCACCTCAGTAGCCTTATCCCTGTTACCTGATTTAATATGCACTTCACTGAGGTATAGATAATTACGCACTTCGTCAGGATCGTTCTTTATTTGAGATTCAAGTGCCTGCTCTACTTTTTCCGGCTTGCCTTGCTGCAGCAGAATACGCTGTTTTGCAGTAGTCAGATCCTGCGATGATCCAAATTTTGATTCGATCTCATCGTATGCTGCGATCGCCTGTTCAGTCTTTTTAAGGATCATAAAGGCATTAGCACGATCGTAATAATTATCTTCCCTTTCTGGCCTTAACCTGATAAGTTCTTCGAGAACAAGCAGGAGCTCAGAAATATTATTGGTCTTTTTATACACATTTGCAAGAAATGACCAGTACCATTCATTATCAGGCGAAACGGTTACGGCATTTCTGATCAGACGCTCCGCTTCGGTTGGCTTATTCTGTGCCATGCTCATATTGGCGAGTTCATACATGGCAGCATCATTCGCCGGATCTATAGTGAGTACTTTACTAAATGAAGCCGAGGCCTGCGGATAGTTCTCCATTAATTTTTCGTGGAGACCCTCAAAGAATATTTCCCTTGCCTGCAGGCTATCTTTCTGGCTTAATACCTTACCCACTACTATAACCGGGGAGGGCCTGGTTTGAGCCTGTGCTTCGACAAGGAGAAGCGTTAGTATTAG
>JAZKHM010000155.1:0-2597 GCA_040385405.1 Bacteroidota bacterium | reverse complement strand
TCAACTTACAGCCCCGTATGCCCATATCCCCCCTCACCCCGAACCGTCTCCGTCAAAATATCAACCTCATCCCATTTAATATGCTCGTACCTTGAAATGATCATTTGTGCGACGCGATCTCCGTCTCCAACTTCAAAATTTACATCTGAAAAATTAATAAGTAATATCTTAAGCTCGCCGCGATAATCTGAATCGATGGTCCCCGGCGAATTTAATATGCTTATCCCGTGCTTTAATGCGAGTCCGCTTCTTGGTCTGATCTGCGCTTCAAAACCTGCAGGCAGTTCTATATACAGGCCTGTTGGAATCAGCTTCCTTTCCATTGGAGCGATCACCACCGGTTCTGTCAGATTTGCCCGAAGATCCATCCCGGCTGAGGCCTCTGTCTCGTAAGCAGGAAGCGGATGGGATGATCTGTTTATAATTTTAATGTTCATATGGGAGATTTGAGAATCCTAATGTCCAGTTAAATATAAATCTCAATAAAACATGTTGTTATGCATTACATTAAATGGTTTTTACCAATATTTTAAATAAAGCCCCCTATAAAATAGCAAGTAGCCTTGACCCCGAAGGGGTCACATGTTTATAGAAAAATTTATTCTAACCCTGTTCCCGACCCCGAAGGTGGTCGTATGTGAAAAATCATACACATGCGACCACCTTCGGGGTCGACTAATCGGGAATATCCTATTCTATAAACATGCGACCACCTTCGGGGTCGAAAAGCAAATCATTTACCGAAAACTAGTGTTTGAGAATTAAGATATGAGAAACAATAAAATAGCTTTGAAAAATGATTAGGCTTTCAGCAGTTTTCTCAATTCTTTTCTCTCTATATAAAATGTTATTAACGTAAATATAATAAACAGGGTATTTCCAATGATCAAATTACGGTTAAATACTACAAATGATACAAATACTATACAAACTGACGCTAAAAGGTAGGCGATATTCTTCCTGATATTATAAGGTATCGGGTATTTTTTTTGTCCCCAGATGTATGAAAAAATCATCATTACCGTATAGGCTGTTAATGAAATCCAGGCGGATGCCATGTAGCTGTATTCAGGAATGAAAATCAAATTAAGTACGATAGTCAATACAGCCCCAATGCCTGAAATATACAATCCATATCGTGTCTGATCAGACAATTTGTACCATACTGATAAATTTATATAAATCCCAAGGCTTACATATCCAAATAAGAGGATAGGTACAACCTTCAACCCCGACCAATAGAGTGCTCTTTGGGCAGGATCCGTTCCTTTAATGAAATATTTCAGCAGTTCGATATTGGCTGCCAGCATAATGAAAATCAGACAAACTGCAATTACAAAATAGTTCATAATCTGCGCATAAGTTTGCCCTGAATTCTTGTTTTTTGCGTGGCTAAAAAAGAAAGGTTCTGCACCCAACCTGAAAGCCTGAATAAAAATGCTGAGGAAAATTGCAATCTTATAACATGCTCCATATATCCCTACTTCGATGTCTGAAACTTCGGGAGGAAGAAGTTGTCCCAGGAATATTTTGTCAATATTTTCATTTATAATAAACGAAATATTAGCGATTAAGACCGGCGTACTATAAAGCAGCATTTCTTTGATCAATTTGCCGTCATAAGTCAGTCTGATCTGAAGTAATTCCGGAAGCAAAAGCAGCAGCGTCAGCACGCTGGCTATAAGATTTGAAAGGAATACATATCCGACCCAGCCCTCACGATACCATCCAATCAGCAAACTTTCTCCAGGCAAATGCTGCTGTATTATCACAGGCACTATAAATATGAAGAAGAGATTGAGGCCGACGAATGTCAGAATATTGGCGAATTTTATGAGGCTATACCTGATCGCTTTTCCTTCGGCCCGAACTTTAGCAAAAGGGATCACCGCCAGGGCATCAGCAACCAGAATCCAAATAAAATATTTGATGTACACAGCGTAGTCAGGGTCATATTCCTTCCCGTTCTGCATCCAAACAGCAATATCACCGGCAAAGAAGCTTGAGAATGTTAGAAAAACAACTGCGAGTGAGAGAATGGTAATAAACGTATTGTTATAAACCTTTTGCTTTTCGTTTTCGTACTTGTTGAGATAACGGAAGAACGTCGTTTCCATGCCGAAAGCCAGAATAGCATTGAGCATGGAGGCCCAACTAAACATAACTGTAAAAATCCCGTAGACCTTAGCGGGATATAAGCCCACATAAATCGGGGTCAGGATAAAATTAAGAAGCCTGGAAATTACGGTGCTTAATCCATAAATAGCAGTCTGACCGGCAAATTTCTTAATTGCTGACAATGAGAGAGGGGATTTGCATTATTTCCTTAAGACTTCAAAATTACGGTAATTTTTCATTTCGCCTTCTGTAACCCCGACATTTTCCACTGCGGACCTGTCGGAACCCTTATGACAAAATTCAAGAAAGAGATCAAGCGCAAATTCGTCGCCTTCAGCTTCTATGGCTACTGTGCCGTCGGGGCAATTACGTGCCGTGCCTTTCACTCCGAGCTGGTCAGCAACAGCTTTGCTGGTATCTCTAAAAAAAACTCCCTGCACCCGGCCGCTAATTATAATATCTAAATGTTTCATCTGTTT
>JAZKHM010000154.1:0-14460 GCA_040385405.1 Bacteroidota bacterium | reverse complement strand
AATGCTTGTCTTCAAAAAGCGGGGTCCATTGTGTGTCAGTAAGAAAAGCAATGATCGAAACTTCTTTGAAGAACTTAATGGTATCAATAGATAATACCAATATAATACCCACGGTAGTAAGTACAGAAACCAGGCTGCACAGGACCATTACTACTTCAATGACTTTCTCCGATCTTATTTTGAGTACTCCCATTTTATTTTGTTCCGGATAGAAGTTCAAGCAGGTTTGCTCCAACAGTTGACTTATTTTCAAAAACCGAACCTTTGGTATTATTTCGGAAACGTTCCAATGACATCTTATAAGCCGCAGCAGGTAATGCTACATAGCCCACCTCTTCGGCCAGTTTTGCTGCATGTTGGAGATAGAACTTCACAAACATTTTCACATGTGGGTTGGCTGCAGATTTCACATTTACATAAATAAATTCCGGACGTGATAATGGTTGATACTGTCCGCTTTCAACAGTTAGTTTTGTAGGGGTTATTGCTTCGGCCCCTGAATTCACTTTGACAGGAACTAGTTTCAGCTTCCCTTTGTTTTCAGAATAATAAGCTAAACCAAAATACCCCAGCCCATACTGGTCGGATGACACTCCCTGTACGAGAACATTATCATCTTCACTGGCTGTATAATCGCCCCGGGAAGCTTTTGCCTTACCGTTAATTGCTTCTGTAAAAAAATCATAAGTTCCGGAAGACGTCCCTGCACCATATAGGTTTAATGGGACATCCGGCCATGAAGCTCTTACTTGCTTCCACGTATTGATTTTATCCTGACTTTCGGGCGCCCACATTTTTTTTAGCTCGTCGACAGTTATATAGTCAACAAAGTCGTTTTTCGGGCTTACTACGATTGCCATCCCATCATAGGAAACAGGTATTTCAATAAATTCTATTCCGTTTTCGCGGCTGATTTTCAATTCGCTTTCGCTGATCGGTCGTGAAGCATTACTTATGTCTGTTTCGCCACGAAGAAATTTCTTGAATCCGCCTCCAGTTCCTGATATTCCAACGGTTACCCTGATATCAGGCTCAATTTTCCGGAACTCTTCGGCAACGGCCTCCGTAAGAGGATAGACGCTGCTGGAACCGTCGATATTGATCTTCCCCTTGTATTCCTTGAAACAGGAACTAAAAAGCATCGATAGAAATAACAACCAATAATTGGCTCCGGATATTTTCATTCTTTCGGACTTAGGCTTTAATGTTTTTCTGTTTGAACTTCTTATGTATCAAGAAGCTTACCAAAAACATTTTTACAGATTAAACAAGCGGCGCTTTCGAGGAAAAGATTTATCAAAGCCTGTTGTTAGTCCTTCGGTGGAGTATTGAGTATTTAAGTTAACATAAACTAAACAGAGAATTAACAAAGGGGCAAACAAAAAGAATTGGCCAGAAGCCTAATTTTAAATGCAGAGTCCGCAGTAGTTTTCGTAAAATATGATATAGGGTAATGCCCTATTTTGTAAGCTATTAGAACTGGCTGGACGCCTATTTTTTTAAAACGCGGAGAGCGCAGAGGTTTTGCGCGGAGTACACAGAGAATTTTATAAACTCAGCGACCTCTGCGGTATACTTAGCGTCCTCCTGCGTTTAAAAAACACCTGCCTGCAGGCAGACTTCGATTTCTGATAAACGTAGCATGTAATTCTATAGCCGGCCGCAAAGTAACGCGTTAAAGCTTACTAAAAAGATATAGCAATGCTCGAAGTTAACAAGGCGTTATGACGGACAGGGCTGAGTTCTCTGATAAATATTTTATCCTTGCTGTCAAACAGCTTTCCCTCGAGCCTGACTACTGCGTTAGTCATCGGGGAATAATCCAGATTTAATGAATAACCGGTTGTTTTAAAACCTTCCGGGGTTCCGGTTGCGATAATAAGGCCGTTTTTATCTTCATAGTATTCTACCCGACCAGCGAGTGCCCATTTTGAATTAATTCTGTATTGCGCAATGGCAGTAGGTGCGAGCACTTCGATTGTTTTTTTACTGCCTTTTGATACTTGCTGAGCGCCATAGTCGATTCCTGCAATGAGGCCTAACTTTTCTGTAAGTTGAAAAATCCCGTAGACATTGTTATAAAAGCGGCGTACGCGCACATCATCGGGTCCTTCTGTTCCGATGTAATTACTATAGTTGAGCGTAACCTTATCTGTAGGCTTAAATGTCATTTGTAATCCGCCGGCAGGCTGACTATTGCCATTTAACCTGTTGATCCGTTGCCAGCCATTTAAATAGAGGCCACTAATTGTAAATTTATTATCTGCCGTCCCATAAGTAATTTTAACCCCCGCTTCGTAATAAGGCGTATTATCAGAGACAATGTTTCGTGTAAGCACCCAGCAATCTTTTGAAATAGCACTTTCGTAACCTATGTGGGAAGGGATTATGCCCGCATCAACCCATAGATTTGCAGTCCTGGAAATCCTTAATCCTGCACTTGCCTCAAATATATTCTTCAGCACTCCAGGTTCTGCGGCAAGATTTGCATTGGAATAGGTTCCAGCCATAAGCGCCAGGTTTGCCCGCATAGTTCCGTCATCAAAACTTCCCTTTATAAAACCTAAGTTTAGGTTCACTTCATTGTGCCGCTTATGCGAATAAACAAAAGCAGGACGATTATTGTCGGCAGGTTCGTTAAAGTCAAACCCGTAATAGGACTCCAAATATCCCGACAGTTTTATTTTAGATTGCTGCTGAGCAAAAGTGGAATTCGCGACATTCAGGCTTATTGCCAGCAGTATCAATTTCCTCATGTACTCTAATTTCTTTTTTTTCGTCCCGCAGAGCCTGAATATTTTTTCCGGAATCTAAGACTACAAAGAAGTTCGACTCTCTTTTGTAACCCTGATCAGGTTTATATTGTCGATAGGTGAAACTATCAGTGGAAATTTTTCAACGACCACATTACTCGTGTCCAGGCCGAATGCCGATGCCTCCGAAAGGCTTTTATTCTTTATAAAAAAATGTGTCTTCATCAGGAGCCTGTCCCAAAATGAAAGGACGTTCTCATTGCTCAAATATTTTTCCATCACCACGAAAGAGAAATCTCCTGTTGCGTTAGTACGTTCCAGGCTGTCATATCTGCTGGTAATATCGACTTCTTTATTTAGCACCAGGTTTTCCACTACCTTGCGGAATAGTAAATTAATCCTGGGTTGAACCCGGAAGCCCAAGCGGAACTCGACTCGTATAACGTCATTGGAAACAATATGATCAACAATGTATTCGCAGGTATAAGGCTCATCCAGTGTGTCGACGTGAATAAACCAGTATATGTCTGCTCGTTTGGGCTTTTTATACAAAATAGAATACATCGTCTTATGTTCAATCTCCTTCGGATTATCAGCACTTGTTAAATAAACAAGATGAGTCGCATACTTTGGAATACTTTCGTCATTGCTCAATTCTTTTAATTTGTGAATGAAGTGGTCCATCTTGACAAATTCCGTGTAGCGGTTTTTGATCTTTCGTGTTTCATACCAGGTATACATAATGAAGAAAAGGACACTTCCAATGATTACGGTGACATATCCCCCATGAGGGAATTTATCCATATTTGCAGCCAGGAAACTCAGCTCTATGGTGAGATATACTAAAAGATACAGGTAAATAAAAATTGGCTTTGTTCTTTTAATAACAAGGAAATTGGCGAAGAGAATGGAAGTTGCAATCATGCACAGAGTAATTGCTAATCCATAAGCTGCTTCCATGTTAGACGCTTTGCCAAAATATAAAACAATACCTATACAGCCAAGGAAAAGGATCAGGTTAATCGCAGGGATATAAAGCTGCCCCCGCTCTTCTGTTGGATAGTTTATACGCAGCTTAGGCCATAAGTTCAAACGCATGGCCTCGCTAATCAGGGTAAATGATCCGGAGATAAGGGCCTGACTGGCAATAATAGTTGCAGCCGTTGCCACCACAATTCCCATATACAAGAACCACCCTGGCATTACGGAATAAAACGGATTGAAACCGGATTCTATCATTTCTGCAGTAATAGGCTTACCAGAATAGTGGCTTAGCAACCATGCACCCTGGCCCAGATAGTTAATTATTAAACAGGTTTTTACGAAGATCCAGGAGTATCGTATATTCCATTTCCCGCAATGACCTAAGTCAGAATAAAGTGCCTCTGCCCCAGTCGTACATAAGAATACCCCGCCGAGAATATAAAAACCTTTCGGATACTCAATTAGTAACTGAATGCCGTAATACGGGTTAAAAGCTTTAAGTACAGACAAGTCATCCGATATATGCAGAAAACCCAAACTGGCCAGCATTATAAACCAAACAGACATCATTGGTCCGAAAGATCGGCCGATTAATGCCGTTCCAAATTGCTGTAGGAAAAATAATACTGTAAGGATCCCAATCACAATGTAGATAATAGTAGACTGGCTGATATCGGAAAGGAAAGAGACCTGCTTTAAACCCTCTATGGCGGATGTTACCGAAATTGCTGGCGTTATCATTCCATCTGCCAGTAAGGCCGCACCGCCAATCATAGCAGGCAATACCAGCCATTTACCTCTTCTTCTCCTTACAAGTGCAAACAGGGAAAAGATACCGCCTTCACCTTTATTGTCGGCCTGTAAAGTTAGGATCACATATTTAACGGTTGTCTGGAGAGTGAGGGTCCATATAATTAAAGAAACGGAGCCAATAATTAAGAACTCGCTAATAACTTTCCCCTTAATAATGGCATTAAGTACATAAAGGGGCGAAGTCCCTATATCTCCAAAAATAATTCCTAAGGCTATTAAAAGGCCAGCTGCAGAGACTTTTGAACGGTTTGTTGTCATTGTTTAAGATGTATTTTCGTTGGCCCAAACATGGTTTGCTATATAGCTGGTTTGAGTTTTTCAGGCGAGGATAGAGTGATCCATAACGATCAGATTTCATTGCAAAACAACGAAATATTTTTCGAATTTTTATTAGTATTTTCTAGTGATGATTATTCTATTCTATCGCGAATACAAGTCAAAAAAAAACGCGGCATCTGGTGAAGATGCCGCGTCTGAATAATATCCAATAACTATTAATACCCTGGATTTTGGGGCTGCAATTTAGGATTACGGGCAATCTCTACTGACGGTACCGGCCAGATCGATTTATTAATATCAGTTATTCCAAGAACTGCCTGAAGTCTGCCCGTTCTTACCAGGTCATGCCACTCATGGCCTTCAAAGGCAAGTTCAAGCCTTCTTTCTTTATAAAGTGCTGCTCTAAAAGCAGCCAGCGTTGCAGGGTTAATCGCTGCAAGACCCGCTCTTCTGCGGACTTCATTTAAAAGCTTTAATGCTTCAGCATTTGGATAGGAAGTTTCTGCTAATGCTTCAGCTTTAGTCAGAAGAACTTCTGCGAGACGGAAAACAATAATATTATCATCCTTTGTCCCGCCTCTTGAATACTTCTTCATGTAGTTAGCAGCGTTCGCAAAGCCAATGGTCGCATCTTTTCTAAGATCTCCTGGTTCATAAGCATTGAATATATCATTGTTAACTTCTATTGTTCTGGTACCTCCCAATGATCCCGGAAGGAATGTAGTTGCCAGGTTATTTTGCAATTGCGTGTCATAATTGATCTCGAAAATCGATTCGGCAGAATTCTTAGCCAGGAAAAGGTTAGCATAGGGCACTGTTAAAGTCTCCCCTTTCCTTGTAATAACCTGATTTGCATCGGCAATTGCCAAAGCATAGTTTTTTCTCGTCAAATGGATCCTTGCTCCTAATGCATAGGCCGCAGCTTTTGTTGCTCTGGCTGTTCTTCCCAGGCCCGTAAATGTTTCAGGCAAATTTGCCTTTGCAAAATCCAGATCTGCAAGGATTTGTGTATATACCTCTGCGACCGGAGTTCTTGACACCTGCAGTGCAGCAACATCCGGGCTTTCAGTAGGCTCGGTCACCAGGGGAACTGCACCAAAATATCTCACCAGATTAAAATAGGTGAAGGCTCTCAGGAAACGGGCTTCCGCAATCACTGAATTTTTAGCCGCATCGGCCATACCCGGAATTTTAGGAACATTCTTGATCACCACATTTGCTGAATTGATAAGCACGTATTGCTGATCCCAAAGTCCTGTAAACTGCGAGTTATCCGCCACAAAAATCAGGTTGTTTAATTGCTCAAACTGTCTGTTTAATGCGTTGCCCTTGCTATTTTTAGTAGGCAATTCTGCAAAATAGATATAGTTAGGTCCAGAGTTTGCCAGATGGCGATAAGTACCAATGATCGCTGCTTCTGCATCAGATTCCCTGGTGAACAAGGATTGAGTACTTACAGAATCTATCGGTTCCTGTTCGATTACATCACACGACGACACCGTCAGGTATAAGAAGATTATCAAATATATTTTTTTCATGTTTTTATATTTAGAACGTTGCGTTTAAACCTAAAGAAAATGATCTTGCCTGCGGATACGAACTCATATCAAATCCAAGAGTTGTGTCATTTCCATTTGCGTTAACTTCAGGGTCATACCCGCGGTAATCGGTCCAGGTTAAAATATTTTGACCCGCTGCATATACACGTATATTTTTGATTCCGGTTTTCTTAAGTGCCGCGGTTGGAATGTTATATCCCAGAGCAACATTTTTTACTCTTAAGAACGAGCCATCCTGCAAAACACGATTAGACACTGATCCGTTTCTTGTGGGATCTCCCCATGCTGCACGGTGCAAGGTTGTGATATCACCCGGTTTTCTCCAGCGTTCTCTCGCTAACGTAGAAGAGTTAAACCAGGTGTGTAACCTGCCATATGAATATTCAGCCTGATTGAAGATCATGTTGCCATATACGAAGTGCATGAAAACCGAAGCGTCGAAGTTTTTATAGGAAACGGAATTTGTAAAACCCCCGGTAAATTTAGGCTGCGCACTACCTAATACTACGTTATCAAGGGTAGTTGAAGCAAGGGGAATATTTTTGTCGCCATTTACATCTACCACATCATAATTACCTGTCGCCGGATTAACACGAATAATTTTCCACCCATAGAATGTGCCTAAGGGATAACCTTGTTTCACAACACTGGCGTAGCCGTTAAAGCCAAGTGGAATATCGCCGCCCGGAAGGTTTGTTACCTTATTTCTGTTAAAAGAGATATTGAAGTCTGTAGACCATTTGAAGTCGCTTTTATCAAAATTCACCGTGTTGAGAGCGAGTTCCAAACCCTTATTCTCCACATTACCGACATTTTGTATAGAACTTGTAAATCCCGAGGATCTAGGCAATGAAACAGCGAGCAATAAACCCGAGGTATTTTTCTTGTAAACATCGGTAGTGAAGTTAATTCTTCCTTTGAAGAAGCTCAGGTCTAAACCAATATTGGTTTGTTCTGTACTTTCCCATGAAAGGTCGGGATTCGCTAACTGTGTCTGGGACAGACCGCTTGCTCCGATGTAGTTAAATCCTCCTGCAAATAAGCCTCTTGAAGTGAAGTTACCAATTTCCTGATTTCCAGTTCTGCCCCAGCTCGCCCTGATCTTTACATCTTCAACCCAATCCAAGTCTTTCAGGAAGTCTTCCTGACCCAAACGATATGCAGCAGAAACCGAAGGGAAACTACCGTACTTATTATTTTCCGCAAATCTTGAGGAGCCATCGATACGGTAGCTGGCTGCTATATTGAATTTATCCCTAAATGAGTAGTTTAACCTGCTAAAATAGGACGTAAGTCCCCAGCTGCCCCCCGTTGAAGTTGAATTCTTAATTGATGCAGAACCCAGGGTCTGAATGGCTTCAAGCGCGAAGTTGGTGGCTGAAGCAACAGTCCGGTTAAATTTAGATTCCTGGTTAGAATAACCTAAAAGCACATTAAATTTGTGGTTTGCGTTTAATGTTTTACTGTAGTTAAGGGTGTTTTCATTGATCCATCCCAAATCCTCGGTCAAGCTATTCGTGCCTGATCCATTAGTTGTTCTGCCCAGAACTGTTAGTTTATTAGGCGGCACAAAATACACTTCATCCAGGCTCAGGTAATCTAAACCAATGCTGCTTCTAAAATTCAGGCCATCAAGAATCTTCAGTTCAACAAATGCATTACCCAATGCTCTGTTGTTAAATGCGTCATTTCTAACCTGATCGGCGATGATTAATGGATTATCAATATTACTGATATATGGATCGTTTGGATTTAATGAGCCATCTGCATTCCTGGCTGGAACAGCAGGTGACTTTACGATAGCAACGGCCACGATTCCATCACGGTCACCAGCACTTACACGGTCAGTTTTTGAGCGGTTCAAACTCATGTTGATACCTGCTTTCAACCTGTCATTTATTTTTTGGTCGAAGTTAAATCTGAAATTACCCCGGCTGAAACCGCTTCCGATAACCACACCGGTCTGATTCAGATAACTTCCAGATAAGAAGTATTGAGTTTTTTCAGTTCCTCCAGACAATGAAAGTTCATTATTCGATATTGGCGCCCTCCTGAATATTTCCTCCTGCCAGTCAGTGGTAGGTAAGGCACCTGGATTTGCAATTGGGGGCGCATTGCCGACATTTACGTTCGCCTCATTTATCAATTCGCCCCACTCCGGCCCTCCTAAAAGCGGAATTCTTTTGGCAACTTCCTGGAATCCGAAATAATTGTTGTAAGTAATTTTCGTCTGATCCTGTCTGCCTCTTTTGGTAGTAATAACTATTACCCCATTGGAAGCCCTTGATCCATAGATTGCCGCTGCCGAGGCATCTTTTAATATATCAATCGACTCGATATCATTTGGACTAATATTCGAAAGAGGATTCTGGGGCACGGATCCCGCAGCAGCACCGGCGTAATTTCCCGTATTTACCGGGACCCCATCAATTACATACAAGGGGTCGTTGCCACCGTTTATCGAACTGGCTCCCCTGATACGTACGGTGGAACGGCCGCCGGGCGTACCGGAATCCTGCGTGATATTAACCCCGCCCACTCGTCCCTGCAATAACTGCTCAGGACTGGTGATGGGAAGATCGGCCAATTTCTTATTCGCCACTGATAGAGATCCGATAGCACTCGAGACATCTTTTCTGCTCTGTGTACCATAACCAACTACGACAACCTCATTAAGAGCCTGCTGATCTTCCACCATGGTAATGTTTATTGCAGTACGATTTCCGGAAGAAATTTCCTGCTCTACGAAGCCCAGATAACTAAACACCAGGATACCAGGTTCAGGAATCGTGATCGTATAATTACCGTCTACATTGGTTGATGTACCAATTGTTGTGTTTTTTAACCGGATGCTAACACCCGGTAGCGGAACTCCTTTTGAATCTGTGACCCGCCCGCGTATTTCCTGGGGAGGTACTGACCGCTCAAATTCCACGTGATTTGCAATCATTGAAGTTTTATCAACCACAAAAGAGTTCAGTGGCTGATGTGCAGCAGCATTAACCTCCATAAGGCCAATAAGCGAAAGTAGCAGCACTCCATTCACTAACCTCATCGTCCTGAGGGCTGTGCCGGCTTTTCTGCTCTTTAATGAGATGTACAGTTTTTCCATAAATTAATGTTTTGAGTATTAATGATATATTCTGCGAAATGGGATTTTTAGTTAGTATTAATCCTAGTCAAATATACAGTATTCGGCAGATTTTCTTAACATTAACTTAACATTACCGGATGGCCTCAAGAGCGAAAAGCATTATCTCAACGGGCGAAAAATTGTCTGAACTCTAACTCCGTAAAGTCAGAATTCACGATGGTGTCTGGTTTGTTCTCAAATGAAATCTTGCATTAAAAGCAGTCTCACACCATTTGATTTATCCCAATTATCCGACCCTTCAATTGCAAATGGTTAAAATATTTGTAGCGATTGATTACGTCACACTGCGGATATGATATAAAAATTTCAAGGAATTGTATAAAATCATTTGACCTTTTTTTCCAATCTTTGTATACGTTAGATGAAAAAGGTCATTATCACCATATTAGCAGTTTTCTATCTTGGAGTCTCTTCCGGGGCGACGGTGGATCTTCATTTCTGCATGGGCAAGCTGATCGATTGGGGTGTCTCTCAGGAAGCAAACGAGAAATGTAATAATTGCGGCATGGAAAAAAGGCTTTCCAGTGATTGTTGCAAAGACCAGCAACATAAGCTTACCATAGAGGAGTCTCCGAAAGCTTCTGTTATTGTTTATTATTTTAATACACTGGGGCTAAGTGGGCCGCCGACAGTTTATAACGGTCCCGCGATAATAAATGGTAGTCCATTAGAAAAGATAGGTGTACTAAATGATTCTCCGCCCCGAACCCAGTCAATACCCGCTTTTATTCGAAACTGCACATTACGTATTTGAATCCTTTCTTAGGGTAATTCCGTATCTGAGTTAATATTTCCAAACATTTTTATTTTAAAACCATTTTTATGGAAGCTATCATGCTTGCATGGTAATTTCGACATTAAATTAAATTTTATGACCAAGATAATTTTTACAGTTGCTCTGATTGCAACAACACTTGTACAAAGCAGCTTTGCACAAGACAAAACTTCCGATGTTTTCGCTCAATACTATGCGATCAAAGATGCATTGGTAAGTGGAAATGCAGGTTTGGCAAATACAAAAGCCATTGCATTTGTTAAAACCGTAGCGGATGATGCCGCATTGCCGGAAGCAAACCGTGCCGCGATAATAAAAGATGCTGCAAAAATTGCTTCAACAAAGGACCTTAAAAAGCAACGGGAATATTTCTCAGGCTTTTCTGATCAGATGTTTGAAATGGCTAAATCTACAAAACTGACTAAAGAGCCTGTTTATAAGCAGTATTGTCCTATGGCAAAGGGTAGCTGGCTCAGCAGTTCTTCCGCAATAAAGAACCCTTATTATGGAAGTGCTATGCTTACCTGCGGTAAGGTTGTAGAAACTCTTAAATAAATAATCACTAAGGCATCGGTACAAAATCCGATGCCTTTTCTCTGAAATTAATTAAAAATATTTCAAAAAACTCTTCCGGCATATTTCCTGGAGATTTACCGCGAACAGTACTCTAAAACTAAAACCATGAAAACCATCTTTTTAAGCCTGACACTAGTATCAATTCTTTTTGTTGCCTGCAACAATGGTGCATCTGATAAAGAATTTTCTGACAGCACAGCATCTTCAGGTACAACGGACAAAGTAACAACTGGAAATAAAATGCCTGCTGAAGATATTTTGACTGGTTATCTCAAGATCAAAAATGCCCTTACCAACGATAATGACAAAGAAGCTGCGTCAACCGCAACAGAATTAGCTCAAGCGTTCAAAGCAATGGATAAGTCAGCATTAACTGCGGAACAGAGTAAAGTATTTGCCGATATCGAAGACGATGCTATCGAACATGCAGAGCACATTGCTTCCAATGCAGGTAATTTGGTTCATCAGCGTGAGCATTTTGAGACGTTAAGCGGGGAAGTTTATGAGTTGGTTAAAGCTACTGGTTCAGCGCAAAAACTTTATTATACTAACTGCCCTATGTACAATAAAAATAAAGGAGCTAACTGGCTGAGTGAAACTAAAGAAGTTAAAAACCCCTATTTAGGACAGGCGATGCTTACATACGGAACGGTAAAGGAAGAACTTAATTAATTTAATGAGCAGAATAAAAACAGGCTTGATCGCCTTGCTGATTATTCTGGTTCTAATCCAGTTTGTGCAGCCAGCACGCAATCAAAGTAAGCAGGCTGTAACGGCAGGCATAGCCATGGCAGTCAAAGTTCCGGATAATGTTCAGGCTGTACTCCAAAATTCCTGTTATGACTGCCATAGCAACAATACCCGCTATCCCTGGTATGCTACCCTGCAACCGGGAGCCTGGTGGATGTCATCGCACATAAGTGATGGAAAAGAAGAACTGAATTTTGATGAATTCGCAAACTATTCTAAACGCAGACAACTTAGTAAGTTGAAGGCTATGCAGGGAGCGATCGAAGACGAAAATATGCCATTGCCTTCCTATACATTCATACACAGGGGTGCAATACTTTCAGAAAAAGACAAAAAGCTACTAAAAGATTGGATAGAAGTATCCAGGGATGACATTTCCATCCCGATTGCGCGGGATTAGATGAAAACAAAAATAAACCGATGAAAAAACTACTCCTGGCGATAATCATGCTGTGTTTCCAGCTAACGCTCTTTGCGGAACGGCCGGAACATTCGCACTTAATATCGTCCTCCTTACAAATTGTTTACTCGTGCCCAATGCATCCGGAGGTGAAATCTACTAAACCAGGGAATTGTCCGAAGTGCGGAATGAAGCTGGTGGCGCAGAAACCAAAAGCCGCTAAGCCCTCCTCACCTGCTCCGGTCAGAAGGACTCCGGCGCCGAAACCTGCTAATACAACCCCTAAGCGGACTTCCCCTGTTCCGGCGAGAAAAACTCCGCCAGCGAAAAAGGAAAATATGGATGGGATGACAATGCCGGCGAACAAGGAGCTTAAACCTGCTGAAGGGAAACCAGTTTCAGAACCAGCTGAGACACATCAGGACCATGTGATGCCAAAACCAGAAACAGATAGTACTGAAGCGGTGGAAGAGATGGACCCGATAAAAATAGCAAAAGCTAACCTTGGGCCCATTAAAACCATTCCCAATAATACTCCACCAAGAACAGTACGTTATGATTTATACATTGCCGATACGATAGTAAACTTTACGGGCAAATCGAAACGGGCCATTGCCGTTAATGGCCAGATCCCAATGCCCACTTTGACATTTACTCAAGGAGATACAGCTGAAATACATGTTCATAACCGCTTAAAGGAAAATACCTCTCTTCACTGGCACGGACTTTTCCTTCCTAACCGATATGATGGCGTACCTAACCTTACACAAATGCCGATTGAGCCAGGAGCCACACACATATATAAATTTCCTATTATCCAGCACGGCACACACTGGTACCATAGCCACAGCCGCCTGCAGGAACAGATAGGGATGTACGGTGCCTTTATAATGAATAAGAGAGCGGAATGGGATATACCTACCCTGGCTGTCACATTGAGCGAGTGGACCGATATGAACCCCAGGGAGGTTGACCGGAGTCTGCATGCTGCAACAGACTGGTTTGCGATACAAAAAGGAGCCACACAAAGTTATTCCGAAGCTATAAAAGGCGGGTATTTCAAAATAAAAGTGGCTAATGAATGGAAGCGGATGAATGCCATGGACGTAAGCGATGTTTATTACGACCGGTTTTTAACCAATGGAGAAAACCAGAGCGAGCAGCCACAGTTTAAAGCTGGAGATAAAGTACGGCTTCGTATAGCAAATGCAGGCGCTTCGACCTATTTCTGGCTGAAATATTCTGGCGGGAAGATGACAGTCGTCGCAACCGATGGAAACGATGTAGAACCTGTTGAAGTCGACAGGCTGATCATCGCTGTTTCCGAGACGTATGATGTGGTTGTCACAATACCGGAAAATAAAAGTTATGAATTTTTAGCCACGTCTGAAGATCGCACGAAATCAACCTCATTATGGCTGGGCAGCGGAACTAAAGTCCCAGCTGTACCGATGGAACGTTTGAAATATTTTGCAGGGATGAAGATGATGAATGAGATGATGGACATGCAGGGCAATATGGTTCAGATGGAGGGCATGAAAATGCAAAACCAGATCATGGACATGAACACGGTGATGTACCCGGAGATAACAGGTCCTGAAAAAACCGAGGATGAAGTAGAAGCTGACAGTCTGCCCGAAATGAAGATGGACGAAAAAGATATGCCGATGGATCACGCGGGTCATGACATGAGCAATATGGAAGGTGTCCCGGGAGATATCGTTACATTAAATTATAACATGCTGCGTGACCCAAAAAACACGACTCTACCGGCAGGCCCTACGAGAGAATTAAGGTTCGATCTGACAGGGAACATGAACCGTTACGTGTGGACTCTGGACAATAAGACAGTCTCTGAATCTGACAAAATCCTGATCAAAAAAGGCGAGAACTTAAGAATTATCCTGTTTAATAACAGCATGATGCGCCATCCAATGCACCTGCATGGACATGATTTCCGGGTATTGAATGACCAGGGCGAAAACGCTCCAATGAAAAACGTACTGGATATTATGCCAATGGAACTGGATACAATTGAATTTGCAGCATCGGAGCCCGGGGGAGACTGGTTCTTCCACTGCCATATTTTATATCACATGATGAGCGGTATGGGTAGGATCTTTAGTTATGAAAACTCTCCTCCAAATCCTGAAATACCTGATCCAAAACTGGCTCAGCGCCAATTGTTCAAGGACGACCGGATGTTTCATGCTATGGGACAGTTAGGGTTGGAAAGCAATGGAAGCGACGGCGAATTTATGCTGGCCAACACCCGTTACCGCTTGTCTACCGAATGGCGAATAGGTTTAAACCGGGAACACGGGAACGAAGTGGAAACCTATTTTGGACGATACATTGGAAGAATGCAGTGGTGGTTTCCTTTTGTTGGTTTTGACTATCACCGAAATACCATGGGC
>JAZKHM010000153.1:0-1780 GCA_040385405.1 Bacteroidota bacterium | reverse complement strand
ATAACTTACAACTTATAACCTATAACTTTAAATATTAACCGATGGCAGGTCCCTAGACCGGAAACCACCATCACAACAAATAAATAATGAATACAGATCCAATAGCAGATTATCTTACACGAGTAAGGAATGCCATTAAGGCCAACCACCGTGTGGTAGAAATTCCTGCATCAAACCTGAAAAAAGAAATGACTAAAGTTCTTTTTGACAAAGGTTACATCACTAATTACAAGTTTGAAGACACTACCGCTCAGGGAACGATCAAGATCGCTCTGAAGTACAATCCGATAACTAAAATATCCGCGATCCGCAACATCTCACGTATCAGCAGACCTGGTCTGAGAAGATATGCTGGTGTTGAGAATATGCCGCGCGTATTAAATGGCCTGGGTATCGCTATCCTCTCTACTTCTAAAGGTGTAATGACTGATAAAGAAGCTAAGAACCTGAATATAGGTGGTGAAGTTTTATGTTACGTTTATTAATAGGAGGATAGAAGATGTCAAGAATAGGAAAAGCCCCGATTAATATTCCAGCTGGTGTTACGATATCAGTTGATGATCAAAATATAGTTACAGTTAAAGGTCCAAAGGGTGAATTAACCCAGAACGTGGATTCAGATATTAAATTAAGTCAGGAAGACGGAATACTTACAGTAGAGCGTCCATCTGAACAAAAACGTCATAAAGCATTGCATGGGTTATACCGTTCGTTAATCAATAACATGGTTATTGGTGTAACAGAAGGGTACAAAACTTCGCAGGAGCTGGTAGGTGTTGGTTACCGTGCTACAAATGTAGGTAACACACTTGACCTTGTATTAGGATTCTCTCACCATTTTGTGTTTGAATTACCGAAAGAGATCAATGTTACTACAGCATCTGAGAAGGGTAAAAACCCGATCATTACTTTAGAGAGTATAGACAAACAATTACTTGGACAAGTAGCAGCGAAAATTCGTTCGTTACGTACTCCTGAGCCTTATAAAGGTAAGGGTATCAAGTTTGTTGGTGAAGTGTTAAGAAGAAAAGCTGGTAAATCAGCCGCTAAAAAATAATCATCATGGCAGGAATTAAATTATCTCGCAGAGAGCGAATCAAAAGAGGAATCAGAAAGAGATTAACCGGTTCTGCTGAGCGCCCACGTTTATCTGTATACAGAAGCAACAAAGGGATCTATGCTCAGATTATCGATGATAACAGCGGAAAAACTATCGTTTCAGCATCATCTTTATCAAAAGATTTCACAGCAAGCGGAAACAAGTCTGATCAGTCTAAAGCAGTTGGTAAATCAGTAGCAGAAAAAGCGATCGCAGCAGGTGTTAACACCGTTGTATTCGACAGAAATGGTTACCTGTACCACGGCCGTGTTAAGTCATTGGCAGAAGGTGCACGTGAGGCTGGTTTAATATTTTAATCTGAAAGTAAGATGTCAACAATCAATATAAAAAGAGTAAAATCAAGCGAGATCGAATTAAAAGACCGCTTAGTTAGCATCCAGCGTGTTGCTAAAGTTACCAAAGGTGGACGTACTTTCAGCTTTTCGGCTATCGTTGTGGTAGGTGATGAGAACGGAGTTGTAGGTTTCGGACTTGGTAAGGCAAAAGAGGTAACTGAAGCAATTGCTAAAGGTATCGACGATGCTAAGAAAAACCTGGTAAAAGTTCCTGTAATCAACGGAACTGTACCTCACGAGCAGATCGGTAAATATTCAGGCGGTTTCGTTTTCATTAAACCAGCAGCTCCGGGTACCGGTGTAATTGCAGGTGGTGCGATGCGTG
>JAZKHM010000152.1:0-3122 GCA_040385405.1 Bacteroidota bacterium | reverse complement strand
CGTTCTTCGAAGTTTATTTCATTAAGCGGGCTGGCCGGAGTTCTGGCGGGCATTTATGCCCTGGCAGGCGCGGGATTGGGCTATTGGCTAGTCATAAAAACTGCCGGTGTTAACGATGGATTAGACTATATGAACGAACCGGTGATTTTTTGGCAACTATTCATGGTCGCTTTAGCCGTATTGGTTTTTTCGATTGTTACTGCATGCGGACTGACAATTCGCAACGCCAACCTGAAAAAAGAAAGTGTGTGGAATCCGGTAAGCCGGCGATTGCTGACGGCAAGCGGGGTCCCTCTTGTCACCGGAGGGGTTTTTATTCTAATTATGCTAATGAAAAGCGAATACGATTTCATTGCAGCTGCCTGCCTGATCTTTTATGGTCTGGCTCTGTTTGCAGGCAGTCATTATACCTTTGTTGATATAAAGTGGCTGGGCATATGTCAGATTTTATTAGGATTGCTTGCTTTAATGCTACCTGTTTATGGACTGGCCTTATGGGCTATAGGGTTTGGTGTTCTGCATATCGTGTATGGAAGTATAATGCATTTTAAATACGAGAGGTGAAGGTTTCTCTGGAAGAATTCGACAAGGCGTTTGAGAACAGGATAAGGCTTCAGATTATGAGCATATTGACTGTGAACAGTAATTATGATTTCAATTCTCTCAAAGAATTACTGCAGGTGACGGACGGTAACCTGGCTTCTCACCTTAAAGCCCTGGAGAAAGAAGATTATATAAGCATATTTAAGTCGTTTATAGGACGTAAACCAAACACCCAATACTCCGCTACCGATAAAGGAAAAGATGCCTTTAAAAAACACCTGCATGCGCTTGAAAATTTAATCCGGCAACAGAAATAGAAGCTTGTCATTGAGGCAATTCAACTTCAAATGTGGTTCCGTTGTGATCAGATTTGATCCTTAAAGTTCCTTTTAATCCGTTTATCAGATGCTTTACCAGTGCAAGGCCAAAGCCGTACCCTTTTTCCCCTTCGGTCCCTTGAGTTGTCGTAGAATCACCGGATAAAATGCTGGTAATTTTATCATTGTCAAGTCCGGTCCCAGAGTCTTCCACAATTATTTTAAGAATTCTCGGGTTTTCGTCCTGGGTCAGCGTGAGTTTGACCTTAACTAAACCGCCATTTGGCGTAAATTTTATCGCATTTGAGATAAGGTTCCCAGTAATTTGCAGGAGTCTGCTCTTGGGAAATGGAATGTTATCAGTCTCAGGACTAATGTAAAATGATAATTCAATATTTTTTGATCTTGCCTGGGGTATGTAAAGCTTTTCAAGTTTTTCCCGGAACGTTTTAAGGTTTAGTTCCCCCTCTTTTAAATTTATGACCTTATTTTCTGAAGTGAGAATTTCATCGGCTAGTTCCAATATAGAATTGCCGCTTTTGTGGATCATGGTAATGAACTCCAGCACCTCGTCCATGTTGTTGTCTTTGCCCTGTTCACTAATAATCTGGGCAAGTCCAATTATTCCTCCTAAAGGGCCCCGGATGTCGTGAATTACTTTATTTTGTGTTGCAGTAACCTCTGTGACTTTATTTCTAAGCGCTTCAATAATTTTAAAAGCATCCAACCGGCTTACGATTTCCTGGGCAATAATATTTAAGAGCTCTCTTTTTTCCGGAGCAAGAGATTTAATGTTTCTATCCATGAGGCACAAGGCCCCTATGTTAACGCCCTCAGACAATAAGGGGATGCCATAATAATACTTAAGTTTAGGGTCCTGGACGACGTAAAATTTATCTTTAAACCTGTTATCGTCTGATAAATCATCTACCTCGAAGTGCTCATTCCCCACAATTGTATATTGGCAGACTGAGTCTTCCCGGGGCATTTGATCGATATCCAGACCGTGCCCGGAAATGGTCCATTGGGTATACGAATCAATTAAATTAACAAGTGAGATTTCAGTGCCGGCAACACTTGCCGCAAGCCTGGCGAGATCTTTAAAATTGTACTCAGTATTTGTATAATCGATATTAAAATCAGACAGGGTGATTAGTCTGTCAAGCTCATTGTCGGGAATGGGGAATTTAGTATCCATGGTTTTCTCGAAGGAAACTGGTTCAGTTTAAAGTAAGTATACGGTTTTAAATTTGATAAAGTTTTCAATTGAAGCCAGTCAATGAGGCCGCAGGTCTTCTGTTTACTGCAAATAATCGCTCCGGGGCCTAATCCATTTTTGGAATCCAAACTTCCGTAATGTTTCCTTGAATAGACTGGCTAATTTAGATCATTTTAGGTAAATATTAAACAGCCTTTCTTACAAGTAAAGGTGAGTTATATCTGCAATTAAATTCACAAAACGGGTTTGATTATATATGGAAATTACGGCTTAAAACTGTGGAAAACTTTTTTTGTGGGAGATAGTGGTAAAAAGTGGTAAGTTATTTACTTTTACTCTTGAATTAATGAGTAAAGTGCCACGATGTCCCATTTTTTAGGAGAATTTGATTGTAAACTTGATGCTAAAGGCAGGATGATGATACCATCCAGCCTGAAGAAACAGCTTCCCGAAGCTGAGCGTGAGGGTCTTGTGATCAACCGGGGCTTTGAAAAACACCTGGTAATTTATACTAAAAAGGAGTGGGATCAGATCACTGGTGAGCTTAGTAAATTGAATCTGTATGAGAAAAAGCGAAGGGATTTTGTTCGTTATTTCACCCGGGGAGCAACGGAACTTTCGCTTGACTCGGCCAATCGGATACTTTTCCCTAAAGCTTTAATGGAGTATGCCGGCATTTCGACAGAAGTTGTCTTGTCGTGCCAGCTCAACAAAATTGAGGTATGGGCAAAAGATGCCTATGATTCACAAATGGATAATGAGCCTGAAAATTTTGCAAATCTTGCAGAAGAAGTAATGGGAAATACAGGGAGGGGACTAAATGACTGATTATCACCATCCGGTTATGCTGCAGGAATGCATTGAAGCACTGAACATAAAACCTGATGGGGTATACGTTGACGTTACCTTTGGCGGTGGAGGCCATTCCCGCGAAATATTAAAACACCTGGGGCCGCAGGGAAGGCTGCTCGCGTTCGATCAGGACGCCGACGCACAGAAGAATTTACCCAAAGATGATCGATTAACCTTTATTGATCAGAACT
>JAZKHM010000151.1:0-1654 GCA_040385405.1 Bacteroidota bacterium | reverse complement strand
GTGGCTGTTGCACAACTAACATATTGTGAATAAATGCAGATTGCATACTTTCTAATCGATGGGTAAATTAGTGTATGCAAGGAAAAAAGGCCTATCAGGAAAAGCTCTTCCTCAATTTCCAGCTTTCATCAGCGGTCCCAGAGGACAATTTCTACAGAAAATTAAACGAGTTAGTAGACTTTAGTTTTTTATATAAAACGACGTCCCAATATTATGGATCAGAAGGTCAGCGCAGTATCGATCCTGTCGTTTTTATGAAATTAATGTTAGTTGGTTACCTGGAAAATCTGAATAGTGACAGGCGAATTATTAGTATGTCACGCCTGAGACTTGATATCCGCTATTTTATCGGATACGATATAGATGAAGAACTTCCCTGGCACAGCACATTAAGCAGAACCAGACAATTATATAGTGAAAGTGTGTTTATAGATTTATTTAAGCGCATATTGAAGCAATGTATTGATCGGGGTATGATCTCTGGTCGCCGGCAGGCCGTTGATGGCTTCTTCATTAAAGCGAATGCCTCGCTGGATAGCCTTGTTCAAAAAGAAATACTGGATGACGCCTTTAGCTATAGTCAGGAACTCAAAACGAACCAGGAGGAACAGCCTGATTTAAAGATTCTGGAAACCTGGAAACAGGAAGATCATAAAACAGAAGATCCAAAGAGAAATCTGTCTAATGATACCCATTACAGTCCTTCGGACCCAGATGCCCGGGTTTCAGTCAAGCCAGGTAAACCCGTAGCACTGAACTATCTGGGTCAGGTTAGTGTAGATACTGCTACTCATGTGATCACTCATGTCCAGGCTTTTACTGCTGACAAACGGGATAGCGAATGCCTTTCCGCAGTTCTAAGGCATGTAAAACACAACCTCGCTGAAAATGATGTCATGATCCAGGAACTTGTAGCGGATTCAGGTTATAGTAGCGCCGATGCTCTTAAGGCATTACGGGCAAGTGGGGTGACCGGATATATACCAAACAAAAACAATTTTAGGTATGAAAGAGCTGGCTTTAGTTATCATGAAGCCGAGGATTATTACTTATGCAGCCAGGGCTTGAAAATCTATTATCAGGGAACTTATCTTACTGGCGGTTATTGGATGAAACAGTATGGTGCAAGTGCAAAAAAATGCCATGAATGTCCTATAAAAGGCCAGTGTACAGCTTACAAGATGAAATATAGAAAAGTAGCTATCAATGAAACAATCGATAAGCCATACTACGATCAGATGCATCAGCGAATGCAAACCAGTAAAGCACGAAAGCTAATGAGATTGCGACAAAGCACGGTAGAACCGGTCATCGGTACATTGGTCAATTACCTTGGTATCAAACGGGTTAATACCAAAGGCCTGTCCCAGGCTAATAAGTGTCTGACCATGGCTGCTATTGCATATAATCTTAAAAAGATCCTCAATCATAAGGGAAGATTAATCCAAAATCAATTAAAAGCAGTCAAAACGAAAATTATAAGCACTGTTAATTACTATTGTAATATTCCAATCTATAAAATCATTCTACCGCACTAATAAGCTAAAGATGGACGGCCTCTTTGTTGCCGATCAATTACTCAATGTTGTGCAACACCCACCTGCAGAAAAAAGTTGGTGCCCTCCCGCGGCACGAGCGGGGGAAATTTTAAAAT
>JAZKHM010000150.1:11267-13110 GCA_040385405.1 Bacteroidota bacterium | reverse complement strand
AAATCCCCCGCGATGCACTGGTAGTCTTTACCGGCGTCTCCGGCTCGGGAAAATCATCACTGGCATTCGGCACTTTGTATGCCGAAGCTCAGCGCCGCTATCTGGAATCTGTTTCGCCTTATGCCAGGAGGCTTTTCAATCAAATGTCAATACCTGAAGTAGACGAAATCACCGGACTTCCGCCGGCTATCGCTTTACAGCAGCAGCGCAGCTCGGGCAGTACGAGGTCTTCTGTGGGAAGTGTGACCACTCTGTCCAACCTGCTGCGTATGCTATATTCCCGTGCGGGAGATTATCCCAAAGGGCAGGATATAATCTACGCCGAAGCGTTTTCGCCTAATACTCCTGAAGGGGCTTGTCCCGAATGCCACGGATTGGGGAGAGTATACGAAGTGACGGAGAAAACCATGGTGCCGGATGATAGTCTTACGATCCGTGAGCGGGCAATAGCAGCCTGGCCAAGTGCATGGCAGGGACAAAATCTGCGGGAGATCCTGATGACCCTGGGTTATGATGTGGATACTCCATGGAGGGAGCTTCCGAAGAAAGACCGCGACTGGATCCTGTTTACAGAAGAGCAGCCGGTTGTGCCGGTCTATTCGGGCTGGAATATGGAGCAGGTGCAGCGGGCTTTAAAGCGCAAGCTGGAGCCGAGCTACATGGGCACCTTTACAGGAGCCCGGAAATATGTGCTGCAAACTTTTGCCACTACGCAAAGTCAGCTGATGAAGAAAAGGGTGTCGAAGTATATGCTGAGCAGCGAATGCCCTGTTTGTCATGGGAAGCGCTTAAGGGCAGAATCGCTATCCATTAAATTTGCAGGCTACGATATAGCGGAGATTTCCCGTCTCCCGCTATCCGCTTTAAATAAAATCTTTCAACCCTTTTCGGAAGGAAAAATACCGCACCACGCCCGCATGGAAGCAGCGCATCCCGAAAAGATCATGGTATTAAAACGCATCGCTGAAGATATTATCGCCAGGCTTTCAGTCATCATTGATCTTGGCCTTGGATATCTTACCCTTGAACGCAGCACACCGACACTTTCACCAGGGGAGCTGCAGCGATTGCGGCTGGCCACGCAGGTACGATCTAATCTTTTCGGGGTGGTGTATGTGCTCGATGAACCTTCCGCCGGACTCCATCCTGCAGATACAGAAGCATTATTGCGAGCCCTCGACAAGCTTAAAGCTTCCGGCAATTCCCTGTTTGTGGTCGAACACGAGATCGACGTCATCCGTCACGCCGACTGGATCGTAGATGTTGGTCCTGCGGCTGGCGAACTTGGCGGTGAAATATTGTATAGCGGCGAACCTGGTGGCTTAAGGCATATTGAAGCTTCCTGTACCCGGAAATATATTTTTAACGACTACCCGCACGTATCACGCACACCCCGGAAACCAGCAGGATGGCTGCGACTGGAAGGCGTGACACGCAACAATCTGAATAAACTTGATGTTTCCTTTCCGCTGGGAGTTTTCACCAGTGTAAGCGGAGTATCCGGATCAGGGAAAAGCAGTCTGGTGAGCCAGGTTCTGGTGGAGTTAGTGGCTGATCATCTCGGGCACGAAGTTGATATTTCCACCGAGGAACCGAGTAATCCCCTGGAGCATACCGAAGTTTTAACCCTGGGCGGACACATTACCGGAGGCATGAACGCCATCAAGCGACTGGTTGTTGTCGATCAAAAACCCATCGGCCGCACGCCGCGCTCCAACCTGGCTACCTATACCGGCCTTTTCGATCATGTACGCAAACTTTTCGCCGCAACACCCATGGCGAAGTCGCGGAAGTACGATGCCGGCCGCTTCTCATTCAATGTAGCCAAAGGCCGCTGCCCGAA
>JAZKHM010000150.1:0-11167 GCA_040385405.1 Bacteroidota bacterium | reverse complement strand
GGAAGTACGATGCCGGCCGCTTCTCATTCAATGTAGCCAAAGGCCGCTGCCCGAATTGCGAAGGCGAAGGTTTCGTCATGGTAGAGCTTCTATTCCTCCCAAGCGTATACGCCCCCTGCCCGACCTGCCACGGAACCCGGTACAACCCGAAAACACTGGAAGTAACATACGAGGGGAAAAATATCGCGGAAGTCCTGAAGTTAACCGTCGACGCTGCCTGTGAGTTCTTCGCATCCGAGCCCCACATTCACCGCGCCCTGGACATCGTGCGGCAGGTCGGCCTCGGCTACCTCCGCCTCGGTCAGCCTGCCACCGAACTCTCCGGCGGCGAAGCTCAGCGCATCAAACTCGCCACCGAACTCCAGCGCAGGGAACACGGCAATACGCTTTATATCCTCGACGAACCGACAACCGGTCTTCACCCTTCTGATGTAAAAAAGCTAATGACTCAACTGTATGGCCTGGTATCAGCGGGGAATACGGTTATTGTGGTGGAGCATGATATGTCGGTGATTGCGGCGAGTGACTGGGTTATTGATATTGGGCCGGGGGCTGGGAGTGAAGGGGGGAAGGTGGTTGCTGAAGGGGTGCCGGAGAAGGTAAGTGGCGTGAAGGGGAGTAGGACGGCGGGGTATTTGGGGAGGTTTTTGAAATTAGGGAATTAGGGAATTTGAGAATAAGGAAATTAGCGCATAGCATTATGGTGGGGCGATGTGGTTGTAGCGATCGTTCATGTAGATTGTCATGGCAAATCCTTAAATATTATGATATCTAGGGATTGAAATCCTGTAATATTATACTTTTTTTGGAATTGGATTTAATGGATGACAGACATCTAGTGTGATTTTTATGAATTGGTTATGAAGACTTGAAGATCGTCTCTCTGTGATATTTTAGATTTTCCAATGATGGATGGTGTCTGCTTCCAGATGGTAATCTCATTTTCCTTAGATTAAGATGTTTTAGGCTGTATGGATGGTCTATAATCTCTATAATCTGAGGGCTAACTATAATTCTATAGTTATTGTCAACAGAAATCAGACCTCTGTCAAATGCTCTATGAAGATTGGGACAGAGTGCCAATCCATTGCTGATTTTGTCATCATGTGTTCGACTAAAAGGGACTATGTGACATGCGTCTATATAGTTATGACCGTAAATCGATTCTAAACGCATTCCTGAAAAACAACAGGTTGAATCATATATCTTAGGGATAAGCTTTTTGAATAATCCACTTCTTACAAATACATCTTCCTCTGTTTCAATTATAATATGGCGGTATTTAGCTTCTGGTTCATTTAAAATGTAATCTTTGAGGTCATGAATGTAACCAGTGCCGTCTGACTTATTTTTTAAGAAGATGACCTTCGTCAATTTGAAGTAGGTGTCAAGCAACAATGATTTGATAATAGCCCTAGATAAAGGATCAATTACAAGAGAGAATAAATCATCTGAAAAGAAGCCAAACTCTAAAACTTCCGAAAGCTTACTTACGCTCTTGATATGAGCATTTATTTGACATCCTAATTTAGGTTGGAGGAACCAGAAATGTTTGTCATTTACTTTCTCGCTTTGTAAATAATAAAATGGTTGGGTAAAGTCAGGCTGATGCAAGGTGTCCACCAATAAACGCCAGTTTTCTTGAAATGTCCCAACTAGATCACTATTGACGTAAAACCTATTGTTATCAACTTGTCCTTTCTCTACTAATTCAATTAGAGAAAGCAAAAGAATAGGTTTATGAGGGGCTTTCCCGTGTTGTGTATTCGCTCTATTAAGCCTCGATAATTTAGAAATATAAGAATTTAAAATATGAAGACTCATTTTCAGTTAGTTGACTTAATTTACCCCACCGCCAACTTCCCACTTTCCTTCCAAATATAAGCCGGCATCGGCTCCTTCAACTTCCATTCAATGTTCATGGGCTTTGCCCCAGATGTCTTTTGAAAATCCGCCAGTCCCAGAAACACATAAGACATCGTAAATCCATATTCATCTTCATTCTGTTCCCTCACGAATATCAAAATCTTTTTTTCTAATTCCTGATGTCTGATATATGACAAGCCTTTCGGCGATTCCGGAGCTGTAGCATTTTGAGACTGCCAGTGAAACAAGTATTCACTTAAGGCATAATCATCATATAATGTAGTAGGGGAGTATTCTTTTTCCGATTTTTTTAATGTGACGAAGAACGCCTCTGTGTTTAGGTCTTTATTCAAGGCTACTCCCTCCCGGTTCTTGGATGCTTTCTCGAAAGTGTGAAGTTTCATTGCAACCAGAATTTCGTCACGTGTATATCGGCTATGGATTTTTAGTGGGAAGCCGTCGAATAAGGAAATGTCCTTTTCGACAAAGTCAATCTTTTCGATCTGGTAATTGATCACTTCTTTCAATTCTTCGATCATTTCAGGGTTAGTTGTCAAAGTTCGAATACTTTCTTTTAGAGAGTTAAAACCCTTGTCTGGACCAGATTTTTGCCAAACATCGTAATGAAGCATCAAAGCCATTGATTCATTTTCCGAGATCTCATATTTACCTGATATTACCAGCTGAATAAATCTCAAATAGCTAATCGAATTGCATTGCAATAGCTTCTTTATTAGTCGGCTGATTTCATTTTCAAGCTTGCTTGGGAAATCTGGAATAACTCCCGCCTCTGCACATAGCCTCTTCCAGGAACCTTTTTTGTAAATAATTCGGATATCTAGGTGATGGACATCTATGAAATTCTGCAAGGTTAGGGGCAGCGTAAATTGATGCTGGAAGTTTCTAATCTTCGTAATCAGCTGATTACGATTAAAACCAATAGCCTCCTTAATATTCTTCAAGATTATCTCCTTGGCTCTTTTTTCCAGGATGATTGAACAGCCCAAGGGTAAATGAGGGAATTCATCTTCGATCTCTTTGGTGATTGAGGTATGGGTCTTTCCAACTAAGGCTCGGAACTTATGCTCAAAATCGTATTCCGCACGGGCATTTCCTACAAAGTCCAGAACGGTTAAACATTCTTTGCCTTTTGCTAACCTTAAGCCTCTCCCTAATTGTTGAAGGAATATCGTAAGACTCTCTGTAGGACGAAGAAACAGTACCGTGTCGATATCCGGAATATCAACACCCTCGTTGAAAATATCCCTGACGAATAAATAATTGATTTCTTTATTTCTCAGTTTTTTACGGACGACTGCACGGTTTTCCGAGTTTTCACTTGTTAAATAATCGGCCTTCATCCCGGCTAGTGTGAATTTCTCTGCCATGTAGTGGGCATGTTCCTGACTTACGCAAAATCCCAATGCTCTAACGTCGTGTACATCCGTCAGATACTTTTCGCAATTCAGCAGGATTTCATTGACGCGCCGATCGTCTTCCGTATAAAGTTTAGTTAGCTCATTGATCTCGTATCTCCCATTTGTCCAGGAAATCCGGGAAAGATCTACGCTGTCTGAAACACCAAAGTATTGAAAGGGAGAAAGAAGCTTTCTATTTAGGGCCTCCGGTAAACGAATTTCCGCCGCTATTACCTGACAGAAATCTTTTAAAATGTCTTCCCCATCCATCCGCTCTGGAGTTGCTGTAAGTCCGAGCAGGATGGAGGGCTCAAACTTTTCAAGTATAGGCCTATATGAACTCGCCGCAATGTGATGCACCTCGTCTATAATTATGGAATCATAGAAATCGGCGGAAAGAGGGAGTATTGCGATTCGATTCTTTAAAGTTTGGACCGATGCAAATACGTGTTCGTAATTATCGGGTTCCTCGCCGTCGACCCATAGTGATCCAAAGTTTGAATCTTTTAATACGTGGCGAAAAGTTTCCTGGGCTTGTTCTAAAATTTCTTTCCGGTGGGCTACAAAGAGTAATCTTGCTCTGGGATTGTTTTCTTTGAATCTTTTATAATCAAATGCAGAAATAACTGTCTTTCCAGTCCCGGTTGCAGCCACAATCAAATTCTTGCGCCTATTATGAATTACTCTTTCGGACTCAAGCTTGTTTAATATTTCCTCCTGGTACGGAAAGGGACTAAGATCAAAGAAAGTTGTGATGCCTTTCCGGTCAAAATTACTTTGTTGCCGTAGGGCTTTTTGTAACTTCTCTTTGTCGACACCTAATTTATAATATTCGAATTCTTTGTCTTCCCAATAAGTTTCAAATGTCTTTTTAAACTTGTCTATGATATGCCCGATCTCTCGAGTGGTAACTTTTAAATTCCACTCTAGTCCGTTAGTTAAAGCTGATCTTGAAATATTCGATGACCCTATATATCCGGTATTGAACCCTGTATTTCTCAGGAATAAATACGCCTTAGCATGCAAACGTTCATGGTCGGCATTGTAAGAAACTTTGATTTCCGTGTTCTTTAAAGATGCCAGGAACTCCACCGCTTTAAGATCAGTGGCTCCCATGTAAGAAGTAGTGATAATTCTCAGCCTTCTCCCGCTATTCGAAAATTCCTCAAGCTCGTCCTTAAAAATTCGAATACCGGAATATTTTATAAAAGATACCAACCAGCAAACTTCATCGGCAGAGAGGATTTCTTTTTTCAGTTCGCTTTCTAATGATATCCCAACGTTGCTTCCGGTAAACAGTTCGCTTTGACTTAAGCGCGTATATGGAGTTATTTGTTTTATGCGAGCTCCCAAATCCGCATAGGGCGAATCTAATTTTGAGAAGATGGCCTGCAAAAGCTTCCCTTCGTTGTCTATCAGGTTATCGGAAAGACTCAGGGCAGGCAATTCCTCAATCAATAATTGGATGATTCTGTTGGAAAGTTCTATTTGTTTTAAAGGACGATTGTCGTCATCTTTAAAGCCATTTAAAGCAAACTGAATGGTCTCTGATAGATACAGGCTTAAATATCTGGAGGCTTCTGCTTTATCTAGTTTTGTGCTCTGAATAAAAAAAGCATCTTGGTCGATCGCCTGGAGTTTATTTGCAATTATTTTATTGATAAGCTGCTCATAAAGCCCTAATTCAAATGCCATCTAATAGAGTTAAATAGTTCTTAACGATTGGTATGTCAGCTTCGGCCCAATCCAAATCTAATAAATTCTTTGGATGTAGCCATTTATAGCCCATGTGCTCTTTAAGATAAATTTCACCGCCCATCCATGAGCATAAAAATGGAATTAGTTTTATAGTTTTATCAGTGTACTGATGCTCATTCGGTGGTAACTGTTTGACTATTTCGATAGCCATATCGCATTCCTCTCTTATTTCCCGTTTAAGGCAGTCTTCGAGCAATTCTCCGTTCTCGAGTTTGCCTCCGGGGAATTCCCATTTCAGAGGTAAGTGCATTTTGGAACTCCGTTGAGCCACGAATACTTCTCGTTTTTCATTTAAAATAATCGCGCAAGTGACATGAATCATGTAGTTAAGATATCTAATTAATTTTTATGAATTGGTAATGTGAATGAATTCGGCCATTAAATATTACGGGAAAGCGAATAGAAATTATACTTTCTTGTGATTAAGGAGAACCGATAGCATGGCCAAATTAATCCTTCGGATCTTTGACGGTGAGTAGAAAAAATTCATAAATAAACACGTCAAGATCGGAATGATATTAGGGTAATGAATATGCGATGGACATAAAAGAAAACTTTTTAGAACGAGAAAAAGTGCTCGGCTCTTTTAAATGAAACAGGAGATAGTCAGTTAAGCAAACCTTTAAAGATGCCGTCCGTAGTAAATCTGCTCAATAATCAAAAATTTCCATCCACATCCATCTGTACCTTCAAACATTCAATCCGGTAATGAAACGGATGGTCACCTGTGACTTTTTTAAATTGCTTGTTAAAATTAGAAATGTTGTGGAAGCCGCATTCATATCCAATCTGGTTAATATTCATTTTTTCTTCACTAAGTAATTTACGGGCGTAATCAATTCGGATCTCCTTTAAGAAATCGGAAAAGGACTTATTTACCCGCGATTTAAAATACCGGCTGAAAGACGTCGGCGTCATGCTTGCAATAGCTGCTACATCATCAAGCATGATCTTCTGCCTGAAGTTTTTCATGACATACTCGTAAACTTTGTTCATCCGGGTGGTTTCTGCTTCGGTATTGATAGGGACGTAATGCTTATGCGTAATAAAATGGCATTCGGGGGAATTTGCCAGGATATCTAAGATCTTGAGTAATTGAATAATGCTTTTAGTACCCTTCATTTCCAGCAGTTCGATCATCATTCTGCTGACCTTTCGATTGGTGCCCCCCTTTATTTCTAGCCCCCTTACAGACTTCTGCAGCAAATGACAAATATTTTCCAGCTCTTCTTTCTGGTAGATGCTTTCTCCCAGGAAATTATCTTTGAAATAGATAACAATCCCCCTGGTTTTCAGGTTATTTTTTTTATCAAAATAACAATCGTCACTGCGCCATACATGGGGAAGATTCGGTCCGGTGAAAACAAGATCCCCTTTTTCAAACGGTTTCGTATTGTCGCCAACAAAGCGGGTGCCCTTTCCCTGCAAGACCAAAAATAACTGGTATTCCTGGTGAAAATGAAAAACAGGGTCAAAATAGGATGCCTCCAGTTGTTTGGCCACAAAGACCTTTGTGTCGGGGATAGCCACTTTTGGAATACTATTTTTCATATGTATATAATTTTTTTAAGGTGATAAAGCTTGCCTGGCTAACGGTCAGGCAGGCATGAGCTTATATTCAAGTCGTTATGTGAGCGGTGAGCCTGCCTCCAGTAGGCAGGCTCATGCAGGTTTTATTAGATTATTAATTTTATCCTAAAAATAGACAAAAGCTTGAACTCAAGGATATAAAAACATCAACATTGGATAGAATAAGGTTTTTTTTTAAATGGAACAAAGGATAAAATTGTTTCCGGCTTATAAAATCACATCATGTCAAAAACAAATAAAGCCCGAGCAATGAGTAAAATTGTAAACACGGAAAAGGAAGTCGATGATCATTAATGTTCTAACAAAATGGATCTGATTACACTGCCAATATAATTTCATGATATGAAACCATCATGATTTGGCCAAAACCCGCAGGGGAATGTTTATTAAATCATGATAGGTTCATCACCATTAAAAAACAAAAAATAAACAGATGAAACCATCATGATTTTGCCAAAACCCGCAGGGGAATGTTTATCAAATCATGATAGCTTCATCACCATTAAAAAACAATAAAAAACAGATGAAAAAAATATTCTTTTTACTTCTTTTCACGAGCTTGTTATTTAATAGTGCTGCAAAGAATGTGAGCTTTTTGATCGGCGATTCTTTGAAAAGTGCCGTACGACAACAAACTCCTCGAAGAGCTGAAGTGCTTTTTTTGGGCAATACGAGTACACATCATAATTCCACAAAATATGCCCCCTGGCTTGGTATCGCTTTATTTAAAGCAGGCATTAACTTAACCTATACGGTCGATACAAATGATCTGAATGCCGAAAACCTAAGTAAATATGATGGATTGATCATATACTCAAATTATAACACCATATCAGCTGCTAAGGAAAAAGCCATTAAAGATTTTGTAGAAGGTGGTAAAGGTTTAATTCCTCTGCATTCGGCATCCGCATGTTTCACCAATTCTGCCTGGTATACTCAAACAGTTGGGGCTCAGTTTAAATCACATAAAACAGGTGATTTTACAGCTAAAAATGTTAATACAATCCATCCTGTTATGAAGGGAATTTCTGAGTTTGAGACTTGGGATGAAACTTATGTGCATAGCAACATTAATCCTGATATAACCATTCTGCAGGAACGTGTAGATGGTTCTGTTCGCGAACCCTGGACATGGGTTCGTAACCAGGGAAAAGGACGTGTATTCTATACTGCTTATGGCCATAACGACAGCACCTGGACGAAGCCAGGCTTTCTGAAACTGGTAGAAAATGGTGTCCTTTGGGCGATTGGGGATAAAGTAAATGAGCAGATTGTACAACTAAATACTCCTGTGCCTTTATATGAAGAAGCTGTAATTCCAAACTACGAAAAACGTAATCCGGCACCTAAATTTCAGCATGCGTTCACACCGGAACAATCCATGAAGCTAATGCAGGTTCCTGTTGATTTTGAGGTAAAGCTTTTTGCAGCTGAGCCCGATATTACCAATCCAGTTGCAATGGCCTGGGACGAGAGAGGGCGTTTATGGGTCATTGAAACAGTAGATTATCCGAATACGATCAGCAAGGATGACGGAATAGGCGATGACAGGATAAAAATTTGCGAGGATACAGATGGCGATGGCAAAGCGGATAAGTTCACTGTTTTTGCTGATAACTTGAATATACCAACCAGTATCGTATTTAGCAATGGAGGGATAATAATATCCCAGGCACCTCATTTCGTATTTCTGAAAGACACTAACGGAGATGATAAAGCGGATATAAGACAAAATATTATGAGCGGCTGGGGAAAAAAGGATACCCACGCCGGCCCTTCAAATCTGAAATATGGATTTGACAATAAAATATGGGGAGTTCTGGGTTACTCAGGCTTTGAGGGTACGGTAGGTAACAAGGCGATGAGGTTTAACCAGGGCGTTTATCGTTTTACGCCAGATGGAAAAAATTTGGAATATTTAGCAAGTACCAGTAATAATACCTGGGGTTTGGGCTTCTCTGAGGAAAATGATGTGTTCATTTCTACAGCTAATAACACGCATAGCGCTTATTTTTCAATGCCTAACCAATATATGAAGCGAGTTTTGCCGGGCTTACTTGTACAGCCGGTGAAAAAATTAGATGGTCATTATGAGATGCATTCAATGACTCCAAATCTAAGGCAGGTTGATGTTTTTGGGGGGTTTACCGCAGCCGCCGGGCATAATTTGTATACTGCCAGGAATTTTCCGAAATCATACTGGAACCGTATTGCTTTTATTAGTGAACCTACGGGCCGACTTATTCACAATGCTGTACTTGAACCTCATGGAAGTGGATTTTTGGAAAAAGATGGATGGAATTTATTGGCCAGTTCTGATGAATGGGTTGGTCCGGTTCACGCCGAAGTAGGGCCGGACGGGGCGGTATGGGTTGCCGACTGGTATGATTTTATAATTCAGCATAATCCAACTCCATCAACTGAACGAGGTGGATACCAGGCACAAAACGGTGAGGGGAATGCTTACGTAAATCCTTTGCGCGACACTAAGCGTGGCCGGATATACAGGGTCGTTTATAAGAATGCAAAAAAGTATACGCCTGTAAAGTTATCTGTAAACGATTCCAGAGGTTTGCTAACTGCTTTAGAGAATGACAATATGTTCTGGCGGACCACCGCTCAGCGATTGCTGGTAGAATCAAAGGATCAAACGGTACTACCGGGACTTTACAAGATAATCAATAACCAAAAAATTGATGAAATCGGACTGAATAGTCCTGCTGTTCATGCCTTGTGGACGATGCATGGACTGGGGGTTTTGAATGATTCGAATAAAGAAGCATTAGCTACAGTACTCAAGGCCTTGTCGCACCCCGCTGCCGGAGTAAGAAAAGCCGCCGCAGAGGTTTTACCTAAAAGCCTGCAATCGTTAGAATCAATCCAGAAATCGGGATTGATAAACGATCCGGACCTGCGTACCCGAATGGCTGTTATGCTGGTTATTTCAGATATGCCACCCTCTGCTGAAATGGGAAAATTGTTGTACCAGGCGAGTCTTAAACCCGAAAATCGCACAGACGAATTACTTCAGCAGGCTTTATTTGCTGCAATTATTACTCATCAAAACGGTTTTCTAAATGCTTATCCTAAGAACACTGATTTAACCAATATAGATGTCAAGGGTTTGAGTTTGAGTCAGCTTGCTTTTAAAGGCCTGAATGAAGAAGTATACAAACTGGACAGAAGGAACCCCATATTGTTTCCTCCCAATGTTGCAGGGAAAGAAATTATTATCAAAGCAACATTAGATAAAGCTGATAAGGAGCTAAATGGTGTTATTATGGCGCACGGTGGAAAAGAGGATGGATATGGATTGTTTTTTCAGAATGGGAAGTTAAATATGCTTGTAATACAAAATGGCAAAAGATACATGGCTTCCTCAACAGACCCCCTGCCTGAAAAATTTGATCTGCTTGCCCGGTTGGCAAGTGATGGAGAAATAACGTTGAGAATAAATGAAACCCAGATTGCTAAGGCAAAAGCACCTTCATTGTTTACACGTCCTTTATCGGAGGGAGTACGTGTTGCTTCCGATTACAATAACGAAAATAAGATAGGGGATTACGAAGGCGCATTTCCCTTTACCGGGAATATGCAAAATGCTTTCCTGACATTAAAGCGACCTATAAGTGCATCCGTTACACCGGATAAAGCAACTGTAATAAAACCCGCTCAACCTGCGGCAAAGGCAAATCCGGCTATTAAAATTGTCATCAGGACGGTTCAAAACGTAATGAAATATGACAAACCAATAATCTCTGTTAAGGCAGGGCAGAAAGTAATGATCAGCTTTGAAAATCCTGATTTTATGCAGCATAATCTGGTCATTATAATGCCCGGAACTTTACAAAAAGTAGGAGAAGCTGCTGATGCATTAGCCAGGGACCCGAAAGGAGCTCAAACAGATTATGTGCCGCAAATGCCGGAAGTGCTGTTTTCCAGCAAGCTGTTAAACCCTGACGAAAGTTTTACCTTACAGTTTACCGCGCCAGGCAAACCCGGCGATTATCCTTTTGTATGTACCTTTCCGGGACATTGGCGAATTATGAACGGAATTATGCGCGTAACTAAGTAACTGTTTATTAGATTTTATATGAGTTTAAAAATAAAGTTCGGCGTAAGCACCTGGCTTTGGACCTCTCCGTTTAACGCTGAAACTATTTGCCTCTTTTCAAAAATCAAGGAAATGGGGTACGATATTGTCGAAATTCCGGTTGAAGATCCGGCTCTGATCGATGTTAAGAAAGTCAGGGAGGCTCTTTCAGAATATGGCCTCCAGCCGGTGATATGCGGCGCATTTGGGACAAGCCGGGATCTCACCCATGAAGATCCGTCATATCACCAGACCAGTTTACAATACATTCAATCCTGCCTGGATATCTGCAGGGATCTGGGCGCGCCCTTCTTTTGCGGCCCTATGTATTCCGCAGTGGGCAAAGCCCGTCATGTTTCCCCGGAGCAAAGGAAAATAGAATGGGAACGTGCGGTGATCAATCTTCGTAAGGTTTGCATCATGGCGGCTGAGCGCGGACTCG
>JAZKHM010000149.1:0-11381 GCA_040385405.1 Bacteroidota bacterium | reverse complement strand
CAGGATTTTCCAGTCTTTCCCGGCGGGAAGCGACTAGTCGATTTTAAATTACCGCCCACGCTGCCTAAGGGGAAGTATTCTGCCCTGGCCATTTTAGATTACGGGGAAAATTCCCCTCTGGAGGCTGTCGAGTCCACAATCGACATAAAATAAGCTATAGCCAGGGGCTTTTACTACGCTGGGAGCCCATTCACCGTTCCTTAAACAATTTCATTGTTAATTGGTTGTTGCGTTATGACCGATCTGGACTACGTACTTGAGGAAACCAGTTTATATTATTTAAGTGATTCTGTTCCCGGGATTTCCCGGATCTTGAACAAAGATGGTTTTGCTTTCGTCGATAAGAATGGAAAAAGCATCATTGATGAGAAGACACTTACCCGTATTAAGAAACTTGCTATACCGCCCGCATGGACAAACGTTTGGATTGCGCCCAGACCAAATGCTCATCTGCAGGCTACAGGGCTTGACCAGGCTGGCAGGAAGCAATATAAATATCATAACGACTGGACAAGCTATCGTAATGAGACAAAATATTTTCGATTGCTGGAATTCGGAAAAAAGCTTCCCGAATTCAGGAAGAATATTCAAAAGGATCTTCGCAGGAGGCAACTGGATGAACGGAAGGTTCTTGCCATTTCCGTAAATATGATGCAGAAAACGCTTATAAGGATTGGTAATGAATCTTATAAACAACTGTATGGATCTTATGGACTAACCACACTTAGGGATAAGCATGTAAAGATTAACGGAAGTTCGTTAAAGCTAAGCTTTAAAGGTAAAAAAGGAATTTATCATGAAATAGAAGTATCTGACAGGGTATTAGCCAGACTTGTGAAGAGATGCAAGGATATACCTGGTCAGGAACTATTTCAGTATTATACATCTGATGGTGACAGGAAGTCGATTGATTCAGGAAAAGTGAATAATTACATCAAAGAGATAAGCTGCTGTGATTTTACTGCAAAGGATTTTAGAACCTGGGCAGGTACTATGCATACAATGAAACATCTGGCCGAATTTGAATATCCTGAAAATTTAACTTTGAGGAAGAAAATCATTATTGAGGCCATTGATCAGGTCGCCGCCAAGCTAGGTAATACACGGGCAATATGTAAAAAATCTTATGTTTTCCCTGCTCTGCTGGAAGAATACGAAAATGGCTCGCTTCAACCTTATCTTAAGAAATTATCAAAATCCACAGACTTCACCGGTGAAAAAGGGCTAAATCACGATGAGAAGGTATTACTTAGCTTCCTAAAGGCACAGAAAAAGAAGAAGAGTCGTAATAATATCAGCACGTAGAACGGGGTGACGATGTTTAAAATCAGCTCCGGTAAGCGGCTGGGAATTACTCCTTTGGCGGTGTTTTAATAGGGGTGACGGGTTGTTCATCAGTTTCCCTTCGCTTTGCGGGGTCAGCAAAGTTTGCTTCTTCTTTAGTATATATCTTGTCCTGGCTTTTAACCACTGCTTCATTATTATCTTTTGGATGTTTAACCTTTTTCTGCTCAGAGTCTTGCGGCTCGAGTTTTTCGGGTTTTTCGCTTTGATTGTTCATATTCTATAAACGATTTAAGCGAAACAATGTTTCGGCAGGATGATTAACCCTCTGAAAATTCAGAAAGCGAGGTAATAAAATCGCTTATTTGCTCAGACTTTACAATGAAGTCGACGTTCATCTTATCAAGTGCTTTTTGCGGCATATAAGGTACTTCTGCCGATTTCGGATCCTGAACCGCAACAATTCCTCCAAGGATTTTCACAAGTTCCATTCCCTCTACTCCATCTGAACTCGCTCCGGAAAGAAGTAATGCTGCTAAAGAATTCTTAAATGTCTCCGCTGCAGTTTGAAAAGTTACGTCAATGCAGGGTCTTGAAAAATTGATTTTCTCCGAATAATCCAGGGATAGGGTCCGGTCATTTTCAATAAGCAGATGATAATCGGCTGGAGCTATGTAAATGACACCCTTTTTTAGAAACTCCTTCTCACTGGCTTCAACCACCGGGTGTTTTGTTCGTGCAGCGAGTAGGTCGACAAGTGCAGCGTCCGTATTTTGTTTTCGGTGGAGAACGATAATTATAGCAAAGGGAAGAGTCTCTGGCAGTTCTGGAAAAGCTTTCAGGATAACTTCAAGGCTTCCGGCAGATCCTCCGATAACCAAAAGTTCTACAGGATTTCTGATTATGTTTTTCGCCATATTTTTTCCGGAATTAACTGCCTAAACTTAGGTGCGATTGAAGAAAAGCGGAGAGTTTCTTTGGTACCCAAGGCCAGGAAACCCAGATTTTCCAGGCTCTCGTCAAAAAGGGTAAAAACTTTTGCCTGAAGATCTTTGTCAAAATAGATGAGTACGTTACGGCACAAAATAAGCTGAAACTGATTAAAGGAATGATCAGAAACCAGATTGTGCGTCGAGAATATCATTTTTGATTTCAGCTTATCGTCAAACTTCGCAACATTATAATTCGCGGAGTAATAACTGGAGAAATCCATTTTGCCTCCGGACAGAATATAATTTTCGGAATATTGTTTCATCTGGCTTAACGGGAAAATGCCTTTGCCTGCTTTTTCTAATACCTCAGCATTAAGATCTGTAGCATAAATCAGGGATTTATAGAGAAGGTTTAGCTCCTTCAGTACAATTGCAATCGAGTAGGCTTCTTCACCAGTGGAACATCCCGCAAGCCAGATCCTAATAAACGGATAGGTCCCAAGATGAGGTAAAACCTGTTCGCGGAGAGCTTTGTAAAATGAAGGGTCCCGGAACATCTCCGTGACATTTACCGTGATCTGTTCAACGAAGCGTTTGACATATTTGGGATCAGTTCGTAATCGGTATCTGAATTCTGCAAAGCTCGGAAATTTGTCAAGGGTAAAAAGTCGGTTAATTCTTCTTTTTATTGACGCCTTGGAATAATTGGTAAAGTCGTAGCCGTAAAGTTCGAGCAGGTCATTTAGCAGAACCCCAACCTCCATATCCTTTATCGCGCTCTCCTGCACAGGTTTCAAGCTAAATATTCGTTCAAAATACCGGTTAACAGGTCCACATCTACTGGTTTAGAGGCATAGTTGTCTGCTCCCGCGGCAAGGGCCTTTTCCCTGTCGCCAACCATCGCCTGAGCTGTAACCGCGATGATAGGAATCCCGCGTATTTTTTCATTGCTTCTGATCTCATCTATTGCTTCATAGCCATCCATATCCGGCATCATCATGTCCATAAGCACTATGCCTATCTCCGAATCCTCAGTTAACAGGTCAATACCTTCCATTGCTCCGGAAGCTGATATACAATCAAAGCCCCTGGCTTTTAAGACTGCTGTCAACGCAAAAATATTCCGGTTGTCGTCATCTATGATCAAAACTTTTTTCTTGGGAGCCATTCTAGCGTAATTGGATGTTTCTGTTTCTATTTTTTATCGTATAACCAAACTCTCAAAAGGGAGATTAACTGATCAAGATCAACTGGTTTGGAGATATAATCTGATGCCCCGGCTTTTATGCACTTCTCTCTATCTCCCATCATCGCTTTTGCAGTAACAGCAAGTATAGGGAGTTGTTTGTATTTTGGGTTTCGCCTGATTTGGCTGGTAGACTCATAGCCATCCATTTCGGGCATCATCATGTCCATAAGTACGATGTCAACCGAAGGATTATCGTCCAGGATCTTCAGAGCATCTTTGCCGTCCATCGCCGAAACAATGTTCATGTTATGTTTTTCCAGCGCTTTCGTAAGGGAAAAGATGTTTCTCACATCATCGTCTGCTATAAGAACTGTTTTGCCCTTTAGCACTTCATCCATCCCGCCCAGGGTTTTCGTTCGTGCCGTCGTTTTCACTTTTTTATTATCTTCTACAAGATGCAGGAACAGTCCAACTTCATCTAAAATGCGCTGATATGAATGCGCGGTTTTGACGACTATAGAATCCGCGTATTGTTTAATCTTATTTTCTTCCCCTTTCGAAAGGCTTTTGCCTGTGAAAATAATTATGGGCAGATTTTCAAGCCCGGGACTGGATTTGACTTTTTCAAGCGTTTCATATGCATTCTGGTCAGGGATACCCATATCAAGGATTACACAATCCACTTCTTTCTTGTTAAGTAAGTTTATTCCCCCGGCTACCGATTCGCTTGTTTCAGAATTTATGCCAAAGTTGCTCAGGAAATAGCCCAGAGCTTTTGCATGCTTGGGATTTTCTTCAATGATCAGTACTTTTTTAGGATGTTTGCTAAGTGCGTCTTCAAGTTTTTTAAAGATTTGATTCATGTCGTCCAGGGCAATAGGCTTATTGATGAAATCTACAGCACCTTTCAGTAAGCTTTCCTTCTTCACTTCCATTGATGACATAATATGGATTGGGATATGTCGGGTTGCAGGATCAGCCTTTAATTCTTCCATCACTTCCCAACCATCCTTTACAGGTAGCTGAATATCCAGCAGAATAGCGACTGGCTTATAGATGGTCGCCATTTCCAGTCCCTGATCCCCGCGCACAGCAACAATACCTTTATAGTGATGCTTTCTGGTATAGTCAAGAAGTGCTTTAGCGAAGATCGTGTCATCTTCAATAATCAGAATGATTTTATCATCGTCAAGTAAGTTATTCCGGTCGTCGTCAATTTCATGGGGGACCAGCAAGGACCGGAACCGTTCAGGTTTTACTACCGGAAGTTCCTTTACAATTTCCTTAGGTTCCGGAGGTTTATTCATGCTTATGCTTGTCTTTGAGGCCGGAATAATAACAATGAATTCACTTCCAGTCCCCGGCGTGCTTAAGAGCTTAATCTCTCCTCCAAGTAGCTTAGCCAGTTCGCGGCTTATAGAAAGCCCCAGGCCTGTACCCCCAAACTTCCGACGGGTAGATCCGTCGGCTTGCTGAAATGCCTCAAAAACCTGATTTTGCTTTTCTTTTGCAATTCCAATCCCTGTATCTTTCACATTGAACTTAATTAGATCAGGGTTTTCAGCTGGTGAGATGTTTAACACAATTGACCCCCTGGCAGTGAACTTTAATGCGTTCGATAAAAGATTTTTCAGAATCTGCTCGAGCCGCAGTTTATCTGTTACTATTATTTCAGGAGCTGAGGGATCGATATTGAACTGAAGGTCGATGCCTTTTTCTTTGGCTAAAGGGTCGAAAAGCGATCGAAGGTCGTTGTTTATTTCTTTCAGGGTCACCGATCTCAATTCCAGTTCCATTTTTCCGGATTCAATTTTAGAAAGATCCAGAATTTCATCAATAAGACTGAGGAGGCCCTGACCGGCACTCTGAATCACTCTGGCATATTCCACCTGTTCTTTGTCAAGATCCTTATTTTCAGACATGAGTCGCGAAAGCAGCAGTATAGAGTTGAGAGGAGTTCGCAGCTCATGAGACATGTTCGCCAAAAACTCTGATTTGTATTTTGTACTGAGTTCCAGCTGTTCTGACTTCTGTTGTATATCCAGATTTCTTTCGACGATTATTTGGTTTTTTTGCTCCAGAAGCCTGCTTCTTTCTTCCAGTTCCTGATTGCTTTGCATTAATTCTTCCTGCTGAACTCTAAGCTCTTCTTCAGATGCCTGAATTTTCTCGGTCTGAGTTATCAGTTCTGTATTCAGGGCTTCAAGTTCACCGTGTTGGGTTTGCAATTCCTCTGCTTGAGACTGCGTTTCTTCGAGTAATTCTTGTTGTTTTCTACGAATTTGAGAGGTGTAAATAGCTATTCCCACATTATTCACTATTGACGCAGTGAATTCCATTATTGTGTTTGTTATTGGAGTGAGTGAACCAATCTCCAGAACGCCGACCAATTTGTATTCGTGGAATATGGGTATAGCCGCTATTGAAGCAGGTTTCAGGTCACCTGAAGCGAAGCTTATTATAATATCATCAGGTGAAATTTCATTAAGGAGTATAGATTTGCCGCTTTTTGCGCACTGTCCTACTATACCTTCTCCAAGGCTGATAAACTGCCTTTTCGAACGATCATCAATAGCAAAACTTCCGGCTAACTTTAACTTACCACTGTCTTCCAGTAAATAAAAGGCGGCTACCTGACTGTGCGTAAAATCCGCAATAAATTGAATGGTATCGTTAGTTAACTGGTCGATAGTTTTTTCGCCCACCATTATTTCATTAAGTCCTGCAATACCACTCTGCAGCCATTCTTTATGATGCAACTGAGTAAAAGAAACATCAAGAGACTCTGCCATTTTATTAAGGGCCACTGACAGACTTCCAAGATCATCATCTTGGGAATCATCCACTCTTATTTTATAATTACCGGTAGAAATTTTATCGGCTATATCCTGAATTATTGCTATCCGATTACGAATCTCAAGGTCTTTAGCCTCGAGATCCTGCTGCAGCTTGGTTTTCTCTGCGAAGTCCCTGCTTACCTTTATATAAAAGAAAACAGTAATAATAAGCGATAATACTGCTGCTATCATTATCAGGACCGGAGTGTAGGAAGCATACCTGTTCATATTCCTTGTGCGTTCAGCCAGCAAGCCCCTTTCATGGTCTTTCATAGATTCTACCAATACCTCAATTTCGTCCATAGCATCCCTCCCTTGTTGAAGATAGAGGAGATTCAGAGGCTGACCCGTCTTTTTGAGACTGATAACCCTTTCCATGTAGATGATTCTTTTTTCTATTAACCCTTCAAGCTGATCTGCATTTTTTTGCTGGAAGGGATTGTCGGAAGTTAGTTCCCGAACGTGCGTCTGGCTTGCAAGTGCACGCTGCCGTATACCTTTATAGGGTTCAAGAAATTCTTCCAAATCAGTTAACAGGTAGCCACGTTGGGATGTCTCAGCATCTTTCATGATTAACATCATGTTATCAAGTTCCTGGATTACCTGGTTGGTATGTCCTACCATTCGCGAACTGTCCAGTAACGCGTTGATACTCATATAAGAGGCCGCAGAACTAATAATTAAGATGAGAAGTGAGAGACCAAAGCCAATCTGTATATTTCGTTTAAAAGTGGATTTCATAGAATTGTCTGAATTTTCTATTCCTGGGTCTGTTTTGATTTAGTAAGGGGAATTCTGAACCAAAATTCCGATCCTTTTCCGGGTGTGCTAACTACTCCCCACGTTCCTTTATGACGTTTAATGATTTCTGAACTTATATAGAGACCGATGCCCAATCCCTGGAAGCGAGTTGCCGAACTCTCCACCCTGTAAAATTTGTTGAACAATTGAGACTGCATTTCTTTTGGAATGCCAATACCAAAGTCTCGAACCTTTAACTGAATTTCATCGTTACCCGTTACAGAGCTTTCGATATGTACTTCTTTGCAGTCCGGAGAATATTTGATCGCATTGGTAAGGTAGTTTATAACTACCTGCTCAATGCGCATTTCATCTCCATAAACCTGCACCTCTACTGATTTTTTGTGGATTAGGGTGCAATCCTGCGTTTGCTGGACAGTTTCTACAGCACTCTTCAGCATTGCATGGAAATCGAACACCTTTTTGTTAAACTCAATTTTGCCGCTTTCTATCTTGGAGATGTCCAGCAAGTCGCCGATAAGATTTTGAAGCTTGCCCAATTGAAGATTAGTTCTTGATAAATAAGTATCGACTGTCGGGTCACCATATTTTTTTAACGAGCGCTGCAACAACTGCACATAGCCAATGACGCTGGTCAAAGGCGTTTTCAGTTCATGGCTGGCGATACTAATAAATTCGTCCTTTTTATTTTCTGCCGCCTTTCGGGATTCGATTTCTGTCAAAAGAGCAGATTGGATTTTGGTTAACTCCAGGTTTTGCTGATATAACCTGTAAAAGGTTTTTACTTTTAATAATAGAATATCGGGGTCAAAGGGTTTAGTGACATAGTCAAGGCCGCCTGATGCATAACCTTTGGTAACGAATTTTTTATCTGTACTTACAGCCGACAGGAAAATAATTGGGATGTCCTTTGTTTTGCTATAACCAGAAATAGCCTCAGCAACTTCGAAACCATCCATACCCGGCATCTGTACATCCAGAATTATCAGGAAATACGAATTTTTTAGAATTTTTTTTAATGCCTCTTCCCCCGACAGAGCGGTATCAACAGGGAAGCTATTAATTTCAAGTATTTTTTTCAGAGAATAAATATTCTCAGGCGTGTCATCAACAATTAATATCATCGCTGTTTTTTCGGCATTTTAAACGTTAAATGGTACCTGATAAAATTAGAAATAATTGTGAAGGTAACATGATTATTCTGTTTGATGAGGTATAAATAAATTAGATTATTGAGCCCAGAACCATTTTTACTTAGCGTATATCATTCAATGTGATAACTTTGAGCTCTTCAATTTATATAATGAAAGTCGCGATAAATGGTTTTGGACGTATAGGCAGAATAACACTGCGTGCTTTGCTCGAAAGAAACGGAGTCGAAGTGGTTGCATTAAATGATCTTACGCAAACGACTACCCTCGCGCATTTGTTTAAATATGACTCAGTACACCGGGGCTTTAACGGAACTGTAAGCGCAGATGCAAACGAACTTCTTGTCAACGATAAGCGAATACGTGTGTTCGCTGAAAAAGACCCGGCGAAGCTGCCATGGCAACAATTAGGTGTTGATCTGGTCATTGAATCAACCGGAAAATTTACAACGGCCGCGCTTGCAAAATTACATCTTGGAGCCGGGGCCAGACAAGTAATTGTTTCGGCACCATCAGAAGACAAACATATGCCAACAGTTGTATTAGGTGTTAATGACGATTCGGTTGATTTGTTAGCCCCTGTTCTATCTAACGCCTCATGTACAACAAACAACGTGGCGACAATGGTTAAAGTGTTAGATGATAACTGGGGCATTGTTAATGGATATATTACGACGGTCCATTCAATGACAGGTGATCAGAATCTCCATGATGCTCCCCATAAAGATCTGAGACGTGCGCGTGCAGCATCAGCTTCAATAATTCCAACTACTACAGGTGCAGCGAAAGCTATCACCGCTATATTTCCTCAACTTGAAGGCAAACTGGGGGGAGCGGGAATTCGCGTTCCTGTCCTAAATGGATCATTAACTGACTTTACATGTATCTTAAAAGAAGTACCCTCTGCCGAAGAAATTAACCTCGCTTTTCGAAAGGCTTCAGAAGGGTTTTTGAAAAATATCCTTGAATATACTTCAGACCCCATTGTTTCAGTTGATATTTTGGATAATCCGCATTCCTGTATTTTCGATTCGGAACTTACTTCTGTAGTAGGTAATCTGGTAAAAGTAGTGGGCTGGTATGATAATGAATCAGGCTATTCGAACCGCTTAGCTGATCTTGTTGTTAAAATTTCACTTTTGAACAGAATGTAATCTTCTTTTTAGAATGATAAAATTTATCACAACAGACGAGACACTCGACTTAAGAAGTTCAGGATTAAGAGAAGGCCTGGAAAGGAGTTTGTGCTTCTTTGAGGGCGATAACGATGAGGGATCATTTCATGTCGGTTATTTTCGGGATGAGGTATTAATTAGCATTGCAACCTTCCACAAGCAGGCACGGGAAGGATTTCCAGGCATCGGTTATCAGCTTAGGGGAATGGTTACTGACAGTTGTTTCCAGGGAAAAGGAATCGGGAACCAACTTTTGAACTTTTCCATTGTTTACCTGAGAGGACAAAAGGTTAACTACATTTGGTGTAATGCCAGGAGAAGAGCCTATAAGTTTTACCTTGGTATTGGATTTGAATTTATTTCTGAGGAATTTGAACTTCCTAAAATCGGACCGCATAGAATGATGTACCTTAAAATTAGCTAAGCACTTTAAATTTATTAACATCCAAGACACTGGCATTAGATCCTTATTCCCGAAGTGGGAGCACCCTTCGAATCCGGTCTGACAACGAACAACTACAAACTAACAACCAACAAGCATGAAAACAATAGACTATTTAAATTTCTCAGGTAAAAAGGCAATTATACGAGTTGATTTTAACGTTCCACTCGACGAACAATTTAATATTACAGATGATAACCGAATTATGGGTGCTGTTCCTACCATTGAGAAGATCTTAAAGGATGGGGGATCGGTAATACTAATGTCGCACCTGGGAAGACCAAAAGATGGCCCGACAAAAAAATATTCATTAAGTCACCTGACAGAATATTTATCGCTTGTTTTGAATACTGAGGTCAAATTTGCAGACGATTGTATAGGCAAAGAAGCTAGTAAATTGGCGAAAGAGTTAAAGTCAGGCGAAGTTTTACTTCTGGAAAATCTTAGATTTTATAAGGAAGAGGAAAAGGGTGACGTCACCTTTGCTAAGAAACTCGCAGCGCTGGGTGATGTATATGTAAATGACGCGTTTGGGACGGCACATCGTGCTCATGCCTCCACGGCTGTTGTCGCGCAGTTTTTCGGTGATGCGAAATATTTTGGCTACCTGATGGCTGGTGAACTAGCTAATGCGGAAAAGATCCTGAATCGTGCCGAAAAGCCTTTTACAGCCATTATGGGAGGGGCAAAAGTCTCCGATAAGATCGAGTTAATTGATCAGTTGCTTAATAAAGTAGATAACCTGATTATTGGTGGCGGAATGGCATATACCTTTGCTAAAGCTCAGGGTGGTAATATCGGTAATTCGCTAGTTGAGGATGATAAACTTGACCTGGCAATGGAACTCATTGCAAAAGCTAAAAAGAAAAAGGTAAACCTTTTATTGCCGGTAGATTCTATTATTGCAGATGCTTTTGCCGAAAATGCAAAGACCGCTAAAGCTCAAAATGATAATATAAAAGATGGTTGGATGGGTCTTGATATCGGTGCTGAATCGGTGAAAAGTTTTGTTAAAGTAATCAAAGAATCTAAAACCATTCTTTGGAACGGCCCAATGGGCGTTTTTGAGATGAAAAAGTTCCAGGAAGGTACTAAGGCTGTTGCTGAAGCAGTTGTCGAAGCAACAAAAAAAGGTGCCTTTTCCCTGATTGGGGGCGGTGATTCTGCTGCTGCAGTGGCGAAATTTGGATTTGAGAAGGAGGTAAGCTATGTTTCGACCGGCGGTGGTGCTTTACTTGAATATATGGAAGGAAAGGAACTTCCCGGGGTGAAAGCGATAAATTCTTAATGTATTTTAAATTGGGTATTTTCTCGATCGGGAGAGTTGCAAATAACCCACTTGTTTTTTTCTTATGAATAGCATCGAAACATCCACTTTCAGAGCTGCGAAGTTCAGGTTTGATTTCGTCTAAGGTGTTAATAAACAAAACAATCATTCCGCACGAATTATTTGCAGTTATTATGAATTATCCTTTACTTTGATACACAAAGTACTTTTGTATGAAAGAAAAGGATGTATACGCTGAATTGAACTCTATAAGAAATCTTATGGAGCGTTCTTCGAAGTTTATTTCATTAAGCGGGCTGGCCGGAGTTCTGGCGGGCATTT
>JAZKHM010000148.1:0-11289 GCA_040385405.1 Bacteroidota bacterium | reverse complement strand
AGAATAAAGATAAAAACAATTGATTTGGAAATCAACACAGAATCTCTGCGGTTAATCCTTGTCGGAAATCCGGTCATCCCCCTACTTCCCATTCCACCTATCCAACGCTGCCGTTTTCTTAATCTTCTTCTTCCCACGACTTCCTGGTACAAGCGTAACATCAAAAGCAGCTTTTGAATTTGCGGGCAGCGTTACTGTAAAACCTACCATTGTAGTGCCGGGGTTGGGAGCGTCGTATGAATTAGGCGGATCAGTCGACCAGGTCTGCATCTTGATGTCTCCGGGCCCTTTTACCTGAAGCATCAGGGTTTTGCCGTTTTTGGTTAATACTGCTTTATCAGTTCCGGTAATTTTAACATCTGCCGGAGTCAGCATCGTCCAGCGAACGGTTGTTTCTTTGTCGAGCGCCTCAATTTCATCCCGGACCAGTACATAGCTTTCATCAACTATGGCAATTCCGCGGTGAGCTTTGGCAACCTGACCCGTATATACTTCCGACATATCAGTAATAGCATTTTTAAACCCGCGGCGGTCACCCCAGCCGGTGATAGGTGCAACCCCTTTTACATCCTGATGCTGATTGTTTATCGTAAGGGTATTGTGAACCAGGTTAGTTAAACGGAAAACTGTCCACCTTTGGGCGTTCTGTGTTCTTCCAAAAAGCGCTATACCTTTTGATTCCAGGGATTCATATTGCTGCACACCAAAATCCATTGCCCATCTTTCTCCGTCTGCTTCCATAACAAATGATCCGATGTCCATATGAGCATGATTTACAGAAACAGATCCGCCTTTCATTCCGACGTAAACCGCATTGCTATCTGTCCAGCTGGTACGCATCATTGCCACGGGAACTTTGCCTTTTCCCATCCAGACAGTAGATTCCGGAGGTGTGATTTTATCGATACTTAAACCGCCGCTCCAGAGCATTATGGCCGGCAGCAGCCTGTCATTAACCAGCGATCCCGGCCTGATGTTTTCGAGATAATTTTTCTCCACCCATAGAACGGAAGGATCCTTAGTCTTGTTAGCAAACCAGAACATTGCCGGATGAATGCCTCCGTTGGCTCCTGCATCCGAATAGTTGAATGGTTTTAAGGAAGGGCCGGTCATGTTTTCCATGTAGGAAGCGGTCTTCAGAAATCCAGGCATGTCGCTCAATCCAAAATCCTTTCCGAATAACTTATCGATGGCACTAATAAACATCACATTAAAGCTGGTGCCATATCCCCAATAGCCATAACCTTCCGGATAAGCACCGTCGGGCGCATAATCTTTCATGGGCAAAACCATGCTTTCGATAGCCCGGTTAATTACCTGCTTCGCGATAACAGGCTGATCTTCATAAATAGCCATGGCGCCATAAGTCATACCTGCATTGCATACCTGGTTCCAGTTGTGTTCAGCTTTCAGCCAGTTATTGTGTTTCGGATTGAAAGAAGGTTCCAACCCTTTTTTCAAAATCGCTTCTTTGACGATATTCCGGGTTGATTCGGGCAGCTGGGCGTAAAGCCAGTCGTAACCGATAGCTGCAGCCATGGTCATTTCACCAACATCTAAAAAGTGAGAAGGGTTCCAGTCGCTGAATGCAGAGATCGCAAGAAGTTCTTTTTCTGCACGCGCCAGATATTGTGGCTTTGCTGTAGTTCGGTATGAATAGGAAAGAAAAAATAAACGGCGTAATGCTTCTCTTGACTTATCTAATAAGCGACGGCCTATCTGGATTCGTTCTACCGGAGGCAAACTTAATAGTTTATCAGATTCTGCCAGGATAGTCTGATGTACATTTTCCCATGTTTTATCCTTCGCTATGGTATTTTTAATTACAGCCTCTTCGCCTGCTAACATCAATATCCGGGGATGGCCCGGTAAATTGAAGGCCGCACCTATATGATCTGTCTGCGCATAAGCATTATTGAGGTTTAAAAATAATACGGCAAGCAGGTAAGTGAATAAGCCTTTTAGTTTCATCTTATAATGAATTAAAGTGTATATCTCAGAATACTTATAACGGCACTGCCATTAGCGTTAACAGAATTTAAATAGATATATGCCCGGTATTTTTTATCCTGTGTTTCTACCCAGACTCCTGCTTCGGCTCGCAGCCCGATGGCATAATCCGGTGCATCCGATAAGTTGATTTCCTGGAAATCCTTATCGTCGACATAGATTCCGAACTGCAGCTGGGCAAGGTTTCTATCCTGCAGGTTAAACACTTTCCTCAATTTGGATTTTCTGTTTACTCCCGCCGGCAATACTACTCCAGGTAAATAAACAGGATCTGAGCCGGGGGATACCAGGGCATGACTAAAAGTGGATGGCGTTGTTCTGAAAAGGTAAACCAGGTCTATTTTAGCAGCGACAGGTGCCGCAGTGGCAGCAGTATAAACCGCCATATCTTCGATGGAGATATACGCATTATTGTTATTCGAGACAGCAATAGTACGTTTAATGTCCATTTTAGAGATAGTATATGGACCTAACTGATAGGATACCGAACCCCCATCGCTGCTGGTTGCAGAAAAGGTAAACGACACTGTTTTGCCCCTTGCTTCTTCAGGAACCACGTAAAAGTACCTCAGGGTAGCGGCATTTGTATCTACCGTAAACGTAACCTTTGTAGCGTTGCCATCCTTCACTGAAGGGCTGCCTACCAGGACCGGCACATCCTGACCGCTGGCACTGGTATAAAAGGACCTGTGTTCGAGGTAAGTGCCCGCAGCACCTGCAATAGACGCCTCCACCTTTGCACTAAGTAATTTACCCTTAGATTTTGGAAGAGCCATCGCATAAGCAAATTCGATAGGCAAACCAACGATATTGGGACCCAGAGTTCTTTTAATACCATCATTGGAAAGCCCTGATACAGGCTCCGGAATTTCATATTCTTTCTGCTCACATGAAGCCAGACCCAAAATAAGTAGTATAGCTAACAGAACTGATATTTTCCCTGAATTTAATATAGATTTCATCATAATGTTTTTCGATTATTATTGGTATTTGATGATGAGCTGATATGCCTTCCTGATCTTGCGGTTACCCGAAATAACAGTGTAGACTTTTGGATTTGCCAGATCTGAGAGGTCCACTTTGCCTATGATTTTAGGGTCTAATTTACAGTCGGAAGACAAGGTAAACTGCGGATAGACATTCTTAAGATCTGTACCAAAAAGTACTTCCACCTGGACGGTCTGTGCAACGGTATCAATTACCGGAACTTTCGACCTGACGGTTACGAAATCGCTTCCTAACAGTTCAAAATTAACCACAGCGCATTCCGTACGATCGGTAATAAGCAATCCGTCTTCATCCACTGGAATATCTTTCTCACAGGCAGTAATTACCAGGCCAATGAGCAGGAGTAGAAATGCTGTCTGAAAATATTTCTTCATCATAATATGTTTAAATGTGTTCGATTAAAATGAATTAGAACCAGGGTTCGTTCTGTGTTAAATTTGGATTACGATCTCTTTCGCCCGGCGGAATTCTGAAAATATAATTTTGCTGATACGTGCGGTCGGCGGTGTTCTGGTAATAGCGTTCCTGGTTGGCTCCCCAGGTATCCTGACGCCATACTCCGGCACTGCCCGGACCACCCCAGACCTTTTCGATAGCTCTCCAGCGGCGCAGATCAAAACCTCTTTGTCCTTCGCCCACCAGTTCAACAATACGTTCCTGCTCAATAGCATCAAAAAAGGCTTGTTTGCCCGCAAATTTAGCAGGGCCTAAAGGCGGAAGGTTACCCCGGCGCCTGATGGTGTTAAGCAAAGCAATCGCATCTGCCTGCGGGCCGCTAACTTCATTGGTGGCCTCAGCATACATCAGGTAAACATCTGCCAGGCGCATGACCGGGAAGTAGTAATCACCTTCGCTTCTTCCCAGGCCTTCATAGTTTCTTACAAATTTACGGAAGACGTATCCTGAGTTAGAACCATCGGTATTGTAACTGATAAACTTTTCTCCGTTAATGGTCACATTAGCTGCCCAGGTCTGGTAAATAAAAGGAGAGAAGCCGGTAGACTTCAAAGCGGCCAAACCGATGGTCATTTCATAATCCCACAGGATGCTGGATTTCATCCGGTAATCCCGGTTGGCATAGGTATTCGGGTTTACAGCCGAATTCAGCGTCGTTCTGGCCGCAGGATTGGTAGTAGGGTTCATCTGGACCATTTTAGGAGCAAAATCACCCGTAGTAGTTAACTGATACCGGTCTGCCAATTCATAACGGGGGGAAATCCAGCATTGTGAGCCTTCAATGGTACGACCAGAAAAATCACGCATTAATTCTTCCCCCTGCGAGGGATTTGCTGGTATACCCATATGGGTAAAGGCCATAATCATTTCGGGGTTGCCGTTGGCTTTAGGAGTAAATAACTCGAAGTAATTAGGCAGGATATCAGCTTTTCCCAATGCATCAATCTGTCCCGGGTCGCCGTTCTTATAAAGTGTTAAGCCAAAATCGTTTATCACCCTTTTGAAATCCGCAGCAGCTGCAGCAAAAGAAGCGGTAGCTTCGGCGCTGTTCTGCGTGAATCCTTTCAGTTCAGGCCAGCCATTCTTCTTCCAGCTTGCCCAGAACAGATGTAATTTTCCACGAAATGCGAGTGCAGCTGGTTTGCCTGAGCGGCCTAGTGACACCCCTTTGGCAGGTAATTTATCAATGGCATACGTAAAATCAGCCAAAATAGAGTCTCTGACCTGCGCAATCGGAAGGCGGGCAAGGTCCGACACTTCGTCGTTGGAATTAACCACCTTAGAGATATAAGGCACATCCCCCCACATAGAAATCAGGCGGAAATAAGACATTCCACGTAACAGACGAGCTTCAGCTATAATGCCTTCCAGCTTGGTAAGTGTCGCTCCCGTTGCCGTTGGAATCATCCTTTTGTTAATGTTCTCAATTACATAGTTTGTGCGGTTAACAGCCCCGTACAGGTAACGGTAGTATTTATCAAAACCACCCCCATATCCTGAAGGGCCATAGCCCGCGCCCTGGTAGGCATCTCCGCGAAGTATGTTCCCATTAGTAGCGCTCGTGCCGCGTACCCGCGTATATTCCCCGTGCCCGTCAAAATAATAATCGCGATCGAAAACAGCGCGGGTTGCTGAATACGCACCCATCAGGGCAATAGTAGCATCCTCTTCGGTTTTCCAGAACGCTTCCGCAGCCAGGTCAGTTGTCGGCTCCTGTTTAAGAAGATCCTTCTTACAGGAGCTTTGGGATATCATTAACCCGGCGACAAGAGTAATGATTACTGTTTTTATATTAAGTCTCATTTCAAATATTTTTGTCTTGTACATGAATTTGAACCCTGTTAAAACGTAAGATTGACAGCAACAGAATAAGATTTGTTAATAGGATAAAGATTATTTGAATCCGACTGCTTTTCAGGATCAAGCCCCCTGAAGGAGGTAATGGTCCCGAGATTTTCTGCAGATCCTACAATTCTCAGATTAGTTGCGCCCACTCGTTTCAGTAATTTGGAAGGCAGGTTATATCCCACCTGAATATTCTTTAAACGCAGATAGGACATATCATCCAGCCAGAATGTGGTGGTTTCCCGGTTCGCGCCATTGCCGCCCAGACGGGGCCATTCACCCTGGCGGTTCTCAACAGACCAGGGGTTATTCCAATGATCAACGGTAGAAGCGTAGCGCGAATTACCGAAGTTCATGTTATTGTAAGCGTTGACCCAGAAATCCTTCCGTCCTGTAGCACCCGACAATAGCACAGAAAGGTCGATGCCTTTCCAGGCGACGTTTCCGTTAAACGCAAAATAAGTAGTAGGGCGGTCTTCCTGCAGTCCGTCGTAGGCTTTCCTGTCATTACCGTCAATACGGCCATCCCCGTTTAAATCCTCGCGAAGAAGATCTCCCGGTGATGCCCCTTGCGGTGTAGCATTATATACGTCCTGCCAGGTTTGCGCGATACCTTTATCCTGGTACGTGTAAACAAAGCGGTATGGCATATTCAGGAAAGTACTGCCGCGACCTAAAAACTGGTTCCATTTTTCCAGGTTCGTTCTGTTGTATGAGGCATTTACATTTATCCCGTAAAGGAACTCGCCGGCTTTATCTTTCCAGCCAAGGTCTAATTCAACCCCCCGGTTTCTCAGGTTACCAATATTGGTTCTTGGCGGAGGACTGTAAGCACCGGTAAGAAGAATAGAAAACTCAGAAGGACGGTTCATTCCGGTGGTTAAGCGATCGTAGTAATCTAAGGTTGCGCTTAAGCGGCTGTTCATGAAGGCCAGATCCAGACCCGAATTGAAGACGGTGGTGGTTTCCCAGGTAAGGAAAGGATTAATTAATTTGCTATTTACGAATCCTTTCTGAACGTTCCCCCCTGTTACATAGTTTAAGGTATTGAGTGTCTCCTGCTGCTCAAAGCGACCCACGCCGCTGTTATTTCCCAGGCTTCCATAACTTAACCTCAGTTTACCGCTGTTCATAAATTTATTGGTAAACTTATTAATGAAACTCTCCTCGGTGAAACGCCATCCGAAACCAGCCGAAGGAAAGTAGCCATACTGACTTCCTTCCACAAATTTCGAAGACCCGTCTGCCCGAATGCTCGCTTCAAACAGGTACTTATTAAATGCGGTATAGTTTATCCGGGTGATGTATGATCGCAGGCCTTCCGTGCTGGAATTTCCGCCCGTAGACTGAATATCAGTGAGCGCCGCGTCAACTTCCCTTAAAGAGGGGTGTAAGCGGTCATTCCTGGAGCTTCCCTGGTAACGATCTTTCCAGAATTCTTCACTATAAACCAATAAGGCACTCACGTCATGGTTTTTACCAAAACTGCGATTGTAGTTTATGCTTCCGTTCAGTAAAGTCTTGAACCCGGTGTTGGTTTGATTGGAGACACCCGCATTTGCGCCTACATATATTCTGCTGCCGAAAGACGAGGACTGAAAATTATATGCTGTATTAGGAGTAGGGGCACTCAGGCGAAACTGGTTATAATAATTCATCGCATAATCAACACGGGCGGTCAGTCCTTTTATAGGCGTCCAGTCGTAATAAAAACTGCTGTTTATTTCCTGGCGATTGTTTTGATTCTGATTATTAACATAGAGTGTATACGGATTGTAGGCCTGAGGATCTTCACCATAAGCCATAACCCCGCCGTAATAGCCTGTTGCAGGATCATAAGGCAAGATGCCCGCGATAGCATACTGCATATCCGTACCTGCGGTATTTCCAGGGTCAGGATCGGTAAACCCTTCAGATAATGCAAAGGTAAAATCAGACCAGTTACCATTAAATCGTACACCAACGTTCATATTGCTCTTAACTTTAGAGTCGAAATTGAAACGCGCATTGTACTGCTTATAATCGTTATTGATCTGTAGTCCCTTTTCATCTTTCATTCCGACGGAAGCGAAGAAATTAGATGCCTCACTTCCTCCGGATGCCGAAACGTTATGATTCTGGAACGTTCCATTTCTCATGATTACATCCCACCAGTCGGTATTGGGGTATCTGATCGGATCAATCATTCCCAGTGCCATCCATTGGTCGATTGTTCCGTTTCTGAATGTCTGGTTTCCCGGAAGCGTATTTACTGCAGCCCTGCGCTGGTGAAGCGTTAAAGCTCTCGGGTAATCGGACATAAATTCCATTGCCCGGGTTGGTACGGTAAGGGAAGTGTTGCCGGTATAATTGAGGGTCGTTTTATTTTGGCCTTTACCGGTCTTGGTAGTGATCAGGATAACTCCGTTAGCAGCACGGGAACCATAAACAGCAGCAGATGTAGCATCTTTTAATACAGAGATCGTTTCTATATCATTGATGTTAATTCTGTTAATGTCCACATCCGGCATTCCGTCGACAACAACCAGCGGGCTGGCGTTATTTACGGTACCTAAACCCCTGATTATCAAACTGGCTTCGTTATTACCCGCCATGCCCGACGACTGGACTGCCGCGAGGCCCGGTACCAGTCCGGTTAAGCCGGATGAAATATTAGGCAGGGCCCTGCTTGTAAGCTTCTCATCGACAACAACGGCAGCAACAGCTCCCACCAGATTTACTTTTTTCTGCGTTCCATACCCGATAACCACAACTTCGCCTAATAAGGCGGCATCTTCGAGAAGTGTTACATTAATTACTGTCTGATTGTTAACAGCAATTTCCTGGGTAGTGTATCCTATGGATGAAAACACCAGCGTACTGTTGGGATCGGTTAATGTCAGGGTATAATTGCCATTGACATCCGTACTGACGCCCAGAGCAGTGCCTTTAACTTTGACACTTGCTCCAATGAGCGTTTCGCCTTTAGCATCTTTGACCTGCCCTCTTACTACAATATCAGCAAGGATCACCGAATTGGGAATGGTTTTGTAAGCCGTTTTCAGCTTCTCCCTCAGTGTGATGGTGTTTTTGTTGATAGAGTATGATAAAGGCTGCTTATTAAAGATTTCGATGAGTACATCTTCTAGTTCTGCCTGGTAAACTTTTATATTTACCGGTCCGGACATTTCTAATAAGTCGTCAGTATATACAAAGTTATAGCCGCTCTGGATTCGTAAATTTTTAAGCACTTCTTTCAGAGGAGCATTTGATTTAGACATGCTGATCTTTTGCGCGAAACCCGCTGCGCTAACCTGCATGAATGTAGCTATGATTATCAGGGTGGTCAGGCGCATGATAAGTCCTATTTTAAACGAACTGGTTGCAACCAATTCACGTACATAATTTTTATACATTTGCTGAGTTTGGTTTAAGCAAAATACCTTTGTTTCCAAGCTGGGGTATCTGCTGATTAATTTTGAAATCTTATTATTGACAGTAGCCAAACATTGACCAGGGCGCTTTCTGCATCCCTGGTTTTTTGCACCTTATGTTTTCGTTCGTAGATTTTTATACATATTTTTTAGTTTAAGATTAAAAATTCTCATTATTCCGATTCACTATTTACTTACTATTATTCGCTTTCCCAGCAGTTTGAAATTAACCTTACCGGTAGATTCAAGAGAGTTCAAAACTTCAGAAACATTTTCAAATCTGGAGACTGCGCCTCCGAATTTGTTTTCCGGAATGGGGCCTGCATATTCCACTTCCACATTGTACCAGCGGGCAACCATTCGCATAATATACCGGATATCATCACTTTCAAAAACAAACTGATTATTCTTCCATGCAACGGCCAGGTCAGTGTCTATTTTCGCAACCTGCATATTGCTGGCGGTTAAAACGGATTGCTGTCCGGGTATTAAAAGTTTGCGCTTTCCATTAAGGCCATTTACTTTAACACTGCCCTCAAGCAGTGTAGTTTTTACAGCGGGTTCATCCCCGTATGCATTGATATTAAAGTGGGTTCCTAAAACTTCAACCTCCTGCGTTGAAGTCTTCACTATAAAAGGACGTGTTCGGTCCTTTGCAATTTCAAAATAAGCTTCACCTTTTAAATCCACATTGCGGGTTTTCCCGGCAGTAAAACTCGATGGATAGGTCAATGCGGAAGCAGCGTTCAGCCACACGTCTGATCCATCCGGTAAACGTACCCGATACTGCCCCCCTTGGGGTGTTTCTATTGTATTGAACTGGCTATCGCCATAAACGCTGCCCTGTGAACCATCCAAAACGGTATAAACCAATTGGCCGTCAGCAGTTTTCGTAATTTTCACGCCCGCCTGTTTTGCAAGGGTACCTATACTGGCATCGGTCAAACTAATTTTCTGCCCGTTAGATAATGTAAGTAAAGCTTTATTTCCGCCGGGTTCAATATCCTTTTCGCTTATTTTATTCTGCGCCAGTTCTGTTTTGGGTTGTTGGGGATAGTAATATAATGCGGATATAACAATAATAATTGCCGCAGCAACAGAAACTGCCAGTCTGAAAATAATTTTATTGTTTTTCTTACCTTTTTCATTTTCGTAGCGTGATATCTTGTCAGTAATCGAATCCCTTAGTTCAGTTTTAAAATTTGCACGCTCTGGTTCGTCTAAGTGGCTGATAAGATCAGCACGGATATCACATGACTTATAGTAGGCATCCAGGAAAGCTATTTCTTCTTCAGATGCATTTCCCGAATTATATTTCCCGAGTATTTCTAAAAACTTTTTCTTTTCCAACTGATCTATGGATGGGTATATAGGTATATGTGTATGATGTGCCCAACTTTGCCCAGCTGGCATGAAAATTTATTTTAAGATTTATTCGGAGCAGTGTACAGGCCTCTTTACTTTACAGCAAAGTATATCAAGAATTGAAATAACATTAACATGGCTTTAACTTTAACCAGGGCCCTGCCTAAATGATTTCGAACAGTTTTGGAAGAAAGATCCAGCTTTAATGCTATTTCATCAGGAAAGAGATCATCCTGATATCGCATTTTAAATATGACACGCTGCTGTTTTGGGAGAGAAGCAATGAGGGCTTCGTAAGAACTACTAAGTTCCTTTTCTAAAACCGCTGAATCGGCGTGATTATCACAGGTTTTTAATTCGGACAAAATATCCGGAATTTCCACGTAGCGACCCTGTTTTTGGATACGCTGAAAAACCTGATTTTTGGTTACCGTGTAAAGCCAGCCGGGAAAATTATGGATTGGGACTTCACTTTTTCTAATCCATAGACTAGTGAATACTTCCTGCGCGGTATCTTTAGCGTCATCTTTATCCCCAAGACGCTTAAATGCTTCGTCTACAACATCCTTCCAGTATTTCTCATAAAGTCTGTCAAAAGCATCATTACTTCCTTCACGTAATTGTGCAAGCAGCATACCCTCTTGTACTGTATGTTTTTTTCCTGTCAACATATTCTTTTCGGTCAGAACTTTATACAGCAGTATTTATCCGCGGAAAACGGTGCTTATTTGTAATTAATGTGGAATATTGTGTTATGCTCGTTAATTCCCAAAAAGAATAACTTTTCTGGAATGCAAATACTTATGGTTTTTTAAAGATATAGAAAAAATAAAGGGACACACAAAAGAAAAATAATTTTTAATACCCGGCGCACAACTTTCATTTTGAAGGATTTTTCCCGCTTTAGGGAATGTTTTATGTTACCGGGGATTATAATGCGGTAAAATAATCCATTTGTATGCTTGATTAATCACATAATTTTTAAATTAGGTGAAATCTACAGCCTTGAAACAACCCGCATTTTTGATTTGCCTTGCCTTTTTCTACTGTTCCTGTAATGATAAGACCTCGAAAATAACCCAAAACCCAGACAATCCATTTTTCTCAAAAGCCAGCGAATATCGCGATAAGGGCAGGAGGGATTCCGCCTTTTTGTATTTCAATAAAGCACGAGACCGGTATCTCCAGAAAA
>JAZKHM010000147.1:0-11337 GCA_040385405.1 Bacteroidota bacterium | reverse complement strand
TTTTTCGCTTTTACGAGCTCCGCTGGGATTAATTTCATTGATCCCATTGGGGGGACCAGCAAAGAAATGCTGTCGCTTCGTTTCACTCCGCTTTGTCATTTTTTATTCCATGCTTATAAGAGCTGCGCTCTTAACGCCTGAAATAAAAAATGCCATCCGCCTGAGGGCGGACAGCATTTCTTTGCGGAGAGGGTGGGATTCGAACCCACGGTACCATTGCTAGTACACGAACTTTCCAAGCTCGCTCGTTCGGCCACTCTGACACCTCTCCGTGAATAGCCTTTTCAAGAGGTGCAAAAGTATTAAAAAATCGTTAATTCAGGCATATGATGCAGCGATTAATATCGCACCTCTATTCGTCTTTTAATTCCATAAGATCATGTATATTTATTATACCTATGAGAAACCCTTTTGCTATTGAGTTAAAATGGAGCAGTAACCATTTAAAAACGGGAGTACCCGAAAATCCAAAAGAGTAGGGATCCTAAACAAGAACTAAAAATGGAACTAAACCTAAACATGGCTGCGATACTTGTTGCAGTTGTTGTCAATTTCCTTATTGGTTTTATCTGGTACACTCCACTTTTTGGCAAGGCATGGGGGAGGGAAATGGGGTATGATGCAAACATGAAGCCTGATCCAAAAGTCATGATGAAAGGAATGATCTTTATGGTAATTGGAAACTTCTTTTTTGCCTGGGTGCTGGCGCATAATATCGCAGCATGGCAGTTCGTGCCGGGTATTCCGGAAATGGGGCCTTTGTCCAATGCCTTGAGCACGGCAATCTTTACCTGGCTGGGTTTTTATCTTCCGGGTCATCTCGGCGCAACAGTATGGGAGCAGAAATCATGGAAACTCCTTCTCATTGATACAGGATACAGCCTGATTTCTTTATTGGTAGTATCCTTTATCTTAACGTATTGGGTATAGGGAAGTTTCTTCGATGATTTTCTTCCCCGCATTGGGGTAAAAAATTCTCAGTTTTTGGGTAACCTGAAACGTAAAACCGGCTTTGAATGATAGATTAGGCTTTGGTCTCTTATTTGATTTAAATCAGTTAGAATTGACACTCAAAATTATCACATCATGAAAAGACTTAACTACAACCTACTCATCGCAATTATTCCATTAGGGTTTATATTAGCTGCGCTATACGTACTAATAGTACAGCAATTTTAATTGCATTTACGCCACCCGTGGTGTCATATTAAGAGCTTCTAAATTCAAATTGGGAAAAACCGTCAAACCCTTAGCCTGTTTTATGCCCAACTTTTTTTAAGGCAAAAGGGAATGTTCGCAATTGCATGAAACACCTGCCGGATTGTTAACGGCTTAAAGCGTTTTCCGAAAAACTTCGCATTCTATCAACATACTTTACGACATCTGCGTTTAATTTAAGTCCGGTATCCAGTAATACGTACTGGAAAAATGCTGCATTTTCGATATGTTTGCATGATCAAATTCATACTAACAGGTCCATAAAATTAATGCTGAGTCTCGACGAGATTAAAAAGCCTATCGCCGCAGAACTTGATACTTTTGAAGGGAAGTTCAAATCTTCCATGCAGAGTTCTGTTCCGCTTCTGGACCGTATCACTCACTATATTGTCAAACGTAAAGGCAAGCAGATCCGCCCGATGTTTGTTTTCTTCTCAGCAAGTTTGTGCGGAGGAATTACTGAGGCTACACATCGCGGAGCCGCTCTTGTCGAACTTTTACACACAGCAACCCTGGTGCATGATGACGTGGTGGATAATTCCTATCAAAGGCGGGGTTTTTTTTCAATAAATGCTTTATGGAAGAATAAAATAGCAGTGCTTGTTGGTGATTTCCTTTTATCTAAAGGATTATTGTTGTCCATTAATAATGGTGATTTCGGTCTTCTCAAGATCGTTTCTGAAGCTGTTAAACAAATGAGTGAAGGAGAGTTGCTTCAGATCGAAAAAGCCCGCAGGCTCGATATCGACGAAAAGATCTACTATGAGGTTATCCGACAGAAAACAGCATCACTAATTGCCTCTTGTTGCGCGTGCGGAGCCGCTTCTGCCGGGGCAGATGCAGAAACAGTTGAGAAAATGCGCCTTTTCGGAGAGAAAGTTGGAATTGCATTCCAAATAAAGGATGACCTTTTTGATTTCGGTACAGACTCCATTGGTAAACCCCTGGGAATTGATATAAAGGAGAAGAAAATCACCCTGCCATTGATCTATGCCTTAAACAGGACAAGCCGATCAGAGAAGAAGCGGATCATTAATCTTGTAAGAAACCATAATGAAGAGTCGGATAAGGTTTCTGAAATAATCGATTTTGTCCGGAGAAGTGGTGGCATGGATTATGCGACCCAACAGATGGAGGCTTATCAGATTGAGGCTTTCCGTATTTTAAATGATTTACCTGCACACAGTTCCCGCGATGCCTTGGAACAGCTCGTGCGTTTCACAACAGAGCGTAAAAAATAATGTCTAACGAATATATATTTTTCGGCAGTTTTCTGCTTTTTATTATCCTGATGCTTTCCATCGATCTTGGAATCTTCAACAAGACCGATAAAAAGGTTAGTATGAAAGAGGCCGCAACGATGAGTTTCATCTGGGTGAGTTTTGCCATCGGTTTCTATTTCTTATTGTTGAGCGAAGGTGAGGTGCTGCATGACATTACCAATTTTGCCGAACTGCAGGAGATCACTGCAAAACATCTTCATAACATTGCGCTCATCCCTGATAATTATGCGGTGAGCCTTGCACTTTACAAACAAAACCTGGCGCTTGAATTCCTTACCGGGTATGTTATTGAATATGCTCTTTCCGTTGATAATATCTTCGTAATGGTGCTTATTTTTTCGGCGTTCGGAGTGAACGAAAAATATTATCACCGGGTGCTTTTTTGGGGAATCATTGGAGCCGTGATTATGCGTTTTCTGTTCATTTTTCTGGGAGCCACGTTAATCAACGAGTTTGGATGGATACTTTACCTTTTCGGAGCATTCCTTGTTTACACCGGAATAATGATGTTTATAAACCGAAGTGAGGACGAGAGCATTGATACAGAGAACCATAAGGTTGTGCGTTTTGCATCCAGGTATTTTTCGGTTTATCCGGAATTCGCAGGAAACAGGTTTTTCATTAAGATAGATGGCAAAAGAATGATAACTCCACTGTTTATTGTTCTTTTAATTGTAGAATTTACAGACCTTATCTTCGCGGTAGATTCAATTCCCGCCATCTTTGCAGTGACCAAAGATCCCTACATTGTTTTCTTCTCCAATATTTTCGCAATCCTTGGCCTGAGATCGATGTTTTTCCTGCTTGTTAATGTGATACACAAGTTCCATTACCTTAAAACCGGACTCTCTATATTGCTGATCTTTATCGGGGTGAAAATGTTAGGGCATCATTGGCTCAGTGATTGGGGCTTTAGAACGAGCCACTCCTTGTTTATAATACTGTTTATTTTGACCGCGAGTATTGTGGCGTCGCTGGCATTTCCGAAGAAAAAGAACAAAGAACAAGGAGCAAAGAACAAAGACAGTATATCGGAGAGATAAAATTTGACAGGTGCGTTTGCGTACTTATTCCTGAATCTTGGTAATCCAACATTAGGTACGTTGCCAGTCTTTGCTCCTTATTCCTTGTTCGCTACAACATTTTGAGTATCTCATCCACATACGCCCTGTCATTAGCCAGCCTGGGTACTTTGTGCTGACCGCCGAGTTTGCCGCGGTTCTTCATCCAGTTGTAGAATATACCGTCTTCGGCCACATGAATAGTTGGCCTGCGCAGAGCCATGTCTTTGAATCGTTTGGCATCGTAATCTGAATTGACGCTTCTTAAGGTTTCATCCAGCACATCGGTAAATCTTTCAATATCATTGGGTTTCTTTTCAAATTCAATGATCCACTCGTGTCCCCCGGCGTCGTTTCCCTGGAAGTATATCGGGCATGCAGTATAATCCCGGATTATCGCATTAGTCTCAGCACAAGCCTTTGAAAGTCCTTTCTCTGCATTGTCTATAATAAGCTCTTCGCCAAACGCATTGATAAAATGTTTTGTGCGCCCGGTGATCTGGATGCGATGCGGTGACAGAGAGGTAAACTTTATGGTATCTCCGATCATATATCTCCATAATCCCGCGTTGGTTGAAATTATTAGAGCATAGTTCTTGTTAAGTTCAACCTGGTCCAAGCCCAGAGTCTTTGGGCTTTCGGAGTGAATGTCTTCCATTGGAAGAAATTCATAATAAATTCCATAATCCAGCATTAAGAGCATTTCTTCGGAATTTGGCTGGTCCTGTATCCCAAAGAATCCTTCGGATGCATTATACGTTTCCATATAATACATATCGTCACGTGGGATGAGTTTTTTAAATTGTTCCCGGTAAGGATTAAAATTTACGGCCCCGTGGAAGTAAAATTCCAGGTTTGGCCATACCTCCAGCAGATTGTCTTTGCCTGTTATTTCAAGTACCCTTTTTGCCAGTACGAGGTTCCAAGTGGGAACACCGGATATATTTGTCACATTCACATTAATGGTAGCCTGTGCCATCTTTTCAACCTTTTCTTCGAAGTCGTCCATCAATGCTATGGACATATCCGGAGTACGGTAAAATTCAGCCCAAAAAGGTAAATTCTTGATCAGAACTGCTGAAAGATCGCCGTAGCAAGAATCAGCGTTTAGCTGGTTGATCTGATGACTGCCGCCCAAAACGAGGCATTTGCCAGTAAATATTTTAGTGTCTGGACGGTTATCACAATATATGGTTAGTAAATCTTTACCGCCTTTAAAATGGCATTCTTCCAGGGACTCCTCGCTTACCGGAATAAACTTACTGCGGTCGTTGGTTGTTCCGGATGATTTTGCAAACCACTTTATTTCAGACGGCCAGAGTACATTCTGTTCGCCAGCAAGCATTCGTTCAATATAAGGTTTGAGGGTATCGTAATTTTGAATGGGAACGCGCTCTTTAAACTGGTCCTGGGTATATATCGATGAATAGCCATGATCTTTACCCCATTCAGTATACTGAGCCGATGAAATCAGGCTTTGAAACCATTCATCTTGTACGTCGTAAGGATATTTTATGAAAAGCTCGATCTGATGCATCCGCTTTTTCATAAACCAGGTAAAAATAGAGTTTACTATTGTCATAAAATGATAGGACTTTAGCCCGGCTTAGATTTTCTTTTTACGCAATTCAAAATTCTGGCCAAGGTAGAATTTTTTAGCCATTTCATTATTTGCAATTTCTACCGGAGTCCCGGTAAGCATGATTTTTCCTTCGGCCAGCAGGTAAGCCCTGTCGGTGATGGAAAGTGTCTCCTGAACATTGTGGTCGGTAATCAGGATACCTATATTTCTTAATTTAAGTTTGGCTACAATACTTTGTATCTCTTCCACAGCAATTGGATCGACTCCCGCAAAGGGTTCATCAAGGAGAATGAAATTTGGATCAGCAGCAAGGGCACGGGCAATTTCTGTTCTGCGTCGCTCGCCTCCGGAGAGCAAATCGCCCCGGTTTTTCCGAACCTTATGGAGACTGAACTCGTCGATGAGCTGCTCCAGCTTTTCTCTTTGATCTTCTTTATTTAAACGGCCCATTTCTAAAACAGCCTTAATGTTGTCTTCTACAGTTAACTTGCGGAAAACTGATGCCTCCTGCGCAAGGTATCCGATCCCTTTCTGGGCCCTGCGATACATTGGATCCTCGGTAATATCTACATCATCAAGATAAACATTTCCCTGATTAGGCCTGATAAGGCCAACGATCATGTAAAACGAGGTGGTTTTGCCTGCACCATTCGGACCCAGAAGGCCAACGATTTCGCCCTGTGAAACCTGGAAAGAAACGTCGTTAACAACAGTACGTTGTTTGTATTTTTTTACGAGGTGTTCAGCTCTTAAGATCATTTTAAATGCCCGAAGCTGTTTGTGACAGACGTATACCTTTTATATTCAATTGCAGTGTTCTTGTGTCTTTCCACGTGTTTTCTTCAATGGTATAACAAATATCAAAGGGCATACCATTATTTATCGATGGCAGATATTCACTAAGCCCGAATCCTATACAGTTATAATAAGTCTTGTTATCCTGATGAACGCTCATTTTTAAATGCTTGTCGCCAACTGTGCCAGCCGAGCCGTAAGTATAAACATTTCTGCTCACAAAAATTGGAGCCATATTTTGAGGTCCGAAAGGTTCAAACTGCTTTAAGATCCTCACGAACTTGGGATTTATCTGCCCGAGTTCCAGTTCGGCTTCAATAGTTATAGCCTGTACAAGAAGTTCTTCCGGGATTGTCCGGGCGACAACCTCTTCGAACTTCTGTTGAAAAGCAGGAATATTTTCGGTTTTAAGGGTAAGGCCTGCCGCATATTTGTGTCCGCCAAATTGTTCAAGGAGATCGCTGCACTCCAAAAGGGCTTCATACAGATCAAAACCAGCTACAGACCTTGCTGAACCCGCAGCATAGCCATTAGATTTTGTCATGACAATTGTCGGACGATAGTACTTCTCAGTGAGGCGCGAGGCGACAATGCCAATAACACCTTTGTGCCATAGCTCATTGTAAACTACTGTAGTTTTTCGGCCTATCAATTCTGGGTTACTGTCGATCAATGCTAAGGCCTGATCGGTGATATTACTGTCGTGTTCTTTCCGTTCTGAATTTTTCAGGTTAATGACTTGTCCTTTTTCAATCGCAACAGCATCGGTGTCTGCAATTAATAAATTGACAGCATGTTTTGCATCGTCAATCCGCCCAGCTGCATTAATGCGCGGGCCGATGGTAAAAACTACATCAGTAATGGTGAGGTTATCTCTCCTGCCAGATAAATTCATCAATGCTGTAATCCCTTTGCAGGGATCTGTATTAATTTTTTGAAGTCCGAACCAGGCAAGCACCCTGTTTTCGCCCGTTATTGGAACGATATCAGATGCAATGCTTACTGCAACCAGGTCCAGGTAACATGAAATATCGCTGAAGGGGATGTTGTTTTTCTGGGCATAGGCCTGCACCAGTTTAAATCCGATCCCGCATCCTGAAAGTTCTTTGTAGGGATATGGACAATCTAAGCGTTTAGGGTCCAGAACAGCCACGGCAGCAGGGATCACATCCCCCGGAAGGTGGTGATCGCAGATAATGAAGTCTACATTTCTTTTATTAGCGTAATCAATTTTATCAACCGACTTAATCCCGCAGTCGAGTGCGATGATAAGAGTGCAGCCATTTTCAGCTGCATAGTCAATTCCCTGTGTGGAAATGCCATAGCCCTCTTTGTATCGATCGGGAATGTAGAAATCAATTTCGGAATGATACTTTTTAAAGAAACTGTAAACCAGTGCTACAGAGGTAGTACCATCCACATCGTAATCACCATACACAAGTATTTTTTCTTGTGAAGCTAATGCACTTTCAATTCGTAAAATGGCCAGATCCATATCCCGCATGAGGAAGGGATCATGTAAATGATTCAGTTCCGGCCTGAAGAAGCGGCGGGCTTCTTCAAAATTGGTAATTCCCCTTCCCACAAGGAGGCTGGCTAAAACTGAGTCGACATTAAGAGTTCGCTGCAATTCTTCCATTTCAGCAAGGCCTTTAACCTCCTGCTCCACCCACCTTTTTTGCATATCTTTGCCCAGTTAAGCCGTAAAAATAGAATTTAACCATATAAAAAGCAAAGACATTGAAAGTATTAGCCTTAAACGAAGGGTCTTATTCGGTAGATATTTCTAAAACATTTTTGCCATTTGATCCGGCTATTCATAACCCAAAAGACCGTCCGGCTTCACTCTTTATTTATGTGCAGCCCTTCCTCGTTAAGACCAGAGATGAACTTATAATTCTGGACACCGGGCTTGGATTTAGGAACGAAGAAGATGAGTTAATAATCCACGAGAACATCCGAAAAGCGGGTTTTCAGCCGGAAGATGTTAGTCTGGTGCTAATGTCACACCTTCATTTTGATCACTCGGGAGGCATGATCAATAAGAAAGGAAACGACGTTTCACTAAGTTTTCCAAACGCTGAATATATCATTCAGCGAGGGGAATGGGAAGCTGCTTACAGCAAGCCTTCGCGCTCCTATAAAACGGAGATTTTTGATTTTATGCAACGTAGCGGTTCTGTACACTTTGTGGAAGGGAACGGTAAACTGACCGATACCATATCATACGAAATTACCGGAGGACATTGCGAATTTCACCAGGTGTTTTTAATCAATGAGAATGGCGAAACCATATTCTTTGGAGGCGATATTCTGCCTGAGCCGGAGCAGCTGCTCAGAAAATTCATGGCGAAATATGACTTTGACGGAAGAAGAGCAATGGAACTCCGTCACGAATATGGATTAAGAGCTGCCGAAGATAAGTGGGAATGCTTGTTTTACCACGCCAAGTCGAAAGCGATTGCAAAGGTGGGGATGGAGGGGGAGGGGTTCCGGATAATATAATAGGAACAAGGAACAAAGAGCAAAGAATAAAGACCTCAAGCGTACCAAACGTGAAAAAAGGAGCAAAAGACGAGAGATTCTTTCCGACCTGCAGTCCTTGTTCCTTGCTCTTTGCTCCTTGTTCTACTTCTTCGCTACCAAATTAATATTCAGTTCAAATTCGTCATCAATCGCTTTATCGCCTATTTCAGAGAAGAAAGTTTTTGAACGAAATTTGATGTCATATTTTGTCCTGTCCACACGTATTCCGTTAGCAACGGCAACTATTATATTTTTCTGTGCTTTTACTGTCGCAGGAAAAGCAATAGGATGGCTTATTCCCTTGATCGTAAGGACACCTGCAATGTTGACCCTGTCGGCTCCCGCGGCAGTAACCTTAGTTATCTCAAATTTTGAATTTGGATTTTTCTCTGCAGAAAAGAAGTCGTCTGATTTCAGGTGAGTTGTTACCCTGGCATTATCAGAAGTTATGCTCGGCATATTTATAAGAAAACTACCTTTTGTTAAAGATTTTCCATTATAAACCAGCGTTCCGGAAGTGATCTTTACAGTTCCGGTGTGCCCGCCGCCAACTTTTTTTGCAGACCAGTCGATGGTAGAGCGTTCGGTGTCAACCGTGTACTTTACCTCTTTTACAGCTTTATCGAACGACATGAAAACAGCCATTCCAGTTAAAATGGTTAGAGTTAAAAAAATCTTTTTCATTTTTAATAATTATTAAATTGTGTAGACCTGCATTTTCCTAAATATATCTCAAATAAATAGATGTTTAGCCGTTTATTAATTCTGTCACTGATATATTACGGATAAATAGGCTATTAGGGTATCTGGTTCTTAAAATAGATTTTAAAAGTTGTACCCGAATCAGGGGCGCTGTCTACTTTGATTCTTCCATCCATTGATTCTATTTGAGATTTGACTATATATAACCCGAGCCCTTTACCATCTATTTTGCTATGGAAACGCTGATAAAGCCCAAATATTTTATTTCCGAATTTCTTCATATCCATGCCCAATCCATTATCGCTGAAATATAGAACTGTATAGTCTTTTCTAACGATTGTCTTCAGAATTATAACCAGATTTCGTTGTTCCGACTTGTATTTTATCGCGTTAGTTAAAAGGTTAAGAAGCAGGCTATGAAGGAATCTTTTCGGGAAATAAATAGTGTTAATTTGCGAAAAATCTGTTTCGATTCGTGCTCCGGATTCTTTTATTTGCTTCTCTATACTTCTCACGATCACGTTTAGTTCGGCCTGGAGATCTAAGTTTTCTTTATGAACATGGTTTCCTGACTTGCTTGCAACAATCTCAATCAAATCGGCCAGGGTTGAGTCCAGTTGTTGCACACAATAATGGATCTTATGATTAATCTCCTCGTGGAGTTCAGGCGAAAGGGCTTCTTCAGACTGCATTTCAGTAAGGCTCATTAGATTAATTACGGGTGCCCGAAGATTATGTGAAGTTATGTAGGCAAACTTCTGAAGTTCCGCGTTGGTCTTTCTCAATTCCTTTGTAGTATTTTCAAGTTCGATTTCTTTCTCTTTAATAAAATCGATATCCAGGTGAGTGCCTATAATATTGGCGGCCTTACCATCATCCTGGAAACTTACTGTTTTTGTAAAAGAAAGGATCCATTTCCAGAGGCCATCTTTTGTTTTTATACGATAGGCCAGGCTATTTGAAGGATACTTACCTTCTACAATTCCCTTCATGATTTCTTTGACCATATCATAGTCGTCAGGATGAACAATATCGAGCCATGAAGAGCCTTTTAGAAATTGTTCAGGATTGTATCCAAGCAGCCGGATCCAGTTTTTGTCATAATTTGTTTCACTAGTAAGGGGGTTCCAGTCCCATATTCCGAGTCCTGCAGCCTGAATAGCAAGTTCTAATCGTTGTTCAGCATTCTTTCTGACTGTAATTTCATTCTGCAGCGCGTTAGTTTTTCTTTTAACGATCTTCCTTAACTGCCAGTTCCAAAAAATCGCAAGCACGAAAAGTGAGCTTCCGATAACCATGATATAAATCAGGATATCGAAATACAGTATTTTTCTATCACTGGCATTTTGAAATATAAACCCGTCTAAAGAATGATCTTTCGGGGAAAGTCCAAGTTGCTTATACACATCCAGCATGGTTTGCCATCTTCCCTGATTGACGTGACCGATTTCCACCAGATCAGGTAGAATTAGTTTCTGCATTTCTGCGGATTCGATTAGCAAGTCATTTTTAGAAATACCTCTTTCCCTAACTCCAGGCAGTGTCAATATATAATCAGCCATTTCGGAAGGATGTGACATGGCATATTCCCATCCTTTAAGGCAGGCCTGATTAAACTTTTCAACTTTTTCTGGTTCTTTATCGGCCATCGAACTACTTGTGAAAAGGACATCACCATAAAAATCGATCCCGTAATCAATAGGGCGTATGAGCTTTACCTCATAGCCCATTTTTCTGATCAGATGAGGTTCAACCGTGCTGTAAGCTGTGATTGCATCTACTTTTCCACTCACCAGATCACGATTGTCCCAGGAGTGTGGAACAAGATTTATTTGGTTGAGAGGTATTCCTTCCCGGATAAACATCGCCCTTATTAAAAGCCAGCCCTGGTCTCTGGAAGCCATGATTTTTTTCCCCGCCAGATCGGTGGCGGAGTTAATATTACTTTTCGCCAGGGTTATAACCGCATATGGGGAATGCTGGAAAATCACAGAGATTACCACTACCGGCTTTTTATCGATGTGATAGTTAAGAATATCGGAGCCTGTTACTCCAAAATCAGCTTTGCCGTCGAGAACCCTTTTTACAGGCGGCGTTTGCGAATTTCCTTCAAGTAATACTACATCCAGACCCGCATCTTTGAAAAACCCTTTTTGCTGAGCGGCATAAA